>NZ_JBOCIG010000005.1:0-321596 GCF_050565425.1 Agromyces sp. GXS1127
TTGGGCACGATGACATCCTTCCAGCCCGTCCCGCAGGACAAGCCAACTCAGATGTCACCTACTCGTGCAGCAGACCCATTGCTAATTGTGCTTCGTAGTCACTTGATAGTCACAAATTCCAGCGTCAAGCTCTGTTCGCGGTGGTCGAAGGATCGCCCGAGCACCGTCGTAGACAGGTGCACGCCAGCCCGTGCCCGGCGCCAGTGTTCGTACGAGCAACCCCAGGGCAGCCACTGCGTCCCGTCCGGTCAGGGATGTGTCGGAAGTCGTATCGCCGGGTGACGCGCTCCGGGGTACCGTCCCAGAGGAGCGCGCTGTCGGCCGTCGCTCGGAGATCAACGAAGGGCGGCACTGGACGACCATGCGGATAGACGTGGCCACGGTCTCGGATGCGGTGATCGCCGAGCTGCATCTGCGGCTGGTTGAGCGTGGAAGCGCACTGGCGACCGCCGAGGCGCTCGATGGTGGGCTGGAGTTTCAAGCTCTGTCGATCCTGGCGGAGGCGATCTCGGGGGTCGACGGCGACTTCGAGTCTCCGGCGTTGGTGTCGGTCGAGTACGGCAACCCTGACGCGTTGAGTGCGCACGGGCAGCGGTCCGCGGCATTGGACATCGATCCGTCGGAGCCGCTGATGGCGGCGGAGGTGCTATTCGGCGTCGCGCTGCCGATTCTCGCCGACGCGTTCACCGCGGCATCCGGACAGCGTCGAGACCTGGAGGTCGCCCGCACGTTGCATCATGCGATCTGGCGGCGGTTCCCACCCGGTGCGATCGCGTACGTGGAAGTGCTCCGGGATCAGCTCCGCTCGTCTGATCGCGAGGCCAGGTCGCGTCTGGCGCGTGAGCTGCACGATCGCATCGCGCACGGGATCGCTGCAGGCGTGCAGCGGCTGGAAGCCGCCCAGTTGCGCCGCCCCGATGAGGAGGTCGCCACGGCGATCAGCGTCCTCCGTGGCGCGCTCATGGACACACAGGACATCGCCGTCGACCTCCGAGCACAGGTAGGAAACATGGAACTGGCTGCGGCCCTTGAAGAGTACGCGTACGCGACCGGCGGACCTGGCACGCTTCCCGTTCACGTCACGCAAGTCGGCACGGTGAGACCCCTGAGTGATCTTGCCCGTGAGGAGCTGTTCACGATCGTCGCCGAAGCCAGCCGCAACGCCCGCACCCACGCGCAGCAGGCAACAGCGGTACACGCACGACTCGAGTGGTCGCCAACTCAGCTGCGGATCACGGTGACCGATGATGGCCTCGGCTACAACGACGACACCCGCGAGCCGACCTCACTGGGCCTTCGAGGGATCGCCGAACGCGCCGGCACGATCGGAGCAACCGTCGAGTTCCTCCGCGCGCCCGGCGCTGCGGGTATTCGACTGAACCTGCCATTCGTCGACCGGGGCACGACGTGACCGGAGCGGAATCCGTCACGGTCGTCATCGCGGATGACCACGAGCTCTTCCGCGAAGGGCTGCGGGCGATGCTCACCGCCGCCGACAGAGTACGTGTGATCGGCGAGGCAGCGACTCACGACGAAGCCTACGAACAGACGATCGCGACACGGCCGGATGTGCTGCTGCTTGACGTCGAGATGCCGGGCATTCCAGTGCTCTCGACGATCGGCCGGGTCAGGGCGGATGCACCGGGAACACATATCCTCATCGTCACCATGCACCGCGACCGGGTTCTCGCGAACCACCTGCGCGCGGCCGGCGCGGCCGGGTTCGTGTCGAAGTCCGCCCCTGCCAGCGAACTGGTCGACGCGATCCACTCGGCCACGGCCGCACCGAGCCCCGCCCCCGGTAATCTGCACGCCGCTTCGGTCCTCTCGTTGCGCGAGAGGGAAGTGATGCGGCTGATCGCGCAGGGCCGGTCCAATGACGACATCGCCCGGTCGCTGTCGATCTCGGTCGGCACCGTCAAACGGCACAACACCAACATCTACGCCAAGCTCGGCGCGACGTCTCGGACCGAAGCCGTGGCCAAGGCCACGCGGCTCGGCGAGATCGACTCCACCCGATCGTGAGCGAACCCCCACGCAACCCTGCCCCGCACGAGGGTGCCGGGCTGGCGTCACGGACATCGGCGGGCTCGGCCGCATCGCCTTCGACGCTGGCCGGCCACGCTCGCACTGTCATTCGGTGGATCGCGATACTCGCGGCGGGAACCGCGTTGAGTGCGTTGCTCATCTTGGAGCATCTCGAGCGGCCAGGCTTCGAGGTGGTGATCTTCTCGGTCGGCGCGTTCCAGTGGCGGCCCACGATGCACTTCATCTTCCTGGCATCCATGTGCATCGCACGGGAACGATCGCGCATCAGCTGGCCTGGGCGTCCCTGAAGCTCGAACGCGCCGCTGCGTGGGTGCTGGGGCCCACTCGTCACCGTGTGCGGAGTCGCGATGGTGATCCTGCTCTACCTCTTCACTGTGTTCGCTTCGGTCAGGCACTACGTGACGATCACGGCAGACGACGGCGCTCAGTTCCTTGTCCGCGCGATCACCGGGCATCACACCGACTACACCATCCTCGAGCCTGCCGGCGGCCCCTTGTACTCGGACGGCGTATCCATCCTCACAGCCGACCCGAACCACGCGCTGGCGACCGGAGAGTACGTGCTGCAACGTACCCCGACCGGCTACCACCTGATGTTCAGCCGCGCGCCCGGAGAAGGGGACTGGTACCAACTCGACTGGTGACCAGCCCGGAGCCGCCGACGGGCGGCACAGCGGAGGAATGTGGCGAAGGTCGTATCGCCCAGACGACCACGCGCGACATAGGTTTCCCATACAACCAGCGCCACGAAACGGAAACGAGACGACGTGACACCCTACGACCAGCGCGAAGCGCATTGCGCGGATCCGACCGCGGTCAGCATGGCCCCGCACACCTCGATCGACATCACCGCCTACCTCCCACCCGCCGACAGCGAGCCGACCGCATGATCCCGTCGTGGCTAACTGATGCGGAAGGGCATCTCCGACAGGATTCATTCACGACGCGATCCTCCCGCCATGGTGGCCGTCGCGGCATCCGTGCCGCGCTTGCCGCGGCATCCGTACTCACCGTCGTCACGTTCGCTGGCTGCGCCGCCGAGGCGCCCGACGCTCCCACTGCGACCACGGACGCCACGCCGGAGAACTCGCTCGTCATGATTCCGATGCCCGACCTCGACGCGGTCCCCGCCCCGGCGCCGCCGCTCACGGCGGCCGAGTCCGAGACAGCGCGGCTGGCCGACGCCGACGCGCAGTGGGCGGCTCTGCTCATCACCTACCCCGACGCCGTGCGGCCGGCCGACCCGTTCGAGGCGTACATCACCGACGCCGATCGTCTCGAGGTCCGCCGCGCCTGCTACGACGCGGCCGGACTCCAGATCGAGGAAGGACGCGCCGCGACGGACCCGGATGGACCGGTCGTCAGCGTGAGCGCCATCACGGCGAACGAGGCAGAGGCCATCGCAGCGTGGACCTGCGAGACCTCGCACCCGATCGAGCGCACCGCCGCCGGTCCCACCGCCGCCGAACTCGGCTGGATCTACGACTACCTCGTCGCCTACAGCGCTCCGTGCCTGGCTGCCAACGGATTCGACAACCCGCCTCCGGCGCCGCGCGACGAATGGGTGGCGAAGTGGCCCGACTACGTCTGGTTCCCCAACACCGGCCCCGCGCCCATCGACCCGCACCTCGAGCAGGCCGTGTTCGAACTGTGCCTCGACGTCGATACGAGGATGGCGGAACTCCGCGCCGCCCAAGGCTGATGCCTCCCATCCACACGGGCGCCGACGCACGACTGGTGCGGATCCGCCGAGTCCTCGGCCCCCTGCTCACAGTCGTGCTGACCGGCGTCGCCTTGCCGGTCAGTCTCTTCGCGATGTACTTGCTCTCGACCAGCCTGCACGACTACGACACCAGCGGTCAGGGCGGACCCTTCCGCAGCTGCACCGCGGATTCCACGGCATGTTCAGGGATGAACCTGGGCGGCGTCGTGTTCTCCAGCGCGGTGCTCGTCGCCATCGCCGTCGTCGTCGGCTTCGCTGGACAGGCGGCCGCGGCATTTCCCTCGAAGGCGGCCGGAAGAATCTCGCTGGCCACGTTGAGCGCCGTCGTGACCATTACCGGTGCGGCTCTCGTTTGGCACCTTCTCACGCAGCCCCGGTTCTGAGCCGCCTTGGTTTGGACAGCCCGCGAGACGCGGCGACCCCGGTCGCCCAATCAGGATGGGGACCATTCAGGAAAGGATCATCGCCCGCGGGCCGAACGCGTTGAGAAGCTGCCTCACGGGGCAGGGGCGCGAGGAGCCGTCTTGGTGATGGCTGTGTTGCCGGTAGTGCTCGCCGGCTGCCGCACCGAGTATCGCGGCTACGAAAGCGGAATCGATGGAGTGTTGTGGCGGCAGATCGCGTCCTTCGAGGACCCATTGTCGCGAAGCCTTTACCAGCCGGCGGTCGACGACAACGAGCCATCCGCCTACTTGGACGCGATCGAAGGCCTGCGCTGGGACAGATCGGAAACTTCAGCGACCGACCTGGACTTTCGGGAGGGCGGAGTGGTCATCTATGGCACTTCCTCGACCGATACCACGGCCGAGCTCTCGGTCTTCATCGCCTCCGGGCCACGGCCCGACGTGGCGACCGACGAGGGCGTGCAATACACGGGTCCGAGCACGGTATTCACGTGCTACGGGATCAAGGCAGACTTCCAGCCGATGGCCCGGCCGTCCGTTGACCGGATCATCTTCGATGAGTGCCCATCGGCGCTCGTGGAGCTGCTCTCCGAAGACGCGGCGTTTGCCAGCGGCGAGGTATTCGACGGTTGAATGCGCCCACGTGCACCGATGTCCGCTTTCAGGACGATTGACCGTCGACAGGATGTTGTACTCGTTACGTCAACGCCGTGCATTGCCTGCAGTCGTCGTCACCGCCGCCGCCGCCGCCGCCGGGCAGTCTGCAGACCACTGCTGGATGGCACGCGAGTTCCTTGGGCGGCGAAGCGATATCGGCGCCCGCCGATTCGGCGTACTCGTGGGCGCACCGGAGCCCGCTGGCCGGTCGCTGTTCGGCGCGACTGTCGGCAAAGAAAAGACCCGCCCTCACATGGAGGAGCGGGTTGGTGAAACCAACTGTAGCACGGCTGCCCGATTCGTCGGGTCACCAAGTTGAAGGCTTCGCAATGCCCTCCACGGGGTCGGGCAACTGGCACTGCTGCAGGTCGGACGGGTTGAGGCGACGCCACCAATGGCGGCCGACTCCGTCGCTGGCTATGCCTTTCAGCGCGCCAGCGAGGGGCTTGCGTCCAGGGTTGATGAGGCCGATCGGCACGTGCTCACGTGCGATGCGGATTGGCAACGCCAGATCGGAGTCGTTCGAGATCACGATTGCCGCGTCGACGTGACCCTGCAATACGTCGGCGAGCAGGTGTGTCGCGACGTTCACGTCCGAACCCTTCTCTTCGCGCTTGCGCACCGTCGCGAACATCATGCCTTCGCCGTTGCGGCGCACGCGCAGGCCCGGCGACCATGACAGCCGACGGTTCGGATCGCGCATCACCGACGGCGTTCGAGTACCTGCGGCCTCGACGGTCATGACCGACTCCTTCGCCCAGGACGCGTAGTAGCCCTCCTCGATGACGTCCACCGAGCCGTGCAGCTTGAGCGCCTTGAGATAGAAGTCCTGCCGCTGCGTCTGCGCCGGGTCGTCTCGATCGTTCACCGGGCCGTGCAGTAGATGACGCGTTCGACGTGCGCCCCCTGCCATGAGGCATACCGCGAGGCAAGTGCACGCAGGTCGATCCACTTCCATCCAGCCGTGCTTCCCAGATGCGCAAGGCCGCCGTAGTAGAGATTGAACCCGTCGATGTAGACCCCCACTCGCATGAGCGCCACCGTAGCGCACCTGAGCGAGCCTGGTTGAGCCAACGCCGCCGTCCATCGAGGAGCGCGCAGGGAAGCTCGTAGTCACTTAATAGTCACAAAATCGAGATCACGTTGACTCACTGGAGTTCACACTTCCCCGTGATTCCGGGGCTCGTGAGCCCGAGTGAAGCCGAGTGAATCACTACTGGATAACTTCTGCTTCCCAAGCAGACAGCGCGGGTTCGATTCCCGTCATCGGCTCTTCACAGATTGCATGATCAACCGCACTCTCCGCGCGTCCGAAGCAAGGCATGCAATCCCGCGCTGCGGCCGAGATCGCTCGGAAAGGGTCCGCCGGGACGCACCTCGGTAGATTCACGGGCTCGAGCGGGCGATTCCGCCAATGGGTAGTCACTTGATGTAATATGTAGTCACTTGATGCGGACTCGAGTCAGGGGGACCGTGGATCTGAGTCATCCCGAATACGTGATCCTCGGCGAGAACCGCGCCAGGATCCTGCGGCGACTGGCGGTGCTCGCCGAACCCGCGTCCGGTCGCCGGATCCACGAGCTCAGCGGAGTGCGGGCGCTTCGCAGCACGCAACGGATCCTCGATGAGCTCGTCACGCTCGGCCTGGTCGATATGCAGAAGGTCGGACCGGCGAACGCGTACACGCTGAATCGCGGACACGTGCTGTGGAATCTGATCGAGGCGATCCTGGCCAGTCGCGCCGTCGTGACATCCGCTGTCGAGGAAGCCGTCAGGGAGGCCGCCGCCGACATCGTCGCCAGCGCGGCGATCTACGGGTCCATGGCCCGCGGTGAGGCCGGGCCGGAATCCGACGTCGATGTCCTCGTCGTCTGGGAGGACGAGACGGCCGTGGACCAGCGTGATGCCGTCCTCGAGGCGTTGGAGGAGCGGCTCCGACGCCTGACCGGTAATCGGGTCCAAGCTCTCGCGGTAACGAGAGCGGAGCTCGCCCGCCTCGTCGAACACGACGACCCGCTGGTCGCATCCATCCGCCGGGATGGCAGGACCGTCATGGGAGTCGAGATCGGGAGTCTCCTCGGCGCGAACGCGAAGGCGACCGACCGAGGAGATGCAGCGCCCTGATGCCGGCACGTACACGGAAGATGACTCGCACCGAGGTCCGCACCCGCGCCCAGCACGCCCACGCGTTCCTCACCTCTGCCGACCTCATCGTGTACTCCCACTGCTGCTCACCGAAGCACGCGCCGCGGAACTGCTCAAGGCAGCACGCCGACTGGTCGACGGCATGGACGACGTCCTCCGCACGCTCAACTGACGCGGCAAACCCCTGATGCGTGACCTCGCAACCACCGCGCGACCGCCGACCCCTTGATTCGCGGTCGCGACCGGCGCACAGTGGACCTGCGAGGGGGTTCCCATGCGAAGCGGCCAACTGCACCCGGATGTCGTGCCCATCCTGTCGACGGGGCGCCATCGCTCGCCGCGGCGCGGCGCGTGCTTCATGGAGTTCGCGTCCTTCCTCGCCGGCGAACGCTGGAGTGATCACCCCGCGTGCACGCACGGCACCCTCGCCCACCTCGCCCGGTTGGTCAACGATCGGACGAGCGACGGGGGCCGCGCACGCCTCACCGCGCTCATCCCGTCGGTCGTCGGCCTGACGAGCGACGACCCCCTGCTCGACGTCCTCCTCGCGGTGCGGGCCGCGCACGCGGCCCTTCCGGTCGCCGCCGAGGAACGGCAGCGATCCCAGGCGGTTGGTCTCCGCGCTGCGATGGTCTCGATCGCGGACCGCGACGACGAATTCTCCGTGGCGGCGCGCGAGCTCGCCGAGTCGGCGCTGCGCTCCGCGCCGGCGGCCGACGCATGGGCCATCCGGTTCATCGACGAGGTCGGCCGAGGCCACCCGCGCACGACGGTCACGCAGTGCCGCCACGTCATCACCGGCGCCGTGGACGGGATCGCGACCGCCGTCATCGGCGATCGCGACGACCGGCTCGTCGCGCTGCTCGCCGCGGCCGTGTCCGACACGGAGCGCTTCGTCGGCCGGGCCCCAGAACCGACCGTCGGGGTCCGCGAGTCGGCCGACACGCGCGCCGCGACCTGAGCCGGATCAGCGACCTGCCGGGCGCCCCGCGTGGCGCCCGCTCCGCACGGAGCGCTCGCGCCATGATCCACGCATGCCGAAGCGCCGCAGCGAGCTGAAGAGCACCGGGTACGAGATCTTCGTCGGCGCACTTTCGGTGCTCTCGATCGTCAACCTCGTGCTGATGTACGCGCTGGTCGACGACGAGGCGCTCGACACCGTGCTGACCGTCATGAACGCGCTGTTCAGTGCCGTGTTCCTCATCGACTTCACCTACCGCCTCGTGACGGCTCCACAGCGCGGCGCGTACTTCTTCCGGCATTTCGGGTGGGCCGACCTCCTCGCGAGCCTGCCGTTCGCCCAGCTCAAGATCCTGCGGCTGTTCCGGATCATCCGCGTCATCCGCCTGTTCCGCGAGCTCGGCGCGCGCACCATCTGGCGCACCCTCGTGCGCGACCGCGCCGGGAGCGCCCTGTACGCACTCCTCCTGATGGGCGTGCTGGTCCTGCAGTTCGGAAGCCTGACGATGCTCTACCTCGAGCAGTACGCCCCGGGCGCGAACATCACGACCGCGTCCGACGCGCTCTGGTACACGGTCGTCACGATCTCGACCGTCGGCTACGGCGATGAGTTCCCCGTCACGAACGCGGGCCGCTTCGCGGGGGCGCTCATGATCGTCGTCGGCGTTGGCATCTTCGGCACCTTCACCGGCTACCTCGCGAACCTCTTCCTCGCACCGCGGAAGGGCGACCGTGACGACGCCGACACCGAGGAGCCCCCGGCCGCCTGATCGCTCGGCTCACGCAGACGGCGAAGGGCCGGTCGTGCGACCACTTGGTCACCGAGCTTCGCGACGGATCCATCGTTGCTCCTCAATGTCGGGGAGAAAGGTAGTCGCGGTATACCTTTCTCCCTCGTCCGAGGAATGGAACATGGGCCGGGATGCCACGCCCGCGGCGCCGTCCTCGACGCCCGATCAGCGACCCTGCGCCCTCGCCTCCGCGAGCGCGCGCTCGAGCAGCGTCCGCAGGACGCCGCGGTCCACCCCGGTCAACCGAGGGAGGTAGAGGCACACCTTGCTCGATCGGTGCGGGCCGAGCGAGGCCAGGAGTTCGGGCCACCGCTCGGGGAAGCCCTCGGACAGGTAGATCGTGTGCTGCCGGGGCGTCGGCGCGAAGGCCAGGAGCGGCGAGCGGCCGCCGCGCCCGCTCTCGTAGCGGTACTCGACCTCACCGAAGCCGACGATGCGGCCCGCCCAGACGACCGGCGGCTCGCCGCTGACCTCCCCGAAGAGGGCGAGCAGCTCGTCGGCCTCGGCCCGACGCGGGCCGGTGGCGCGATCGAGGGCCACGTCGACCGGGAGGTCGGACGGTGACATCGCGGGCTGCGTCGTTGCCATGGGTCCTCGCGAGGGTCGTGATGCGGTCGGGCCGGATGCCTCAGCGTACTTCGGGTCGGCATCGGCGCGATCGCTCGGCCTCGACCGGCCTCGATCGACCTCGACGACGCGCGACGACAGGCTCAGGATGCCGCGACCTCGCGGAGCACCTCGACCCCGCCCGCGCGGTAGCTCTCCCATTCGCGGCTGCCGCCGCCCGGCATCACCCGGGAGACCCACTCGTCGGCGAGCGACGCGGCGAGCGCGGTGACCGCCTGCCCCGTGGCATCCGCCGGGCAGGCCCTCAGCAGCTCGCCGAGGGCGGCGACCCGGCCCTCGTGGAACTTGCCCGCGGGGTGCGACCGGCCGTCCTTCGCGAGCGCGCAGGACGTGGTATCCCCCATGGTCTCGGACCAGGCCGCGGCCGCAGAGGCGCGCAGCGCGCGGAGGTCGTCGCGCACGAGCACGGGCCGAGAGGGAGGATCATCCGGCGAATCGGCGGCGTGTCGGGGGTGGACACGCGGCTCGCTCGGCGGAATCTCCTCCGTCTCGGCCCGTGGGTCTCGGCGGAACCGGCTCAGCGAGATCGGCATCGGCTCGGCAGTGGCGACTCAGCGACGGCGGCAGCGACAGCGGCGCGCCGTCTCAGCGGCCGAACAGCTTCGCGAAGAAGCCGGTCGACGGCTCGTTCTCGTGGCCCGCGCAGCGCTGGTTGCGCGGCACGCCGCGCATGACCTGGTCGACGTGCTGGCCGCAACCGGCCGAGGTGGTCTTGCCGCACTTGCGGCACGTGACGGCTCGGCACATGGTGGTTCTCCTCGGGGTTCGGGGACGTGTCGGGTCGTCCGGTCGCGGTGCGACCGGCGACGTCAGGGTCGGGTGGGGCGGATGCCGCGGCTCAGCGGTCGCCGTGGTCGCCGTTGCACCACTGGTCGGCGGGGACGTAGTCCTTCACCGAGTCGATGTGCTGGCCGCAGCCGGACCAGGTGGTCTTGCCGCAGGAACAGGTGACGGGGCTGCACATGATGGTTCTCCTTGGGATCGAGTGTGCGTGGGTGGATGGGAAGGGGATGGGAAGCGGATGCCTCAGGCGGCGGCCGCGGTCTCGCGGGCCTCGGCGTTGATCCGGGCCGACTCGCCCGCCTGCCACGTGAGGTAGCCGCCGTCGAGGTTCACGGCCTCGCGGCCGAGCTGCGCGAGCAGGCGCACCGCCGTGTGGCCGCGCTGGCCGACCTTGCAGTGCACGATGAGGCGCCCGGCGGGCAGCTCGTCGACGCGCGCGCGGATCTCGTCGAGCGGGACGTTGATCGAGCCCGGGATGGCGCCCGCGGCGACCTCGCCCGGCGTGCGGACGTCGACGAGCACGTCGCCGGCCTCCATCGCCGCGTCGAGCTCGTGCCACTGGATCGACGGGGTCAGCCCCTCGGCGGCGTTGAGCGCGACGTAGCCGAGCATGTTGACCGGGTCCTTGGCCGACGAGAACTGCGGCGCGTAGGCCAGCTCGAGGTCGGCGAGGTCGGACGCGGTGAGGCCGCCGGCCATCGCGGTCGCGATGACGTCGATGCGCTTGTCGACCCCGTCGCCGCCGATGCCCTGCGCGCCGAGGATCTCGTCGGTCTGCGCGTCGACGACGAGCTTCAGCGCCATCTGCTCGGCGCCCGGGTAGTACCCGGTGTGCGAGGCGGGGTGCGTGTGGATGACGCGGACGTCGCGCCCGACACGGCGCAGCAGCTTCTCGGGCCAGCCGGTCGTGGCGATCGTGAGGCCCATGAGGCCGACGACGGCGGTGCCGAGAGCGTTGCGAACGCGGATGTCGCGGCCCGCGATCACGTCGGCGGCGAGCCGGCCGTGGCGGTTGGCCAGGCCCGCGAGGGCGACGAGGCGGTGCTCGCCGCTGATCGCGTCGACCTTCTCGACGGCGTCGCCGATGGCCCAGATGTGCGGGTCGCTCGTGCGCAGGTCGTCGCCGACGCGGATGCCGCCGCGCTCGCCGATCTCGAGGCCGGCCGCGGCGGCCAGCGTCGTGTCGGGGCGGACGCCGATCGAGCCGAGCACGAACTCGGCCGGCACGGTGGTGCCGTCGCTGAGCAGCGCGGTGTCGGCGTGGAGCTCGGTCACCTGCGTGCCGAGGCGCACGTCGACGCCCGCGTCGCGAAGGCGCTCGGCCACGGGCGCGGCCATCTCGGCGTCGAGCGGCGGGAGGACCTGGTCGCCGAGCTCGACGAGCGTGACGTCGAGGCCGCGGTGCACGAGGTTCTCGACCATCTCGAGGCCGATGAAGCCGGCGCCGATGACGAGCGCGGTGCGCGGGGCGACCTCGAGCTCGGCCATCGCGCGGTCGACGTCGTCGATGTCGCGGAGGGTGAGCATGCGGTCGCCGCCCGGCATGGGCGGGCGGACGGGGGTCGCGCCGGGAGAGAGCACGAGCGCGTCGTACGCCTCGGTGGTCTCCTCGCCGGTGACGAGGTCGCGGACGAGCACGGTCTTCGCCTCGCGGTCGATCGCGACGGCCTCGGTGCGCACGCGCACGTCGAGGTTGAAGCGGCTGCCGAGCGAGGCCGGGGTCTGCAGGAGGAGGCTGGAGCGCTCCTCGATGACGCCGCCGAGGTAGTACGGCAGGCCGCAGTTGGCGAACGAGACGTGACCGCCGCGCTCGAGCACGATGATGTCGGCGTGCTCGTCGAGGCGGCGGAGGCGGGTGGCTGCGGACATTCCGCCCGCGACGCCGCCGATGATGAGGTACCGGTTCGAGGTCATGTCAGTACCGTAGCAATACCCCCGGGGTATTGTCAAAATACCCTTCAGGTATCACACAGGCGGGTCGAGCGGATGCCTCGTGGCGACGACGACGGGCCCCCGCCGAGATCGGCGAGGGCCCGTCGAGCATCGTCGGGCGGTGACGATCAGTCGTCGCCACCCGATGCAGGGCGGTCGCCCGCCTGCGAGCCAGCGTCATCCGCCTGGGAGCCCGCATCGCCGGCCTGCGAACCGGCGTCGTCGGCCCGGTCGCCGGCACCCTCGGGCGCGCCGGCGCCCTCGGAGGCCTCCGCGCCGGTGCCGATGCCCGAGCCCGCCTTCTCCTCCGCGGTCTCGAGACCGAACTCGGCGTGCTCGTCGGCGTGCTCGACCGCCGTCTCGAGGCCCGAGCCGGCCTTCTCCTCCGCGTTCTCGAGGCCGGTGAGGGCCTCGTCGGCCTCGTCGCCGGTCGCGTCGGTCAGGCTCGAGTCATCGGCATCCGTGCCGGACTCGGTGCCCGCCATCCGGTCGAACACGACCTGCGCGGGCTCGGGCAGCATGCCCGCCGCGCCGGCCGCGCCGGCTCCGCTCGCGCCCACGGCCACCGCGGCCACCGCGCCCATCGAGATCTTCGCCGCGAGCCCCAGGCCCGCGAACCACTCCGTCACCACTCGTCTCCTCGCCGACGGCGCGCGCGCAGGGACGAGCGCCGCCTCGTTCGGGTCTTCATCGGGGGAGAACCCGACGCCGGGCCGGAGGCCGACGTCGAGTCGGGAGGCCACCGCGGCGCTCGGCCGCGGCGACCCCCCGGATGACGAAGCGCGGAACCCGGCGATCGCATCGGCGAGGGGGGAGAGCTCGGCCCGGCCGTGGGGGGAACGGCCATGGAGCAGTGCCTCTGCGTCGTCGTCGGTGATCCGGTTCGTCATCTCACTCCCTGCCATCGACGGAGCGGCGCGCAGGGGTACGGCCCTGCGCGATCTTCCTCCGCATCGACTCCAGCGCCCGCCGCTGCAGCGCCTTCACCGCGCCGGGACGCTTGCCCAGCACGGCGGCGACCTGCTCGACCGTGAGGTCACCGACGATGCGGAGCACCATCACGTCGCGCTGGTCGGGTGCCAGCGAGTCGATGAGGTCCCGGGCGGCGCGGTCGCCGAGGCGATCGACCGCCTCCTCCTCGGCACTCGGAGCCCGGCGGGCGTCGAGTTCCGGTCGCCACTCCTCGTGATCGCCGCGACGGCCGCGGCGGCGGAGCTCGTCGGCGAGACGCCGGTAGGCGATCGTGAAGACGAACGCGCGGAACTCGGCCGCCCCGCCGCGGAACGCGGCCAACCGGTCGAAGACGGCGAGGAACACCTCGCTCGTCAGGTCGTCGGGCTCGCGCGAGCCGCGCGCCCTGAGGAAGGCCGCGACGGCCGGCGCGTGGTCGTTCCAGAGCCTCGCGTTCGCCCAGCGCGCCCCCGCCTGGGCCGCGGCGAGCACCGACGCGAACTGCTCCGCACCGACCGGTGCGGGCGCGCGCGGGAGGTGCTCCACGCGCAGGGGGGCACCGGCGAGTGCGCCGTCGGGGTCGGCCACGCGCCGAGTGTATGGCACCCGAACGGGGGGAGGACAGTCCCCGTTTCCACCGCGGAAGGCCGCGAAGGCCGCCGCCCGGCGTCCGCGGCGCGGCGCGCGCACGCGACATCCGTCATCGAGGCCGGCGCAGCCCCGATCGCCGGGACGTCCAGGCGAGGTAGCCGCCGAGCGAGCCGAGCACCCCGAGGCCCGTGCCGAGCATCACGCCCTCCCACGAGCGCCACCTCCGCTCGCTCCGGACGATGCCGCCGACCCCGGTGATCAGCGCGGCGCTGATCATGCCGGCGACGAGCCGGTTGCCGATGCGCTCGGCGCGGCCCACGAGCGGTTCGAGCTCCGCTGCGCGGAGGTGCACCTGGATCCCGCCCTCGTCGGCGTGCTCGAGGAGTCGCCGCAGGGTGCCGGGCATGTCGAGCGCGAGCTCGCCGAGGTCGGCCGTTGCGCGCGCGATGCGCTTGGCGAGCACGATCGCGCTGAGCCGCTCGCGCGCGAGGCGCTGGGCGTACGGCCGCAGCGTCTCGCCGAGCCGGAACTCCGGGTCGAGCCGCTGCGCGAGCCCCTCGATCACGAGCAGGGCCTTGAACAGCAGCGCCATCTGGCGGGGCAGCCGCAGCCGGTGGCGGCGCAGGATGCCGAAGAGCTCGGCGATCATGCGCGCGAACGGGGTGTCGCGCAGCGAGTCGAGGCGGTAGCGGCTGAGGAAGTCCGCGAGATCGTCCTGCAGCAGCTCGCGGTCGACGCCGGCCGAGGTCGGCGAAAGGTCGATCAGCGCCGAGGCGAGCCGCTCGGGGTCGCCGCGCACGAGCGCGACGAAGAGCGCGCCGAGCCCATCGCGCAGCGATTCGTCGATCTCGCCGACCATGCCGAAGTCGATGAGTGCGATCGTGCCGTCGGGCTGCACGAACAGGTTCCCCGGGTGCGGGTCGGCGTGGAAGAAGCGGTCCTCGAACGTCATCTTCAGCACGATCTCGGCGCCGCGACGGGCGACGCGCTTGCGGTCCACGCCCGCCGCGTCGAGCGCGGCCGCGTCGCCGACGTTGAGTCCCGTCATCCGCTCGAGGGTCAGCACGCGAGAGGTCGTGTACTCCCAGTAGACGCGGGGAATCGCGACATCCGTCTCGAACTCGAAGTCCTCGGCGAAGCGCTCGGCGTTCCGCCCCTCCTGCAGGTAGTCGAGCTCGGCGAGCAGCGTCTGCGCGAACTCCTCCGCGAGGCCGCGGGCGTCGTGGTCGCGGGCGAGGCTCCACGTGCGGCTCGCCCGGTCGGCGAGGTTGCGGAGGATCTCGAGGTCCTGCTGCACCTGCGCGACCGCGCCCGGTCGCCGCACCTTGACGACCACCGACGTGCCGTCGTGGAGCACGGCCGCGTGCGCCTGCCCGATCGAGGCGGATGCCAGCGGCGCGTCATCGAAGGATGCGAAGAGCTCGTCGGCGTCCGCGCCGAGCTCGCTGCGGATCACGGCGCGGATCTGCTCGACCGGCACGGGCGGGGCGGCATCCTGCAGCTTCGCGAGCTCGTCCGCGTAGGCGGGCGGCACGAGGTCGGAGCGCGTTGAGAGCAGCTGCCCGAACTTGATGAAGGTCGGCCCGAGCTCCTCGAGCGCGCGGCGCAGGTGCTCGGGCCCGACGGCGGCGAGGGCGTCGGAGCCGGGGTCGCCGGGCGCCGACCGGCGGAACGGGTTGCGGCGGCCCGCGCCGACCAGCCCGGCGAGGACGCCGAAGCTGTGCCGGCGGAGGACCGCCGCGATCTCGCGGTAGCGCGCTGAGTGGCGCGCGTCCGTCGCCCCGTCGCTCAGAACTTCGACCCCAGCGCCTTCGCCTTGATCGCCTCGAACTCGCCGTCGCTGATCACGCCCTGGTCGCGCAGCGACTGCGCCTTGGCGATCTCATCGGCCGGGTTCGCGAACGAGATCTGCCGGTACTCCTCGGCCGTGTGGGTCTCGTACTCGACCTGCTTCCGCGCCGAGCGCTCGGCCATGCCCCGGCCGCGCGCGATGAGGTACACGAGTCCCGTGAGCCAGGGCAGGAAGACGAGGAAGATGACCCAGACCGCCTTCAGCCACCCGTTCAGTGAGTGGTCGCGGAAGATGTCGATCACGATGTAGACGAGCACGATCAGGTACGCGATGTACGCGAACATCCAGAAGAAGAACCAGATCCAGGCCCAGAGATCCACGGGGAGTTCCTTTCGACGGCTTCGGTGACGAGTCACACGGTACTCGGGGGCCCTCCAGATCAACGGCCTTTGGTCCCGATTTCCCCCTCGGGCGCGTCGCTAGATTTCGCGTGAGGCAGAGGCGAAGGGGGCGGTGGCCATGCTGCAGTGCACGGTGGACGAGGTGGTTCGGCGATGAGCACGGCGGATGCCGCGGCCGACCGCCCGCGGAGCGCGGCGATGTCGAAGGCGAAGGCGGTGCCGGGCACGGTCTGGATCTCGTGGGTCGCGCTGGCGCTCATGACGACGAGTTCGGTGGCGAGCCTCCGGCCGGCGCCGACCATGGCGGTCTACGGGCTCGCCGCGATCTTCCTCTACCTCGTGCCGGCAATCGTGTTCCTGCTGCCGACGTCGCTCGTGGCCGCGGAACTCGCCTCCGGCTGGGAGGGCGGGGTCTACAAGTGGGTGTCGACCGGCATCTCGAAGCCGATGGGCTTCCTGGCCGTCTGGTGCCAGTTCGCGATGACGATCTTCTACTACCCGACCCTGCTCGGCTTCGTGGCGTCGACGCTCGCCTACGTGATCAATCCGGCCCTGGCCTCGAGCGGTGTCTGGACGGCGCTCGTGATCATGGTCTGCTACTGGTCGGGCGTGTTCATCTCGTCGCGCGGCACCAAGGCCGTCGCCGGCCTGGCCAGCGGCGGACTGATCATCGGCACGCTCATCCCGGGCGCCGTGCTCATCCTCCTCGGCGCGGTCTTCCTCGGACAGGGCAACGAGTCGGCCGCCCCGATGACCGTCGACAACCTGCTGCCGCAGTGGGCGGGCCTCGCGAGCCTCGTGCTCATCGTGAACAACTTCCTGTCGTACAGCGGCATGGAGATGAACGCGGTCCACGTCTCGTCGCTGAAGAACCCCGGTCGCGACTACCCCAAGGCGATCTTCCTGGCCATGGGTCTCGTGCTCGTCATCTTCATCCTCCCGGCGCTCGCGATCAGCTGGATCGTCCCGGCCGAGCAGCTCTCGCTCACTGCCGGCGTGATGCAGGCGTTCGAGGCCGTGTTCGCCGCGTTCTCGGTGTCGTGGCTGACGCCCATCGTGGGCATCATGCTCGTCGCGGCATCCCTCGGCGGCATGCTGACCTGGCTCGCCGGGCCATCCAAGGGCCTCCTGCTGATCTCGCGCGAGGAGGGGTACCTCCCGCCGTTCCTGCAGAAGCTCAACAAGAACGGGATCCAGCAGAACCTGCTCGTGACCCAGGGCGTCATCACCTCGATCATCGCGCTCGGGTACGCGCTCATCCCGAACGTGTCGAGCGCCTACTGGATCTTCTCGGTGATCACCACGCAGGTGTACCTGATCATGTACCTGCTGATGTTCGTCGCGGCGATCCGGCTGCGGAAGTCGCACCCCGACCACCCGCGCGGCTACCGCGCGCCAATGCTCATCGGCCTCGCCGGCATGGGCTTCGCCGCATCGCTGGCCGCCCTGCTCGTCGGGTTCATCCCGCCGTCGCAGTTCGGCGGCGGCGACCCGATCGTGTACTTCCTCATCGTCGCGGGCGGAGCGCTCGGGCTGGGCCTGCTCGTGCCGTTCCTCTTCTACCGGTTCCGGAAGCCGTCGTGGAAACTCCCGCCCGAGTCGGGAACCGAGGGGAGCGGGTCATGAGCACGCAGACCGAAACGCAGACCGGACGCGAGCGCTCGATCATCTACATCGTGGCCGTCGTGCTCCTCGTCGTCCTCGTCGTCATCGGCCTCCTCAACCTGCGCGCGGCGCGCCAGAGCGCGGAGGCCGAGGCGAAGGCGCAGGAGCTCATCCAGTCGCTCGAGGACGCCGACGTCGACGTGACGCTCACGTCGCAGCAGATCGCCTCGGTGCTCGGCGACGACGGCGGCGCGGTCTGCGCGAACCCGAACGATGCGCTGTCGCGGTCGATCCTGCTGAGCCAGCTCGCGAACGGCGCGGCCGGGCCGGGAACCCGCCCGGTCATCGTCGAGGAGCGCCTGCTCCAGGGGCAGCTGCTCATCATCGAGACGTACTGCCCCGACGAGCTCGACGAGTTCCAGGAGTTCGTCGACTCGCTCGACACGGTCGACGGTGACGACTCGTGAGCGGCGACATCCGCGCTCGCATCGGCGAGATGATGCCCGCCGCGCATGACGAGCTCGCCGAGCTCGTGGCGATGCGATCGGTCGCCGACCCGCGGCAGTTCCCGCCCGAGGAGTGCGCCCGCGCCGCGGCATGGGTTCGCGACCGGTTCGCCGAGCTCGGCTTCGCCGACGCGCGCCTCGAGCGCACGCCCGACGGCTCCGATGCGGTGGTCGGCTCGCGGCCGGCCGCGGCGGCGGATGCCCCGACCGTGCTGCTGTACGCCCACTACGACGTGCAGCCGCCGCTCGACGAGTCCGCGTGGCGGACGCCGCCGTTCGAGCTCACCGAGGTCGACGGGCGCTGGCACGGGCGCGGTGCGGCCGACTGCAAGGGCAACATCCTCATGCACCTGCTCGCGCTGCGTGCACTCGGCGACGAAATCCCGGTGAACCTCAAGCTCGCCGTCGAGGGCTCCGAGGAGCAGGGCACGGGCGGACTCGAGCGGTACGTCGCGGCGAACCCCGAGGTGCTGCGCGCCGACGCGATCCTCGTGTGCGACACGGGCAACGCCGCGGTCGGCCGGCCGGCCGCGACCGTGACGCTGCGCGGCATGGCGAACGTCGTGGTGCAGGTCGGGGCGCTCGCCTCCGAGGTGCACTCCGGCATGTTCGGCGGCCCGGCGCCCGATGCGCTCGCAGCCCTCATCGCGATGCTCGCGTCGCTCCGCGACGCCGCGGGGAACACGACGATCGACGGGCTCGACGGCACCGCGACGTGGACGGGCGCGCCCTACGACGCCGGCCAGTTCCGCACCGACGCGGGCGTGCTCGACGGAGTCGACCTGCTCGGCGACGGCACGGTGGCCGACGGGCTCTGGGCGCGCCCGGCGCTCACGGTGCTCGGCATCGACGCCCCGAAGGTGGTCGGCTCGACCGCCGCGATCGTGCCGCGCGCGGCGGCGCGGCTCAACCTCCGCGTGCCGCCGGGGATGGACTCGCAGGTCGCGCACGACGCGCTCGCGGCGCACCTCCGCGCGCACGCTCCCTGGAACGTGCGCGTCGAGGTCGAGACCGAGGCGATCGGGTCGGCGTTCCGCGCCGAGACCGACGGGCCAGCGTTCCACGCCATGGCGGCCGCGATGCAGGAGGCCTACGGCACCCCGATGACGACGCTCGGCCAGGGCGGGTCGATCCCGCTGTGCAACGTGTTCGCCGAGACCTACCCGGGCGCCGAGATCATCCTGATGGGCGTCGAGGAGCCGCTCGCGCTCATCCACGCCCCGAACGAGAGCGTCGACCCGTCGGAGATCGAGCACCTCGCGATCGCCGAGGCGCTGTTCCTGCGCTCGTACGGGGGCGCCGCGCGCTGAGCCCGGCGCCTGCGCGCGCCATCCGGTCTCCGGAGGGGGCCCGTTCAGGCGACGCGGATCGCGCCCATCATGCCGAGATCCTCGTGGTCGAGGATGTGGCAGTGGTACACGGTCCGCCCGCTGATGCCCTCGAACGCGATCCGGACCACGACGCGCCCGCCCGCGGGCACGGGCACCACGTCCCGTCGGTCCACCCCGTCCACCGCCCGGCCGTCGACCTCGACGAGC
Source organism: Agromyces sp. GXS1127 (assembly GCF_050565425.1). NCBI lineage: Bacteria > Bacillati > Actinomycetota > Actinomycetes > Micrococcales > Microbacteriaceae > Agromyces > Agromyces sp. GXS1127. Next base: position 19,456 of record NZ_JBOCIG010000005.1, read on the forward strand.
TGCATCGGCCACACGTGCAGGTGGAACGGATGGTCCATGGTGCTCGTGTTCTCGATCGTCCACTCCTCCATGGCGTCGGCCTCGACCTCGAGGTCGGTGCGGCCCTCGGCGAACGTGCGCCCGTCGATCGTGAACGCCATCCCCTGACCCATGCCGCCGCCCATGCCGCCCATCGCCAGTGTCACCGTCCGGCGACCGGTCGGCTCCTCGTCGCGAAGGTCGCGAGGGGCGACGGATGCCGCGGGCAGCGGCCCGGCGGAGGCCGCGGCATCCCCGGACACGACGAACCGCGCCAGGTCGGCGCCCGTCGTCGCACTCCGCGGCGCGCCCATCGCGCCCATGCTGCCGCGGTCGAACGGCAGGGTCTGCAGCACCGCCTCGCCCGCCGACGCGTCGACGAGCACGTCGGCGCGATTGCCGGGCAGCAGCACGATCTCGTCGACCTCGCGCGGCTCGGCGTAGCGCCCCCCGTCGATGCCGAGCAGTCGCATCCGCTGCCCGTCGAGCCGGAGGCGCAGGTAGCGCGAGGTGCACGCGTTGACGATGCGCCATCGCTCGCGGTCTCCGGGGGCCGCGGCCATGGTCGGGAGCAGCTGTCCGTTGACGAGCACGAGGTCGCCCTCGCGCCCCAGCATCCGGTCGAAGCGCGACGGGACGGCGAGGTCGCCGTTCGCGTCGAACGCGATGTCGGCGATCACGAGCACGCGCTCGCGTGCGGCAGGGATCGGCTCGGGGTCCTCGACGATGATCGCGCCGTAGAGGCCGGCGAAGAGCTGGTCGGCCGTCGTGCCGTGGTGGTGCGGGTGGTACCAGAAGACGCCGGGCGGATGCTCGTCGCCGAGCTCGTACTCGTAGTCGAACGTCCCGCCGGCGGGGATCATCACGAAGACGTTGTCCGAGTTCCCCTCGGGCGAGACCTCGAGCCCGTGCGTGTGCAGGTTGGTCGTGGCATCCAGGTCGTTGCGGTACCGCACCGAGATCCGGTCGCCCGGCCGGACCCGCAGCGTGGGGCCGGGCATGCCGCCCTCGAAGCCGAGGACCCGCACCTCGCGGCCGTCGACCGCGACCGTCGCCAGCGCCGCGGTGAACTCGACGTCGAGCCGGCCGCCCGAGCTCGCGCGCACCTCCGGCTCGCGGAACGCCTCGCCGGACGCCTCGTCGCTGTCGGCGTCGGCGTCCGCCGCGCTGCCGGGGTCGGGTGTCCCGGTGCCGGTCCCCCCGTCCTGCGACGAGGCCCACCAGGCCAGACCGCCGGCGCCGACCGCGATGGCGCCGACCGCGGAGGCTCCGATGACGAGCACCGAGCGGCGGGTGAGTCCGCGTTCGTCGCTGCCGTCGGGCGGTCCGGTCGGGTCGTTCAGGTCGGGCGTCGCGTTCGGGTCGGGCGCGTCGTTCGCATCGCTCGGGCGGGGCTCAGGCATACCCCTACCGTATTCACGGGAGCTGAACGGGCCGCGGGACCTTCTGCCCGCGAGGAGAGCGCGGCGTCAGTCGCCGAGCGCCTCGAACAGCTCATAGACCATGAACGCCGGCCAGAACAGGCCCTGGAAGATCGCCCACACGTACTCCCAGAACGCGTCGGCCTGCTGCCAGAAGTACACCCACGCCCCGAAGATCCCGAGACCGTAGATCGCACCGCCCCCGGCGAGACCCGCATTCGACCCGTTGCTCATGTCGCACCTCCGACTCCGACGCTAGGCCCCGGCGGCCCGGCAGCGCGGGCCCAACGACCCGTGCCCGCGGCATCCGTGGCGACCGGGCCCGGTGACCCTCAGCGCCCGGGCCCGTCGTCCGCGTCCTCGTCCCACTTCGTGCCCTCGAGGTCGCCGCGCAGGGTGCCCGTGATCTCGTCGACCGCGGCGCCCACCGTCGGCGCGAAGCGGTCGGGCGTGAACCGGTCGGCGAGCCCGTATCGACGGAGCACGTCGATCACCGGGTCCTTCATCTCCGCGATGACCAGGCGGATGCCGCGGCGCGCGAGCCAGTCGTCGAGCTCGACGAACTCGTCGATGGCGGTCGTGTCGATGTCGGTGATGGGCTCGGCCGCGAGGATCACGGTGCGGACGTCGTCGCCGGCCGCCCGCACGCGGGATCGGACGAAGTCGTCGAAGAGCCCGCCGTTGGCGAAGAACAGGGGCGCGTCGAAGCGCACGATCACGACGCCGGGGATCCGCTCCCCCTCCGGGTTGCGCGACAGGTCGTGGTACCCGCGGAGCCCCGTGACCCGGCCGAGCTCGGCCCGGTACGGCTGCCACGAGTGGTAGACGAACGCGAGCAGCGACAGCCCGATCGTCACGGCGATGCCCTGGATCACCCCGAACGCGAAGACACCCACGAACGCGGCCGCCGACAGCGCGGCATCCACCCGGTCCATGCGGACCAGTCGCACGAAGCCGCGCAGGTCGATGAGCCGCGCCGCGGCCATGACCACGACCGCGGCGAGCGTCGCCGAGGGCAGGAACGCCGTGACACCGGGCGCGAGGAGGATGAAGAGCACGAGGAGCACCGCGCCGATCACGCCGGTCAGCTGCGACTTCGATCCCGCCTGCTCCGCGACCGGCGTCCGCGACGAGGAGGCCGAGATGGGGAACCCGCCGAAGAGGCCGGCGGCGACGTTCGCCGACCCGATCGCCGCCATCTCGGCGCTGCCGTTCACGGTCTCGCCGCGACGCGCGGCGAGCGAGCGGGAGAACACCGCGGTGTCGGTGAAGGCGACGAGCGCGATGCCGGCGGCGGGCAGCGCGAGGCCCGCGACATCCGCCCATTCGAGCCCGTCGAGCGCCGGAGCCGGCAGCCCCTGCGGGAGCGCGCCGACGACGGGCAGCTGCTCGCCGAGCCCGAGGATCCAGGCCAGGAGCGTCGCGAGGACGACGGCCACCAGCACGCCCGGGACGGGCGAGCGCACGAGGGTCAGTCCGACGATCACGGCGAGCGAACCCAGCCCGAACGCGGCGGCGAGCGGATCGACCTCGCCCCCGGCGAGCGCGGACAGGATCGCGCCGACCTCGGCGACGGGCGAGTCCCCGTCGACCGAGAAGCCGAGGAGCGGCGGCACCTGCGAGATGAGCACGAGGAGCGCGATCGCATTCAGGTAGCCGACCCTGATGGGCTTCGAGAGCAGGTCGGTGACGAAGCCGAGGCGCAGCAGGCCGCCGAGCAGCAGGATCGCGCCGACCATGATCGCGAGCAACCCGGCGAGCGCGACCGCCCGCTCGTCGTCGCCGACCGCGAGCGGCAGGATCGCCGCGGCGATGATCGGCGCGAGCGCCGAGTCGGGGCCGAGCACGAGGATGCGGCTCGGCCCGAACACGGCGTACGCGAGGAGCGGCACGATGGTCGCGTAGAGGCCCGTCTCCGGCGGTAGGCCCGCGACCCTCGCGTAGCCCATGCCCGCGGGGATGAGCAGTGCGGTGACGACGATGCCGGCCCGCAGGTCGGGCACCAGCCAGTCGCGCCGGTAGTTCCGGGCCGCCTCGACGCCCGGCGGCAGCCAGCGCGGCATGCGCCGCGGCATCCGTCGCCGCTCCCGATCCTCGCTCGCGCCCATCCGGCCTCCGGTTCCGATGATGGCGGATGCCGCGACCTTCGGCGAGCGGCGGCGCGCCCGATCCGTCAGCTCGTCGCAGCAGGCTCCGCGGGCCGCCAGATCGGCTGGTGCGGCAATCGGTTCTCGCGATAGAGCCGGTAGGCGAACGGCGCCCAGACGACGAGCGCGGCGCCCGCGCCGACGAGCGCACCGCCGACGGTGTCGCTCAGCCAGTGCGCGCCGAGGTACATGCGGCTCAGCATCATGAGGACGGTCCACGCGATGCCCGCGACCCACACCCAGGTGCGCATGAAGATCAGGCCCAGCGCGGTCGCGATGAGCGCCGCCGCCGAGCTGTGCCCGGATGGGAAGGAGCCGAAGTCGGGATGGACGAGGATGTCCTCCGGCCGGACGCGGCCGACCGTCACCTTCACGAGCCTCGTCACCCCCGCGCTCGCGAGCGCCGCGACGCCGAAGTAGAGCGCCGCCCACGGGCGGCGCCAGACGAGCAGCGCGGCCGCGATGACGATCGGGAAGACGACGTTCGACAGCAGTCCGCCGCCGAGCACGTCGAGGGCGAGTGCGACCGTGGTCACGGCGGGCGTCCTCGCCGCCGCGAGCGCGGTCATCAGGTCGACCTCGAAGCCGAACGCCTGCCGCTCGGAGTAGACGATCACGACGCCGACGAGCCCGACCGCGACGAGCGCGATGATGCCCGCCACGAGCCACGGCCGACGGCTGACCCGCAACGGGGCCGGGGCGTGCGAGTGACCGGAGTGGTCCGCACCCGCGCCGGGCGTCGCCTCGGCGTCATCCGCGCTCATCGCGACCCCACATCTCGGGTCGCCGGTCCGACTCGGCGATCTGCTCCGCCGTGCCGACGCGAACGGTGCGCCACGTGTCGACCGCGATCACGAGGCCGAGCACCACCAGCGAGAGGAAGATCGAACCGAGCGCATCGGTCGCCCAGTGGTAGCCGAGGTAGATCCGGCACGCGGCGGTGAGCAGCACGATCGCGGTGGCCGTGACGAAGGCGAGCGTCGTGACGACGGGCCGTCGATGCCTCGAGAAGACGAGGTACGTGCCGATGAAGAGGAAGTCGGCCACGCCCATCACGTGCCCCGACGGGAACGACGAGGTCGGGTCGTACCCGAAGAGCATCTCGTCGGCCGGCGGCCGATCGCGCGCGATGAGCGGCGCGAGCAGCTGCACCGTGATCACGCCGAGGATCATCCCGCCGGCGAGCAGCAGCGGCCGCCAGGCGTGCTTGGCGAAGACGCCCCAGGCCACGGTCGTCACGAGGATGATGATGGGCATCGCGATCGGCCCGAACACGATCGCCAGGACGATCATGAACGTCGTCAGCCAGTCGTCGCGACCCGAGTCCAGCCACGTCTCGACCGGCTCGTCGATGTACGAGAGGTCGTCGGACTCGAGGATCGAGTCGAGCACCACGAAGAACCCGGTGAGGCCCACGACGACGAGCGCGGCCGCCGTCACGTACAGGTTGCGTCTGGCCCGCGAGGACAGCACCCGTTCCTCGACGATGAACCGCTCGTGGAACCGCGCCCAGCGGCCCGGCTTCTCGGCCTCGGCCTTCGTCTCCGATTCGGCCACGGCGCACCTCCTCTCGGCCCACCGCACCCGCGGGGGTGTCCACAGTATGCCGCGAGCAGGCGCCGCGGCTCAGGGGGTTGCGCCCCCCGCGCCTACGTGTCCCGCTCGACCGGCCCGATGTCCTCGCGGTGGTCGTCCTCGCCGCCGGGCGGGAAGTCGTGCCGGTCGGGCTTCCGGCTGAGCGCCAGCACGCTCACCGTGAACCCGCCCCACACCAGCACGATGGCGAGCACGAGGAAGAAGATCGCCGTCCCGGTCATGACCGGCCCCCCTCCGTCGTCGCGGCGGTATCAGCCCGCGCGGGCGCGTCCGGCAGCGGCGGCCACGGCCGGAACCCGTCGGGACTGCGTCGCCAGCGGATGGCCGTCAACCCGAGCGCCATGACGAGGATCACCAGCACCGTGCCCCAGCCGACCGCGAGGAGGTACCACTCGGGGTAGCCCCCGTAGCCCTCGACCACGAGCGAGACGATCCGCGAGATCAGCATGTAGCCGAGGATGACCGGCGCCAGCACGCCCGCGAGCAGCGTCCAGACGCCGCCGACGCGGAACGTCGACACGGCGTTCAGGTGGTACCTGAGCTCGTGCCCCTTGCGGAGCACCCAGAAGGCGAAGATCCCGGTGAGCACGGCGGATGCCACGATGCCGATGTTGTTCGCCCAGTTGTCGACCGTGTCGAGGGCGATGAGGCCCGTGGTCGTCGAGAAGAGCAGCACCGAGAGCACCATCGCGACGATGCCGACCCGGGCCGCCGCCTGGCGCGGCGAGAGCCCGAACTTCTCCTGGAACCCGGCGGAGACCACCTGCAGCACCGACAGCAGCGAGGTGAACCCCGCCATCGCGAGCGAGCCGAAGAACAGCACGCCGAAGATCGGGCCGCCCGGCATCTGCGACACGATCGCCGGGAACGTGATGAACGACAACCCGACGCCGGTGAGTCCCTCCAGCTCGGCGACATCCACCCCCTGCTCGAAGGCGAAGAACCCGAGCGTGGCGAACACGCCGATGCCGGCGAGGATCTCGAACGACGAGTTCGCGAACGCGACGACGAGGCCCGGGGTGGTGAGGTTGGCGCGGCGCTTCCGGTAGGAGGCGTAGGTGATCATGATGCCGAACGCGATCGAGAGCGAGAAGAAGATCTGGCTGTACGCCGCGATCCACACGTTCGGATCGCCGAGCGCCGAGAAGTCGGGCGTGAACAGCGCGTTCAGGCCGTCGGCCGCGCCGTCGAGGAACAGCGCGCGCACGACGAGCGCCGCGAAGGCGACCACGAGCAGCGGCAGGAAGATCACGTTGATGCGCTGCACGCCGCGGGCGACGCCGAACGCGAGGACCACGATCGCGGCCACCCAGATGAGCACGAGCGGGATGAGCACGCCCGGCACGAACACGAACGACAGGCCCGGGTCGCCGACCTGCAGGTAGTCGCCCGTCAGGAAGCCCGCGGTGTCGTCGCCCCACCGGAGGTCGAACGAGAACACGAAGTAGCTCGCGGCCCACGCGATGACCACCGTGTAGTACAGCGCGATCACGAAGCAGATCGCGACCTGGAACCAGCCGAGGCTCTCGAGCCACTTCAGTCGGCCGCCGCCGAGCCGCCGGAACGCCGTCGGCGCCGAACCTCGGAAGCGGTGTCCGAGGGCGTAGTCGAGGAACAGGATCGGGATGCCCGCCGTCACGAGCGCCACGAGGTACGGGATGAGGAACGCGCCGCCGCCGTTCTCGTACGCCACGCCCGGGAACCGCCAGATGTTGCCGAGCCCCACCGCCGACCCGATCGCCGACAGGATGAAGCCGACCTGGCCCGTCCACTGCTCGCGCGGCTGCGTCGCGTGCTCGCCTGCGGTTGCCGACATTCGCGCCTCCCCATGGCCCGTCGCCTGCGGCCGCGGCACCGTCGCCGCGACCCGAACCCCTGAACGCTACCAAGGGCGGGGCGGATGCCGCAGCCTCCGTGCGGTGCGCGTCGCCCCGCGGCATCCGCCCGGCAAGCGGGCCCGGCTCAGAACCGGTCGGCGACGGGCAGGCGACCGGACGCCACGGCCGCGGTGAACGCGGCGAAGTCGCGGTCGTTCTGGTCGGCGTAGTCCGACGCGAAGTCGGCGATCGCGCGGTCGAAGCGGTCGGACGCGCCGAGGTACTCCGCGATCGCGACCCGGTCGCCGGCGCGGGCGTGCGCACGCGCGAGGGTCTCCCCGCACGCCTCCGCGTAGAGCACCGCGCCGGGCGCCTGCATGAGCTCGATGTCGGCCGAGCCCTTCCAGTCGTGCAGCTGGCGGATGTAGAAGTCGCGCTCCACGCCGTCGACGCCGACCACCCGCTGCCAGCCGAGGAACAGGTCGCTCGCGGCCTGCATGAGCCGCTGGCCCTGCACGACGCGCTCGCCGTGCTGGTCGTACCGGCTCGCCGGCAGGAAGCGCTCGAGGACCGACGCCTCGGCCTCCTTGGCCTGGAGGATGAGCGGGTCGTCGTCGCCGCGTCCGCGCAGCAGCACGATCCAGGCCCGGGTGCCGACGCTGCCGACGCCGACGACCTTCCGTGCCATGTGCACGTACTCGAACTCCTCGAGCGGATGCCGCGGCAGCCGCAACGTCGTGCGGTACTGCCGCAGGATGCCGCGCATGATCCGCGGCACGTCCTCGCCCTCGAGTCCGCGCTCGACGAGGTCCTCGACGGGGACGATCAGCGGCGGGTCGGGCGTGATCCGCATCCGCCCGCCCTCGATCGAGACGAGCTTCGAGAAGGCGCGGACGCTGTCGCGCGTGCGCGACTTCGCGAGCACCGCCTCGGTGCGCTTGACCTGGGCCTTGCCCACGCGGTTCGCCTCCCGCTCGCGCCGCAGGCGCAGGCGGATCTCGTCGGCGTCGAGCCGGTCGTACCATGCGTCGAGCACTCGCGCACGGGCCGAGCGGCGCATCCGGTCGCGGTAGGCCCGGACGGCGCCCTGGACGATCCCGCGGCGCTCCTCGACCGTGAAGCCGCGGTGGCGTCCGGCGACCTCGAGGCTCGCCGCGAGTCGCTTGACGTCCCACTCCCACGGGCCGGGCAGGGTCTCGTCGAAGTCGTTGATGTCGAAGACCAGGTCGCGCTCGGGCGAGGCGAACACGCCGAAGTTCGACAGGTGCGCGTCGCCGCAGATCTGCACCGTGATCCCCGAGTCGGGCGTCGACGCCAGGTCGGCCGCCATGATCAGCGCGGCGCCGCGGAAGAAGTCGAAGGGCGTGCGTCCCATCCGCGCATAGCGGATCGGCACGAGCTCGGGCACGCGCGTCGTCGCCTGCTCCTCGAGCAGCGCGACCGGGTCGGCCCGGTCGGGCGGCGGCGTCCAGCCGGCGTGGGAGCTGCGCGGCGCACGCGCGCGGGCGGCGCGCCCCGCCGAGGCGCGGGCGCCGAAGTCGTCGCGGGGCGCGAGTTCCTCGATCCCGGTCGGATGCGGGCCGGGGTCGGCGTCGGGGCCGGTCGGACGCCCGTCGAACCCCACCGTGGTGCTCATGGCTTCTCCTCCGCGACGACGTCGATCGGGCTTCCGGCGTCGGGATCGCCGGAGCCGTCGGGCCCGGGTGCGTCGCCGAGTCCGCCCTCCCCGCGCTTCGGCGTCCGGCGCCCCGCCGCGGTCGATCCCTCGACGACGTCGGGGATGCCGCGAGAGAAGAGCAGCGCGAGCAGGGCGATCCCGATGAGGCCGACGAATGCGACCCGGAGCGACTGCAGCTGCGCCTGGCGGTAGGTCTCGGCGAGCGTCTCCGCGTCGGCCGAGCCGAGGCCCGCATCCTCGGCGATCCCCTCCACCGCCGACGCGGGCACCAGGTCGACGCCGCCGGACGTCGCCTCGGCCACGGCCTCCCGCACGTCGGCGGGCAGTTCGCTCGTGGCGACCCCGCCGGCGAAGGACGTCGCGAGCGCGCCGATCAGCACCGAGCCGATGAGCGCGGTGCCGAGCGACGAGCCGAGGTTCTGGAACACGCCCTGCATGCCGCCGACCTCGCTCGACTTCTCGGGCCCGACACTCGACATGTTCACGTTGCCGAGCTGCGAGGCGAGGAGGCCGAGGGCGGCGCCCGCGATGAACATCCCGATGCTGAACGCGACGTGGCGGAGCTCCTCGTCGACCGACGCGAGCAGGAGCACGGCCGACCCCACCAGCACGACCTGTCCGACGCGGACGATCCGACGCGGCGACCACACGCGCGACAGCCGCGTGCCGGCGAACGAGAAGACGATGAGCGAGACCGAGAGCGGGAAGATCCGGATGCCGGTCTGCAGCGCGTCGAGCCCGAGGGTCATCTGGAGGTAGACGGGCACCATGAAGAAGAGGCCCGCCGTCACCGCGTACTGCGCGCCGAGCGCCGCGAGCCCGCTCCGCAGGCGGTCGATGCGGAGGAGCGAGACATCGAGGAACGGCTCGCGCCCGCGCTCGATCAGCCGGCGCTGCCGCCCCGCGAACCAGGCGAGCAGCACCCCGCCGAGGAGGATCAGCCAGGTCGTGAGCGAGATGCCGAGCGGCTCGATCGGCACGCCGTTCACCTCCGGCGAGTCCAGCGGGATGATCCAGCCCCACGTCTTGCTCTGCAGCATGCCGAGCACGATCGCGATGAGGCCCGCGGAGGAGAGCGCCACGCTGAGCGGGTCGATGCGCAGCCTCGCGGGCGCGTGACGGTCGACGATGCGCCGCGAGAAGAGCACGACGACCGCCATCACGACCACCTCGCCGATGAACACGTACCGCCACGACGCGTACGTCGTGAGGAACCCGCCGATGAGGGGTCCGGCGGCGACCGCGGCACCGGAGGCCGCCCCGATCATGGCGTAGGCCGTGACCCGGGCCCGGCCCTCGTAGTTGTCGGCGATGAGCGCGGCGATCGCGGGGATGACGAGGACGGCGCCGACGCCCTCGACGACGCTCCACCCCGTGAAGAGCACCACGATGTTCGGACTGAGCGCCGTCGTGAGCGACCCGATCGCGTAGATGATCGCGCCGATCACGAACGCGCGCAGCCGCCCCCACACGTCGCCGAGCTTCGCGCCGACGAGCATGAGCGCCGCCATCGTGAGCGTGTAGAACGTGATCGCGGCCTGCATGGCCGACACGGTCGTGTCGAGGTCCTCGACGACCTGGGTGATCGAGACGTTCATCACCGTGCTGTCCAGCACCATCACGAACTGCGCGGCCGAGAGCGCGGCGACCACGACCCATGAGCTCTTCGGCGGCGCGGCGGACGTTCCGTCGGCGGGCGGCGCGCCCTCCGCTCCGGGGTCAGGCTGCGCTTCGGAAGGGCTCATGGTGGTATCCCTCTCGATCGAGGACCGCGATGGTGGACTCCGGGACCTCGACGAAGATTCCCGGCAGGTCGTTCAACGGCTCGGAGACCACGACATGGGCGTGCTCGCCGAAGTGCTCCAGCCGCTCGGCATCCGGGTACATCTCGCGGATCGTGGGGATGTCGACCGAGTGGAAGAGCGTGCGCGACCGGCCCTGGCTGGAGTACCGCAGCGCCCAGATCGTGGCGCCGTCGGCCACCGCGATCGTGCCCTGCATCGGGAACAGGATGCCGTGGTCGCGGCCGACGCGCTCGACGAGGTCGACCGTCGCGCGGAGCGCCGCGACCGGGTCGTCCACCAGCCCGTTCGTGATCGCGAGGTGGAAGAGCACCTCCGAGTCGGTGGTCCCCTTCACCTGCGGGTACAGCGACGGGTCGACCGCGAACGTGAGGTCGCGCTTGACCTTCGCGAAGTCGCCCAGGAAGCCGTTGTGCATGAACAGCCAGTTCTCCCAGCGGAACGGATGGCAGTTCGTGCGCTGGATCGGCGGCCCGGCGGCGGCCCGGACGTGGCTGAAGAACAGCGGGCTCTCGATCGCCCGGGCGAGCTCGCGCACGTTCTCGTCGTTCCACGCCGGCTCGGTGCTGTGGAAGACCGCCGGGATGCTCCCGGCCACCGCGCCGGGCGGGTACCAGCCGATCCCGAAGCCGTCGCCGTTCACCGTCTCGGCGCCGAGCGGCGAGTCGAGCGACTGCGCGACGAGCGAGTGGGTCGAGTCGAGCAGGACCGCGGAGGTCCTCAGCGGCTCACCCGAGTACGCCAGCCATCGGCACATGCGAACGCCTCCCCCCGGTGCGGAGCCCGCTCCGCGTCGGCGCCATTCTGGACCCGGGCGGTTCCGCGCGATGGGTCGAAGGTCTCATTCCTCGGTTTCCGCCGGGAGCGGGCAGGCCGCGGCATCCGTCATGCGCTGCGTCGCCTGCTCGAGCGACCATGGCAGCTCGACGAGCGGACGGTCGCGACCCTCGACGGGCGCGGCCTTCGACGCGATGGAGGCGAGGGCGAACGCCGCCTCGCGGACGAGCCGCTCGCCGCCCGTCGAGTTGTTCAGCGCGAGGACGACGGTGAGGCCCGTCGCGGGGTCGGTGAACATCGCGGAGAGCGCGCCGGTCGACTCGCCGGCGACCCCGCGCAGCGGCCCGTACTGCTGGGCGCCGATGCCCTGGGCCTGCCACCCGGGCGCGTCGCCGCCGAGCGGCAGGAGCGTCCAGGCGTCGCGCGCGGTGGGCTCCGTGAACATCGCCCCGGTGGCGTAGGACTCGCTGATGGCCTTGGCGTCGGTCAGCGTCGTGCGCGCGCCCGAGGCCGTGCCGCCGATGGAGCTCGAGCGCTCCGACACGTCGACGATCGCGTCGCACGCGGGCGTGCCGCCCGAGTAGGCCGCGGCGTAGCCGCCGAGCGCGCCGCGGTACGTCGTGCTCGACGCCGAGGGCAGGGTCGTCGACTCGAGCTCGAGCGGCCCGAGCACGTACTCCTCGGCGAGCTCCGACCACGACTTCCCGGTCCGCTCCTCGAGCGCGGCCGTCAGGAGCAGGATGCCCGTGCGCGACTCCGCCCACGTCTCGCCGGGCGCGCCCTTCCGGCCCGAGGCGAGGCCGCTCGCGATCAGCTCGTTCGCGGGCCAGATGCGCTCGGGGTTCTTCACGAAGTGCGCGCGCAGCGGCGCGTAGTAGTCGGCGATGCCCGAGCGGTTGCGGCACAGCTGCTCGAGCGTGATCCCGTCGAGTCCGGGGATGCCGCGGACCAGCTCGTCGACCGGCTCGTCGAGTTCGACGATCCCCGCGTCGACGAGCCGGAGCATGATCGCGCAGGTGAGCTGTCCGGTCCCGTCGGCGAGCTGGAACTGCGTGGCCGCGGTGACCTCGGCCGCGCCGTCGCCGAAGTCGACCGTGCCCGTCCCGGTCGTCCAGCTGCCGGCCCAGGGCGCCCAGACGCCGGCGACCGCACCGCTCGACCCGCTGAGGCGGACGGCCTCGGCGAGGGTGGCCTCGAGCTGCTCCGTGACGTCGCCGTCGAAGGTCGCCTCGACCTGGGCGAAGTCGGCGGCGGGATCCTCGGCTCCGGTGCAGGCGGCGAGGCTCGCCAGCGCGAACGCCGACGCCAGCGTCGCGGCGACCAGCCGACGCATCCGCCCTGTACCTGCAGCCACTACGCCCCCCGCCGTGTGTCCGCTGCGATTGTAACCCGGTCGCGCCGCGCGACCGCCTGTCGCCCCGCGACCCGCCCGGCACTCCGGGCGGCGGGCGGCGCCTCCTGTCCCCCGGCGGCATGCGGCGAGCGGTCGCCCGACGGGATCCGAACCGCGCGCCGGAGCGCGCCGAATCCCTTCCAGCACGGCGACCGCCGCGCGACGACAAGGAGGCATCGCCATGAAGAACTCACCCAACCGCATCGCCGCGACCGTGTTCGGCGCGGTCTACGTCCTGGTGGGCCTGCTCGGCTTCGCCGTCACCGGCGGCGTCGGATTCATCGCCACCGAGGGCGGCCTGCTGCTCGGCGTGTTCGCCGTCAACCCGCTGCACAACATCGCCCACCTTGCGATCGGCGCTGCGCTGCTCATCGCCGGCCTGTCGAACGTCGCCGCCGCGAAGGCCGTGAACGCCGTCGTCGGCGCCGCGTACCTGCTGCTCGGCGTCGTCGGCTTCTTCATCGCCGGCACGCCGGCGAACATCCTCGCGCTCAACACGCCCGACCACTTCCTGCACCTGGCCAGCGCGATCGTGCTGCTCGGCGTGGGCGTCGGCGCCGAGCGCTCCGCACGCGTGGCCACGGCGTAGGGGGCCGGCCATGCACGCACCGGCGACGATGACCCGGACCTGGCCCATGCTCGCCGCCCTCGGCGGCGGCCTGGTCGGCACGGCCCTCGCCGCCGGTGCCGGGGGTGCACCGCGGGTCGTCCTGGCCGGGCTCGGCGTCGCCGCGCTCGGCTGGGGCGTCCTGTCCCTCCGCGCGGGCCGCCCGCTCGCCCCGCCCGCCACGCTCGCGGCGTCGGTCGCCGCGCTGCTGCTGGCGGGTGCGGCCGTGGCGTCCGGTTCGATGTCGGACGTCCCGGGCCTCCCGCTCGCGACGGCCTGCGTGTTCCTCGCGGCGGTCGCACTGTCCGTCGCGCCCGCCGCACGACGTGGGCGTGCGGTGACGGCGAAGCCGGAGGCATCCGCCGGCGATCGCGCCGCGGTCGCCTGTCGCCGACCGGCACGCCCCTCCCCCGCCGCCGAGGCCCGGCGCTCGCTCGCGGGCCTCGCGATCGGCGCCGCCCTCGTCTCGGCGCTCGCCACGCCGGCCCTCGCCGCCACCGAGGCCGGACGCTCCGCCGTGCCGCACGGCGAGCACGGCACGATCGACGCGCCGGTCGACCCGACCGGCCGCACCGGCCGCACGGACCACACGGACCACCACTGATCCCACCGACCGCGGCCGGGGGCGCGTGGCGATGACGCCCCCGGTCGCTCCCCTTCGGAGGAGGATCCGCGATCCGCAGGACGGGACCCGCACCGGGCTCCTGTGCATCGCGGATGTTCCGGTGAACCGAAGGCCGGCGGCGGCGACCGGACGGCGGCGACCGCCGACCGAACGGCCGCGACCGCACCGCGACCGCCGCTCAGGCCGGCAGTTCGTCGGCCGTGCCGAGGTCGCGGCTCGCGCCCGACATGAACCGTTCGACGTCGCGGTCCACGATGATGTCGCGCGGCACGAGCGGGCGGGCGAGGTACAGGCCCTCCAGACTCGTGAGCCGCGAGAGCGCGACGTAGGTCTGCCCGGGGCTGAACACCCGCGACCCGAGGTCGACGATCGCGGTGTCGTAGCTGGCGCCCTGCGACTTGTGGATCGTGACCGCCCACGCCAGCCGCAACGGGAACTGCGTGAACTCCGCGACGACGTCGCGCGCGAGCTTCTTCGCGACCGGATCCCACGAGTACCGGTACTTCTCCCACGTCGCCGGCTCGACCTCGTGCTCCTCGCCGTCGACCTCGACGCGCACCTCGCGCTCGAGCGACGTGACCGTGCCGATCGTGCCGTTCACCCAGCGCGGCGCCTCGCCCCAGCCGCCGGTGTCGTTGCGCAGGAACATGACCTGCGCGCCGACCTTCAGCTCCAGCCGCTCGTCGGCCGGGTAGCCGCGGCCGCCGAACTCGCCGTTCACGTCGGCCTCGTTCGCGATCGAGTGCCCGGGCAGTCGGTGCAGCGCCGCGCGGTTGATCCGGTTGACCGTCTCGTTCGTGGTGGCGAGCGTGATCGCGCCGTGCTCCGGCAGTGGCCGCCGCGCCCCCGTATCGTTCAGCACGCCGGCGATCTCGGCCGTGACCATCCCGTGGCGCACCGCGTTGAGCATGTGCTTGAACGCGTCGTCGTGCTGCCGGTGGATCTCCCCGAGCTCGTAGATCCGCAGGTCGGCCTCGCTCCAGACCTTGGCGTCGAAGAACCACATCGACCGGTACGTGTCGGCGAAGTACCGTCGTTCGTCGCCAGACCCCGGCACGGGCGCCAGCTGGTACGGATCGCCGAACAGCACGACCTGCACTCCCCCGAACGGCTCGTGCGGCCGTTGGCGCGCCTGCCGCAGCGAGCGGTCCATGGCGTCCATCAGGTCGGCGTTCACCATCGAGACTTCGTCGACGACGAGCGTGTCCATCGCGTTGAGGATCTTGCGGACCGCGTCGTTCTGGTCGATCTCGTGGTCGGCGATGACGCCGATCGGGAGCCGGAAGAGCGAGTGGATGGTCTGCCCGCCGACGTTGAGGGCCGCGACGCCGGTCGGCGCGCAGATCACGATCTGCTTCGACGTGTTCCAGTTCAGGTGGTTCAGCAGCGTCGACTTGCCCGTGCCGGCGCGGCCGGTGACGAACACGTGCTCGCGCGTGTGCTCGATCGCCCGGAAGACCGCCTGCTGCTCGGCGGTGAGGGTCACGTGCTGCACGGTGGCGCCTTCGGTTCGCGGTGTCGACGGGTTCGGCCGGCGCTCGCGCGGGCCGCTTCGAGGGGCGGATGCCGCGGGCGGGCGTCTTCACTGTAGACCGCGATCCTGCGGCTCGGCCCGCGGTCGCGGCATCCGTCGTTTCGTCATTCGGCGTTGTGGAGAAACCGGACCGTCACATGCCGCTGTCTAGACTTGCCGGGTGGGGAGCTCGGGCCGCCGTGAGGGACCCCTGTCGCCCGTCGCCATCATCGGGTGGACAGGTCTCGCGGTCATGCTCATCGGGGGGTTCCTCGCCGCGCTCGGCGGCCTCAACCAGAGCCTGTACGGCGCGCCGGCGTTCGTGGAGCGCTACCTCGACGCCATCGCGCGCGACGACATCGTGAGCGCCGCGGCGACGCCGGGCGTGCGACTCGACCAGGGCGACCTCGCCGGCGCCGGCCTGCCCGCCGACATCTCGACCGCGATGCTCCGCTCCCACGTCGTCGACTCCGGTCCGGAGGACGTGCGCGTCATCTCCGACGAGGCCCACGACGACGGCGACCACACCGTGACCGTGAGCTACCGGCTCGACACGGCCATCGTGCAGACCGCGTTCGAGGTCAGCCCCATCGAACCGCTCTACGGCCTGCTGCACCGCTGGGAGTTCGCAACGAGCCCGCTCGCCGTGATCGACGTGACCGCGGCCCAGAGCCCGCTGTTCACCGTCGGCTCGCTCACCCTCGACGCGCGCGCGACGAAGACCGGCGACGAGCTGACGGCGTTCTCGCAGACGGCGCCGTACCTCGCGATCGCCCCGGCCGTGTACGAATTCGCGTACCAGTCGACGCTCCTCGAGGCGCCGCCCGCGCAGGTCATCGCCGAGCCCGGCGCGAGGACCCCGGTCACGGTCGACTCGCTGCCGACCGAGGCCTTCATCGAGCGCGTGCAGGTGAAGGTCGACGAGTACCTCGTCGACCAGTGCGCGAGCCAGCCCGTGCTGCAGCCGGCCGGGTGCCCGTTCGGCGTCGTCGTCGACGACCGCATCGTGGGCGAGCCCGTGTGGACCATCCTCGAGTCGCCGGTGGTCACTCTGGTCCCCGGTGACACGACGTTCGAGATGCCGCCCACTCCCGGGCTCGCCCACATCTCGGTCGAGGTGCAGTCGCTCTTCGACGGCACGTTCTCCACGCTCGAACAGGACGAGTCGTTCACGCTCGCGCTCGACGCGACGGTGCGGCCGGACGGGTCGATCTCGATCCAGCTGCGCTGACGCGCCGGGCGTGCGCCCGGGCGGCGGTGGCGTCGGCGCGGCGGGGCGTGCGGTGCGGCGCCGGCCGTGCGCCGGGTTCAGCGCACCCCGTCGCGCTCCGCGAGGGCCGCGAGCCGCGCGTTGTACTCCTCGAGCTCCGCGTCGCCCGTGCGGTCGGCGTGCCGGTCGCGGCGCTTCGACTCCTTGGCATCGGAGCGCGACCACTGCACGGCGACCGTGATCGCGAGCGCGACCGTCGGGATCTCGCCGATCGACCAGGCGATGCCGCCGCCGACCTGCTGGTCGGCGAGCGCGTCGGTGCCCCAGCCCATCGCGCCGTACCAGTCGGCGAGCATCAGCCCGGTGCCCATCATGATCGCGAGGCCGAAGAACGCGTGGAAGGCCATGGTGCCGAGCAGCAGCAGCAGTCGGAACGGGTACGGCAGCCGGTACGGCACCGGGTCGATGCCGATGAGCGACTGCACGAAGAGGTATCCCGTGATGAGGAAGTGGGTGATCATCCACTCGTGCCCGATGTGGTCCTCCATCGACCAGCGGAACAGCGGCGAGTAGTAGAACACCCAGAGCGACCCGGCGAAGAGCACGGCCGCGACGATCGGGTTCGCGATGATCGACGCGAACCTCGAGTGGACCGCGAGCAGGATCCACTCGCGGCCGCCGCGGCTGCCGTCCTTCCTGGGGCGGATGGCTCGTGCCGCGAGCGTCACGGGCGCACCCGGGACGAGCAGCACCGGCACCGCCATCGTCAGCGCCATGTGGCCGAGCATGTGCGCCGAGAAGAGGTACTGCTCGTACGCGGCGACGCCGCCGCTCGTGATCCAGGCGAGGAGCAGCAGGCCCGCGATCCACAGCACGGTGCGGTAGATCGGCCAGCGGTCGCCGCGGCGATGGAGGCGGACGACGCCGGCCGCGTAGAAGAAGATGCCGAAGCCGCACGCGATGAGCCACAGCAGGTCGGGGCTCCACTCGGTGAAGTAGCGGAGGGTGTCGGGCGCGAGCGGCAGCGGCTCGCCCGTGAGGATCTCGGCGGGCGTGCGCGCGAGCCCGCCCGAGACGTCCTCGTTCACCGGCGTCGCGGTCCGCGCGAGCGCGGCGGCCACGCCCGAGGCGATGCCCATGAACGCGAGCTCGACGACGACGAGCAGCCAGAAGGTGCGGTTCGACGACGATCCGCGCTTCGTCGGTGCGGCGTCGGCGCGCAGCATCCGCCCGATCATGACCCGCCGCTGCGCGGCGCCGAACACGCCCAGCGCGATGAGCGCGGCGACCTTGGCCACGACGAGCACGCCGTACTGCGTCGCGAGCTGGTCCCACGTGCCGATGCGGAGCGCGGCGCTCGCGTACCCGGAGACCGCGACGACGATGAACGCGACGAGCGCGACCGTCGAGTACCGCGAGAGCACGACGCCGAGGCGCTGGCCGTCGAGCGCCGGCTTCAGCAGCACGATCGTCAGGAGTCCGCCGAGCCAGGCTGCGGCGAAGACGAGGTGGAGCCCGAGCGCCGTGATGGCCTCGTTGTGGCCGGTCGCGCCGGCCGCGTGGCCCTGCTGCGCCATGGGCACGAGCGCGACGACCGCGAGCCCGGCGACGAACACGAGCGCGGTGTGGTTGCGGACCGCGAAGCACAGCACCGTGACGGCCGCCGCGATGAGCGTCGTGGTGAGCCACGCCTGGCCGAGCTCGATCGACGTCGCGAACTGCCCGAGCTGCTGGCCGAAGCGATCGCCGAACGAGAACTCGGCACCGGTGACGAGCATGAAGGTCAGCACGCCGGTCGCGGCGCTCGCGACGGTCAGCACGGCAGCGGATGCCGCGGCCACGTCGAGCGCGAGGTCGAACTCGCGGCGCTTCGGGCTGAGCGCCCACACGGCGAGCACCAGCGCGCCGATCATGCCGGCGGCGCCCAGGTTCACGAACAGCTTCGCGATCGGAACGCCCCACCGGGCCACCGGCCCCGGGTCTTGGATCGGGTACGGCTCCGCGCCGCCGCCGTACGAGAGCGCCAGGACCGTCACGGCGAGCGCGACGGCGACGAGTGCGGCTGGGCCGAGCACGCGGGCGGAACGGATCACCGTACGAGCCTAGGCGAGCCCGCTGGGAGCGCGGTGCGGCGCTCTCCGTTCATCGAAACGTCGCAGATGGGGGGCTCAACCCTGCATCCGCGACGTCTCGGCACGCGTGCGAGCCGGTCCGTGCGCGCGACGCGGGCCCGCCGGACACGACGAAGGGGCGCACCGGATGGACCGGGCGCCCCTTCGGGAGTCGCGGAGTGCGTCTGCGGACGCGCGCGGGTTACTTCGCGGCGGCCTTGAGCTTCGAGCCCGCGGTGACCTTGACCGAGTTGCCGGCGGCGATCTGGATGGTCTCACCGGTCTGCGGGTTGCGGCCCGTGCGGGCGGCGCGGTGGGTGCGCTCGACGGCGAGCCAGCCCGGGATCGACACCTTGGTGCCCGAGCCGACCGACTCGGCGAGGGTGTCGAAGAAGCCGTTGAGCACGGCGTCGACGGCCGTCTGGCTCTGGCCCGTCGACGCGGCGATCTTGGCAACGAGCTCCGACTTGTTGAGCGACTTGTCAGCCATTGAATGTCCTCCTCGGACCTTCGCTGTTGATACAGCTGTCGTGTGGAAACACGGAAACGGATCGTGTCGATCGCCCCCGTAGCCGTTCAGGCCGCCTCGAATGTAGCAGAGTCCCGCGGAAACACGCGGATTTCCGGCCCGTTCGGGCAGGTTGTCAGGGGGGCTTGACGGATGTCGCGGCATCCGTCGCCGACCCGCTCGGCGATCGACGCGGAGACGACGAGAGGGGCGCCCCGGAGACCGGGACGCCCCTCTCGGGAAGCGCTACTGGATTACCACGACGACTTCGTGATGCCGGGCAGCTCGCCGCGGTGCGCCATGTCACGGAAGCGGACGCGCGAGACGCCGAACTTCGTGAGCACGCCGCGGGGGCGGCCGTCGATGGCGTCGCGCGAGCGGACGCGCACCGGCGAGGCGTTGCGGGGCAGCTTCTGCAGGCCGACACGGGCGGCCTCACGGGCCTCGTCGGTCGCGTTCGGGTCGACGAGCGTCTTCTTCAGCTCGGCGCGCTTCGCGGCGTAGCGGTCGACGACCACCTTGCGCTGCTCGTTGCGCGCGATCTTGCTCTTCTTGGCCATGTCTTAGCGCTCCTCTCGGAAGTCGACGTGCTTGCGCACCACGGGGTCGTACTTCTTGAGCACGAGACGGTCGGGGTTGTTGCGACGGTTCTTGCGGGTCACGTAGGTGTACCCGGTGCCGGCCGTCGAACGGAGCTTGATGATCGGACGGATGTCCTGCTGCTTCGCCATTAGAGCTTCACCCCACGAGCCTGGATGTCCTTGATGACGGCCTCGATGCCACGGGCGTCGATCACCTTGATGCCCTTGGCGGACACGTTCAGGGTGACGTTACGACGAAGCGACGGCACGTAGTAGGTCTTCTTCTGCACGTTCGGGTCGAAGCGGCGCTTCGTCCGGCGGTGCGAGTGCGAGATGTTGTGGCCGAAGCCGGGGACGGCTCCGGTCACCTGGCACACTGCTGCCATTGGTCTTTCCTCCAATACCGAGGGGCCGGACGGCCCCTCCCAAGGTCTCTTGTCTGCAGGCGGATCCCCTCCGCGCGAGCGGGAGATACAGGGGATTCGTCCACGGTCAGGGCGGTGGAAGCGCCCAGCCAAACGTCGAGCTTACCAGACGGGCCGGTCGCGGCCGAATTCCGGCGGGCCGTGCGGAACGGCGGATGCCGCGGCTCGCGCGGCACGCGGCATCCGCTCGCTCAGCCCTTCGGGATGGTCCGGCGCGACAGCAGCGCCGCGACGAGGAAGCAGACGCCGCCGAGGAGCGTTCCGAGGTTCGCCCAGAGCAGGTTCACGTACGTGCCGGTGTCGGGCAGCACGTACGCCCCGATCGCCGACAGGCCGAAGAACACCGAGCCGATCATGTTGAGCCACGTGCCGTGCCAGGTGCGGGCGTCGGTGTCCCACAACTCGTGCCGCTCGTTCGTCGCCGCCATCGCGAACCCGCTCGAGACGAGGAACGCGATCGAGCCGAACGCGTCGGGCCGCCAGCCGACGCCCATCCGGTCCGGGTCGGCGAACGCCGCGAGCATCGCCCAGAACGTGCTCCAGTTGAAGAAGAGCGTGCCGACGAACTGCACGGCGGCAGCCCACCAGTCGTTGCGGTCCGCGCGCGAGACGCCCCGCCGCGGCACGTGCCGCCCGCTGAGGCTCAACTGGATGAACGCGGCGAGCGTGAAGAAGATCGAGCCGACGAAGAACGTGATTCCGACGCCGACCGGTCCCGCCCATTCCGCGTAGTTCGGCACGGCGCCGACGATGAAGCAGAACGAGCCGACGATGAAGCCCCACGCCTCACGGCGCAGGCGCCGGACGGTCGGCACCTCGCGCCGCGTCGCCTCGACCACGTCGCTCCCCCGCGCTCAGTGGTGGAAGGTCTGGACGAGGCCCTCGTGCGGCATCGGCCCCTCGAGGCCGTCGAGGAACTCGGTCTCCTCGCGGATGTCGCGCAGCAGGTCCTCGGCGAGGTCGTGGCTGAGGCCGTTGCGGCACACGATGCGCATGACGGTCTGGTCGGACTGGTCACCCGAGAGCGGATACGCCGGCACGAGCCATCCCTTGATGCGGAGCCGCTCGGCCAGGTGGTACAGCGTCCACTTGTCGGTGTACCCGGGCGCCTGCCGCCAGGCGAAGACGGGGATGTCGCGGCCCTCGCTGAGCAGTTCGTAGGCATCGAGCGAGCCGATCTCGCCCGACAGGAACACCGCGACATCCTGCGATGCCTGCTGGATGGCCCGGTACCCCTCGCGACCCAGCCGCAGGAAGCGGTAGTACTGCAGCAGCACCTGGGCGCCCGGACGGGAGAAGTTGATCGCGAAGGTCGGCATCGACCCGCCGAGGTAGCTCACCCGGAACACGAGGTCCTCGGGCAGCGCGGCGGTGTTCCGCCATACGACCCAGCCGACGCCCGGGTAGACGAGGCCGTACTTGTGGCCCGACGTGTTGATCGACTGCACGCGCTCGACGCGGAAGTCCCACTCGAGGTCGGGCTGCAGGAACGGCGCGACCATGGCGCCCGAGGCGCCGTCGACGTGGATCGGGACGTCGAGGCCGGTGGCCGCCTGGATCTCGTCGAGCTTCGCGGCGACCTTCGTGACGGGCTCATAGGACCCCGTGTAGGTGACGCCCATGATCACGACGACGCCGATCGTGTTCTCGTCGACCACGTCCTCGAGGCCGGTGCCGTCCATCAGCGGATGCTCGTCGCTGGTCGGGATGAAGCGCATCTCGATGTCGAAGAAGTTGCAGAACTTCTCCCAGCACACCTGCACCGCGCTCGACATGATGAGGTTCGGCGTCTCGGTGGACTTGCCGGCCGCCCGGCGGGCGTGCTGCCAGCGGCGCTTGAGCGCGAGCCCGCCCAGCATGCACGCCTCGGAGGAGCCGATGGTCGACGTGCCGATCGCGTCATCGGGATCAGGTGCGTTCCAGAGGTCGGCGAGGATCCGCCAGCAGTACTCCTCGATCGCCGCCGTCGCGGGGTACTCGTCCTTGTCGATCATGTTCTTGTCGAACGCGTCGTGGTAGAGCCGGTCGCCGTGCTCGTCCATCCACGTCGTCACGAACGTGGCGAGGTTCAGGCGCGCGTTGCCGTCGAGCATCGACTCGTCGTGGATGATCCGGTACGCGGTCTCGGGCAGCATCGAGCCGTCCGGGATCCTCGTGACCCTCGCGGTCGTCGCCTCGCCGGCTCGGGCGAACGTCGGCGTGAGTGCGTCGTCCTGAAGCATGGTCCCCCCTGCGTCCTCGTTCGGATTCCCGCCCGCGCCTGCGGGCGTCGGCCGGCGACGCGACCCGCTCCGCGAGCCCCCCGGCCGCCGTCCGAGCCCGAGGGTACGCCGGACGGACGCTCATCGCCTCACCCCATCTGGGTGAGGTCGGCCGATGCCATCCGGACGAGATCGGCCGACGGCGGCGCCGGACGCCCGTTTTCACGCGACCTGCGTGATGTCCCCGCCTGCGGCCCGCCGATAGCTTCGGCACCGTTCCGTCGGGACGCGCGGCATCGGGCCGAGCGACGACGCCGGACGAGAGAGGTTCGAGATGAGTGAGACCGAGACGACCGGATGGGTCGGATGGGGCTGGTTCGCGGGCATCGTGCTGCTGACCGCCGGCATCTTCGACGTCATCTACGGGCTGATGGCCGTGATCGGCCCGGACAGCGCCTACTTCGTCACCGGGGAAGGCGGCCTGTTCCTGTTCGACATCGCGGGCTGGGGCTGGTGGCACCTCATCAGCGGGGCGCTGCTGATCATCGTCGCGCTCGCGCTGTTCGCCGGCGCGACGTGGGCCCGGGTGATCGCCGTCATCCTGGTGGTCCTGAATGCCGTGAGCCAGCTCTTCCTGCTGCCGGTGCAGCCGTGGTGGTCGCTCACGATCATCGTGCTCGACATCCTGGTGATCTACGCGCTCACCGTGCACGGCCGCGAACTGAAGGCGGCCAGGGCCTGAGCCGGGGTCGGGTCCCGGCCGGACGCCGGGGCCCGACCGACCGAGTTCCTTGAGGCGCGCCGCGGGCGGCCCATAGGATGCGTCCCGTGGTCGGGGACACACGCAAGGCCGTCGCGCCTGCTTTCGAGCTGGACCGGGTCCTGCTCGACACGAAGCTCAGCGCGCCGCGCCCGCCGGGGGAGTACGCGAGCCGGCAGGGCCTCATCGACCGGGCGCGCGCGAGCGAGGCGCGGATCGTCGGGGTCAGCGCGCCGGCCGGGTACGGCAAGACCACGTTCCTCGCCGAATGGGCCGAGACCGAGACGCGGCCCGTCGCCTGGGTCGCGCTCGATCGGTTCGACGACGACCCGGCCGCGCTGCTCGCCCTCGTGGCGACGGCCTTCGGCCGGATCTTCCCCGGCGCCGCCGCCGTCGCCTCCGAGATGGGCGGGATGAGCGTCGGCCCGCTGGGACGTTCGGCACCGCTCCTCGCCTCGACGCTGTCGGCGGCGCCGGGCCCGTTCGTCATCCTCATCGACGACCTCCACGAGGTCGACTCCGCGGCCTGCCAGGATGTGCTGGAGGTCGCGCTCGCCGGCATCCCCGCCGGATCGCAGGTCGTGCTCGCGGGCCGGCACGAGCAGGCGCACCTGGCACGGCGTCGCGCCGAGGGCCTGACCTGGGAGATCGGCGCCGCCGACCTGCGAGCGGATGTCGCGGCCGCGCGCGTCATCTTCGGCACCCTCGGCGTCGAGCGCACGGACCGCGAGCTCGGGGTGCTGGTGGAGCGGAGCGAGGGGTGGCCGGTCGGGCTCGTGCTCGCGGCGATGATCTCCCGCGACACGGGGGACGGCGCTTCGATCGCCGGGGACGACCGGTTCGTCGCCGACTACCTGTACCGGGAGTGCGTGCGGCGGCTCCCCGAGTCGTCGCGGACGTTCCTCCGCCGGACGGCGGTCCTCGAGCAGATGTCGGGCGCGCTGTGCGACGCCGTGCTCGAACGGTCCGACTCGAGCGCGGTGCTGCGCGAGCTCGAGGCGACCGGGCTCTTCCTCGTGCCGCTCGACCACCGCCGCGGGTGGTTCCGGTACCACGGGCTCTTCCGCGAGTTCCTGCTCGCCGAGCTCGAGCACGCCGAGTCCGGCGCGATCCCCGAGCTGCACCGCCGCGCCGCCGACTGGTACCTGGAGCACGGCGTTCCCGCGCGGGCGATCGAGCACCTCCTCGCCGCGGGAGAGCGCGCGCGGTCGGTCCACCTCGTGGCCGAGCTCTCGCTGCCGACCTACCAGGCCGGACAGGTGACGGTCGTGAACCGATGGCTCACCGAGCTCGGCGAGGACGCCGTCGCGACGTATCCGCCGCTTGCGGTGCTCGCGGCTTGGGAGGCCGTGCTGACGGGCCGGCCCGCCGACGCCGAGCGGTGGGCGGATGTCGTCGAGCGCGCGTCGCACGGCGACGCCCCCGCCGACCAGCAGCCCGAGTTCGAGTCGGCCCGCGCCATGCTACGTGCGGCGATGCTCGCCGACGGCGCCGTGCGCGCCGCCGAGGACGCGGAGCTCGCGGTCGCGAGCGAACCGGCGTGGAGCCCGTGGCGGGACCAGGCCCTCCATCTCGCGGGCATGGCCCGGCTCCTCACCGGCAGCCCGGACGAGGCGCGAACGGCGTTCGCCGAGGCGGTGGAGCAGGCGACGGTGATGGGCAATGCGGATTCCGTGGTGCTCAGCGAACCAGAACTCGCGCTCCTCGAGCTCGACGCGGGACGGCGGGACGAGGCCGAGCGGCATTCGGCCGCCGCGCTCGCGACGATCGACGCCCACCACATGGACGGCTACCCGACGGCGGCCCTCGCGCAGGCCGTCGCGGCGCGACTCGCGCTCCATCGGGGCGACGCGCCGGAGGCGGAGCGGCTGCTCGCCAAGGCCATGCGGGCGCGGGCGGGGTGCACGTACGTGCTCCCCTACCTCGCCGTGAAGGTGCGGCTCCAGCTCGCGACGGCCTACGCCGAGCGCGGCCAACGCACGACCGCGATGCATCTCCTGCGCGAGATCGACGAGCTGCTCGCCGTCCGCCCGCGCATGGGGCGGCTGGTCGACGAGGTCGCCGCGTTCCGGCGACGTGCCGATTCGGCGCCGCAGGCGGGCGGCGGGACGCCGCTCACCCCGGCCGAGCTGCGGCTGCTGCCCTACCTGCAGACGCACCTGACGCTGAGCGAGATCGGGCGGCGGCTGTTCATCTCGCGGAACACGGTCAGCTCGGAGGTCGGCTCGATCTACCGGAAGCTGCGCGTGACGACGAGGAGCGAGGCCGTCGAGCAGGCGGTGGCGCTGGGCCTGCTCGGCGCCTGACCCCGCGGCCGTGCGACGACGCCGCGATCCGGCGGCCCGGTCAGTACTCGTCGCCGGCGACGAGCCCGATGTCGCAGCCGAGCGCGAGCGCGAGCTTCGGCGCCGCATCGACCACGCGCGCGAGCCCGACGACGGGCGCCACCACCGCCAGCACGTCGACGATCTCCGCGGGGCTGGCCCCGGCCCCGACCGCGGCATCAGCCTCTGCGCCGAACGAGGGTTCGGCCCCGCCGACGGCGATGAGCGCGGCGATCCGGGCGAGCGCGTGCGTCTTGTCGTCGAGCGTCGCCGCGACCGCGACCTCGGCGTCGATCCGCTGGTCGTTGAAGCTGAATCGACGCAATCGTTCGGCGTAGTCCACGACACCACCCCTCCTCGGGTCGCGCACCGGCGTCCACGCGCACAGTCCACGCTCCGGTCGCCCCGTCCGCATCACCCGAATCAGGTGATCCGGGCCGCCCCGCCGGTTCACGCGATTCGCGTGATGCGGGTGCGGATGGGGCGAACGTATCGTGCCCCGCGACGGGGCGTCGAGCGCGGAGCGCGAGCGCCCGGGCGACGCAGTCGCCGCGGGACCGGCCGGTCCGCGCGGTGCGGAGGGGGACGACACCATGACCGACGACGCACGCGATCCCGTGATCGGCCCGCCGCTTCCACCGGCGCGGACGCTCCCGTTCCCGCCGCCGCGATCGGGCAGCACGGCCGGTCGCACCATGCAGGAGTCGACCTACAGCCCGCGGCCGCCCGAACGGCACCTGCCGGCCGATGCCCCGAACATCCTCATCATCCTGATCGACGACGCCGGGCCCGCACTCCCCACGACGCTGGGCGGCGCGGTCCGCACCCCGACGCTGGACCGGATCCGCGCGGGCGGAGTCGGCTACAACCGCTTCCACACGACGGCGATGTGCTCGCCGACGCGTGCGTCGCTGCTCACCGGTCGCAACCACCACCGGGTCGGGAACGGCCAGATCGCCGAGCTCGCGAACGACTGGGACGGCTACTCGGGCCACATCCCGAAGAGCAGCGCGACGCTCGCCGAGGTGCTGCGCCAGTACGGCTACTCGACGGGCGCGTGGGGCAAGTGGCACAACACGCCCGCCGAGGAGACGACGGTCGCCGGTCCGTACGACCGCTGGCCGACCGGCTACGGCTTCGAGTACTTCTACGGGTTCCTCGCCGGCGAGGCATCCCAGTACGAACCGAACCTCGTGCGCAACACGACCTCGGTGCTGCCGCCGAAGTCCCCTGAGGAGGGCTACCACCTCAGCGAGGACATCGCCGACGACGCGATGTCGTGGCTGCGCGACCACAAGGCGCTGAAGCCCGACCAGCCCTTCTTCATGTACTGGGCGACGGGGGCGTTGCACGGCCCGCACCACATCATGAAGGAGTGGGCGGACCGCTACGCCGGGGCGTTCGACGACGGCTGGGACGCGTACCGCGAGCGGGCCCACGCGGGCGCGAAGGCGGCCGGATGGATCCCGGAGGACGCCGAGCTCACGCCGCGGCCGGAGAGCCTGGCCGCATGGGACGACATCCCCGACCACCAGAAGCCGTTCCAGCGCCGCCTGATGGAAGTCGCGGCGGGGTTCGGCGAGCACGCCGACGTGCAGGCCGGCCGGCTCGTCGACGAGGTCGAGCGGCTCGGCTACGGCGACGACACGATCATCATCTACATCTGGGGCGACAACGGCTCGTCGGGCGAGGGGCAGAACGGCACGATCAGCGAGCTGCTCGCGCAGAACATGATCCCCTCGACGGTCGACCAGCACATCGCGGCGCTCGACGAGCTCGGCGGCCTCGACGTGCTCGGTTCCCCCCTCACCGACAACCAGTACCACGCCGCGTGGGCGTGGGCCGGCTCGTCCCCGTACCAGGGAATGAAGCTCCTGGCCTCGCACCTCGGCGGCACGCGCAACCCGATGTTCGTGCAGTGGCCGGCTCGCATCGAGCCCGACCCCGTGCCGCGCACGCAGTTCCACCACGTCGTCGACGTCGTGCCGACGATCTACGAGATCCTCGGCATCTCGCATCCCGAGGTCGTCAACGGCATCCCGCAGGACCCGATCGACGGCATCAGCCTCGCGTACTCGATCGGCGACGCGGATGCCGCGGGCCGCCGCCGAACCCAGTACTTCGAGATCATGGGCAGCCGATCGATCTACGCCGATGGCTGGATGGCATCGGCCCTCGGCCCGCGCCTGCCGTGGGTACCCGGCGCGCCTCCCGGTATCCGCACGTGGACGCCCGACGAGGACCGCTGGGAGCTCTACGACCTCGAGCACGACTGGAGCCAGGCCCGCGACGTCGCCGCGCAGCATCCGGAGAAGCTCGCCGAGCTCAAGGAGCTGTTCGCGATCGAGGCCGCCCGCAACGACGCGCTCCCGATCGGCGGCGGCCTCTGGGTGGTCGCGCTGCACCCGGAGGACCGGATCACGCCGCCGTACACGGAGTGGGAGCTGAGCGGCGACACCGTGCGCGTGCCCGAGTTCTGCGCGCCGGCGCTCGGCAACCGCCCCAACACGGTGACCATGCACGTGCACCTGCCCGAGCGCGCCGACGGCGTGCTCTACAAGCTCGGCGGCACGGGCGGCGGGCTCACCTGCTTCCTGGTCGACGGCGTGCTCACCTACGAGTACAACCTCTTCCTCGTGCAGCGCACGGTGATCGCATCGCCGTCGCCGCTGCCGGCGGGCGACGTGACGCTCGAGGTCGAGACCTCGTACGTCGAGCCGCGGCCCGGCGGGCCGCTGAAGGTCGTGCTCCGCGTGGACGGCAGCGAGGTGGCGTCGGGCACCGTGCCGGTGAGCGCGCCGCTGCTGTTCTCGGCGAACGACTGCCTCGACATCGGGCGAGCGTACGGCGGCGCCGTGTCGCGGCAGTACGCCGACCGGATGCCCTTCGCCTTCGAGGGGCGCATCGACCGGGTGCACGTCGCGTATCCGCAGCCGTCGGGGGCGTGATCCGGCGATGACCCCGCCGCCGCCTCCGGTGCCCGTGCACCGCAATGCATTCATCCTGATGGGCATCGGCGGTGCGGTGCTCGGCGCCTTCGGGCTCGCGGCGATCGCGCCGATCTTCGCGCCGGTGTTCTTCGCGCTCGTGCTCACGATCTGCGTGCACCCGCTGCGCGACGCGCTCGAGCGACGCGGCGTCCCACGCGGGCTTGCGACGGGCTCGGTCATCCTCGCCGTCCTGCTGCTGCTCCTCGCCTTCGGCTACGCCGTGCTCGTCGCGTTCGGGCAGTTCGCGCAGCTCCTGCCGCAGTTCGAGCCGCAGATCGAGGACTGGCTGGGCGATGTCGCCGCCTGGCTCGGGTCGATCGGCATCACCGCCGACCAGATCGCGGCGATCGGCTCGGACTTCGACCCGTCGGTGCTCGTCGGGTTCGTCGGCGGGCTCGTCGGAGGGCTGACGGGCTGGGTGAGCCTCCTCGTGATCATCTTCACGATGCTGCTCCTGCTCGCGATGGACGGCGCCTTCCTCCCGACCCTCCTCCGGCAGCTGCGGCCGCACCGCCCGCTGCTGGTGACCGCGCTGGCCGGTTACGCGTCCGGCGTGCGTCGGTACATGGTCGTGACGACGCTGCTCGGACTGGCGCAGGGCTTCCTCAACTGGCTCGCGCTGGTGCTGCTCGGAGTGCCGGGCGCGTTCATCTGGGGGCTGCTCTCGTTCCTCTGCAGCTTCATCCCGAACATCGGCTACTTCATCGCGATCATCCCGCCGCTCATCTTCGGCGGGCTGGTCGGCGGGTGGCCCACGGTGATCGCGGTCGTCGTGATCTACGGCATCGTGAACGCCGGCGTGCAGTCCGTGGTCCAGCCGCGCGTCGTCGGCAACGCGGTTTCGCTGAGCCAGGGCATCACGTTCTTCTCGGTGCTGTTCTGGGCCCTCGTCATCGGACCGGTCGGCGCCATCCTCGCCATCCCGCTCACGCTGCTGGTCCGGGTGCTGCTCGTGGACACCAATCCGTCGATGGCCTGGGTGCGGCCGTTGCTGGGCGACCTCGACGAGGCGAAGGAGTCCATGGCGGAGACCGACGCGGAGCTCAAGGCGGCGCGGGCCGCGCGCCGCGCCGAACGACGAGGGACGGCCGGCACGGGCGGCACGTCCTGAGCCGAGACGAGACGACGGATGCCGCGGGCACGACGTGCGCCCGCGGCATCCGCTCTTCGTCTCATCGCGCCGTCTCGGCGCGGGCCGACCTCCTCGGGTCCGGAGACCTCAGGAGGTCAGGGAGTCGACGTACTCCTGGTTGTCCTCGATCCACTGCTCCACGATGGGGCCGTAGTCGTCGGTGTCGTTCTCGTTGAACATCGCGTTCTCGAGGGAGTAGAGCAGCTCGCTGTCCATCTCGAAGTCCTTCAGCCAGCCGGAGAGCGTGGGGAAGTTCTCCTCGAAGCTCTTGCCGCCGAACGAGTGGATGCCCTCGGCGTCGCCGAGCATGCCCTCCGGGTCCTCGAGGTCCTTGATCGGGAACGCGTCGTAGGCCCAGTGCGGGCGCCACAGGGTCACGGCGATGTTCTCGCCCGCGTCGGTCGCGGCCGTCAGCTCGGCGAGCATGGCCGGCGTCGACGAGGTGAGGTACTCCATGCCGTCGAGGCCGTAGGTCGGGATGACGCTCTCGGTCGTGACGCGGCTGAGGCCCGAGCCCGGCTCGATGCCGACGAGGCGGTTGCGGAACGCGTCGGCGTTCGCGGCGAGGTCGTCGAGCGAGTCGACCGGCGCGTCCTCGTTCACGGCGATGGTGAGCTTGGCGTCCTCGTTCCAGGCGCCGAGGTCGACGAGCTCGTCGCCGTACTCGTCGATGTAGTCCTGGTGGGTGATGGGCAGCCAGGTGTCGAGCACGACGTCGTAGTCGTCGTCGCTCAGGCCCTGGTAGACGGGCGCGACGTCGGCGTACTCGAGCTCGACGTCGTAGCCCTGCTCCTCGAGCACGGCCTTCCAGAGCTCACTGGCGGCGATGCCCTCGTCCCAGCCGTTGAACACGGCGATGGTGACGTCCTTCCGGTCGCCGTTGTCGAGGGCGTCGCCCTCGGCGCCGGCGCCCGAGGCGCAGCCGGAGAGGGCGAGTGCCGCGGCGCCGCCGAGGGCGAGGGCGGAGATCAGGTGACGCTTGGTCATTGCAGGGTGTTCCTTTCCTCCCGTGTGCTGTGGCACGGGTGTCGGGGCTCCGCGCGCGGGTCGCGCGGGGTTCCGGGGGCGACGGATGCCGCGTCCCGGGGATGCCGGGCACCGCCGTGCCGCAGGGCGGCCGTGCGGTGACCGGATGGTCTGGTTACTTCGAGCCGACGGGCGACTTCACTGCGGAGTGCTTCAGCGCGAGGCCGGAGCCGTCGGTCTCGGCGAGGTCGGTCGCCGCGGCGGCATCCGTCGTCGGCGTCGCGGGCGACGCGTCCGTGCGACGCGCGGACGCGGCATCCGCTCGCCTCGACCGGAACGACCGCGTGGTGCGGCCCCCGCCGAACGCGCCCGTGATGCGGTCGAGCACGATCGCGAGGATCACGACCGACAGGCCCGCCTCGAAGCCGAGGCCGACGTCGATGCGCGTGAGCGACTGCACGACGTCGCCGCCGAGCCCGCCCGCGCCGACCATGCCGGCGATGACGACCATCGAGAGCGAGAGCATGATCACCTGGTTGACGCCCGCCATGATCGACGGCATCGCGAGCGGCAGCTGGATCTGCCGCAGGATGCGCGACGGCGACGAGCCGAACGCGTACCCCGCCTCGACGACCTCGCGGTCCACGCCGCGGATGCCGAGCTCCGTCAGGCGCACGCCGGGCGCCATCGCGAAGACGATCGTCGCGACGATGCCCGGCACGACGCCGACGCGGAACAGGATGAGCGCCGGGATCAGGTAGACGAACGCGGGCATCGTCTGCATGAAGTCGAGGATCGGCCGGATGACGCGGCTCGCGACGTCGTTCCGGGCGGCCAGGATGCCGAGGGGGATCGCGATGACCACGGCGATCGCGCTCGAGACCAGGACGAGCGCGAGGGTGTCCATCGCGTTCTCCCACTGGTCGACGCCGACGATGACGAGGAGGCCGACCGCCGTGCCGACGGCGAGCTTCCAGCCCTTCGCGAACCAGGCGATCGCGGCGATCACGAGGATCACGGCCCAGAACGGCGGGGTCGACAGGATGACGTCGACGAGGTCGTAGAAGCCGGCGAACACGGCACGGATGACGTCGAAGAGGGCGCCGAGCGCGTCGGTCAGCACGTCGATGACGGCCTCGGCGACGTCGCCCAGGGGCAGGCGGAACTCGTTCATGCGCGGCTCCCCTCGGTCGCGGCGGGGTGGTGGGTTGCGGAGGCCGGGGCGGCGGCGGCCTCCTCCGCGGCCGGCTCCTCGGCGGCCGGTTCGGTGCCGTGCAGGGTCGCCGTGATCACCTCGACGGGCACGGTCGCGGGCGGGTCGACGACCGTGATCTCGCCCGTCGACGGCGCGACGTTGCCGAGCGCCGCGAGCAGGGTCACGCGCGGCACGGCGCCGAGCAGGCGGTGCCGCTCGTCGACGACGGCGAGGGGCAGCTCCTGCTCGACCGAGCTGCCGAGCAGGTCGGCGAGGTGCACGTCGGGGCCGACGGTCGCGATGTCGTCGCGGATCGCCGAGTCGAGGCTGCGCTCGCCTCGCTGGACGAGGCGGAGCACCTCGCGATCGTGCGCGACGCCCAGCAGGCGTCGGCCGGGCGCGACCACGAACACGGTCGAGGTCTGCAGGTCGCGCATCGCCCGCAGCGCGGCGCGCGGCCCGGCGCTCGACGAGACGATCGCGCGCGGCGCCTCCATGACGTTGCCGGCGGTGAGCACGCGCGCGCGGTCGACGTCCTGCACGAACTGCGCGACGTAGTCGTCGGCCGGGTCGGTGAGGATCTCCTCGGCCGTGCCGAGCTGCACGATGCGCCCGTCGCGCATGACCGCGATCCGGTCACCGAGGAACATCGCCTCGTTCAGGTCGTGCGTGATGAAGACGATGGTCTTGCCGAGCTCCTGCTGGAGCTCGACGAGCTGCTCCTGCATCTCGCGGCGGATGAGCGGGTCGAGCGCCGAGAACGCCTCGTCCATGAGCAGGATGTCGGTGTCCGCGGCGAGCGCGCGGGCGAGGCCGACGCGCTGCTGCATGCCGCCCGAGAGCTCGGACGGCATCTTCTCGCCCCAGCCGCCGAGCCCGACGCGGTCGAGCACGCGAGCGGCCCGGTCGCGGCGCTCCGGCGCGGGCACGCCCTGGATCTCGAGGCCGTAGGCGGCGTTGTCGAGCACGGTGCGGTGCGGCAGCAGGGCGAAGTGCTGGAAGACCATCGACACGTGGTCGCGGCGGACGGCGCGCAGGCGCTTCGGGGAGACGCCGGTGAGCCGCTCCCCCATGACCGTGACCGTGCCCGCGGTGGGCTCGAGCAGGCCGTTGAGCATGCGGATCAGGGTCGACTTGCCCGAGCCGGAGAGGCCCATGACGACGAAGATCTCGCCGCGGCGCACGTCGAACTCGGCGTCGACGACCGCGGCGGTGCCGAGGTGCGCGATGTCGTCGCGCGTGGCGCCCTCGGCGAGCCGCTGCAGGGCCTCGCCGGGCTTCCGGCCGAAGAAGCGGGTGAGGCCGCGAACCTCGAGGGCCGGGGGCGTGTGCCGCGCCGCGGCGGCCGCGACGGCGGCGGCGGGGTCGGCCGCGGCGTCGGGGGAAGCGACACCGGGGCGGGCGGCGCGGAGGTCGGGGTTCGTGCCGGGCGGCGCGGCGACGTCAGGGGTCGCGACGCCGTCCGCCTCGGAAACGGGGGATTCGGGCATGTGTGCGGGCACTCCGAGGCGCGCTCGTCGTTCGCCGGCCATGGTGCTCGGCCGAGGGCAGGAGCGTGCTCAGGGTCACGGCCGGGTTCCTGGCGATCCGGGAGACGGGCTCGAGCCGCGGCGTTGCTGCGCACCGCGGCGAACACCGAATCCAGCGCGTCCGGCCATCCGGGCCGAACACCACGCGGGGAACCGTACGACCTCGGCGGGCACTCGTGCGAGCGCCGGCGACCGGGGGCGCGGACTGGGCGGTCTGGTCCTCACGGACCGTCCTCCACCGTAGCCACGAGTTCGACGGGTTGTCGAATCGAGACGGAGGATTTCGCGTTGACCGGGGATTCCACCGGAGACCGTGCGGTCGCCGGATCGGCGGAGCCGGCGGGACCTCCGACCCATGCGCCGGCTCGGAGAACCACCTGGCGTCGTTCGAGCGCGTCGCGTGAGGGGGGGTGCGGCGAGCAGGCCGTCAGGCGCGCATGCCCTCCGCCGCCTGCCGGGAGCACTCCGCGCACAGTCCGAAGACGTCGACGACGTGCGCCGGTGCGGTGAAGCCCTGCTCGGCGGCGACCCGCTGGGCCCACGTCTCGACCTCGTCGGCCGCGATCTCGACGGTCAGGCCGCAGTTGCGGCAGATCAGGTGGTGATGGTGGCCGGTGCTGCAGGCGCGGTAGATCGCCTCGCCCTCGGGCGACTGCAGGCAGTCGGCGTCGCCGCTCGCGGCGAGATCGCCGAGCGCCCGGTAGACCGTCGCGAGGCCGATCGGCGAGCCGCTCGCGTGCAGCGCCGAGTGCAGCGCCTGCGCGCTGATGAACCCGTCGGTGCCGTCGAGCGCGTCGCGCACCGCCTCGCGCTGCCAGGTGTTCCGTTTCATGCGATCCGTGCGTCCTCCGCGGTCTCCACCGGTATCGGAGCCCGCCTCGAGGGTAGTCGCCGCAGCTGTGAGCCGCCGAGCGCGAGGAGGAAGAACGCGGTCGCCGCGAGCGCGATCGAGGGCCCCGCCGCGACCGCCAGCGCGCGCGACGCGAGCACGCCGATGACGCCCGACGCCGCACCGATCACGGGCGCCGCGACGAGGACGCCCCGGTAGGTCGTCACCACGGCGCGGGCGGCCGCGGCGGGTGCCGCGATGAGCGCGATGGCGAGGATGGCGCCGACCGCGGGCAGTGAGCTGACGACGGATGCCGCGGTGAGGCCGAGCACGAGCAGCTCGACGGGCCACTCGCGGAACCCCGCGGCCCGGAACCCGGCCGGATCGAAGGTCGAGAACGCGATCCGCGGGCCGAAGGCCGCCACCAGCGCGATCGCGCCGACGAGGACGGCCGCCGCGAGGGCGACGTCGGCGTCGGTGACCGTGAGGATCGACCCGACGAGGAGGGACTCGGGGCGGACCGGGATGCCGGGGATCACGGCCTGGAGGAGTGCGCCCGCCGCGAAGCCCCCGGTGAGGACGATGCCCGCGGCGACCTGGGCGCCCTGGTGGCGCACCCGGGCGATGGCGGCCATCACGGCGACGATGACGACGGATGCCACGGCCGCGCCGAGCGGCACGCTGAGTCCGAGCGCTGCCGCGGCGACCGCCCCCGGGTAGGTGGCGTGGGTGAGCGCCTGGGCGAAGAAGGTCCTCCGACGCAGAACGACGAGGGCGCCGACGAAGCCGGCTCCCGCACCGATCACCACGGCGGCGAGCAGGGCGCGTTCGAAGTAGCCCATCAGCCCTCCCCCGCCCCTGCGCCGACCCGCCGGTCGCCGATCGGCTCGGAATCCGCCGACGCCCGGACCACGGGACTCCGGCCGGCGAGTCGGTCGCGCACGAGCCGCACGCCGAGCATGACCCCGTACACGACGACGAAGACCGCGACGACCGTGCTGCCCGCGGGCAGGTCGACGCCGGCACCGACGGACGCGCCGAAGCCGACCGCGAGGCCGAGCCAGGCGCTCACGGCTCCGACCGCCGCGGCGATCGGGAAGAGCCGCCAGAGGCGCACGGTCGCGAGCCGGGCCGACGCCCCGGGCACGATGAGGAGCGCGAGGACGAGGAGGGTCCCGACGGTGCTCGCGCCGGCGACGACGACGAGCGCGATCGACGCGTTGAGCACGAGGTCGAGCAGGAGCGCCCGATCGCCCGCCGCCCGGCTGCCCTGCCGGTCGAACGCGAGGAACACCTGCTGCTTGAGGGTCGCGCCCACCGCGACCGCCGCGACCAGCGAGACCACGAGGAGGGGGACGACGTCCTCCGGCGCGATGGTGAGCACCCGGCCGAAGAGGAGCGCCTCGAGCTCGCCGGCGTAGTCGTCGCTGCGCGACACGACGATGACGCCCACGCTGAACGTGGCCGTCAGCACGACGGCGACGGCGGCGTCGGAGGTCACGCCGGCTCGGACGAACAGCGTCAGCAGCACCGCGCCGATCAGCGCCGCGATCGCCGCGCCCGGGACCAGCCCGGCCGTGCCGCCCACGGCGAGCCCGATCGCGAGACCCGGGAAGACCGCGTGCGTGAGGCCGTCGCTGATGAACTCGAGTCCGCGCAGGTTCACGAGCACGCCGACGATGCCCGCGACGACCGCGAGGACGAGCAGCACGAGGAGGGCCCGCCCCATGAACGGGAGGGCGAAGGCGCCGAAGAGGACGTCGCCGGGGCTCATCGCGCACCCCTCCCCCGGTCGCATGCCCGATCCGGCATCAATGCCCCTCGTGACCCGGGACGACCAGGGTGTGCTCGTCGATCTCGACCTCGACGCCCTCGAAGCACTCCTGCACGTTCTCGAGCGTCAGCACGTCCTCGACGCGACCGCACCCGACCTGCGTGCCGTTCACGAGCAGCACGGTGTCGCACACCTCACGCGCGAGTTCGAGGTCGTGCGTCGACACGATGATCGCGACGCCCCGCGCCTTGAGCGTCCGCACGGTGTCGATGAGCGCATCCCGGTTGGCCTGGTCGAGGCCGTTGAACGGCTCGTCGAGCAGCAGCAGCGCCGGCTCGGAGGCCAGGGCGCGTGCGAGCATCCCGCGCTGCCGCTGCCCGCCCGAGAGCTCGCCGAACCGTCGACGCGCGCGGTCGGCGAGACCGACGGTCTCGAGCGCGCCGCGCACGGCCTCGCGGTCGTGCCGGCCGGGCCATCGGAGCAGTCCGAGTCGCCGGTACCGACCCTGCATCACGACCTGCTCGAGGCTGATCGGGAAGTCGGGATCGAGCTCGGACGACTGCGGGAGGAATCCGATCATTCCGTCTGCGGCATGCGGTGCGCCACGGAAGCGCATCGTGCCCTCCACGAGCGGGACGAGGCCGAGGAGGCCGCGCAGCAGCGTCGACTTGCCGGCGCCGTTCGGACCGATGACCGCGACCGCCTCACCGGGAGCGACGGAGAGCCGCAGCCCGCTGACGCCCGCGCCGCCCGGGTGCCGGAACGCGGCGTCCCGGAGGACGAGGACGGGGGACGCGTCGGTCATGTCGTCATCCTCCCAGTGCGGCGGGCAGCGCGGAAGGGTCGACGCCCCACGACTCGAGGATGAGGCGCACGTTGTGCACCTGGCTGCCGAGGTAGGACTCGCCGTCGGAGCCCGGCTGACCGAGCGAGTCGCCGTACAGCGCGTCCTCCCCCGAGTACACGGCGACGCCGGCCTCGTCCGCGATGGTCTGCGCGGTCTTGGGCGAGATCGAGGCCTCCGAGAACACCGCCCGCACGCCGGTCTCCTCGATGCGGGCGACGAGCTCGTCGATCTCCGCGGCGCTCGGTTCGGCGTTGTCGTCGAAGCTCGGGATCACGCTGCCGACGAAGGTGATGTCGTAGGCGTGCAGGAAGTAGGTGAACGCGTCGTGGTTCGTCACCAGCAGTCGCTCCTCCACCGGCACCGCTCCGACGTTCTCATCGATCCACGCGTCGAGCGCGTCGAGCTGCGCGACGTAGGCATCGGCCCCGTCGCGCACGGCGTCGACGTCGATGCCCGGCACGTCGGCGAGTCCGGCGGCGATGTTCTCGACCATCCGCTCGGCGAGCACGGGATCCGTCCAGATATGCGGGTTGCCGTCCTCGTGGTCGTCCTCGGTCGCGTCGTCGGGGTGCGCGTCCTCGGCGTGGTCGTCGCTCGTCTCCTCGTGGTCGTGCGCATGGTCGTCGTCGGTGGACTCCAGGTCGATGCCGGTGCTCGCGTCGATGAGCACGCCGTCGAACCCGGAGGCCGCGATCGCGTCGTCGACCCATGACTCCAGGCCGGCGCCGTTCACGACGAGCGCGTCGGCCGTGCCCAGCGCGAGCAGCTGGGCGGCGGACGGATCGAACGAGTGGGCGCTCTGCCCGGGCTCGAGGAGGCCGGTCACCGCCGCCGACTCCCCCGCGACCTCGCGGGCGAAGTCGGCGACCTGTGTGGTCGTCGCGACCACCTGCACGTCGGCGTCCTGCGTTCCGCCGGGCGTCGCGCAGCCCGCGAGCAGGGAGACGGACGCCGCGCCGAGGGCGAGGGCGGACAGGCGGGCGGTGCGGGGTGATGCGAGTGGCATGCCTCGAGCGTAGGGCTTATTGATAATGATTGTCAAAACCATGTGCGGGGTTCCGTTCGCATGACGTTCTGTGGAGTGGGGGTGTCGCGCGTCGGTCGTCCGTGCGAGAGTGTCAGCCGTGGAAACCGCCACGAGCCCCGTTACCCTGCACCCGTTCACCCCCGCCGACGCCGAACGCCTCCTCGACGGCCACGTCGACCCGATCGACGGCTGGGAGGGCGGCTACTCGTTCACCGATGAGCCCGAACTGCTCGCCGAGTACGTCCGCGCAGCGCAGCGCGACGGCGACCCGGCGCCCTTCGGCCCGTACCTGGTACGCCGCGTCGGCCTCGACGGCGAGGAGGGCGTCGCCGTGGGCGGCGTCAACCTGTTCGGCCCGCCCGACGTGCGCGGCGCCGTCGAGTTCGCCTTCGGCCTGGTCCCGGCCGTGCGCGGCGAGGGCCTGTCGCATCACGTCGTCGACGCGGCCGTCGCGGTGCTCCGCGACGCCGGTGCCCTGATCGCGCGCGCGGAGTGCGAGATCGCCAACCTCCCGGCGCGGCGCGTGCTCGAGCAGGCCGGCCTCGTGGAGGTCGGCCGGACCGACGACCAGGTGGCGTACGAGATCCGCCTCTGAGCGACGCCGGGCGCGAGCCCTACTCGAGCAGGAGCGCCGGCTCCTCGATGATCGAGGCCACGTCGGCGACGAACCGCGACACGACGTCGCCGTCGACCACACGGTGGTCGAACGAGCCGCCGATCGTCGTGACGAAACGCGGACGCACCTCGCCGTCGACCACCCACGGCTTCTGCTTGATCGTGCCGAGGGCCACGATGCCGACCTCGCCGGGGTTCAGGATCGGGGTGCCGGTGTCCATGCCGAAGACGCCGATGTTCGTGATCGTGATGGTGCCGCCCTGCATCTCGGCGGGCTGCGTCTTGCCCTCGCGGGCGGTGAGGGTCAGCTGCTCGAGCGCCGTGGCGAGCTCGACCATCGACATGTCCTGCGCGTCCTTGACGTTCGGAACGATGAGCCCGCGCGGCGTCGCCGCCGCGATGCCGAGGTTGACGTAGTGCTTCACGATGATCTCGTCGTCGGTCCACTGCGCGTTCACGGTGGGGTTGCGGCGCACGGCCCAGAGCATGGCCTTCGCCATGATGAGCAGCGGTGAGATCCTGATGCCGGCGTAGTCGGGCGACGCCTTCAGCCGCTTGAGGTACTCCATCGTGCGCGTGGCGTCGACGTCGACGAACACCGAAACATGCGGCGCCGAGTATGCACTCTGCACCATGGCCGCCGCGATCGCCTTCCGCACGCCCTTGACGGGGATCCGGGTCTCGCGGTCGGACGGCGCCTCGGGCGTCTGGATGTTGCGGAAGACGCTCGCCTGGCTCGCCTCGCGGATCACGTCGTCGCGTGTGATGTCGCCGATCGGACCGGTCGGCGCGACGCGGGAGAGGTCGACGCCGAGGTCCTTCGCGAGCTTGCGGATCGGCGGCTTCGCGATCACGGGAACGCCGTCGTCGTGCCGCTCGGCGGGGCGCGCGGCGATCTCCGCCGCCGCGGCGACCACCGCAGGCCGGGGTGCGCTCGGCGCGGCCTCCGGGGCGGGAGCGGGGCGCGGCGGCGGGGGAGCGAGGTGCTCGTGCGCCCCGCCCGGCGCCGGATGCCGACGGCGACGGCTCCGGACCGGGCCGCTGCTGCCGTGCCCGACGAGGACGGCGCCGCCCTCGTCGCCCTTCGAGGCGGGGGGCGCGGGCTCGGCCGGGATGGCGGGCGCCGCGACGGGCGCATCGGCCTGGATCGGCATCGCATCGGGCGAAGACATGCCGGACGCGGCATCCGTCTGGATCACCAGGATGGGCGTGCCGACGTCCACCGTCCGCCCCTCCTCGACCAGCAGCTCGGACACGGTGCCCTCGAATGCGCTCGGGAGCTCGACGAGCGACTTCGCGGTCTCGATCTCGACGAACACCTGGTCGAGCGAGATGCGGTCGCCGGGCGCGACGCGCCACTGCACGATCTCGGCCTCGGTGAGGCCCTCGCCCACGTCCGGAAGCGGGAATCGGATCTCGCTCATCGTGCTCCTCAGGTTCGTCGGGTGCGTGATCGGTGGGACCGCGCTGGTCAGTAGGACAGTGAACGGTCGACGGCCTCGAGCACGCGGTCGGCGCTCGGCAGGTACTCCGTCTCGAGCGCCGCGGGCGGGAAGGGCGTGTCGAAGCTCGAGACGCGCAGCACCGGCGCCTCGAGCGAGTAGAACGCGCGCTCCGCGACCGTCGCGGCGATCTCGGAGCCCACGCTCACGAAGCCGTAGGCCTCCTGGGACACCACGAGGCGGCCGGTGCGGTGCACCGAGTCGACGATCGGTCCGAAGTCGATCGGGGAGAGCGAGCGCAGGTCGACGACCTCGAGGCTCCGTCCCTCCTCGGCGGCGATGTCGGCCGCCTGCAGCAGGGTCGCGACCATCGCGCCGTGGCCCACGACGGTCACGTCGTCACCACGACGGACGACGCGGCTCGCGTGCAGCGGAAGGCCCGAGTGGTCGAGGTCGACCGGCCCCTTGGGCCAGTAGCGGCTCTTCGGCTCGAAGAACAGCACCGGGTCGTTCGACGCGATCGCCTCCTGGATCATCCAGTACGCGTCGTGCGGGGACGAGGGGCTGACCACGCGCAGGCCCGGGGTGTGTGCGAAGTACGCCTCGGGACTCTCCTGGTGGTGCTCGATCGAGCCGATGTGACCGCCGTACGGCACCCGGATCACGACCGGCATGGGCATCCCGCCGTCGTGGCGCAGGTTCATCCGCGAGAGCTGCGTCGTGATCTGGTCGAACGCCGGGAAGATGAAGCCGTCGAACTGGATCTCGAGGACCGGCCGGTACCCGCGCATCGCCATGCCGATCGCGGTGCCCACGATGCCCGACTCCGCGAGCGGGCTGTCGAGCACGCGGCGGTCGCCGAACTCGGCGATGAGGCCCTCGGTGACCCGGAACACGCCGCCGAGCGCGCCGATGTCCTCGCCCATGAGCAGGACCTTCGGATCGTTGCGGAGGGCCTCGGCCAGCCCCGCGTTGATGGCCTTCGCCATCGACATCGTGTGCACGCCGCGGAGCCCGCTCGTCTCCTCGGCGGTGCCGGCGATCGTCTCGACCGTCATTCCCGGCCTCCTTCGAACGAGTTCTCGTACTCCTCGAGCCAGGCCGACTGGGCCTCCATGAGGGGGTGCGGCTCGCTGTAGACGTGGGCGAAGATGTCGCTTCGCGGGGGAGCGGTGAGCTCGAGGGCTCGCGCGCGCACGCCGGCGGCGACCTCGGCCGCCTCCTCGTCGACGCGGGCGAAGAACTCGGCGGATGCCCCGCGTCCCTCGAGCCACGTGCGGAAGCGCGTGATCGGGTCGCGCGCGGTCCAGTACGCGACCTCGTCGTCGGTGCGGTACTTCGTCGGGTCGTCGGCCGTCGTGTGCGCGCCCATCCGGTAGGTCACCGCCTCGATGAACGACGGACCCTCGCCCGCTCGCGCCTCCTCCAGCGCCCGGCGCGTCACCGCGTAGCTGGCGAGCACGTCGTTGCCGTCGATGCGGATGCCGGGCATGCCGAAGCCGCCGCCGCGGAGCGACAGCGGGCTGCGCGACTGGCGCGAGACGGGGACCGAGATCGCCCACTGGTTGTTCTGCACGAAGAAGACCTGCGGGGTGCGGTAGCTCGAGGCGAACACCAGCGCCTCGTTCGCATCGCCCTGCGAGGTCGAGCCGTCGCCGTAGTAGACGAGCACCGCGGCATCCGCCTCGGGGTCGCCGGTCGCGGTCGCCCCGTCGAACTGGAGGCCCATGGCGTACCCCGTCGCGTGGAGGGTCTGCGACGCGAGCACGAGCGTGTAGAGGTGGAAGTTGCCGTTCTCCTCGGGCTTCCATCCGCCGAGCGTCGCGCCTCGGAGGAGCTTCAGGATGGCGACGGGGTCGAGGCCGCGGATCATGCCGACGACGTGCTCGCGGTACGAGGGGAAGATGTGGTCCTGCGGGCGCGCGGCGCGCGCGGATCCGACCTGCGCCGCCTCCTGGCCGTGGCTCGGCACCCAGAGGGCGAGCTGGCCCTGGCGCTGGAGGTTCGCGCCGGTCACGTCGATCCGCCTCGAGATCACCATGTCGCGGTAGAACTGCTCGAGCGCGGCATCCGGCAGCGCCTCGACGAGGGACAGGTACTCCTCCGCCTCGGGCGACGGACGCAGGTCGCCCTCGGGCGTCAGGAGCTGGACCGTCGGAGCGGTGAAGTCGCGTGAGGGGGCTGCCACCGTTCCACGGTACCTGCTGGGTCAGGGCCCCTTCTTGTGGAGGTCAGACAAGCTCCTTCAGAAGCCTTAGGAGCACCTCCACAGACTCCGGTTCACCGACCGAGACCCTGATGCCGTCGCCCGGGAAGGCGCGGGCGACGATGCCGCCCTCGAACAGCGCCTCGGCGACCTCGACCGTGCGCTCGCCGGTCGGCAGCCAGACGAAGTTGCCCTGCGCGGCCGGGATGGCCCAGCCCTGCTCGATGAGGGCGTCGCGCAGCGCGTCGCGCCGCTCGGCGAGCTGGTCGACGCGGCCGAGCAGCTCGGCCTCGTTCGCCGGCTCGAGCGCGGCGAGCGCGCCGGCGGTCGCGACCGCGGTGACGCCGAGGGGGATCGCGGTCGACCGGGCGGCGTCGAGGATCGGCACGGGCCCGATCGCGTAGCCGACGCGCACGCCCGCGAGCCCGTAGGCCTTCGAGAAGGTGCGGAGCACGACGAGGTTGGGGTGGCGCCCGATGAGCGAGCTGCCGTCGACGGATGCCGCGTCCCGCACGAACTCCGCGTACGCCTCGTCGAGCAGCACGAGCCGGTCGGCCGGCACGGCGGCCATGAACCGCTCGAACTCGTCGGCCGTGACCGGCACGCCGGTCGGGTTGTTCGGCGAGCAGACGATGAGGACGCGCGTGCGGTCGGTGACCGCCGCCGCCATGGCGTCGAGGTCGTGGCCGTGGTCGGCGCGGTTCGGCACCTGCACGCTCGTCGCCCCGGCGACGGTCACGAGCCCGGGATAGGCCTCGAACGAACGCCACGAGTAGACGACCTCGTCCCCGGGCGCCGCCGCAGCGAGCACGAACTGGGCGAGGAGCGACACCGACCCGGCACCGACCAGCACCTCGTCGGGCGTGACGCCGTAGCGCTCGGCGAGTCGCTGGCGGAGCTCGAGCGCCGTGGCATCCGGGTAGCGGTTCACCTCGGTCGCCGCCTGCGCGATGGCCGCCTCGACGGCTTCGATCGGCGGCCACGGGTTCTCGTTGCTCGACAGCTTGAACCCGTCCGCGGGAGCGGGACGGCCCTGGCGGTACGGGGGGAGGGCGGCGATCTCGTGACGCAGGCGCACCTGCGCGGTCGTGGGCTCCGATGCGGTCACGGCATCCACCGTACCCCTTCGCCCGGCGGCGGCCCGCTGCCATAGTTGAGGCATGCGCTTCCTCCTGAAGGTCATCGTCGTGGCGTTCGCCCTGTGGCTCACGACGCTCATCGTGTCCGGCGTCAGGGTCGTGCCGTACGAGGACACCGACATCGCGACGGTGCTCACGTACCTGCTCATCGCCGCCATCTTCGGGATCGTGAACGCGACGATCGGCACGTTCATCCGGATCGTCGGGTTCCCCCTCTACGTGCTCACGCTCGGGCTCATCTCGTTCATCGTCAACGGGCTGCTGCTGCTCCTCGTGGACTGGATCAGCGGCCTCATGGGCTTCGGGCTCGAGGTCGACGGGTTCTGGTGGGGCGTGCTCGGTGCGCTCGTGCTCGGGCTCATCAGCTGGCTGATCGGGCTGGTGGTGCGGCCGGCGGACTGAGGGTCATCCGGCCTTCCGCTCCGCGCGCCAGTACGTGACCTCGGCCGAGGTCGCTCCCGTCGTGAACCCGGTCACGAGCCCGCGGAACTCGACGAGTCGCCGGTCCGCCGAGGCGTCGACCTGGCGCGCGGAGGCGACGTAGCGGTCCATCGCGTGCGCGGGCACGATCCCGTCCGCATCGGGGTCCAGGGGTCCGGCGCTCAGCCCCACCTCGATGCGCCCGGTGGCGGGCACGCCCGATCCGGCGGTGGCGTGCACGAAGTCCTCGTCATGCCCGACGGAGAGCAGAGGAGTGGCGCCCGTCGCCACCTGGGCGGCCGGACCGCCGAAGTTCACGGCGGCGACCACGCCGAGGTCGGGATCCGCCGCCAGGTTGGCGGCGACCATCCCGCCCGCCGAGTGGCCGACGACCATGACGGGGTCGCCGTCCGCGATACCCGCCTCCCGCATGGCCGCGCGGACCGCGCGCTCGGAGGCCGCGGCCTCGGTCG
Organism: Agromyces sp. GXS1127; assembly: GCF_050565425.1. NCBI lineage: Bacteria > Bacillati > Actinomycetota > Actinomycetes > Micrococcales > Microbacteriaceae > Agromyces > Agromyces sp. GXS1127. The sequence continues at coordinate 63,554 of NZ_JBOCIG010000005.1, forward strand.
GCAGGCCGACGAGGTCGTGCAGGGCGGATGCCGCGGCGACGCCGTGCAGGTTGGCCGTCATGTCGTACGGCTCTTCATCGGGCGTCAGGCCGAAGTCGGCCGTGCCCGCCGAGTACACGATCCAGCGCGGACCGTCGTCGGTCTCGTAGCGCTCGATGCGCACCTGCGGTCCGCCCGCGTCGGAGGGCGGGATGCGCTCGGCGAGGTCCTGGATGCCGCCGGCCGGGATCGGGGCCCCGTCGGCGCCGATGCCGGCGGGCGGCGCTCCCGGCTCCGCACCGCGCGCCCCGCGGCCCGGTGGGGGATCCACCCGCACCGGATCGCCGATCGCCGTCTCGCGGAGCGTGCGCGAGCCGGTGACGAGTCCGACCGCCCCGGCGGCCGCGAGCAGCAGGCCGGCGTTCTCGGGCGCGTCGAGCCCGGCGCCGACGGCGAACAGTCCCGGGATCCTGAAGAGCCCGGCGAGGAACTCGTCGGCCTGGTCGGCCGCGGCGCGCACCAGGCCGACGAACGCCGGATCGGAGAGGATCGACCGCCCGAACTCGTCGAGCGCCGCGCCGACGTCGTCGAGGTGGCGCTCGTGGTCGATGAGCAGGGGGATGACGTTCGCACTCGCGATGACGCCGACCGAGATCGCGCCGGCCGACAGCATCGGCAGCGCGAGCCCGGGGAGCACCAGGCCCATGAGGCCGGCGGCGACTCGTCGGCTTGCGTCCGCGAGGCCCGCCACCAGGTCCTCGGTGACCGCGTAGCGCGCGGCGGACAGCCCGAGGCTGGAGGACAGGTCGGTCGCGGCGGCGTTCGCGGCGGCGAAACCGGTGTGGGCGGTGTCGAGGTCGATCGCCGCGCTCCAGCCGGCGTCGGCGTGGCCGAGCTGCTCGGCCTCGGCGCGCAGCATCGCCGCGCGGGTGGTCCATCCGTCGATGACGTGCGCCGCGGCCGACAGCCGCACGGCCTCGGCGATGAGCGCGTCGGTCTCGACGGAGTACCGCCCGCCGCTCCGGACCGTGAGGTCGCTCATCGGCCCGCTCCCGCCGCGGACACCGGTCGATCGGGTGTCGCTGCGGCCAGGGCCGCAGCCGTGACGGCGTCGCGCGTACGCTCCCGCTCGACCTCGAGCCGGCCCTCCGCATCGAGCAGCGAGCGCTCGGCGCCCGCGAGCGCGAGCCGAAGCTCCCCGGCTCGTCCGGCGTAGCGGTCGGCGGCCTCGGCGTGCCAGCCCTCGATGCGCTCGAGCACCAGACCGGGCCGGACGTGCTCGACCTCGACGCGGAGCCGACGGAGCGCGACGAGCGCCCGCTCGAGCGCATCGAGCCTGGCTGCGGGGGAGGAGGTGGACCGGATCACCCGACGATGATGCGCGCGCCGGAGCCGGCGACGGGCGGCGTCGTCGGCTCAGGCGGTGACGGCCTCGGCTTCGACGGGTGGGGAGGACGGCTGCGACGCGGGGCGGACGGGTCCGACCTCAGTCCGCCGGCACCTCGCGCAGCGCGTGCGCGCCCACGCGGCCGATCGGCCCTCCGACGCCCACGGTGTCGACGATGGCCGAGCCCATCGCGAGCGCCCAGCCGCGCGCACGCGCCCAGTCCGCGGCATCCGTCGACCGAAGTTCCTCGACCCGCCGACGGAACCGCGCCCGGCCGTCTGCGTCGAACACGAGCCAGGCCGCGGCGAGGTCCGTCGCCGGATCGCCCGACGTCAGGTCGCCGAAGTCGAGCAGCGCCGCCAGTCGCAGCCCGCCGCCGGCGCCCCGAGCGACGAGCAGGTTGCCCGGGTGCGGGTCGCCGTGCACCCACCGTGCCGGGCCGGACCACGCGGGAGCCGCGAGCGCATCCCGCCACACCTCGGCGAGCGCCGCCGCATCCGTCGGCACGACCCGCCCGAGGCGGCCGGACGCGAGGCGCTCGGCGACGACGTCGTCGCGCGCGGCGAGCGGCACGCCGCGGTACGGGTTGGCGGGCGCATCCGGCGGTGCGGGGCGGCCGAGCGCGACGATCGCCTCGGCCAGCGGCTCGGCGATGCCGGCCCGGTCGACCGGGTCGACCGATGCCGCGGCGTCGCCCTCGAACCACGGCGTGATGCTCCACGCGTACGGGTAGCCCTCACCGGGCACGCCGGACGCGACCGGCACCGGCGCCGCGATCCCGGGCGGCAGGGCGGCCGCGACCTCGGCGAGCCACCGCTGCTCGTGCCGCACGTTCCGATCGCCGAGCGCTCGCCGCGGCATCCGCACCGCCCACGCCTCGCCGAGCCGGAAGATCGCATTGTCCCACCCGACGGCGACCGCCTGGATCGGTCCGAGGAACGACGGATGCTGCGCTGCGACGAGCCTCGAGACGAGCGGGGCGGAGACCTCGACGTCGGCGTCGGGCGCATCCGCCACGGCCGCCCCCTCTCACCCCGGACCTCGCGGAATACCCGCACCCGATCCCGCTCTGTTCCCGACACCCGGATTCGGTCCAGAATAGGGTTCCATGACGCCTGCGGACCCGGCCGGGGACTCCGCGCAGCGCTTCCGTGTCTCGTTCGTGTGCACCGGCAACATCTGCCGGTCGCCGATGGCGGAGGTCGTGCTGCGCGCCCTCGCCGAACGCGCGGGGATCGGCGACCGCCTCGAGATCGAGTCCGCGGCGACCGGCGACTGGCACGTGGGGGAGCAGGCAGACCACCGCACCCTCGAGGCGCTCGAGCGCGCGGGGTACGACGGCAGCCGGCATCGGGCGCGCCAGTTCGACCCCGAGGACTTCCCGACGCTCGACCTCGTGGTCGCGTTCGACCGCGGTCAGTCGCGCGTGCTGCGCAACTGGGCCCGCACGACGGTCGACGCGCACAAGGTGCGGCTGCTGCTCGAGTTCGACCCCGAACTCGCCGCCATGCAGGACGTCCCGGACCCGTACTACAGCGACGATGCGACCTTCGACCGCGTTCTTGGGATGATAGAGCGGTCGACTCAGGCGCTCTTCCGGCAACTCGCGCCGGCTCTCAGACAAGGAATCCGATGACTTCGCTGCCTCCCCAGCCGCTCAGCCCGCTCGACGGGCGCTACCGCGCCGCCGTCGGCGAACTCGGCGAGCACCTGTCCGAGGCCGGCCTGAACCGCGCGCGCGTGCACGTCGAGATCGAGTGGCTCATCGCGCAGACCGATCGCGGCTTCTTCGGTACGGGCCTGTTGACGGATGACGCGAAGCAGGCGCTCCGCGCGGTCGTCACCGACTTCGGCCAGGCCGACATCGACGAGCTCGCGCGCGTCGAGGCGACGACGCGCCACGACGTGAAGGCCGTCGAGTACTTCGTGCGCGGCAAGCTCGACGAGCTCGGCCTGTCGAACCTCGCCGAGCTCACGCACTTCGCGTGCACCAGCGAGGACATCAACAACCTCTCCTACGCGCTCACGGTGCGCGACGCCGTCGCCCAGGTGTGGCTGCCGAAGTTCCGCGCCGTCATCGCCAAGCTCATCGGCCTCGCCGAGGAGCACCGCGACGCCGCGATGCTCTCGCGCACGCACGGCCAGCCGGCCACGCCGACCACGATGGGCAAGGAGCTCGCGGTCGTGGCGTACCGCCTCCAGCGGATCCTCCGCCAGGTCGAGGCGACCGAGTACCTCGGCAAGTTCTCGGGAGCGACGGGCACGTTCTCGGCGCACGTCGTGGCCGCGCCATCCGTCGACTGGCCCACCGTCTCGCGGGAGTTCGTCGAGGGCCTCGGCCTCACCTGGAACCCGCTCACGACGCAGATCGAGTCGCACGACTGGCAGGCCGAGCTCTACGGCCGCATCTCGCACGCCAACCGCGTGCTGCACAACCTCGCGACCGACATCTGGACGTACATCTCGCTCGGCTACTTCCGCCAGATCCCGGCCGCCGGTGCCACCGGCTCGTCGACCATGCCGCACAAGGTCAACCCGATCCGCTTCGAGAACGCCGAGGCCAACCTCGAGCTCTCGTCGGCGATCCTCGACTCGCTCGCCGCGACGCTCGTCACCTCGCGGCTGCAGCGCGACCTCACCGACTCGAGCTCGCAGCGCAACATCGGCGTCGGCTTCGGCCACTCGGTGCTCGCGCTCGACAACATCCTGCGCGGCCTCGGCGAGATCGACCTCGACCGCGCCCTGCTCCTGGCCGACCTCGACGGCAACTGGGAGGTGCTCGGCGAGGCGATCCAGACGGTGATCCGCGCCGAGGTCGCCGCCGGCCGCTCGTCGATCGAGGACCCCTACGCGCTGCTCAAGGAGCTCACGCGCGGCAAGCGCGTCGGCGCGGCCGAGCTCGCCGAGTTCGTCGGCGCGCTCGACATCTCGGATGACGCGAAGCAGCGCCTGCTCGCGCTGACGCCGGCGACGTACACGGGCATCGCCGACGAGCTGGTCGACCGCCTCCCGGTGGTCGAGTAGCACGCGAAGCCCGTCACCGGTGGTCGAGGAGCACGCGAGGCGAGCGTATCGAGACCCCCGCGAGATCTCGATACGCTCCGTCGCTGCGCGCCGGTGCTACTCGATCACCGAGGCACGAGGCGATCAGTGCGGCGAGTCGCCGCCCGCACGCCGCTCGGGGTCGCCGCCCGAGCCGTCGCCGTGCTCGCCGGGGTTCGGCTTCACGGTCATCGAGAGGAGCGCGAGCACCATCAGCACGATGATGAAGACGCCGCCGAGCGTGATGAGCGTGATGGTCCAGTCGCGCGTGCCGAACAGCACGATGAACGCGGTGAAGACCGCCGCGATCGCGGCGCCGCCGACGTACTCGACGGGGCGCAGCACGTCGCGCCGGCTCGGACGGTAGCCGCCGTCGGGGGAGTTGGTCACGATCGCTCCGATCCGGATGCCGCGTCGCCGGAGCCGGCCGGCTGGGACGCGGCCCACTTCAACGACAACCCGCCGATCACGAGCAGCACGCCGGCCACGACGAGGTACGCGCCGAGGAGGCCGACCGCGGTGACGGGATCGAGCGGGAGGATGACGAACACGAGGGCCAGGAGGGCGGTGAGCCCGCCCACGGCCAGCCAGTCGCGCGCGGCGGCGATGCGGCCGCGCGCGCGGATGCCGGCGAAGAGCTCGAGGACGCCGGTGATCGCCGCCCAGACGGCCACCGTGAAGGTGAACGCGCCGACACCGGCCGAGGGGGTTCCCGCGAGCCAGAGCGCGACGAGCCCGGCGGTCGCGGTGATCACGCCGTTCGCGACGAAGGTCCACCGCGCGAGGCGGTCGGCGACGAGCCGCGCCGACAGCGCGCCCACCACGACGCCGGCCACGAGCGCCCACCAGCCGAACACCGCGAGGCCGAACGCCGCCGAATGGTCCTGTGAGAACGTGATGACCACGGACGGGACGATGGCGAGCGCTCCACGGGTCACCGGGAGCAGCCAGGCGCCTGCGTGTTCGGGCGCGGCATCGCGGGCATCGGCCACGGCGACCTCTTTCGACTGGGGAACCGTTCAATCCTACGCGGGCCGTCATCGAGAGGTTGCTGGGCGTCAGAGCGCCTTCAGGATGTCCTCCACCCGCTCCTTGGCGTCGCCGAAGAGCATCTGCGCGTTGTCGCGGAAGAAGAGCGGGTTCTGCACGCCGGCGTAGCCGGAGGCCATGGACCGCTTGAAGACGATCACGTTGTCGGCCTCCCAGACCCGCAGCACCGGCATGCCGGCGATCGGGCTGCCGGGGTCCTCGGCCGCGGCGGGGTTCACGGTGTCGTTCGCGCCGATGACGAGCACGACCGACGTGGAGCCCAGGTCGTCGTTGATCTCGTCCATCTCCTCGACGATGTCGTAGGGCACCTTCGCCTCGGCGAGCAGCACGTTCATGTGCCCGGGCAGGCGTCCGGCGACGGGGTGGATGCCGAAGCGCACGTCGATGCCGCGCTCGCGCAGCTTCGCCGTCAACTCGGCGACGGGATACTGCGCCTGGGCGACCGCCATCCCGTACCCGGGCGTGATGACCACGCTCGAGGCGTTCTTCAGCAGCTCCGCCGCATCCTCGGCCACGATCTCGCGGTGCTCGCCGAGGTCGTCCTCGCCCTTCTTGGGTGCCTCGATGCCGAACCCGCCCGCGATGACCGAGATGAACGAGCGGTTCATGGCGCGGCACATGATGTACGACAGGTAGGCACCGGAGGAGCCGACGAGCGCGCCGGTCACGATGAGCAGGTCGTTGTTCAGCAGGAAGCCCGCGGCCGCGGCCGCCCAGCCCGAGTAGCTGTTCAGCATCGACACGACGACGGGCATGTCGCCGCCGCCGATCGAGGCGACGAGGTGCCAGCCGAGCGCGAGCGCGAGCGCGGTCACGACGACCAGCAGCCACAGCTCCGGCGTGATCACGTACCAGACGGTGAGCCCGACGAACGCGACCAGCGCGCCGAGGTTGAGGGCGTTCTTGCCCGGCAGCACGAGCGGCGCCGACTTCATGCGGGCCGAGAGCTTCAGGAACGCGACGATCGACCCGGTGAAGGTCACCGCGCCGATGAAGACGCCGATGAAGACCTCGGCGTGGTGGATGTCGAGGAGCGCCCCCTCGAGGTGCGGCTCGGCGAGCGCGCCGTTCCAGCCGACGAGCACGGCCGCGAGGCCGACGAAGCTGTGCAGCAGGGCGATGAGCTGCGGCATGCCGGTCATCTGCACCACCCGCGCGCGCCACAGCCCGATCGCACCGCCCACGAGGACGGTGACGACGAGCAGGCCGAGGCCCGTCATCGCGGCGGGCTCGCCCCAGGCGCCCTGGAAGGTGAGCCAGACGGTCGCGACCAGGGCGATCGCCATGCCGGCGATGCCGTAGCCGACACCGGCCCGGGCGGTTTCGTGCTTGGACAGTCCGGCGAGGGACAGGATGAACAGCAAGGCCGCGACGAGGTAGGCGGCGCCCGCGATGGATTCGGGGGTGATCAGGGTCTCAGGCACGCTCGGGGCTCCTCGGGAACGTCGTCGTCAGGGTCGCGGTGGCGGCGGCGGTCGCGGGGGCGACGGCGCCGGAGGGGGCTGGCGCGGTCACGTCGTCGTCCGGTCGTCCTTGGCGAACATGCCGAGCATGCGCCGGGTCACCGCGAACCCGCCGAAGATGTTGATGCTCGCGATCAGGATCGCGATCGCCGAGAGCACCTGGACGATCGGCACGTCGCTCGTGACCTGCAGGATCGCGCCGACGATGATGATGCCCGAGATCGCGTTCGTCACGCTCATGAGCGGCGTGTGCAGCGCGTGCGCGACCTTCCCGATCACGTAGAACCCGACCACGATCGACAGGGCGAGCACCGTGAAGTGCTGCGGCAGCGGCGCGGGCGCGATCGCGTTCACGAGGAACAGCGCCGCGATGCCCACGGCGATGAGCGCCGCGCGGCCGCCCTTCGAGAGCGTGCGCTTCGGCTTCGGGCCTGCGGCGGATGCCGCGGCATCCGCCCCACCCTGAGCCGCGGGCGCCGGAGCCGCCGAGACCTGCACGGGCGGCGGCGGCCACGTCGTCTCGCCGTCGCGCACGACCGTCACCGCGCGCTGCACGACGTCGTCGAAGTCGATGACGAGCTCGCCGTCCTTGCCGGGCGTGAGGAGCTTGACGAGGTTGACGAGGTTCGTGCCGTAGAGCTGCGACGCCTGCGCGGGCAGGCGCGAGGCGAGGTCGGTGTAGCCGAGGATGATCACGCCGTTGGGGGTGACCGTCCGTTCGCCCGCGACCGAGCCCTCGACGTTGCCGCCCTGGCCGGCGGCCATGTCGACGATGACGCTGCCGGGCTTCATCGCCGCGACATCCGCCGCGGTGATCAGGCGAGGTGCGGGCCGGCCCGGGATCAGCGCCGTCGTGATGATGATGTCGACGTCGCGGGCCTGCTCGGAGTAGATCTCGGCCGCGCGCCGGTCGTACGCCTCGCTCGTCGCCTTCGCGTACCCGTCGGTGGACTGCTCGACCGCGACCTCGACCTTCAGGTACTCGCCGCCGATCGACTTGACCTGGTCGGCGACCTCGGGTCGCGGGTCGGTCGCCCGCACGATGGCGCCGAGGCTGGATGCCGCGCCGATCGCCGCGAGTCCGGCGACGCCGGCACCGGCCACGAGCACCTTCGCCGGCGGCACCTTGCCCGCCGCGGTGACCTGGCCCGTGAAGAACCGGCCGAACTCGTGGGCCGCCTCGACGACGGCGCGGTAGCCCGAGATGTTCGCCATCGAGCTCAGCACGTCCATCGACTGCGCGCGCGAGATGCGCGGCACCGCGTCGAGGGCCAGCGCGGTGACGCCCTGCGCCGACAGCGACTCGAGCAGGTCGGGCCGCAGCGCCGGGCTCAACAGGCCGATGAGCGTCGTGCCCGGCGCGAGCGCCGCGATCTCGTCCGGCGCCGGCTGGTTCACCTTCAGCACGATGTCGCTCGCGAACGCGGCCTCGCGCGTCACGAGGCCCGCGCCCGCGAGGTCGTACGCCTCATCCGGGAACGACGAGCCCGCGCCCGCGCCAGTCTCGACGACGACCTCGTACCCCAGGCCGATCAACTGCTTCACGGTCGCCGGCGTGGCGGCGACCCGGGTCTCCGAGCCCTGCTCGGCGACGACGCCGATGCGCGTCATGCGTACTCCCTCTCATCGCTCGACCCTGGTCAGTCGAGGCGATGCGGCACCTCGGGGACGGGTCCGTGCGAGCCCGTCGTCCGGTGGGGGCCGGAGCGGCGACGGTGCTGCACGCGATCACTTTAGGTCCACGGATGCGTGCGACTCCATGTTTCACGCTCGATGACATCGAAAGACCGGGCATTCTTTCGCCGATCGGAAAGTGCTGGGGGAGCTGCCGGTCGCTGCGGAGAGGGCCGCCGGCGATCTTGCCGCGCCGCCGCGAGCGGCTGTTCGGATTCCGTGCGACGCGTTCTACTATCGACCGAGTGCCCGCGGCATCCGCTCGGGCCCTGCAGGTGACGGAGGACCGCCGTGGACCCAGCGAGGCCGGCAGCGGCGGCGGGATCGCAGACGCTCAGCCGCGGCATCCGGGTGCTCGAGGTGCTCGCCGACGCCGATCGCAACCTGACGATCGACGAGGTCGCCGCGGCCCTCGGCGTGCACCGGTCGGTGGCCTACCGCCTCGTCCGCACCCTCGAGGAGCACACGCTCGTCACGCGCGACGCCTCGGGCCGCCTCGCGCTCGGCACCGGGCTCGCCGCCCTCGCCGCGGGGGTCGCGCGCGACCTGCAGCAGGTCGCCCTGCCCGAGCTGACCGAGGTCGCGAACGAGCTCGGCATGACGTGCCTCATCGCGGTGCTCGCCGACAACGAGGAGGCGGTCACGCTGCTGAGCGCCGCCCCGCGCCAGACGATGACGGTGGTCTCGTACCGCCCCGGCCACCGGCACCCGATCACGCGCGGCGGACCGGGCAAGGCGATCCTGCTCGCGATGCCCGAGAGCTCCTGGCCCGGCTCCGTGCCGGATGCGCTGCGCGCCGAGATCGCCGAGAGCCGCGCGCGCGGCTATGCGCTGAGCCACGACGAGGTCGTGCCGTCGCTCCGGTCGGTCGCGGTGCCGCTCACGCTGCCCGGGCAGCCGCCGGCCGCGATCGCCGTGATCCACGTGTCGCTGCCACGGCCCGAGGGCGAGATCGCGGCGCGGCTCACCGCCGCCGCGCGCGCGATCTCGCGCAGCTACGGGGCCTGAACGCGAGCCGCCGCCGCGCGCTGCGGCAGCAGGTGCTGCGCGAAGAACGCCGCGAGCCCGTCGGTGGCCGTGAGCGGCAGGACGTGGGCGACGTACTGGTCGGGGCGCACCACGACGACGACGCCGTCGCGGGAGATTCCCCGCTCCTCGAAGATGTCGGTCGGGCACCACGCGCTCGGCCCGGCCGCGAACACCTTCTCCCAGTCCATGAGCCCGAGCGGTCCGGTCCTCGGCCGGAACACCTCGGGCGCGGCCATGATGTCGACGTCCTCGTGCGCCTGCTGGTAGATCACCTTGACGTCGAACACGGCGTCGATGTCGCCGCCCTCCGGCGTGTACCGGGTCAGCGGAGCGTCGGGCGACGCCATCCACTCGGCCCAGTCCTCGAGGGCGGATGCCTCGCCGGCGGCGGGCGCGTCGGCGAACGCGTAGATCCGCCACCGGCCGTCGGCCTTGGCGTGGTGGCCCAGGTGCACGACGTTCCCATCGCACACGAGCGAGACCGGAGAGGACTTGAAGCGCATGCCGAGCGGGAACCCCGTGGCGAGCGCCTGGTGCGACGCGTCGCCGGTGATCATGGACGGCCCGTAGTGGGTCATGAACCCCGACGGGAACTCGGCGGTGCCGAGGTAGTGCTTGGCCAGTTCCTGCGGGTCCGAGATCTCCTCCGGCTTGCGTGCCATGAGCGAGGACCATTCGCGGTCGAAGTCGATCAGCTGCTGCGCGACCGGCTGTCGCTCCGACGAGTAGGTCGCGAGGAGTTCTGCGGGCGCCCGGCCGGTGACGACCGAGCCGAGCTTCCACCCCAGGTTGAAGCCGTCCTGCATCGAGACGTTCATGCCCTGGCCGGCCTTCGCGCTGTGCGTGTGGCACGCGTCGCCGGTGAGGAACACCCGCGGCGCGGCATCCGCCCGCCCACTGGTGTCGGACACAGCGCGGTCGTCGAAGTGGTCGGTGACCCGATGGCCGACCTCGTAGACGCTGAACCAGGCGACGTCGCGCACGTCGAGCGTGTACGGGTGGAGGATGTCGTTCGCCTTGGCGATGATCGTCTCGATCGGCGTCCTGCGCACCTCGTGACTGTCGTCGGCCACCTCTCCGAGGTCGATGTACATGCGGGAGAGGTACCCGCCCTCGCGGGGGATGTGCAGGATGTTGCCCGCGGCCGAGTTGATCGCGCACTTCGTGCGCCAGTCGGGGAAGTCGGTGTTCACGACCACGTCCATGACGCCCCAGGCGTGCGCCGAGATGCCGCCGACGTGCTTGCGGCCGATCGCCTCGCGGACTCGACTGCGGGCACCGTCGCTGCCCACGACGTACTTGGCGCGCACCGTGCGCTCCTCGCCCTCGCGCTCCCCGGCGGTGTGGCGCACGCGCACCTCGACGGGGTACTCGCCCGCGGCGTCGGCGCCCTCCTCGTGCACGGCGAGTCCGATGAACTCGATGCCGTAGTCGGGCCTGATCCGGCCCGGCCCGTTGGCGGCGGCCTCGGCGAAGTAGTCGAGCACGCGCGCCTGGTTGACGATGAGGTGCGGGAATTCGCTGATCTTGTATCCGTAGTCCTCGGTGCGGGAGGTTCGGATGATCTTCGTCGGGTCGGCCGGGTCGGGGCCCCAGAAGTTCATGTAGCCGATGTTGTAGGCCTCGGCGGTGATGCGCTCGGCGAAGCCGAACGCCTGGAACGTCTCGACGCTGCGCGGCTGGATGCCGTCGGCCTGGCCGAGCACGAGCCGACCGTCGCGGCGTTCGATGACGCGGGCGACGACGTCGGGGTACTGCGAGAGCTGCGCGCCGAGCAGCATGCCGGCGGGGCCCGAGCCGACGACGAGCACGTCGACCTCGTCGGGCAGTTCCTCGGGGCGGTCGACGCCGACGCCGGCAGCGGGCTGCACCCGGGGATCGCCGGACACGTAGCCGTGGTGGTGGAACTGCACGTGGTGCTCCTCACGTCGTTGTGGTGCAAGTCGTCGCGTTCGATAATCGAATGGCTCATTCGGATATCGTGCGAGGTCATGGTAGGCCCCGATCGGCCGCGACGCAAACGGTGCACGCCTCCGGGTCAGCCCTCTTCCGCGACCCCGACCACGAATGGATGATTGGCTCAGCTGGGTTCGAGGAGGTCCGAGTGGAGCTGCGTCACCTGCGTTGGTTCACCGCCGTCGTCGAGGCGGGGTCGCTCTCCGCCGCCGCGCGCGAGGGCCATATCACCCAGCCGGCGCTCAGCATGATGATCGCCCAGCTCGAGCGGGATCTCGGCGCGCGGCTGCTCGAGCGCGGCCGGGACGGCGTGCGGACCACGCCCGCCGGAGCCGCCGTCCTGGGCATCGCCCGCCGGATGGTCGACGACGCCGAACTCGTCGGGATCGCAGCGCGGGCGGCCGCCGAGAGCGCGGGCGACCTCGCCGAGGTCCGCCTCGCGATCGCGGACCCGAGCCTGCTCCCCCTCGTGGCGCCCGCGGTCGCCGCGGCCCGCCTGGCCGGGGCGCACGTCCGGCTGGTCGTCGGACGCCACCGCCCGTGGGAGGTGGCGGGCGTACTCCGCCGCGAGGTCGACCTCGCGGTCGTGACGGCACCGATCCTCGACGGCCGGGTCCGGACGGCCACGCTCGCGACCGACGGTCGGGGCATCCTCGTCGGGCCCCGCAGCGACCTCTTCGCGGCCGACGTCGGAGAACTGACCTTCGAGGAGCTGTCTCGGCATGCGACGATCGACCCCATCGACACCCCCGTCGCCTGGACCGACGAGTGGTCCTACCGGTCGTTGATGAACGGCGAACGGATGCGGCGCGGCGGACCGCCGGTCGATTCGATGAGCGACACGTTCCTTTCCGCGTTGACGAGCGATTCCGTCGCCTTCGTACCGCGTCAGGTCGGACGGGTCGCCGAGGCGCTCGGCCTGCGCTACCTCGAACCCGTCGGCGGGCCGCAGTGTGAGCATGTGCTGGCCTGGCGTCCGCCGCTCTCCGCGGCAGGGCAGGTCCTGCTGCAGGCCGCGACGGCGTCGGCGTCTGCGTCGCCGGTCGAAGGTCGTTCCGCGGAGCGGACGCCGGAGCCGGCACGGGAGCGGGCGCCATCCATCACGAACGGTGATGGCCGGTGACCCGCGTTCCATTGCCCTGACCGGCCCGGCGCGTGCAGCATGTGGCTGTCGCGCACGCGCAGTGCGCGACATCCGAAGGGAACCAAGGGGGACGACCATGAACGAGCCGACCTGGGGGCCGACGCATCGGCGCGCCACGACCACGCGGACGGAATCGGATGCGGCTGCCCGCTCGGCGCGATCACCGAGCGCGCGGTTGCGCCGGGGCGGTGCCGCGGCCATCGCCCTGGCCGCATCGGGCGCCCTCGCCCTGCTGTCGGCGCCGGTCGCGCATGCCGCACCGGGCAACGGCAACGGCAACGGCAACCGCGTCGACATCGGCGATCACGAGGGCATCGTCGTCGCGACCTGTGCCGACGGCGGCATCGTCTCCGGCCCGCTCGAGGGATACGCGTCGTTCCATGAGCGCGTGGACCGGGACGGGAACGTCGTCTCCCTCGCCATCGCCATGGAGTACAAGATGACGTGGACCCTCTCGACGACCGGCGAGTCGGTGTACCCGCACGGCACCCGGCGACTGCTCCTCGAGTTCGCGGAGGGGACGATCACCGACTCGGGCGCGTACCGCACGCTCACCCTGGCCGGGCATGGCGCCGTCCTGAACTACGCCGGCATCTCGGTCTACGACATGGCGACCGACGAGGTGCTGCTCCACAAGGGGCCCTCGGTGTCGGATTCGGCGGACGTCGAGGCGAGCAACGACCTCGTGTGCGGGCTCTTCGGCGTCGACGGGGCGTAGGAGAGCGCGCTCCGCCCTGCGCGGCCCGACCTCGTGTGTGCTCAGGGCACCGCGTCGACGATCACGGGCAGTGCCCGCTCGATCATCTCCATGGTCGCGGTGAGCGAGATGCGGAAGTGCGCCGGCTGGTCGAACAGCGTACCCGGCATGAGGAACACGCCACGCTCGGCCAGGGCCGTGCAGAACGCCGCCCCGTCGCCGCCCGGCGCGCGCCCCCACAGGTAGAAGGTGCCCTCCGGCTTCGTCAGCGTGTGGCCGGCCTCGTGGAGGGCACCGTACATGCGGTCGCGCTTGCGGGTGAGCTCGGCGAGGTCGATCGACACGCGCTCGAGGTCGGGCACCGAGTACTGCATCAGCGCGTCGGGGAAGCCCCACCCGATCGCGAGCTGGATCGGCATGCACGCCTCGCGCAGCGCGCGGCGATCCGCCGGCTCGAGCAGCGGCGAGATCGCGAGGTAGCCGAGGCGCTGACCGGGCGCCAGCAGCACCTTGCCGTAGCTGTAGTCGATGAGCGTCCATGGGTACGAGCCCGCCGGGCTCGCGAAGCCGATGCCGTCGAAGCGGATGCGGCGGTAGGGCTCGTCCGATAGCAGCCAGATCCGGCGGCCGTGGCGGCGGGATGCCTCGTCGAGGACCTCCGCGAGGGCATCCCACGTCTCCTTCGGGTACACCCGGCCGGTCGGGTTCGCCGGCGAGTTCACGATCACCATGCGGGTGCGCGGCGTGATGGATCGGGCGATCTCGTCGACGTCGAGGCTGAAGTCGACCGGTGCCAGCGGCGCTCCGACCGGCACCAGGTTCGCCGCGTGCAGCATCGGGGCGTAGCAGAACCAGCCGGGGACGGGGATGACGACCTCGTCGCCGGCATCCGTCAGCATCGCCAGTGCCAGCCGGATGGCGCCGAACGCACCCTGCGTCATCGCGATGTCGGCGGGCTCCACGTCGAGGCCGAGTTCCCTTCGAAGACCGGATGCCACGGCCTCCTGCGCCGCTGCCTCGCTCGTCTTGTACGCGAACCAGTCGACCGACCTCGGCTCGAGCTGCGCGCGCATCGCATCGGTCAGCCCGGACAGCGCCATCTCGTGCGGATTGCCGAACGTGAAGTCGAGGGCGTCCGGATCATCCGCCCCCTGGATGCTCGCGAAGAACGACGTCACCGTCGCGACCGAATCCCTCGCCTCGGTCGCCCGCGTTGACAGGACCATGTCGACCGCCTCTCGGCTCGCACGTCACGGGTCGGTGCCAGCATCCCAACCACCGCCCGCCCCGTCAATGACCCGTTCACCCCCCGACCCTGGCCGCCACGCCGAATGGCGCGTAGCGTCTGCGCCATGGGCAAGCTCATCGAGAACCTGGCGGAATCCGTCCCTTCGTGGGGCGCACGCGTGGCGTACGGCGAGAAGACCACGATCGACGGACAGGAGGCGGTGCCCGTCGCGTTCGTCGTGTTCGGCTTCGGGGCCGGCGAGGGGTCAGGCGACATGCCCGAAGCCGGCAAGAGCTTCGCGGGCCACGGCGAGGGCAGCGGAGGGGGCGGCGGAGGCGTCTCCGTGCCCATCGGCGCCTACATCACCGGGCCCGACGGGCTGCGCTTCCGGCCGAACACGATCGCCCTCGCGGTCGCGGCCGTGCCGCTGGTCTCCGCGATCGGCGGGGCGCTCGCGCTGATCGTCGGCGCAGCGCGGTTCCGCGGCATCCGCTGAGCGCGCTCGGCGTCGCCTGCCGGCGCGGAACCGAGGCGGCTCCCGACTCGGAGATCGTCCGGAGCGGATGAAGGGTGCCGGGCCCGCCCGACGTGCGAGGTTCGCCCACCAGCCCCACTTGGAATCGATCCGCTACGCCCTGCCGGATGTCGCGGGCGACGCCCATCGCACGCGCCGGCGAAGTCGATCAGGAATCGAGAAGCGCGCACGGGCCGATCTCCGTAACGTGAGAGTCGACACCGCGCCATCACTCGAGAAGGAGCACAGCATGGCTGCCAGGACCGACGGACTCTCCGCCGAGGAACGTGACGCCGTCAACCACCGGGCCGCCGAACTGCGAGCGCAGGCGAAGGCCGGCAAGACCCGTGAGGCGGGCGAGAAGGCGGTGCGCGAGGCGATCGACGCGCTGCCCGACGACGACCGCGCCCTCGCCGAGGGCATCGACCGCATCGTGAAGGAGGTCGCGCCGCACCTCGTGCCGAAGACCTGGTACGGATTCCCGGCCTACACCGACGCCGCCGGCAAGGTCGTCGTCTTCTTCAAGGCCGCGTCGAAGTTCACGACTCGCTACGCCACCCTCGGCTTCGAGGAGGCCGCCCAGCTCGACGACGGCGACCTCTGGGTCACCTCGTTCGCGCTGCTGAAGCTCACGCCCGAGGTCGAGGCCCGGGTCGCCGAGGCCATCCGCAGGGCCGCCGGGAACTGACGGCGACCACCGCCGCGCGCGGCCCGTCGGGGACGGGCCGCGCGCTGTGGGGGCAGCTCGGCTACACCTGCACCATGTCGGCGAACCGCGAGAAGTGCCCGTGGAACGCCACGGTCACGGTCCGGGTCGGGCCGTTGCGGTGCTTGGCGACGATGAGGTCGGCCTCGCCCGCGCGCGGGCTGTCGCGCTCGTAGGCCGACTCGCGGTGGAGCAGGATCACCATGTCGGCGTCCTGCTCGATCGAGCCCGACTCGCGGAGGTCGGAGAGCGCGGGCATCTTGTCGGCACGCTGCTCGGGGCCGCGGTTCAGCTGCGACAGCGCGAGCACCGGCACCTGGAGCTCCTTCGCGAGCAGCTTCAGCGCACGCGAGAACTCGGACACCTCCTGCTGGCGGCTCTCGACGCGCTTGCCGCTCGTCATGAGCTGCAGGTAGTCGATGACGACCATCTTGAGGCCGACGCGCTGCTTGAGCCGGCGGCACTTCGCGCGGATCTCGACGAGGGTCATGTTGGGGGAGTCGTCGATGTAGAGCGGCGCGTCGTTGATGCGGCCGCGCGTGGAGGCGATGGTGGTCCAGTCGCGGGAGTCGACGGTGCCCTTGCGCATGTTCTGCAGGGGCACGGATGCCTCGGCCGAGAGCAGTCGCATCGCGATCTCGCTGCGCCCCATCTCGAGCGAGAAGAAGATCGTGGGCAGGTCATGCGTGATCGCCGCGGAGCGGGCGAAGTCGAGCGCGAGCGTCGACTTTCCCATGGCGGGGCGGGCGGCGACGATGATCATCTGCCCGGGGTGGAACCCGTTGGTGAGGTCGTCGAGGTCGGCGAACCCGGTCGGCACGCCGGTCATCTTGCCGTCGGTGTGCTTCGCCGCCTCGATCTCGTCGATCGCGGTGCCGATCGCATCCGTCAGGGGGACGTAGTCCTCGCTCTCGACGGACCCCGTGACCGAGTAGATCTCGGCCTGGGCGTTGTTGACGAGCTCGACGACCTCGCCCTCGCCCGCGTAGCCCATCTGCACGATGCGGGTGCCCGCCTCCACGAGGCGGCGGAGGAGCGCCCGCTCCGCCACGATGGACGCGTAGTAGCCGGCGTTCGCGGCCGTCGGCACGAGGCTCGTGAGCGTGTGCAGGTACTCGACGCCGCCCGCGCGCTGCAGTTCGCCGTTCTTCGTGAGCTCGTCGGTGACCGCGATGACGTCGGTCGGCTCGCCGTGCGAGTACAGCGCGAGGATCGCGTTGAAGACGACCTCGTGCTTGGGCACGTAGAAGTCGATGCCGCGCAGCGTCTCGATGACGTCGGCGACCGCGTCCTTCGAGAGCATCATGCCGCCGAGCGCACTCTGCTCCGCCAGGAGGTCGTGGGGCGGGGTTCGCTCGCCGCGCCGGGCGTCGGGGTCGTCGACGGGTTCCGCGATCCCGATGTGCGCGATCGACACTGCTACCTCCGCTCGCCCGACGGGCATGTTCCATCGCCCCGCGACCAGTCTGCTCGGACCCCCCGACACCTCGTCGAACGGCTCTGGCGGGGCCCGTTCACGGCGTCATTCCGAAGGAGACTGACTCACCATAAGGAAGGGCTTCCCACAGCACAAGCCAGCCTGTGGATAACTCTGTGGAAGAGGTGGGCGAAACGCCGCCGGACATGTGCACAGGGGCTGTGGAGAACTGTGGAAATCTTGTGAATGGCACCCAGTGAATTCCGGTCTGACCTGGCCATTCTTCAATCCACACCTGTTGGGGGAAAATTCTTCCGTTTTCGTACTGCGGCCCGTCCCGTCCTGTGTACAAACCTGAGGACAGCACCCCGAAAAGCGGACTTGCGGGCACCGTCTCGAGGGGTGTATTGCGCACCCTCGACCGGCGCGGAAACGACGACGCGGCGGGGGCCTCAGCCCACCGCCGCGTCGTTCGCGTCGGAAGCGATTACTTCGCCGCGACCACCTGGAGGGTGATCGTCGCGGTGACCTCGTCGCGCAGCTTGACGGTGACCTCGTGGTCGCCGACCGACTTCACCGGAGCGGTGAACTCGACCTTGCGCTTGTCGATCTCGCCGAGACCGGCGTCGGCGACGGCCGCCGCGACATCCGCCGGCTTGACCGAGCCGAAGAGGCGGCCGCCGAGGCCGGCCTTGACGGCCAGCTTGACCTTGGCCGACTCGAGCTTGGCCTTGAGGGCCTGCGCGTCCTCGAGGGAGTGCAGCTCGCGCGCGGCGCGCGCGGCCTTGATCTGGTCGACCTGCTTCTGGCCGCCACGGGTCCACGGGGTCGCGAAGCCCTGGGGGACGAGGTAGTTGCGGGCGTACCCGTTCTTGACCTCGACCACGTCTCCGGCCTCGCCGAGACCGGAGACCTCGTGCGTGAGGATGATCTTTGCCATTTCCGTGCTCCTTAGCGGCCGGAGCCCGAGTAGGGCAGGAGCGCCATCTCGCGCGCGTTCTTCACGGCGCGGGCGATGAGGCGCTGCTCCTGCACGGAGACACCGGTGATGCGACGGGCGCGGATCTTGCCGCGCTCCGAGATGAACTTCCGAAGGGTCGCGACATCCTTGTAGTCGATGACGCCGACCTTGACGGACTTCGCGGGGGCGGCGTTCTTCGCGCCCTTGCCGCCGCGAGGCTTGCGGCGGTCGCCGCTGCTCTTTCCAGCCATTGATCTTTCCTGTCGTGTGTGAGTTCTGGTTGCGAGCGGATGCCGCGTGGCATCCGTCGCCGGCCTGACGGCCTAGAAGGGCGTCTCGTCGCCGTAGTTGGTGCCCGGGGTGTTCCAGACGTCGCCGCCGCCGCCCGAGGACTGGGCGGGGGCGCTCGGCGCCCACGCGTCGTCGGACTGCTGGCCGCCCCCGAAGGAGCCGCCTCCGCCGACGCCGCGGTTGGACTGGGCGCGCGTCACGGACGCGGTGGCGTAGCGCAGGCTCGGGCCGATCTCGTCGATCTCGAGCTCGATGCTCGTGCGCTTCTCGCCTTCCTTCGTCTCGTAGGAACGCTGCTTGAGACGCCCGGAAGCGATGACCCGGGTTCCCTTGGTGAGCGATCCCGCGACGTGCTCGGCGAACTCGCGCCAGCAGCTCGCGCGCAGGAAGAGGGCCTCGCCGTCCTTCCACTCGTTCGCCTGACGGTCGAACGTGCGGGGGGTCGACGCGATCGTGAAGTTCGCGACCGCGAGCCCCGACTGCGTGTACCGCAGCTCGGGGTCGGCAGTGAGGTTGCCCACCACGGTGATGATGGTCTCGCCGGCCATGGGGACTAGGCGTCCTTCTTGGCGGGGGCCTTCGCGGCGGCGGCGGCCTTCTTCGCGGCCTTCGCCTCCTCGGCCTTCTTCACGGCGGCGACCTGGGCGATCGCCTCCTCGGCACGGAGCACCTTGGTGCGCATGACGGCCTCGCTGAGGTTCAGCTGGCGGTCGAGCTCGTTGGTGGTCGCGGACTCGGCGGTGAAGTCGACGACGGCGTAGATGCCCTCGGACTTCTTGTTGATCTCGTACGCCAGGCGACGCTTGCCCCAGATGTCGACGTTGTCGACGGTGCCGCCGTCCTTGCGGATGACGTTGAGGAACTTGTCGAGGCTGGGAGCAACGGTACGCTCGTCGATCGACGGATCGAGGATGACCATCAGCTCGTACTGGTGCATGACAGACCCACCTCCTTCGGACTCAGCGGTCACAGACGGTCTGTGACAGGAGGGTGTACATGCGTCATCGTGCGGAGGCCCGGATTCGGGCACGCAGACAACCTGTCAAGTGTAACGGATGCCCCGCCCCCGCGCACATCGGGCCGGGGCCGCCTCAGCACGCTCCCGCCCGCATCTCCATTCCGCCGAGTGTTACATCTGCCGCCGAGTGATACCGGCCCACCCGTATCACTCGGCGCGGCCTGTATCACTCGCGATGGGCAGTCGGGATGCGGCTCATCGCACCTTCGGCAGCCCGTCGGCGAGCAGCAGTCGCTCGAGCCGACGCGGATCCATGACATCGGCCCACTCCCACCTCGACCCGCGGGGGCGATGGCGCCGCACGCGATCCTCGCGCTGCTTCTCCGCCCAGACCACCTGCTCGATCGTCCGGCCCCCGGTCAGCGGCTCCCGCACGTACTTGCCGAAGCCGTCGAACTCGCCGAAGCGCTCGTACTCGGGCCAGTCGAAGTCGACCACGTCGACCCCGCCGTCGAGCCGGGCGAACGGCACCTGGAGCTCGGGCGCCGGGAACCCGAGCCGGTGCAGGTGCCAACGGCTCACCGACTCGCCCGCCGAGCCGGAGCGAGCATCGGCGAATGCCGCGCACATCAGGGCGCCGCGGATGCCGCGGGCGCGAGGTCGGGCGCGGAACGCCTCGATGAGCTCGTCCTTCGCGAGTCCGGCCACCTGCGTCCCGAGCGCCGAGACGAGACGAGCCCGGAGCACGGCGTCGACCGCCGACACCCCCGTCTGCGGGGATCGGCTCGCCGCGAGGTCGAACGCCGTGCGCTCGAGGCTCGTCGCGGCGAACCCGTCGATCTCGACGATGTCGCGATCACCCAGTCGATGGTTGTGCCAGACGACGTCTCCGCGAGTGCGGCGTCCGATCTTCGCCCCCGCCATCAGATGCACGCCGCCCAGGCGCCCGACGATCGGAATGCCCCAGAGCAGCGCAGCCGACTCGTGCGAGAAGACGGGGTCGGATGTCGCGGCCGCGACGGCCTGCATCCTCACGAAGTGCCGTGCCTCCCGTTCCGTGCCGGGCCAGGCGTCCTCCGCGACGTAGAGCCCACGACGCACCCTGACCAGCTCGGCGGAACGCTCGGGCCGGTGGACCCCCTGAGTTCGGAGTGTCGCCGCCGACCGGAGGTCGGCCCTGCGCGGGGCGTATTCGTCCATGGGCCGACCCTGCCCCGTGCGTACACCCCGCGGTCCGGTTTCCCCGAGCCATCCGGAGCCCGGCCACTACGCCGCCATGTGGAGGACCAGTCGTCTGTTGCACCCGCCGCCGAAGCCGAACCGGACGGGGATCCGCGCGGCCAGTGCCGAGTGATACCGATCCCGCCGAGTGATACCGGCCCACCGGTATCACTCGGCGGCAGGTGTATCACACCCCGGGATGGGATGGGCGGACGGGGCGGGCGCGGCGTCAGGCGTCGCCGCGGCCGGCCCACCAGGCGAGCAGGCGCTCGCGCGCGGCATCCGGCCCGATCGGGCCCTCGTCGAGCCGCACGTCGAGCAGGTACTTGTACGCCTCGCCGACGACCGGGCCGGGGCGGATGCCGAGGATCGCCATGATCTGCTGCCCGTCGAGCTCGGGGCGCACCGCGGCGAGCTCCTCCTCCTCGGCGAGCCGCGCGATGCGCTCCTCGAGGTCGTCGTAGGCGAAGCCGAGGCGGTCGGCCTTGCGGCGGTTGCGGGTCGTGACATCCGCCCGGGTGAGGATGTGCAGCCGCTCGAGCTGGTCGCCGGCATCGCGCACGTAGCGGCGCACGGCCGAGTCGGTCCACGCGCCATCCGTGTACCCGAAGAAGCGCAGGTGCAGCTCGATGAGGCGCGACACCGCCTTGACCGTGTCGTTGTCGAACCGCAGCGCGCGCAGCCGCTTGCGGGCGAGCTTCGCGCCGACCAGGTCGTGGTGGTGGAACGACACCGCTCCGCCGGACTCGAGCCGCCGCGTCGCGGGCTTGCCGATGTCGTGCAGCAACGCGGCGAGGCGCACCACGAGATCGGGGGAGTCGAGCACCCCGCGCGAGACCTCGTAGTCGATGGCCTGGTCGAGCACGGTCAGGCTGTGCTCGTAGACGTCCTTGTGGTGGTGGTGCTCGTCGATCTCGAGGCGCAGCGCCGGCACCTCGGGCAGCACGCGCGCCGCGATACCGCTGTCGACGAGCAGGCGGATGCCGCGGCTCGCCGCGCCCGTGCAGAGCAGCTTCGACAGCTCGTCGCGCACGCGCTCGGCGGAGATGCGGTCGATCTCCGGGGCGAGGGCGGACATGGCGGCGCGCGTGCCCGGCTCGACCTCGAACCCGAGCTGCGCCGCGAAGCGGGCGGCGCGCATCATCCGCAGCGGGTCGTCGCCGAACGAGACCTCGGGCGCCGCGGGCGTCCGCAGCACCTGGCCGATGAGGTCCTCGACGCCGCCCGACGGGTCGACGAGCGTGCGCTGCGGGAGTCGCAGGGCGAGGGCATTGACCGTGAAGTCGCGGCGGACCAGGTCGTCCTCGAGCGACGTGCCGAAGACCACCTCGGGTTTGCGCGACGTGCCGTCGTACGCGTCGGCGCGGTACGTCGTGATCTCGACGGTGTGGCCGTGCACGAGCGCCCCGATGGTGCCGAACGCTCGGCCGATGTCCCAGTGCGCCTCGGCGATCGGCTTGACCACGGCGAGGATCTCGTCGGGCGTGGCATCCGTCGTGAAGTCGAGGTCGTTCGTCGACCGGCCGAGGAAGGCGTCTCGCACGGGGCCGCCGACGAGGGCGAACTCGAAGCCGGCCGCCTCGAAGGCGTCGGCGAGCGTGGCGACCGTCGGCGAGGCCGCCAGACCCGCGAGCCGGTCGAGGGCCTCCGCGACACTCTGCATTGCTCCATGTTAGGCACGGCGGGCTCGGCGGAGCGGCGTCGAGCCCGCTCACCCAGGCGACGAAGCTCCCGACGCCCCGGCGGCGCTCGCGACGACGCCCCCGGCGGCGCCCCGCATCCTCCCGGGCCGCTCACCGTAGAATCGCCCTCATGCCGGCCGAGTCGACCACTCCTCGACGCCTGCGCCGACTCCTCGCCAACCTCTCAGCCGGGACCGCCACCGCGGCCCTCGGGCTCGCCGGCGCGGTCGCGCCCTTCGGCGGCCCGACCGGCCCGGCACCCGCATTCGCGGCCGAGCCGGACGGCGGAGTCCGCGTGAGCGTCGCCCCCGCCGACGGCACCGCCGTGACGGCCGGCGCACCCGTCGACGTGGTCGTCGAGATCGTCAACGGCGGCGAGACCGCGGTCGAGGCCGGCACGCTCTCGCTCGGCATCGCCGCATCCGGACTCGACGACGAGGACGGCCTCGATGACTGGACGAGCGACGGCGGCCTGCCGCCATCCGCCCGCACCGTCTTCGAACGCGACACCGCAGCCCTGCCCGTGGGTTCGGTGACGACGCTCCGGTTCACCCTGCCCGCGAGCGCGACCGACGCGACCGACCCCGCCATCGGCCTGGCCGCCTCCCTCGAATCGGGCGGGGCGGATGTCGCGGGCGCCGCCACGGCCGTCGCGAACACGCTCGTCGCCGACGACGACCGCCCCGGATTCGCGCTCGCCTACCCGCTGACCGTGCCCGCGGACGAGGGTGGGCTCATCCCCGCCGAGCGCCTGGAGTCGTGGACCGGACCGACCGGCCTGCTCACCCGCCAGCTCGAGGCCGTCTCGGGGAAGGATGTCGCGGTCGGGCTCGATCTGCGCATCCCGCTGTCGATCCGCGTGCTGGGATCCTCGGCGCCCGAGTCGGCCGTCGCGTGGCTCGAGGCGCTCGCGCTCATGCCGAACGAGGTGTTCCCGCTCGCGTACGCCGACGCCGACCTGGCCGCGCAGTCCCAGGCCGGACTCGACGCACCGCTCGAGCCGCTCGGCTTCGCCGACCTCGTCGATCCCGCCGACTTCGCGGAGGCGCAGGGGACCGCCGGCGCGACCACCGTTCCCGGCCAGGCGCCGACCGACGAGGAGCTGCTCGCGTGGGACTTCACGCGGACCGACCTCGCCTGGCCTGCCGACGGCACCGTGGCATCCGGCGACCTCGACCATTTCGCGGCCGGCGGCCTGACGACCGCGATCCTCGCGCCCGGCAACGTCGAGCCGGCGCGGGCCGGCGCCAACGCGGCCGCGACGATCGAGGGCCGCGGTGGGGTCGTGGCCGATCCGCGGCTGCAGACCCCGCTGCGGCTCGCCGCCGCCGCCCAGACCGACGCCACCTGGCGGAGCGCCGCCTCGCGACTGGTCGCCGAGCTCGCGATCGGGTCGGGTGCCGGCGCCGGCGCCTCCACGGTGCTGCTCGGCACGTTCGCCCGATCGGCCGGCGCCGAGGCCGAGCGGATCGCGGACACGCTGGACGCCCTCGCCGGCTCGCGGTGGTCGCGCACCGCGACGCTGGCCGAGGCCGTCGGCGCACCGCCCGCGTCGCGGGAGCTGGTCTCGCTCCCCGAGGACGACCAGCGCATCGAGAACGTGCAACGGCTGCTCGGCGCCGAGGCGGCCGTCGAGGAGTTCTCGGACGTGCTCGACGACCCCGCCCTCCTCACCGCGCCCACTCGCCGGGACCTGCTCGGCCTGCTGGCGGTCGGCTGGCTCGACCTGCCCACCGAGTGGACCGACGCGATCGGCCGCTGGCTCATCGACCAGCGCGCGATCACCGACTCGGTCGTCGTCGTCCCGACGAGCAGCGTCCTCGTGGTCGCGAGCGAGACGGGCATCCCGATCACGGTCGAGAACGACCTGCCCTACCCGGTGAACGTGGTCCTCACGGTCGACCCCTCGAACGGCCGCCTGCTCGTTGAGGAGCCCGTCGAGGCGACGGTCGAGGGCGAGAGCCGGCGCACGATCCAGGTCCCGGTCGCGGCGGGCGTCGGCAGCGGCGAGGTCGACCTCGAGGTCTCGATCGCATCCCCCGACGGCACACCGCTCGGCTCGATCGTCGAGATCCCCGCGAACGTGCACGCCGACTGGGAGGGCGTGGGCGCCACGATCCTCGCCGTGCTCGCCGTGCTCGTCTTCGGCGCCGGCATCGTGCGCACGGTCCTGCGCCGGCGGCGCGGCCGGGCTGATGCCGGGGATCCGACGGATGCGACCGACGCGGCGGATGCGGCGGATGCCACGCCCGAGACGGACGCCACCGACTCCACGGACATCACCGACGCGGCGTCCTCGCCCACCACCACCCGACCGGAGGACCCCCCGCATGGCTGACGACCGCATCGCCCGGGCGAGCCTCTTCCTCGCCTCGGGCACGATCGTCTCGCGCCTCCTCGGGTTCCTGAAGGCGATCGTGCTCGCCGCCACGATCGGCGTCGTCGGCTCGGCCAGCGCCGACGCGTTCGCCGTGGCGAACGGCCTGCCGAACACGGTCTACGTCATCGTCGCCGGCGGCGTGCTGTCCGCGGTGCTCGTGCCGCAGATCGTGCGGGCGAGCGCGCACGCCGACGGCGGGAGCGCCTACATCAACAAGCTCGTCACGCTGGCGCTCGTCGTGATCTTCGCGGCGACCGTCGTCGCGACGGCCCTGGCTCCCGTGCTGGCGTGGATCTACGGCGGGAGCTTCCCGCCGGACACGCTCGCGCTCGCGACCGCGTTCGCGTTCTGGTGCCTGCCGCAGATCTTCTTCTACGGCCTCTACACGCTGCTCGGCGAGGTGCTCAACGCCCGTCGCAGCTTCGGCCCGTTCACCTGGGTCCCGGTCCTGAACAACGTCGTCGCGCTCATCGGCCTCGTGGTGTTCGGGCTCGCCTTCGGCTTCGATCCCGACGGCACGCGGTCCGCGTCGGACTGGACCCCTGGCATGATCGTCCTCCTCGCCGGCTCGGCGACCCTCGGCATCGCCGCCCAGGCGATCGTCCTGTTCTGGTTCTGGCGCCGCATCGGCCTGCGCTACCGCCCCGACTTCCGCTGGCGCGGCGTCGGGCTGCGTTCGGCCGGCCGGATGGCGGCGTGGACGTTCGGGATGCTGCTGCTCACGACGTTCGCGGGCATCGTGCAGACCCGGGTCGCCGCCACGGCCTCCGAGCAGGGCGCGTCGGTCGCGGCGATCGAGAGCGCGTGGCTGATCTTCATGCTGCCGCACTCGGTCATCACGGTCTCCATCGCGACCGCGTACTTCACGCGCATGAGCGAGCACGCGCGCGACGGGTTCCTCGATCGCGTCCGCGACGACCTGTCGGGCGCGGTGCGCGCCGTGGCCCTCATCCTCGTGCTCGCGGCGGCCGTGCTCGTCGTGGTCGCGTACCCGTTCGCGGCCGTGTTCCAGCCGGGCAACCTGGCCAACGCCTCGGCGCTCGGCAACGTCATCGTCGCGTTCGCGATCGGGCTGGTCGGCTTCAGCATCCTGTTCGTCGTCCAGCGCACCTTCTACGCGCTCGGCGACACGCGCACCCCGTTCATGTTCACGCTCGTGCAGGTCGTCGTCTTCACGGCGCTCGCGCTCACGGCACTCCTCCTCCCGGTCGAGTGGACCGCGGTGGGCGTCGCCCTCTCGACCACGATCTCCGGGGCCGTCCAGCTCGGCCTCGCGGTGCTGCTGCTCCGCCCGAAGCTCGGGCGCCTCGACGCGAAGCGCGTGCTCGCGAGCCTCGCTCGCGACATCGCCGCCGTCATCGTCCCGGTGGCCGCGGGCTTCACGATCGTCTGGTCGCTCGGGGCGTTCGAGCCGGGCGGGTTCGCGATCGCCGACCGCTGGGGAGCGATCCTCGTCATGGCCGTCACCGGCGTCGTCATGGCGGTCCTGTACTTCGGCATGCTGTGGCTCCTGCGCTCGCCGGAGCTCCGCGGCTTCGCCGGCCCCGTGCTGCCCAGGCTCCGACGCCGATGACGACGGATGCCGCGGGGCGCGAGCCCGCGGCATCCGCTCTGCCTTCTGCGACCCTGTGACCCGCCTGCGAGCGCCCGGAGCCGCGGAATAGGCGCCGCCTAGACTGTGTTCACCATGTCGTGGCATCCGGTGAGTAGGAGGCCGCGGGCATCGCACGGAACGACAGGAGCGGGTTTGCGCGACATCATCATCATCGGGTCTGGGCCGGCGGGATTCACCGCCGCGATCTATGCGGCCCGCGCCGAGCTGAAGCCGCTGCTCATCGCCAGCTCGGTCGAGATCGGCGGCGAGCTGATGAACACGACCGAGGTCGAGAACTTCCCGGGCTTCCCCGAGGGCATCATGGGTCCCGACCTCATGGGCAAGATGCAGGCCCAGGCCGAGCGATTCGGCACCGAGGTCGTCTACGACGACGTCGTGGAGCTCGACGTCGAGGGCCCGGTCAAGCGCGTGAAGCTCGGCAACGGAGGTGAGCACGAGGCGAAGGCGATCATCTTCGCGACGGGCTCGGCCTACCGCAAGCTCGGCCTGCCCGAGGAGGAGCGCCTCTCCGGCCACGGGCTGTCGTGGTGCGCCACGTGCGACGGGTTCTTCTTCCGCGAGAAGACCATCGCGGTGGTCGGCGGTGGCGACTCCGCGATGGAGGAGGCCACCTTCCTCACGCGCTTCGCCGACAAGGTGTACGTCATCCACCGTCGCGACCAGCTCAAGGCGTCGAAGATCATGCAGCAGCGCGCCTTCGACAACCCGAAGATCGAGTTCGTCTGGAATGCCGAGGTGTCCGCCATCCACGGCGACACCGCCGTGTCCGGTGTCACGCTGACCGACACCGTCTCGGGCGACGTCCGCGCGCTCGACCTCGACGGCCTGTTCGTCGCGATCGGCAACGACCCGCGCACGCACCTCGTGCACGGCAAGCTCGAGCTCACCGCCGAGGGCACGATCTCCGTCGACGGCCGCTCCTCGCGCACGTCGGTGCCGGGCGTGTTCGCCGCGGGCGACGTCATCGACCCCACCTACCGCCAGGCCGTGACCGCCGCCGGTTCCGGCACGGTCGCCGCCCTCGACGCCGAGCACTACCTCGCCGCGCTCGAGGACACGGGCGACGAGCCCGTCGAAGCGTCCGCCGAGGCCGCCGAGGTCGACCACCTCGTGGCCGTCGACCTGGCGGACGCGTCGCGCTGATCCATCCGGAGCGGATGCCGACCGCGACCCGCGTCGGCGGCGCCCCTGAACACCGCTTCCACCTAAGGAGAGTTCCATGACCGCACGTGCAGTGTCCGAGGCCACCTTCGAGCAGGAGGTCCTCCAGAACGACAAGGCCGTCCTCGTCGACTTCTGGGCCGAGTGGTGCGGCCCGTGTCGCGCCGTGAGCCCGATCCTCGACCAGATCGCGACCGAGCACTCCGACAAGCTCGACATCGTCAAGCTGAACGTCGACGAGAACCCCGGGCTCGCGATGAAGTACCAGATCACCGCCATCCCGGCGATGAAGGTCTTCAAGGGCGGCGAGGTCGTGCGCACCGTGATCGGTGCGAAGCCCAAGCCGATCCTCGAGCAGGACCTCGCCGAGTTCATCGGCTGAGTCGGCAGGCGCGCCGGCGCAACGCCGCAATCCAGGGGGCCCGTAACCGCACCACGCGGTTGCGGGCCTTCGTCGTGCCCGGCGTCACGAGGCGGCATGCGGTTCGGACGCCCCCTGACGGCTGGCTAGCATGGAGAGCCTCAGCAGAACGGAATCCAGCAGTGACCTCTGACGGAGTGCCCCAGCGGGCCGGCAACAACCTCGATCCGTGGTACGCGAACTACGCCGAACGAGCCGCCGGCTTCGCCGCCTCCGAGGTTCGCGCCCTGTTCGCCGTGGCATCCCGGCCCGAGGTGGTCTCGCTCGCCGGCGGCATGCCGTTCGTCTCCGCCCTGCCGCAGGAACTCATCACCTCGGCCTTCGAGCGCACGATGCGCGAGCAGGGGCCGGTGGCCCTGCAGTACGGCTCCGGCCAGGGCATCCCCGCGCTGCGGGAGCACATCCTCGAGGTCATGTCGCTCGAGGGCATCCGGGCCTCGGTCGACAACGTCGTGACCTCGACGGGCTCGCAGCAGGCGCTCGACTTCGTCGCCAAGCTCTTCCTCGATCCCGGTGACGTGGTCCTCGCCGAGGCGCCGTCGTACGTCGGCGCGATGGGCGTGTTCCGGTCGTACCAGGCGTCGGTCGTGCACGTCGCCATGGACGACGAGGGTCTCATCCCCGAGGCGCTGCGCGAGACCATCGCCCACCTCCGCGGGCAGGGTCGCCGGATCAAGTTCCTCTACACGATCCCGAACTTCCACAACCCCGCCGGCGTGACGCTCTCGGCCGCCCGCCGACCCGAGATCCTCGAGATCTGCCGCACCAATGAGATCCTCGTGCTCGAGGACAACCCGTACGGCCTGCTGCACTTCGACGAGCCCGCACCGGACGCGCTCAGGTCGATGGACCCGGAGGGGGTCGTCTACCTCGGGTCGTTCTCCAAGACGTTGGCGCCCGGCTTCCGCGTCGGCTGGGCGCTCGCGCCGCACGCCATCCGCGAGAAGCTCATCCTCGCCGCCGAGTCGGCGATCCTGTCGCCGTCGTCGTTCAGCCAGCTCGTCGTCTCGGAGTACCTGTCGCAGGCCGACTGGCGTGGACAGATCGACGCCTTCCGCGGCGTCTACCGCGAACGCAAGGACGCGATGATCGAGGCGCTGGGGGAGTACCTGCCGCAGCTCTCGTGGACGAACCCGAACGGCGGGTTCTACGTCTGGGTGACCCTGCCCGACCGGCTCGACTCGAAGCAGATGCTCCCGCGCGCGGTGCGCGAGCTCGTCGCGTACACGCCGGGCACGGCCTTCTTCGCCGACGGACGCGGGCGCCACGCCATGCGACTGTCGTTCTGCTACCCCACACCGGAGGCCATCCGCCTCGGCATCCGCCGCCTGGCGACGGTGGTCAACGGCGAGCTCGACCTGCTCGACACGTTCGCGGGCACCGGCACGCTCCAGCTCCCCGATCGCCCCGGCATCGAGCCGGCCCCGCCCACCGACCTGAAGTAGTGGAGAACCCCTGATCATGAGCGATTCCAACGGGCTATCCGTCGTCGTGCTCGCGGGCGGCATCTCGCATGAGCGGGATGTCTCGCTGCGTTCCGGGCGGCGCGTCGCGGACGCGCTCGCCCAGGCTGGTCACCGCGTCGAACTGCGCGATCCGGATGCCACGCTCCTCCCGTACCTCTCCGAGCACCGCCCCGACGTGGTGTTCCCGGCGCTGCACGGCTCGAGCGGCGAGGACGGCACCCTGCTCGAGCTGCTCGCGGCGCTCGGCATCCCGACCGTCGGATCGACGGGCGCCGCCGCGCGTCGGGCGTGGTCGAAGCCGGTCGCGAACTCGCTGGTCGCCGCGGCCGGGGGAGCGGTGCCCGAGTCGATCGTGCTCTCGCACGAGGCGTTCCGCGAACTCGGTGCCGCGAGCGTGCTACGGGTCGTACGCGAGGCGCTGCCCGGCGACCTCGTCGTGAAGCCCGGCTCGGGCGGCTCGGCCCAGGGCGTCACGATCGTCGAGGCACCGGCCGACCTGCCGCGCGCGATGGTGGATGCGTTCACGTACGCCGACGTCGCCGTCGTCGAACGTCGGCTGCTCGGGACGGAGCTCGCGATCGCGATCCTCGAGACGGATGGCGCGCCCCGCGCCCTGCCCGCGGTCGAGATCGTGCCGTCCGACGGCGTGTACTCGTTCCAGGCGCGCTACAACGCGGGGGAGACGACGTTCTTCTCGCCGTGCCGGCTCTCGGAGGAGCACGTGGAACGCGCGCACGCGGCGGCACTCGCCGCCCACCGCGTGCTCGGACTCCGCGACCTCTCTCGCGTCGACCTGATCGTCGACGACGAGGGCACACCGTGGTTCCTCGAGGCGAACGTGCTCCCGGGACTCACCGAGACCTCGCTCGTTCCCCTGGCGATCGAGGCCTCGGGCACGGATGCCGCGGAGGTCTACGACGGGCTCGTCCGCACGGCCGCTCGCCGCGGCGCCTGATCCCTCCCGGGGCAGTCCGCACGAATCGGATGCCGACCCGTGCGGGTCAGAGGCCCTCGAGGTTCTCCCCGAGTTCCGACAGGATCCGACGAAGATCCTGGACCGTCGCGAAATCGATGTTGATCTGGCCTTTCCTGGCCCCCAGCGAGATCTTCACGCGCGTGTCGAGACGATCCCCGAGTCGAGTCGAGAGGTCGTCGAGGAACTCCTGGCGCTTGCCTGCCGCGGGCTTCACGCGCGCCGGCTTCGGCGCCGCCGACACGATCGCCTCGGCGGCGCGCACCGAGAGGTCCTCGTTCACGATCTTGTCCGCCAGCCGCTGCATGGCCTCCGGGTCGCCGGCCGCGAGGATGGCACGGGCGTGCCCCGCGCTCAGCACCCCGGCCGCGACGCGCATCTGCACCGGCTCGGGCAGCTTCAACAGCCGGAGGGTGTTCGAGATCTGCGGTCGCGACCGACCGATCCGCGCGGCGAGCTCCTCCTGGGTGATGCCGAAGTCCGCGAGCAGCTGCTGGTAGGCGGACGCCTCCTCGAGGGGGTTCAGCTGGGAGCGGTGCAGGTTCTCCAGCAGGGCGTCGCGGAGCATCGCCTCGTTCGCGGTGTCCTTGACGACCGCCGGAATGGAATCGAGGCCGGCCGCCTTCGTCGCCCGCAGACGTCGCTCGCCCATGACGAGCTCGTACTTCCCCGGTTCGTCGGGGTGGGGGCGGACGACGATCGGCTGGAGGACGCCGAACTCCCGCACCGAGTGCACGAGCTCCTCGAGGTCCTCCGGGTCGAAGACCGAACGCGGCTGCTGGGCGTTCGGGACGATGTCGTCGGGGTTGAGGCGGGCGAGGTGGGCACCCGGAACCGTCACGAGATTCGCCTCGACGGCATCCTCCACCGCGGTGACGGCCGCCTTCGGCGCCTCGCTCTCGGGGAAGAACACGTCGACCGGGCGGGTCGCGCGCGGCGTCGAGTCCTCGGTGGTCGGGATGAGTGCGCCGATGCCGCGGCCGAGGCCGGTCCGCTTGGTCGCCATCAGTCGGACTCCTTCGTGTCGGTCGCGTCGTGCGCTCCGCGCCACGCGATCTCCGCGGCCGCCTCGCGATACGAGAGCGAGCCGGTGGAGGCGAAGTCGTAGCTGATGACGCTCTGCCCGTAGCTCGGCGCCTCGGAGACTCGGACCGACCGGGGGATGATCGTGTCGAGGGTCTGGGTCGGGAAGTGGTCGCGGACCTCCTGCGCGACCTGCTGCGCGAGGTTCGTCCGCGAGTCGTACATGGTGAGGAGGATCGTCGTGAGGCGCAGCTCGGGGTTGAGATGACGCTCGATGAGCTCGATATTGCTGAGCAGCTGCGAGAGCCCCTCCAGGGCGTAGTACTCGCACTGGATCGGGATGAGCACCTCGCGCGCCGCGACGAAGGCATTGATCGTCAGCAGGCCGAGTGACGGCGGGCAGTCGATGAACACGTAGTCGTACGGACGCTCCATCGCCGCGAGGTGCGCGTCGAGTGCGCGGCGCAGCCGCTGCTCGCGGGCCACGAGCGAGACGAGTTCGATCTCGGCGCCCGCGAGGTGAATGGTCGCGGGAACGCAGTCGAGGTTCTCGTGCTCGGTCGACGGCTGGACCACGTCGGCGATGGGGAGATCGGACACGAGCACCTCGTACACGCTCTGCAGGTCGGATCGATGGTCGACCCCGAGCGCGGTGGAGGCGTTGCCCTGCGGGTCCAGGTCGACGACCAGCACGTGCGCGCCGGCCCGGGCGAGCGCCGCGGCGAGGTTGACGGCCGAGGTGGTCTTGCCGACGCCGCCCTTCTGGTTCGAGATCGTGAAGACGCGCGTGCGTTCCGGCAGCGGCAGGACGGCCTGGTCGAGGGCGAGACGGCGCCGGGTCTCGTCGGCAAGCTGATCGGCCAGGGGAGTTCCTCCGTGTGATTCCGATGTTTCACGTGAAACCGACGCGCTCGGGTCGGCCGCGACGGTGTGCGTCGCTGCGGCGTAGGGGTGGGATGCCGATACGGCGTCCTCGGGCTGATCGACGCGAGGTTCGGTCGCCGGTGCATCGTCCGCCTCGACAGCATACGGCTCCGGCGCCGCGGATGCCGCCTCGGGGGCCCTCGGAGGCCCGGGTTCGGACGCGGTCGCCGAGGGTGTGCGATCGTCGCCGCCGGATGTCGGAACCCCGGTCCCGGTTCCGGGTGTGGTCGGCACGGACTCCACGGGCTCCGACTCGTGGCGCTCCTCTTCATGGCTCGCGCGATTTCGGGCCGGAGCCGGGGATCCTGTGGCGTCCGGTGCGGGTTGCGGTGCGGCCTCCCGCACCGGGCGAGGCTGATGAAGACTCGACACGGTCTCGGCGGTCGCGTCACCGACGATCTCGCGGATGATGTCCTCGAGCAGCTTGTCGGGATCGCTGTGCGGCAGCGTCCGGCCGGCCGGAGACGCATCGGGGGCCGTCTCGCCCGAGAGCGCCGCTGCGGTCGCCGCGTCCCAGTCGTACCTCGAGGATGACGCGGCCGGAGACCCCGTCCGGTCGCGAGTGGCCGATTCGACGGCACCCGCCGGGTCGCCTGGGGCCGAGGAGCGCTGGGCCGGAGGCGGCGGCTCGCTCGCGGCGGGGGAGCGGAGGCCGGACCGGGTCGACCTGTCGGGCTCCGGTCCTGCCTGCGGACGTGCCGACGGAACAGCCTCGGTTTGCTGGGTTCGCCCCGCCGCTTCGGGCGGCGCCCACTGACGGTCGGCGACGTCACGGGACGGCCGCGGCTCCGCCGGCGTGGCCGTCGACTCGGCCGTCGGTTCCGCGGGCCCCGGTGCGCGCGGGGTCCGCTCCGACGGCCGAAGCAGCGAATCGAAGTCCGGACGATCGGATGGCGCGAACGGCGCGGAGCCCGTTCCCTCACGCCGTTGCGCCTCGTACGCCTCGAGGCGCGTGAGCTCCGGCTCCGCCTCCGGCGGCTTCGGCGACGGGGCATCGGCGGGGGGCTTCCTGCGTTGGAACCAGCCCCGGCCATTCGCCATCTGCGCACCCCTACCCCGCTCGAGACCGCCCAGGTCACCCCGCGATCGTCTTCGAGACCCAAGCCTAATCGCCGCATCCGATGCGCGGCTCCGGTGTCGCCGGCGATCCGGGAGTCCGCTGCAAGCGATCCCGGCATCGCAGACGAGCGCGGGCATGCCCCGGTGTTTCACGTGAAACGTCGAGGGCTGAGCGTGTCGAAGGCTGCCGCCGTTTCACGTGAAACGTCGGTGGGGTCGTTCGGCGGCCGATGCCGGGGCCACACCGAGACCCGGCGCGGGAGACCAGGGCGCTCGTACTCGACGGCGGCCCGGATGCGACGGCGCCGCCCACGGCGACCCGGTGGCGCGCCCGTCCGTCAGGCTCACGAGATCATCTCGGCCACGAAACGACGAGTCTCGTCGAGGGTGGCGTCCGACTCGTCGATATCCCATCGGCTGAGCTGGGAGACGATCCCCCCCCCCCCCCAATGATCCCGTCGCAGCATGACGGGGAGTACATCGTCGGGGGCGGGCCACCCCAGCGCGTCGTGCGGCTCGGCGGACACTGCGGACGCGCGCCATCCGGCATCCCGCACGCTCGGGCCCTCGATCGCTGGCCAGACGTCGCCCGAACAGGCTCGCGGGACCACGGACACGCGAGAGACCGGTTCGCAGACCACACTTCCACGGACCGATCGGGTCGAAGGGACACGGACCGTCTTTCGCAGTCCGCCCCCAGTGCCCCGGCCGGTGAAACCCGCATCGCGCAGACCCTCGTGTGGTCTGCACCCCGCAGCCCGCATCTCGACTGCGACCGTCCGCACACAGAGCCGGCGGCGGCGCTCAGAGTCGTGCAGGCGCTACTGAGCGAGGCTGAGCGGTGACCCCGACACGCAAGCGGCACGCCACGGGAACCTGTTTCCGACGACGTCGTGCGCGACAACCGGGCAAGGACGTGGTGCGGAGATCGCCGTGGAGGACGGCATCCGCCGCTCGCGACCGAGTTGCCGGTTGTGGCGGGGAAACGCACCGTTTCACGTGAAACGGCCTCTCCCGCCGATCGGGCCGGCGCGAGCGCTCGCCCGACCCGTTCGGAGCAACTCGCTCGCCTCGAGCAGCAGCACCAGTCCACCGCGAGTCCCACGTGGACGACTCGATCGCCGACGGGGCGATCACCGCGAGTCACCCATCCAGTTCGCCCCGTCCAGGTCGTGCCCATCGCGGCTGCACCGACGCCGGCCCACGAGTACGCACGCCTCGAGGACGTGGCATTCGCTCGACAAGCCGAGGCCGCCGGCACGGCACTAGGCCGTTGAGGGCGCTTCACGGACAGTGCAGCCGCCCGAGCCCATCGGCAATGATGCAGGGCGTTAGAGCGGCAGGGAGCACGGCGACCCCGGGACTCCGTGACGCTCGATACCGGAGAGACGGCAGGGCGCATGTCCGGTCGACCGCGCTGCAGCTGGGCAGCGCCCGTTCGACGCACCGCCGCCGCGGTGAGGAGCGGCCGACTACTCCGCCGGCACGCGCGCCCGGAAGACTCGCGTGACGTCGTCGACGATGCCCTCGCCCAGGAGGACGACTTCGACGTCGACCAGATTGAACCGACGGATCGCCTTCTCGGCGGCCCGGATCTCGGCGTCGACCCCGCTGCCCTTCATGAGCACGAGCTCACCGCCCGGGCGGAGCAGGGGAGCGGTGATCGGGATCAGCGTCCGGAGCGCGCTCACCGCGCGCGCCGTCACCTGGTCGAGACGCCCGGTGAGCTTGACCTCCTCCGCCCTCCCACGGACGACGTCCACGTTCTCCAGCGCCAACTCGGAGACCTGCCGCTCGAGCCACGCCACACGGCGCTCCATCGGCTCGATGAGGGTGAACCGGACGTCGGGTCGTGCGATCGCGAGCACCAGGCCGGGAAGCCCGGCGCCCGAGCCGACGTCTCCCACGCGACCGGGGCGCAGCAGCGGTGCGACCAGCCCGGAGTTGATGACGTGGCGCGACCAGAGGCGCGGCAGCTCGAGAGGTCCGATCAGGCCCAGCTCTTCGCCGTGACGGGCCAGATTCCGGGTGAACGCACGCGCGAGCTCGAGACGGTCGCCGAAGACCACGGTCGCTGCCGCCGGCTCCGGTTCCAGCACGGCCGGGTGCTCGGGAGTGTGCTCAGTCATGTTTCACGTGAAACGGTAGCGGCGCGACGCGGGCCTGCGCTCAGCCGACCCGCGTGATGACGGTGTGGCGCTCGGAGCCCTCGCCCCGCGACTCCGAATGCAGACCACGCTCGGCCACGAGGTCGTGCACGAGCTTGCGCTCGTACGAGGACATCGGCGGAAGGGCAGCCTCGGATGCACCACCCTCGATGCGCTCCGCGGCACGCGCCACGAGGCGGCCGAGCTCGTCGCGACGTGCATCGCGGGAACCCCCGACGTCGAGGATCAGGCGTGAGAACACGCCGGTCTTCGTCTGCACGGCGAGGCGGGTGAGTTCCTGGAGGGCGGTCACGGTCTCCGGGCGAGCGAGCACTGCCAGGGACGACGCCTCAGCGGCGTGCACCGAGAGGTAGGCGCGGCCGTTCCGGGCATCGATGTCGATGTCGCCGTCGAGGTCGCAGATGTCGAGGAGCTCCTCGATGTAGTCGGCCGCGATGTCGCCCTCCTCCTCGAGCTGCTCGAGGGAGCGGGTGGCGGCGTCATGCTGGACGTCGGTCATCGTGGTCACTTCCTGTTCTGCTTCTTCGCGCGGTTCTTGCTCACCGGCTGCTGGCGCTGCTTCGTGGTGGGCTTCTGCGGCTCGGCATCCTCACCCTCCGACTTGGTCTCGACGACGAGCTTGCCCTTGCGCGCAAGCCGAGCCTCACGGGCCTTCGCCGCGTCGCTGCCCGGCGTGGGCATGTTGCGGATGACGATGAACTGCTGGCCCATGGTCCAGAAGTTCGAGACCAGCCAGTAGAACATGACGCCGAGGGGGAAGGCGACGCCCGAGAACGCGAAGACGAGCGGGAGCAGGTACAGCAGGATGCGCTGCTGGCGGAACATGGGGCTCGCCTTGGTCTCGGGCGACATGTTCTTGGAGACGATCTGCAGCTGCGTGATGAACTGCGACGCCGTCATCAGGATGATCATCGTGACCGCGACGAACATGGTGGAGGCGCTGAACGGGTCGCCCGCGATCATCGCGTTCCACTCGCCGATGAAGGTCGAATTCAGCGGGGCGCCGAGGAACTCCGCATTCGAGAACGACTCCGCGAGGGTGGGCGTGAGCGCGCCGACACCGCCGCGCTCGGCGTGGATCGACGCGTCGTTCAGCACCGAGAACAGGCCGAAGAAGATCGGCATCTGGAGCAGCAGCGGCAGGCACGACGAGAGCGGGTTGGTGCCCGTGCGCTTGTAGAGCTCCATGGTCTCGCGCGACATCGCCTCGCGAGAGAACTGGTCCTTCTTGCCCTTGTACTTGTCCTGGATCTTCTTGAGCTGCGGCGCGACCTCGAGCATGCGGCGCTGGCTCTTGATCTGCCGCACGAAGATCGGGATGAGCGCGGCCCGCACCACCACGACGAGGCCGACGATGGCGAGCACCCAGGTGAGGCCCGCGTTCGGGTCCATCCCGAAGAACGTGAACAGCGAGTGGAACGCGACGAGGATCAGCTCGATGGCCCATTTGATGGGCCACAGGATGATGCTGAAGATGTCCATGGGGGTGGGTCAGTCCTTCCGGGACGTGATGGGAGAGAGGTCGGGTTCCGGGACGCGGCGCGAAACGGATGCCGTGTGCTCGCCGGCCGGGGAATGGTCGTGGTTCTGCGCGTGATCGTGAGCCGAATGCACATGCGTCGGATGCGCGTCGGCCGCGGCGATCGGCACGCCGACACGCCGGCGACCGCTCCGCTGCTCGGGACGGCGACTCCCACTGCCGGCACCGGCCCAGTCGGCCGGGATGACGAAGCCGAAGCGCGTCACGTGGAACCGCCGGACGCGGGGGAGCGGCACGTCGTCGACGCCGCCGGCGGACCAGGGGTTGCATCGCAGGATGCGCCATCCGGTCAGCGCCGAGCCGATGACGAGACCGCGATGCTGGACGGCGCCGAGGCCGTAGGCCGAGCACGAGGGGTAGTACCGGCAGACGTCGCCGTAGAGCGGCGAGACCACGGCCCGGTACGCACGGATGAGCACGACGCCCGCATTGCGGGGCAGGAGCCAGACGAACCAGGCGAGGTTCTTCACGTCAGCGTTCTTCCACTCGGGCCGGCGACGGCCCCGGGGCGTCCGACTCCGCGACATCCGCCGCCGATCGAGCCGATCGCGACGGACCACCCCGTCGCCTGCCGCGGGCGGCGAGCGCGGCGGCGAGGTCGCCGCGGAGCTCGGCATAGCCCGCGCCGGCCGCCGTGGGCAGGGCACGTACGACGACGTCGACGGCGGAGACCCCGCCGTCGACGAATTCGCGGCCGGCCGCCTTCAACCGCCGGCGAACCAGGTTGCGGCGGACGGCGCTGCCGACCTTCTTGGACACGATGAAGCCGAAGCGCGCGTCGGAACCCGCCTCACGTGAGCGAACGTAGCTCACGGTGTGGGCACCGGCGACCTTCGCACCACGGCGCACGATGAACCGGTAGTCATCGGCGCTCGTGATGCGGTTGGCTTTGGCGAGCACCGAGGAACTTACGCGGAGAGCTCGGTGCGGCCCTTGGAGCGGCGGGCCGAGAGGATCGCGCGGCCGGCACGCGTGCGCATGCGGGCGCGGAAGCCGTGCTTCTTGGCGCGACGACGGTTGTTGGGCTGGAACGTACGCTTGCTCATCTTCTTCTCCGGCTGGGAAATTCCGCGCACGGACGCGTCACAGGTGCGCCGGCGGGGAGAACTCGGTGCCCGAAAGGGCTGCGGTCAACTGATTAAAACTACGGCCTGCGGATGCCGCGGTCAAACCGAGCGCACGTCGGAACGGACATTCTCCCGCGATCCACAGGTTGCCGAGCGGAGCGACACGCCGACGGCGCGTCGGATCCTCGAATCGGCATTTGTCCGAGCAGGCCCGATTCGCTAGCGTGTGACACCAGTTATCCCCAGCCTGTGCGGCGGAATCACGCGGTTCTCGCAAGTCTGCTCACAGGTGGTGGAAACGTTGTGAACAGACGCCTTCGGGCCGCTCCGCCGAATCGCTCGGGGGAGCGACGAGCGGCCGCCGAACGGTGCGACAGATTGCGGGGAGCGATGACGGAACAGCCCATCAGCGAGACGTGGGCGACGGTCCTCGGGCGACTCTCCGACGACGAGGCGATCACGCCGATGCTCCAGGGGTTCCTCAACCTCGTCGAGCCGAAGGGCATCGCGGCGGGCACCTTCTACCTCGAGGTGCCGAACGACTTCACCGCGAGCATGCTGAACCAGCGGATGCGCGTATCGCTCCTGACGGCGATGAGCGCGATCGACGCTCCCGCCCCGGTCACCTCGTTCTACGTGGTGGTGAACCCGGAGCTCGAGGAGCTCCGGCCGGCCGAACCCGTCCCGAACGGCGCCATGGGCGTCGGCCCGTCCGTCGGGGCCGGCGGCCCGGGGCCGATCGGCACCGGCGTGCCCGGCGGACCGATGGGCCTCGACGCCGCAGCCGACGACGTGCCGGTCGGCCCGCAGCCCATCTTCGACAGCGGCAGCGGCAGCGTCGATCGCCCGCGCGACGCGCGCCTGAACCCGAAGTACTCCTTCGACAGCTTCGTCATCGGCCAGTCCAACCGGTTCGCGCACGCGGCGGCGGTGGCCGTGGCCGAGGCGCCGGCGAAGGCGTACAACCCGCTCTTCATCTACGGCGACTCGGGCCTCGGCAAGACGCACCTCCTGCACGCGATCGGCCACTACGCGATGAGCCTGTACCCCGGCATCCGCGTGCGGTACGTCTCGAGCGAGGAGTTCACGAACGACTTCATCAACTCCATCGCGAACAACCGCGGCTCGCTCTTCCAGCAGCGCTACCGCAACATCGACATCCTGCTGATCGACGACATCCAGTTCCTGCAGGGCAAGGCGGAGACGCAGGAGGCGTTCTTCCACACCTTCAACACGCTGCACGATCACAACAAGCAGGTCGTGATCACGAGCGACGTGCCGCCGAAGCACCTCACGGGCTTCGAGGACCGGATGCGCAGCCGCTTCGAGTGGGGCCTGATCACCGACGTCCAGGCGCCCGACCTCGAGACGCGCATCGCGATCCTCCGCAAGAAGGCGCAGAACGAGCACCTGCAGGTGCCCGACGACATCCTCGAGTACATGGCCTCGAAGGTCTCGAGCAACATCCGCGAGCTCGAGGGCACGCTCATCCGCGTGACGGCGTTCGCGAGCCTGAACCGCACGCCGGTCGACATGCCGCTCGTGCAGACGGTCCTGAAGGACCTCATCACGGATGACACCGACAACGTCGTCGCGCCGGTCGACATCATCACGGCGACGGCCGACTACTTCAAGCTCACGGTCGACGACCTGTACGGCTCGAGCCGCTCGCAGGCGGTCGCGACCGCCCGTCAGATCGCGATGTACCTCTGCCGGGAGCTCACGAGCCTGAGCCTGCCCAAGATCGGCCAGCTGTTCGGCAACCGCGACCACACGACCGTGATGTACGCGAACAAGAAGATCTCGGAGCTCATGAAGGAGCGCCGCTCGATCTACAACCAGGTCACCGAGCTGACCGCGCGCATCAAGCAAACCACCCGCTATCGCTGAGTCCGGGGGTCGGATGCCGCGTGCTCGCGCGGCTCGTCGGCGCGCCCTCCGACCGGCCGACGACCGTTCCTGAGAGCTCGCCGACACGATTCCGCACAGGTGTGGAAAATCTGTGGATTGTTAACGAGCAACCGCGCCACGACTGTTGAGACGCCGGTGCGTCCTGTGCACAACTCCGCACGGCGATCACCGACGGCCGATGCCGCGCACACGGCTTTCCACACACCGTGCACAGCCACGACGGGCTCGCATCCCACTGCCCGCGCGGATCTCCGAACACCATCCACAGTTTCCACACCGGTTAACACCGTTAAGAGATATCTGGATTAACCCACGGCGTTCGGCAACCTGGGATCGGCCGTCGCCGGAGGCGAGCCGCCCCGCGTCCCGACCCGCGAAATCACCGCGCCGGAAACGGGCGTCCGGATAGCATGGGAGCCATCCAGCACCTCCACGACGGGAGAACCGTGAAGTTCCAGGTCAATCGCGACGTCTTCAGTGAGGCCGTGTCGTTCGCCGTCAAGCTGCTGCCGCAGCGCACGACCCTCCCGATCCTCTCCGGGGTGCTGATCCAGGCCGAGGGCGACGGGCTCGTCCTCTCCTCCTTCGACTACGAGGTGTCCTCGCGCACCGAGATCCAGGCCGACGTCGAGGAGCCGGGCACCGTCCTGGTGTCCGGTCGACTGCTCGCCGAGATCGCCGGCCGCCTGCCGAACGCGCCCGTACGCGTGTCGACCGAGGAGTCGCGGATCTCGGTCACCTGCGGGTCCGCGAGCTTCACGCTCCTGTCGATGCCCGTCGAGGAATACCCCTCGATCCCCGAGATCGGCGAGCAGACCGGCGTCGTCCCCGCCGAGGAGTTCGCGTCGGCGGTCGCGCAGGTCGCGGTCGCGGCATCCCGCGACGACGTCACCCCGGTCATCACCGGCGTGCAGCTCGAGGTCCGCGAGACGAACCTGAGCCTGGTCGCCACCGACCGTTACCGCGTCGCGATCCGCGAGATCGACTGGGACGGCGGCGGGGTCGCCGGCGACGGCGACGCCACGACCACCGCGCTCGTCCCCGCGCGCACGCTCCAGGAGGTCGGCAAGACCTTCGGGCACTCGGGCACGATCTCGGTCGCGATCACGAGCCGCGACGACCGCGAGCTCATCGCCTTCTCGGCCGACCGCAAGACCGTCACGAGCCTGCTCATCAAGGGCAACTTCCCGCCCGTGCGCCGGCTCTTCCCCGACACGGTCGAGAACTACGCGGTGATGAACACCGCCGAGCTCATCGAGGCGACCCGTCGCGTCGCGCTCGTACTCGAGCGCGAGGCCGCGCTGCGGTACTCGTTCTCGGAGGACGGGCTGACGCTCGAGGCGATCGGCAGCGAGCAGGCCCAGGCGTCCGAGTCGATCGACGCGATCCTCACGGGCGACGCCACGGTCGTTTCGTTGAAGCCGCAGTTCCTCCTCGACGGCCTGCAGGCGGTGCCGAGCGAGTTCGTGCGCATCTCGTTCACCAAGACCGAGAACCCCAACAAGCCGGGGCCGGTGCTCATCACGAGCCAGACCTCGCGCGAGCAGGCCGGCGCCGACAGCTACCGCTACCTGCTCCAGCCGAACCTGCTGCTGCGCTGATCATCCGGCCGCGCCCGGCGATGTCGGCGGCGGCGGGTAGCGTGGGGGTTCGCAAGAAGGGAGCCGCACCGTGCACGTCGCGAGGCTCTCGCTCACCGATTTCCGCAATTACCGCTCCGCCGAGCTGACGTTCGAGCCCGGGGCGACGGTGATCGTCGGGCGCAACGGGCAGGGCAAGACCAACCTCGTCGAGGCCATCGGCTACCTCGCGACGCTCGGATCGCATCGCGTCGCCGGCGACCAGGCGCTCATCCGTGCCGGCGCCGACGCGGCGATCGTCCGCGCGCTGCTGTCCTCCGCCGGCCGCGAGGTCCTCCTCGAGCTCCAGCTGAACCGGCACGGCGCGAACAAGGCCCAGGTGAACCGCGGCGCGGCGAAGCCGCGCGACCTGCCCAGGTACGCGCACTCGGTCCTCTTCGCTCCGGAAGACCTGGCGATCGTCCGGGGCGAGCCCTCGGTGCGCCGCCGCATGCTCGACGGCCTCCTCGTCCAGCGCGTGCCGCGCCTCGCGGGGGTCATGGCCGACTACGACCGCGTCCTCAAGCAGCGCAACTCGCTGCTGAAGAGCGCTCGGGCGCGCGGCCTCGCGGCGTCGCAGCTGACCACGCTCGACATCTGGGACGAGCGGCTCGTCGAGCTCGGAGCCGAGCTCATCGACCGTCGCAGCGAACTCGTCTCGGAGCTGCGCGATCCCCTCGCGGCCGCGTACCGCGCGATCGTCGACGACGACCACCGCCCCGAGTTGCAGCCCGTGCTGTCGATCGACGGCGCCGATCCCGACGACGACCCCACGGATGCCGCGGCGGCGACGGGCGACGGCGGCACCGCCGTCGAGCCGGGCGCCGACCGCGCCCACACGGCGGAGCGGTTCGCCGCAGCGCTGGCCGCGCTGCGGCGCAAGGAGCTCGAACGCGGGGTCACCCTCGCCGGCCCGCACCGCGACGACGTGCTGCTCCTGCTGAACGGCCTGCCGGCGAAGGGCTATGCGAGCCACGGCGAGTCGTGGTCGTTCGCGCTCGCCCTGCGGCTCGCCGCCGCCGAGCTGCTCCGGCGCGACTCCTCGACAGGCGATCCGGTGCTCGTGCTCGACGACGTCTTCGCCGAGCTCGATCGCCTGCGCCGCGAGCGGCTCGCGGCCGCCGTCGGCGGGTACGAGCAGGTGCTGATCACGGCCGCCGTCCTCGAGGACGTGCCCGAACCGCTCTCGCACCGCGTGATCCGGATCGCGGCGGGTGAGGTCGTCGAGGCGCCGGGATCGCCCGAGCAGCCTGAGCACGAACCGGCCGCCGGTGCCGCGACATCCGTCATCGCCGCCGCCGCCGGACGAATGCCGTCGGAGGCACCCGGTGTCTGAGGCCGCACGCACGTACCAGCACTTCCGTGAGATCTTCGGCGGCGAGCCCCGCATCCGCCCGGGCCGGGCACGGACTCGGACGCGGGAGGTCGAGGGCAGCGAGCCGTTCGCGCCGGGCCGCGACCCGAAGCCGCTCGGGTCGGCGATCGACACGCTGACCGCGCAGCTCGGCTGGACCGGACCGCTGTCCCAGCAGGAGCTCCTCTCGGCATGGCCCGAGATCGCCGGCGAGGACATCGCCCGCCATTCCGAGCCCATCGCGATCGAGGGCGGCGTGCTCCAGGTGCGCTGCGAGTCGACGGCGTGGGCGACGCAGTTGCGGATGATGCGCGAGGAGCTCATCCGGGCGATCCTCGAGCGGCATCCCCGGGCCGGCGTCGACACGATCCGGTTCCAAGGCCCGGATGCCCCCACCTGGAAAAAGGGTCCCAGATCGGTTCCAGGGCGCGGTCCGCGCGACACCTACGGCTGAGACGGCAAAATCGGTCACTTCGCTGTTCTCGGCGCCGCAGATCGGCGCGGAGCGATTCTCGGGGCGACCGGGAGTTGATAGGATCAAGGGTCGCCAGTACGACGGTTTGGAGCCCGATTCACCCATGACAGCGGAACCGACGAAGGCCCAGGGCGCGCCTGAATACGGCGCCGACGCGATCCAGGTTCTCGAGGGCCTCGAAGCGGTTCGGAAGCGTCCCGGCATGTACATCGGCTCGACGGGGCCGCGCGGACTCCACCACCTCGTGTACGAGATCGTCGACAACTCGGTCGATGAGGCGCTCGCCGGCTTCGCCGACGACATCGACGTGACGATCCTGCCCGACGGCGGGGTCCGCGTCGTCGACAACGGCCGCGGCATCCCGGTCGACATCCACAAGACCGAGGGCCGCTCGACGGTCGAGGTCGTGCTCACGGTGCTGCACGCGGGCGGCAAGTTCGGCGGCGGCGGGTACGCGGTGT
Organism: Agromyces sp. GXS1127; assembly: GCF_050565425.1. Lineage (NCBI taxonomy): Bacteria > Bacillati > Actinomycetota > Actinomycetes > Micrococcales > Microbacteriaceae > Agromyces > Agromyces sp. GXS1127. The sequence continues at coordinate 107,570 of NZ_JBOCIG010000005.1, forward strand.
CGGGCGGCCTGCACGGCGTGGGCTCGTCCGTCGTGAACGCGCTGTCGAGCCGGCTCGAGGTGGAGGTCAAGCGCCAGGGGCACGTCTGGCGGCAGTCGTACCGCGTCGGCGTCCCCGACGCGCCGCTCTCGCAGGACGAGGAGAGCACCGAGACCGGCACGATCATCACATTCTGGCCGAGCGAGGAGATCTTCGAGACCGTCGAGTTCGACTACGAGACCCTCCGCACGCGCTTCCAGCAGATGGCGTTCCTCAACAAGGGGCTTCGCATCACGCTGACCGACATGCGCGCCGGCCACGTCGAGATCGACCCGGAGGACACCCCGACCACCGGCGCCATCACCATCCCGGTGCAGCGCACCGACACCTTCCTCTACGAGCGCGGGCTCGTCGACTACGTCGAGTACCTCAACCGGTCGAAGAAGGTCGAGCTCGTCAACGACGAGGTCATCTCGTTCGAGGCGGAGGACACCGAGCGCCACATCGCGCTCGAGGTCGCGATGCAGTGGACGACCGCATACACCGAATCGGTCCACACCTACGCGAACACGATCAACACGCACGAGGGCGGCACGCACGAGGAGGGGTTCCGGGCGGCGCTGACGACGCTCGTCAACCGCTACGCGCGCGAGAAGGGGATCCTGAAGGAGAAGGACGACAACCTCTCCGGCGACGACGTCCGCGAGGGCCTCACCGCGGTCATCTCGGTCAAGCTCTCCGAGCCGCAGTTCGAGGGCCAGACGAAGACCAAGCTCGGCAACACCGAGGCGAAGTCGTTCGTGCAGCGCGTGGTCGGCGACCAGCTCGGCGACTGGTTCGACCGCAACCCGAATCAGGCGCGCGACATCATCCGCAAGGCGCAGCAGGCGGCCACCGCCCGCATCGCGGCGCGCAAGGCGCGCGAGGCGACGCGACGGAAGGGCTTCCTCGAGACGAGCGGCATGCCGGGCAAGCTCTCGGACTGCACGAGCAAGGATCCGACCGTCTCCGAGATCTTCCTCGTGGAGGGCGACTCGGCCGGCGGATCGGCGAAGACCGGCCGCAATCCCGAGACCCAGGCCATCCTGCCGCTGCGCGGCAAGATCCTGAACGTCGAGAAGGCGCGCCTCGACCGCGCGCTCGGCAACGCCGAGATCCAGGCGATGATCACGGCGTTCGGCACGGGCATCGGCGAGGACTTCAACCCCGAGAAGGCCCGGTACCACAAGATCGTGCTCATGGCCGACGCCGACGTCGACGGCCAGCACATCACGACGCTGCTGCTCACGCTGCTGTTCCGGTACATGCGTCCCCTCATCGAGATGGGCTACGTCTACCTGGCGCAGCCGCCGCTGTACCGCATCAAGTGGTCGAACGCCGACCACGACTACGTGTACTCCGACCGGGAGCGCGACGCGGTCATCGCCGACGGCCAGGCCGCGGGCCGCCGCCTGCCCAAGGAGAACGGCGTCCAGCGCTACAAGGGCCTCGGCGAGATGAACCACCAGGAACTGTGGGACACCACGATGAACCCCGAGACCCGCACGCTGCTGCAGGTCACGATGGACGACGCCGCGGCGGCCGACGAGATCTTCTCGACCCTGATGGGCGATGACGTGGAGTCGCGCCGGGCATTCATCCAGAAGAACGCGAAGGACGTGCGTTTCCTCGACATCTGATCGCACGAGCCGCATCCGCGGCGACTCGATCGAGGTCGAGTAGTCGGCCCCTCCGGCCGGCGCATCGAGACCCACCCAGGCAGAAACGAGATCCACGAGAATGACGGACGAGATCGACAACGGCGAGGCCTTCGGCGTCCACGGCCGGATCGACCAGGTCGACCTGCACCTGGAGATGCAGCGGTCCTACCTCGACTACGCGATGAGCGTGATCATCGGGCGCGCGCTGCCCGATGTCCGCGACGGCCTGAAGCCCGTGCACCGCCGCGTCATCTACACGATGTACGACGGCGGCTACCGTCCCGACCGTGCGTTCTCGAAGTGCACGCGCGTCATCGGCGACGTCATGGGCCAGTTCCATCCGCACGGCGACAGCGCCGTGTACGACTCGCTGGTGCGCCTCGTGCAGCCGTGGGCGATGCGGTACCCGCTCGCGCTCGGTCAGGGCAACTTCGGCTCGCCGGGCAACGACGGCGCCGCCGCGCACCGGTACACCGAGACCAAGATGTCGCCGCTCGCCATGGAGATGGTGCGCGACATCGAGGAAGAGACCGTCGACTTCCAGGACAACTACGACGGCCGCACGCAGGAGCCGACGGTCCTGCCGAGCCGCTTCCCGAACCTGCTCGTCAACGGCTCGGTCGGCATCGCGGTCGGCATGGCCACGAACATCCCGCCGCACAACCTGCGCGAGGTCGCCGACGGCGCCCTGTGGGCGCTCGAGAACCCGGATGCCTCGCGCGAGGAGCTGCAGGACGCGCTGATCCAGCGCATCAAGGGGCCGGACTTCCCGACCGCCGCGCAGATCCTCGGCGTCAAGGGCATCCACGACGCCTACCGCACGGGTCGCGGCTCGATCACGATGCGCGCCGTGGTGAACGTCGAGGAGATCCAGGGCCGCACCTGCCTCGTCGTCACCGAGCTCCCGTACCAGGTCAACCCCGACAACCTCGCGGTCAAGATCGCCGACCTGGTGAAGGACGGCAAGCTCGCCGGCATCGCCGACATCCGCGACGAGTCGTCGGGCCGGACGGGCCAGCGCCTGGTGATCGTGCTGAAGCGCGATGCGGTCGCCAAGGTCGTGCTGAACAACCTGTACAAGCACACGCAGCTGCAGGACAACTTCGGCGCCAACATGCTCGCGATCGTCGACGGCGTGCCTCGCACCCTCTCGATCGACGGGTTCATCTCGCACTGGGTCGACCACCAGGTCGACGTGATCGTCCGCCGCACCGAGTTCCGCCTGCGCAAGGCCGAGGAGCGGATGCACATCCTGCGCGGCTACCTGAAGGCGCTCGACGCGCTCGACGAGGTCATCGCGCTCATCCGGCGTTCCGCCACCGCGGAGGACGCCCGCGACGGCCTGATCCAGCTGCTCGACATCGACGAGCTCCAGGCCCGCGCCATCCTCGAACTGCAGCTGCGCCGCCTGGCCGCGCTCGAGCGCCAGAAGATCATGGACGAGGCGGCCGAGCTCGAGCGCCAGATCGCCGACTACCGCGACATCCTCGCCACCCCGGCGCGCCAGCGCACGATCATCGCCGACGAGCTCCGTGAGATCGTCGACAAGTTCGGCGACGAGCGCCGCACGCACATCGTCCCCGGGTTCGACGGGGACATGTCGGTCGAGGACCTGATCCCCGAGGAGGAGATGGTCGTCACCGTCACCCGCGGCGGGTACATCAAGCGCACGCGCAGCGACAACTACCGGTCCCAGCACCGCGGCGGCAAGGGCGTGAAGGGTGCGCAGCTGCGCGCCGACGACGTCGTCGACCACTTCTTCGTGACGACGACGCACCACTGGCTCCTCTTCTTCACGAACATGGGCCGCGTGTACCGCGCGAAGACGTACGAGATCCAGGAGGCCGGCCGCGACGCGAAGGGCCAGCACGTCGCGAACCTCCTCGAACTGCAGCCCGACGAGGAGATCGCCGAGATCCTCGACATCCGCGACTACGGCGTCGCCGACTACCTGGTGCTCGCCACGCGCGACGGCCTGGTCAAGAAGACCGAGCTGACCGCGTACGACACGAACCGCTCGCGCGGCGTCATCGCGATCAACCTGCGCGAGGGCGACGAGCTCGTCTCGGCGATGCTGGTCGACCAGCACGACGAGATCCTGCTGGTCTCGAAGAAGGGCATGTCGCTCCGATTCGAGGCGACCGACGAGGCGCTCCGGCCCATGGGCCGCTCGACGTCGGGCGTGAAGGGCATGGGCTTCCGTCCGGGCGACGAGCTGCTCGCGGCATCCGTCGTGCCCCACTCGAACGGCGACGACGGGGCCGATGCGCCGGCGGATGCCTCGGGGCAGAAGCACAGCGCGGCGAACACCTACGTCTTCGTGGTGACCGAGGGCGGCTACGCCAAGCGCACCCGGATCGAGGACTACCGCAAGCAGCAGCGCGGCGGCCTCGGCATCAAGGTGGCCAAGCTGAGCGACGACCGGGGCGACCTCGCGGGCGCGCTCACCGTCGCACGGGAGGACGAGGTCCTCGTGGTTCTTGCCAGCGGCAAGGTGGTACGCTCTGACGTCGCCGAGGTCCCCGCCAAGGGCAGGGACACGATGGGCGTCGTGTTCGCGAAGTTCGTCGCGGACGATCGCATCATCGCGATCGCGAGGAATTCCGAGCGCAACCTGGTGGATGAGGCCGCAGAGCCCGAAGCGGCCGAGACCGCGGAAGAGGAGTGACCGTCATGAGCAGCGTCGCTGAGAAGCTGGCCGGCAAGTCGAACCGGAAGCCCCCGGCGAAGCAGGTCCGCCTGCGGCTGGTGTACATCGACTTCTGGTCGGCGGTGAAGCTGTCGTTCCTGGTGGCCGTGTGCCTCTCGGTCGTGAACATCGTGGCCACGTTCCTCGTGTTCACGATCGTGCAGTCGACGGGCCTGTTCGAGAACCTGAACAGCCTGGTGCAGGATGTCGCAGGCGCGGGCACCGACCTCCGGTCGATCCTGTCGGTCGGCAACGTCATGGGCTTCGCGGTCGTGGCGTCGCTGCTGAACCTCGTCGTGACCACGGCGCTGGGTGCGGTCGTCGCCGTGCTGTACAACCTCAGCGTGAAGATCACGGGCGGCATCCTGGTCGGCTTCACCAACAACTGAGGCCGTTCTCGGCTCGATTTCACGATCCCGAACCCTTCGGGTAGTCTGTCCTTCGGCCGAAATTCGGGGATATAGCTCAGGCGGTTAGAGCGCTTCGCTGATAACGAAGAGGTCCGAGGTTCAAGTCCTCGTATCCCCACTCCGATAACTCCACAACCGGGTGCCCCAGGGCATCCGTCACGGGGCCTTAGCTCAGTTGGTAGAGCGCCTGCTTTGCAAGCAGGATGTCAGGAGTTCGAATCTCCTAGGCTCCACAGTCCAGCCGGCCCGATCGCACTCCCGATCCTCGGCGATTCCCCGTGTCGCCCGTCATCGACATCGCTCATCGACGTCCGTCGGAATCTTCTCCGACCGGGTGCATCCGATCCCGCCCTGATCCCGGAAGTAGTGGATATCGGGTGGTAGGCACCCGCTGACAGAAGGGGAAGTCCAATGAAGCGCATTCTCGCCACCGGGTTCATCGTCGGCCTCGCTGCGGTCGGTCTCGCCGCGGGCCCCGCGAACGCGGCGCCGAACGACGCCGCCTGCTTCGGCGGCATCCACAAGACCCTCAACACCGAGGGCGCCCTCGGCTTCGACGGCGTCGGCGAGGTCGTCCGGGCGGTCGGCGGGCAGATGAAGAACGAGATCGCTCGCGGGCTCTGCGGCGACTGAGGCCCGGGGCTTCTCGGCACCGTCGGCGGCGGCTCGGACCTTCGTTCCGGGCCGCCGACCGGCGTTTCCACGCCGGGCGCGGGTTGGTACGGTCGTCCTCATGCCGGGCACCAGGATCGCGTCGCTCGAGCGGATCGCCGCTCGGCTTCGCGCGGCGGGGAGCGTGTTCGCCGAGGAGGAGGCCGCGATCCTCGCGGAGAGCGCATCGGATGACGCGGAGCTCGCGTCGCTGGTCCGGCGTCGGATCTCGGGCGAGCCGCTCGAGCCGCTCGTCGGGTGGGTCCGATTCGGTGCGCTTCGGCTCGCCGTCGGCCCGGGGGTGTTCGTTCCGCGCCGGCGCAGCCTGCGGCTGGCCCGGCTCGCCGTGCGGCGCGTGCGTGCGACGGTCGCGCCCGTCATGCTCGAGCCGTACTCGGGCGTGGCGCCGCTCGCGGCGACGGTCGCGCATGCCGCCGCCCACGCGGAGGTGCACGCCGCGGACCGGGATCCGGCCGCACTCGCCCTCGCCCGCCGCAACCTGCCCGCGGGAGCGGGCGTGCACCGAGCCGACGTGCTCGACGGAGTGCCGGACGGGTTGCGCGGGCGCATCACGACGATCGCGGCCGTGCCGCCGTACGTCCCCGAGGCGCACCTCGGCCTGATGCCGCGCGAGGCCCGGGAGCACGAGCCTGCGGCGGCGCTCGTCGGGGGCGGGGCGGACGGGCTGGATCAGGTGCGCCGGCTGATCGTCGACGGACGAGCGTGGCTGGCCGATGGCGGGTCGATGCTCCTCGAGCTCGGCGCTCCGCAACTCCGGGTCGCGGCCGGGGAGGCCCGCGCCGCGGGCTGGCGCCCGCTCGTGCATCGGCCGAACGAGTCCCGGAGCGGCGTGCTCGAGCTCGTGGCCGCGTCGGGGTGATCGGCCGCGGCCGGGGCGGCGTCATCGCCGGGTCGGGGTAATACAGTGGCGGGATGGACATCCGCATCGCCGCGTACGGGGTGATCATCCGTGACGGCGAGATCCTGCTCTCCCACTGGAACGAGCACGGCCGGTCGGCCTGGACCCTGCCCGGCGGTGGCATCGAGGGGGCGGAGCATCCGATCGAGGCGGCCCGTCGCGAGATCCGCGAGGAGACCGGCTACGACGCCGAGATCGATCGACTGCTCGGCATCGACACCATGGTGGTGCCGGCGGCGAAACGGCACCACGGGTCGGCGCCGCTCTACGCGATGCGAGTGGTGTACCGCGCGCGCGTCGTCGGCGGCCGGCTGGAGAACGAGGTCGGCGGTTCGAGCGACGAGGCGCGCTGGTTCCCGCTGGGCGAGGTCGCCTCGCTCACGCGGGTGAGCCTGCTCGACATCGCGCTGCGCATGAACGCGGAGGAGCCGGCGGACGGCGCGCCGCCGCGCGCCTGAGCGAAGCCGGTGCCGGAGACGGGCGACGGCCCCGTCCGGCGAGCGGACGGGGCCGTCGTGGTCGGTCCGGACACGGCGCTCATGGTGATCAGAGCGTCCGGGCCACGAGCGCGAGGGTGGTGAAGTTCTCCTCGCGGAGGCGACCGGCCTGGTGCTGGAGCCCGGCGGTGCGCGCGAGCTCGGTTCGTGCGCGACGCGCTGCTGCGGCACGGCTCCAGGCGAGCAGCGCGAGCCCGGCACGTCGTGCCAGGCGCTCCTGCAGGCGGCCTGCGCCGGCCGCTGCCTGTTGCGCGGTCGAGCGGGATGCGGTGAGTGTGGTGTTCACGGTGATTCCTTCATCGGGATGGCGGATGGCGCGCGCGGATGCGACGCGCCGGGAGGTGACGGGTGCGGGCTCCCGGGACGTCGCGCCGCGGCATCCGTCGCGACGAGGCGAGGGTGCGAGGGCGCACGAGTGGCGGGAGAGGATCGGCGGTCCGAGCGGGGCGGATGTCGCGGATCAGGTGATCCGGTGCCGGATGGACGGGCGTCGGCCCACGGTGCAGGCGTGGCGCGTCAGGCGGTGGACCTGCAACGAGCGGTCAGCGCGGGAACGCGCGAGCTAGCAGGCCGCGAAGGGGGCGCCGAGGAAGGCGACCGCCGGCCGGATGGGCGTCTGGATTCGCTGCATCATCATGGGGTCTCGCCTCCTCTCCTGTGCCGGGCCCGACCGTGATCGGTGGGGCCGAGTCACGACCATAGCGTCGTTCGCTCATCACCCGCAAGAGGGAATCCGGAATCGGAGGGAAATCAGTGCCACCCCTGACCCGAGGGGCGTCGAAACGGCGACGGCCCCCATCCGCGTGCGGATGGGGGCCGTGGAAACCGTGGGATCAGATGACGGGCGACGGGGCGGAGCCGTCCGAGCCGGACACGGTGCCCGGCTCCTCGTCGGCGACCCAGAGCTCGTCGTCGGCGCGGAAGGTCTGCCAGACCGCGTACGCGACGCCGACCGCCGCGACGACGCCGGCGCCGATCGCGAGGTAGGTGCCCACGCCGGGGCCCTGCTTGCGCTTGATCTCGGCCGCGGCCCGCGGTGAGACCCGCTCGATCGCCCGACGCACACGCGTGTCGTTGGCGATGTCGCCGATCGACAGCAGCGAGCCGAGCGCACTGCCGAGCGACCGCTCGACCTGATCGCCCGCAGTGCGGGCGTAGCTCCGTGCCTGGTCGAAGCCCGGGCGGACGTAGGTCTGGTACCCCGTACGCACGCGCGGAACGACTTCCTCCTGGGTCAGCAGGTTGATCTGTCGGCTCGCCTCACGCGCGACCTTGCCCGCGTGATCCAGCACGTCCTGCTGGGTCCCCCACAGTTCCTCTGCACTGCTGCGCAGCCGCTTGAGTTCCTTCCGGCGCTTGCGTGACAGGCTCATCTCGACCTCCATCGTTGTGCAGCGAACTCCTCCATCCTGCCACCGAACCGGCTGGATGTGGGGTGGGAAGCACGGGGGTTGCCAGCACCGTGCCGAATCGTGCATGAGAGAATCGTCGGTATGCCGAATCCCACCGCAGTCGCGACGATCACCACCAACCACGGCGACATCAAGGTCGACCTCTATGGCAACCACGCACCGAAGACGGTGAAGAACTTCGTCGGCCTCGCGACCGGCGAGATCGAGTGGACCCACCCGGGCACGGGCCAGACCACCACCGACCCGCTCTACGACGGCGTCGTGTTCCACCGCATCATCCCCGGCTTCATGATCCAGGGCGGCGACCCGCTCGGCCAGGGCATCGGCGGGCCGGGCTACCGCTTCGACGACGAGATCCACCCCGAGCTGGACTTCACCGAGCCCTACATCCTCGCGATGGCGAACGCCGGCATCCAGGGCGGCAAGGGCACGAACGGCTCCCAGTTCTTCATCACGGTCGGCCCGACCACGTGGCTGCAGGGCAAGCACACCATCTTCGGCAAGGTGACGGATGCCGCCAGCCGCGAGGTCGTCGACAAGCTGGCGTCCGTCCCGACCGACGGCCGCGACCGCCCCCTCGACGACGTCGTGATCGAGAAGATCACCGTCGAGCAGGCCTGAGCCGGATCCCCGCCCCCCGGTGAGCGACCCGGCGCCCGAGCGCGCGAGCACCTGCTATCGGCATCCCGACCGGCAGAGCTTCGTGCTGTGCCAGCGCTGCGGCCGCACCATCTGCGGGGAGTGCCAGACCCCGGCTCCCGTCGGGGTCATCTGCCCCGAATGCATGCGCGAGCAGCGCGCGTCGGCACCGCGGACCAAGCCCCCGGCGCTGACGCGCGTCCGCTCCGCCGCCCGACGCGGCGCCCCGGTGGTGACGTATTCCATCATCGGCATCACCCTCGCGGTGTACGTGCTCCAGCTCATCCCGGGGCTCGGCGTCACCAACTGGCTGTATTTCACCCCGCTCGCGATGAGCGAGGTGGCATTCCAGCCGTGGCGCCTCTTCACCACCATGCTCGTGCACTCGACCGACCTGATCTTCCACGTGGCCCTGAACATGTACACGCTGTGGATCTTCGGACAGCTGCTCGAGAACGTTCTCGGTAGATGGCGGTTCCTCGCGCTGTACCTCATCTCCGGACTCGCAGGATCAGTCGGCGTGATCTGGCTGTCCGACCCGAACACGAGCGTCGTCGGCGCTTCTGGTGCCATCTTCGGACTCATGGGCGCGTTCCTCGTGATCCAGCGCCGACTCGGTGGGAATGCCACGCAACTCCTCATCCTCGTCGGCATCAACCTCGTGATCGGGTTCGTGCCGGGCTTCAACATCGCCTGGCAGGCGCACCTCGGCGGACTCGTCGGCGGAGCGATCGTCGGGCTGATCTTCGTCGAGACGCGCAAGCGCGACCAGCAGCGGCTCCAGTGGATCCTGCTCGGAGGACTCGTGGTCGTCCTCCTCATCCTGAGCCTGCGGTACTTCTACCTGCCGCTCTTCTGAGGCGACGTTCCTTCGCACGCCGGCGTCCCGCCGCGCGGGCCGGTTCGGCGTGCCTCGGCGCCGCTCCGACACCGCCAAACCCGGTCATTGTGGGCGGAGCCGAGCGGTTATCCACAACGCTGTCCACAGTTGGGGAGAGTTACACGGGTGTGATTCCGCACGATGTCCGGAATTCCGCGCTTTCCATGTCTCCACAGGGTGTGGAGTATGTGGAGAAACCTGTGGAAGGTGTGGATAACACTGTGCAGAGATGAGGAAAGCGGGGCGGATGCCGCAGCATCCGCCCCGCTTCGAGGTCGTTCGAGCCGGCGTCAGCGCCAGCGGGTGGTCATGAGGAAGCCGATGAAGGCGATGCCGAAGCCGACGAGGATGTTCCAGGAACCGAGCGCGGCGACGGGGAGCGCGCCCTGGCTCACGTAGAACAGGATGATCCAGACGAGGCCGAGCAGCATGAAGCCGAACATCACGGGCTTGAACCAGACGGGATTCGGCGCGTCCTCGCCGCTCGGCTGCTCCGCGCGCGCGGGCTTCGAAGAATCAGTGCGTGCCATGCCGGAGATTCTACTGCACCTGATTCTGCGCGTGATCCGCGGATCCGCACGGACGGGGCCGCCGAATAGACTCGCGTGCATGCCCGATGCATCCACGCCGCGGCGCTCGGAGCGCCGACGCGTGAGCGTGGTGGGCGTCTTGGGAGAACTGCTCCTGACCGCCGGAGCCGTCGTGCTGCTCTTCCTCGGCTGGCAACTCTGGTGGAACGACGCGATCACCGGCGCGCGGCAGTCCGCGGCGGCATCCGACCTCTCGACCGGATGGCAGGAGGCGGAGCGCGTCCGGGGCGAGCCGCCGAGCGCGGAGACCCCGTCCGACGCGGCCGAGCCGTACGTGGACGCGAGCGAGCGCGCGTACGGCGACGCGTTCGCCGTGATGTACGTGCCGCGCTTCGGTGACGACTCGCAGCGTACCGTCGCCGAGGGCACCGGCCTCGACGTGCTGAACGATGCCGACACCGGGGTCGGACACTACGAGGGCACGCAGATGCCGGGCGCCGTCGGCAACTTCGCCATCGCCGCGCATCGCAGCGCCTACGGCGGCGGGATGCACGAGATCGACCGGCTCCAGCTCGGCGACGGCATCTACATCCAGACGAGCGACGGGTGGTACACCTACCGGTTCCGCGATCTGGAGTACGTCACGCCCGACACCGTCGGCGTGCTCGCACCGGTGCCGCACCACCCGGAGCTCGCCCCGACCGATCGGATCATCACGTTGACCACCTGCAATCCGCTGTACTCGACCGCCGAGCGCATCATCGCCTACGGCGTGCTCGAGACGTGGCGTCCGACCGCCGACGGACCGCCGGACGAGATCGCCGACGCCGTCGCCGCTTGGGGGCGATGAGCGTGTACGCGGCTCTGTGGCGTATCCTTCCGGGACCGGTCTGGTTCCGCGTCATCCTCATGCTGGGGATCCTCGCCGGCGTGATCTTCGTCCTGTTCACCTGGGTGTTCCCCTGGGTCGACGGGATCGTCAACCCAATCGACGTCACGGTGGAGCAATGACCCGGATCCTCGTCATCGACAACTACGACAGCTTCGTCTACACGCTGAACGGCTACCTCCAGGAGCTCGGCGCCGAGACGGAGGTCGTCCGCAACGACGACATCCCGGCCGACGAGGTCGCCGAGCGCATCGCCGAGTACGACGCGGTGCTCATCTCGCCCGGCCCGGGCAAGCCCGCCGACGCGGGCGTCTCGATCCCCGTCGTCGAGGCGGCGCTCGCCTCCGGCCAGCCGATCCTCGGCGTGTGCCTCGGCCACCAGGCGATCGCCGAGGCGTTCGGCGCGACCGTGACGAACGCCGAGGAGCTCATGCACGGCAAGACGTCGAAGGTCGTGCACGACGACAGCCCGTTCTACGACGGCGTGCCGCAGCACTTCACCGCCACCCGGTACCACTCGCTCGCGGTCGTCGACGGCACGGTGCCCGACGACCTCGTCGTCACGAGCCGCACCGAGGGCGGGGTCATCATGGGCCTCCGCCACGCGACCGCGCCGATCCTCGGCGTGCAGTTCCACCCGGAGTCGGTGCTCACCGAGGGCGGCTACCGCATGCTCGGCAACTGGCTGGCCCTCGCCGGCCTGCCCGAGGCGCGCGAGCGCGCGCAGACGCTGAACCCGCTGGTCCGCGCGAGCTGACCTCGGCTCAGCCCGCGCAGTAGACGAGCTCGACCTCGGACTTCTGCGGCACGTCGCCCGGGGCCGGCGACTGCCGGATGACCGGCGAGCCGGGCTGCGACGCGCAGCTCGCGTCGGGCACGGGCTTCGGCGAGAGCTGCAGCGACGAGGTGCCGAGGTACGACGAGGCCGCCTGCAGCGACTGCCCCGTGAGGTCGGGCAGCGTGACGTTCCCCGACGAGATCGTGAAGTTCACCGTGCTGCCCTGGTCGACCGACGACCCGCCCTCGGGGTCGGTCGAGATGATCACGCCGGCGGCGACGGTCGGCGAGTTCTGCCTCGTCTCGCTCCCCGGGGAGAGCCCGGCGTCGGAGATCGCCGTCTTCGCCTGGTCGAGCTGCATGTTGACGACGTCGGGCACCGAGACCGCCTCGCGGCCGGTGGAGACGTACACGCTGATCGGCGTGCCGGTGTCGACGATCTCGCCCGCGGCCGGCTCGGTGCCGATGACCTCGCCGGCCGGGACGTCGTCGCTCACGCGGTCCATCCGCGTCGGCGGCAGCGTGAGCGCCTGGAGCTCGTTGGCCGCCTCCTCCCACGTGGAACCGGTGAGGACCGGGACCTCGCGCGCGTTGGAGGGGATGGTGTCGGCCGGCTGGAGGTTGAACGCCCAGTACATGACGGCGACCACGATCACGACGACCGCGATGATGCCCGACCAGATCCAGATCGCGGGCGGCCGGCGCTGCGTCCGCGTCATGGTGTCGTCCTCCGTGAGCTGGCGGAGGGCGAGCTCGGAGGTCGAGAGGGCCGCGGTCGGCGTGCCGAAGAAGAGCGCGGTCTCGTCGGTCTTCTTCTGCACGGGAACGCGACCGGATGCCGCGGCCTCGACGTCGGCGCGGAACTCGGCCGCCGTCTGGTACCGGGTCGTGCGGTCCTTCGCGAGGGCGTGCATCACGACGGCGTCGAGCGCGGGGGAGACCTTCGGGTTGATCACGCTCGGCTTGACCGGGCGCTCGCTGACGTGCTGGTAGGCCACGGCGACCGGGGTGTCGCCGCGGAACGGCGGGCGACCGGTCAGGAGTTCGAACAGCACCACGCCGGTGCTGTAGAGGTCGGTCCGCGCGTCGACCGTCTCGCCCTTGGCCTGCTCGGGCGAGAAGTAGGAGGCCGTGCCGAGGATCGCCGTGGTCTGGGCGACCGTGGTCGCCGAGTCCGACACCGCCCGGGCGATGCCGAAGTCCATGACCTTCACCTGGCCGCCGGTGGTGATCATGATGTTGCCCGGCTTGATGTCGCGGTGCACGACCCCGGCGCGGTGGGAGTACTCGAGCGCGGTGAGCACGCCGTCGATGACGCGCGCCGCAGCGGGCGGGTCGAGCGGCCCGTCGTGGATGATGTCCTTGAGCAGGCGCCCCTCGACGTACTCCATGACGATGAAGGGGAGCTGCACCTCGTGCCCCGACGCGTCGAGCACGGTCTCCTCGCCGGCGTCGAAGACGCGGACGATGGTCGGGTGCGCCATCCTGGCGGCCGACTGCGCCTCCTGGCGGAACCGCATCCGGAACGCCGGGTCGGTCGCGAGCTGCGGCTTCAGCAGCTTGATCGCGACCTGTCGGCCGAGCCGGGAATCGGTGCCCACGTGAACGTCGGACATGCCGCCGCGCCCGATGAGCGCACCCACGCGGTACCGGCCCGCGAGCATGCGTTCGTCGTCGTTCACGGTGTCTCCGTTCGTGTCGGGCTCGTTCCGAGGGCTAGGGCTGGACCGTCACCGGCGCGGCGGGCGAGAACGGCGAGTCGAGCTGGCCGCAGAAGTACCGGTAGGTCACCTCGAACGACTGCGTTCCGGCCTGCACGTTGACGCTCGTGGTGCCGGCGCCCACGGGGCTCGGCGCCGTCGCGTCGTTCGTGACCGCGACCTCGTAGCCGCTGAGCTGCTGGCCCGACGGGCAGGTGGCCGCGGGCCAGCTGACCTGGACGATGCCGCCCGACGCGACCTCGGCGGGGTTCACCGTCGGCGCGTTCGCCGGGGCGCTCGGCGTCTCGGGCGCTCCGAGGTAGGTCACGGTGATCGTCGATCCGATGGGGACGGGACCGCTCGGGTTGACGTCGGAGACGGTGTTCGCCTGGTCCGGGCTGGTCGCGGCGGCGCCCTCCTGGGTGCTGACGACGAAGCCGAGGCCCTCGAGCTCCCCGCGGACCTCGTCGACGTTCCGGCCGATGTACGCGGCACGGTCGACCTGCTCGGTGGTCGGCGCCTCGGTCGTGGGCTCGGGCGGCGCCTCGCTCGTGGTGCTCGGCGGCGCGCTGGACGGCGGCGTCGACGACGACGGCGGCCTCGACGAGGACTCCTCGGGCGCCCGGTTGCCGCTGTTGAGGGCGAGCGCGATGAGCGTGCCGATGAGCACGAGCGCGAGCAGGATGATCAGCACGATCAGCGGCCACGTCCACGGGCTGCGCTTGCGCTCGGCGGGCTGCTCCTCCTCGCCGTCGGGGAGGGGCGCGCCCGCGGGCAGCACCGTGGTCGCGGCGGTGTTCGCGCCGGCCTGCGGCATGAGCATCGTGGCGGCGGTCGCACCCGCCGCCGCGCCGAGCACGGCGGGCACCGCCGCCGCGGCCGCCTGCACGTCGCCGCGCCGCAGCGCGGTCGCCGCGCGCGCGAGGTGCGCGGCCGTCTGCGGCCGATCGGCCGGGTTCTTGGCGATGCACGAGTAGACGAGGTTGCGCACGGGCTCGGAGACCGTGACGGGCAGGTCGGGCGGCGTCTCGTTGATCTGCGCCATGGCGATGGCGACCTGCGACTCGCCCGTGAAGGGGCGACGGCCGGCGAGGCACTCGTAGGCGACGATGCCGAGCGAGTAGATGTCGGTCGTCGGTGATGCCGGGTGGCCGGAGGCCTGCTCGGGCGAGAGGTACTGCACCGTGCCCATGACCTGGCCGGTCGCGGTGAGCGGCACCTGGTCGGCGATGCGCGCGATGCCGAAGTCGGTGATCTTGACGCGGCCGTCGGGCGTGATGAGCAGGTTGCCGGGCTTGATGTCGCGGTGCACGAGCCCTGCCGCGTGCGCGGCCTGGAGGGCCGCGGCGGTCTGGGCGACGATGTCGAGGACCTTGTCGGTCGAGAGCACGTGCTCGCGCTCGAGGATCGTCGAGAGGGCCTCGCCGGGGACGAGCTCCATGACGAGGTAGGCGCTGCCCTCCTCCTCGCCGTAGTCGAAGACGTTCGCGATGCCCTCGTGGTTCACGAGTGCGGCGTGGCGCGCCTCGGCGCGGAAGCGCTCGAGGAAGCCCGGGTCGCCCAGGTACTCGTCCTTGAGGATCTTCAGCGCGACCTGGCGGCCGATGACCAGGTCGGTCGCCTGCCACACCTCGCCCATGCCGCCGATGGCGATCCGGGACTGCAGCTCGTACCGTCCACCGAAGGTGAGCCCAGCACTCGGTCTCATTTGTTCAGCACCGCCTCTAGTACCTGTTTCGCCAATGGCGCGGCAATCAGATTGCCGTACCCCTCCTGACCAAGCCCTCCGCCGTCTTCCACGAGCACCGTGATCGCATACTGAGGGTCGTCGGCGGGGGCAAAACCTGTGAACCACAAGGTATAGGGATCGTCCTCGCCGTTCTCCGCTGTACCCGTCTTACCGGCCACGCTGACGCCGTCTATTCTTGCATTACTCGCGGCGCCGTTCTCGACGCCGTTGACCATCATCTCGGTCATCGTCCGGGCCGTCGACTCGCTGATCGCACGCCCGAACTCGACGCCCTCGAACTCCTCGATCGGGCGGAAGTCGGGGGCCGTGATCGACTCGACGAGGTCGGGGTCCATCACGATGCCGCCGTTCGCGATCGCCGCCGACACCATGGCCATCTGCATCGGCGTCGCGCGGACGTCGCCCTGCCCGAAGCCGGTGAGCGCGGTCTGCGGCTCGTCGGGGTTGGCAGGGTACGTGCTCATCTCGGTGGGGTTCGGGATCGTGAAGTCGGAGTTGAACCCGAACTTCTCGGCCTGGGCGCGGATCGCGTCGTCGCCGAGCTCGAGCGCGAGCTCCGCGAACGGGATGTTGCACGAGAGCCGGAGCGCCGTCGCGAGGGTCACCTCTGATCCGCCGCCGCACGTGCCGCCGCTGGAGTTGCGGACCACCGAACTCGTCTGCGGGAGCGTGAACTCGGCGGGGTTGGGGAACGTGCTGTCGGGCGTGTACTGCCCCGACTCGAGCGCCGCGGCCGTCATCACGAGCTTGAACACCGAGCCGGGCGGGTTCATGTCGCCGCCCGTCGCACGATTGAAGAGCGGGTCGCCCGGGTCGTCCAGGAGGCTCTGGTAGGTCTGCTCGACCTCCTCGCCGTCGTGCACGGCCAGCGAGTTCGGGTCGTACGTGGGCTTCGTGACCATCGCGACGATGCGGCCGCTGCTCGGCCGCGTCACGATGATCGCGCCGCTGTAGTCCCCGAGCGCATCCCACGCCGCCTGCTGCGCCACGGGGTCGATCGTGACCTCGACCGAGGCGCCCATCGGGTCCTGCCCGGAGATGAGCCGGTTGAGCGAATCGAAGAACTGCGACTCGGACGTGCCGCTGAGCTCGGCGTTCAGCGAGCCCTCGAGCCCGGTCGCCTCGCCGTTCACCGGGATGAAGCCGGTGATGGGCGCGTACAGCGGCCCGTTCGCGTAGATGCGCTGGAACTTGTAGTCGTCGTCCGACGGCTCTGAGAACGCGATCGGCTCGCCGCCGACGAGGATCGGACCGCGCTCGACCGAGTAGCTCTGGTACAGCGTCCGCGCGTTGCGCGGATCGGCCGCCAGGTTGTCGGCCTGCACGTACTGGATCACCGTCGAGGCGACGAACAGGGTGAGGAACATGAGGAGGGAGACGATCGTCACCCGCTTGAGTTCGCGATTCATCCGTCGATCACCAGCCTCGGGTGGTTGCGGACCGTGTCGGACAGCCGGAGCAGCAGCGCGACGATGATCCAGTTCGCCACGAGCGAGGAGCCGCCGGCGGCGAGGAACGGCGTCGTCAGGCCGGTCAGCGGGATCACGCGCGTGACCCCGCCGACGACGATGAACACCTGCAGGGCGACGACGAAGGAGAGTCCGACGCCGAGCAGCTTGCCGAAGTCGTCCTGGCCCGCGAAGCCGATGCGGAACCCGCGCGCGACGAACAGCACGTAGAGCGCCAGGATCGCGAAGAGCCCGGCCAGCCCGAGTTCCTCGCCGAGGCTCGCGATGATGTAGTCCGACTGGGGCACGGGCGTCAGGTCGGGACGGCCCTGGCCGAGGCCGGTGCCGATGAGGCCGCCGTTGGCGAGCCCGAAGAGCCCCTGCACGAGCTGGAACGATCCGCCCTGCGCCTCGTAGACCGCGGGGTCGAACGCGTTGAGCCAGTTCTGGAAGCGGCCGTTGACGTAGTCGAGGGTCTGGCTGGCGATGATCGCGCCGGCGAAGAAGAGGCTCAGCCCGAGCACGACCCACGACAACCGGCTCGTGGCGACGTACAGCATGACGAGGAAGAGCCCGAAGTAGAGCAGCGCCGTTCCGAGGTCGCGCTGGAACACGATGACGGCCATCGACAGGGCCCAGACCACGAGGAGCGGCCCGAGGTCGCGGCCGCGCGGGAACCGCATGCCGAGGAAGGTGCGCCCGACCATCGACAGCGAGTCGCGATTGCGCACGAGGTAGCCGGCGAAGAACACCGCCAGGGCGATCTTCGCGATCTCGCCGGGCTGGAAGGTCACGAGGTCGCCGATGCCGATCCAGACCCGGGCGCCGCCGCGCGTCTGCCCGAGACCCGGGACGAGCGGGAGCAGGAGCAGCACGATCGCGATGAGGCCCGACAGGTACGTGTAGCGGAACAGGGTGCGGTGGTTCCGCAGGATCAGGATCGTGGCGAGCGCCGCGACGATCGCGATGACGCTCCAGACGATCTGGCGGACGGCGGCGCTGTCCCATCCCGCATCGCCCTCGGCGATGTCGATGCGGTAGATCATCGCGATGCCGAGGCCGTTCAGCACGGTCGCGACGGGCAGCAGGAACGGGTCGGCGTCGCGCGCCACGAAGCGCATCGCGATGTGGAGCCCGAACACCAGCGCGGACAACCCGGCGCCGAGCAGGACGAGCTGCGTGTCGACGCGGCCGAGCGCGCCGAGCTGGACGAGGACGATGGCGCCCGCGTTGATGATGCACGCGACGATGAGCAGGCCGAGCTCGAGGTTGCGCAGCTTCTGCGGCATGCGGATGCGTCGCACGCTCGCCGTCGCGGGGGCGCGCTCGGGTGCGCGGGCCGCGCCTCGGTCACTCAACGGACTCCTCCAATCGGTCCACGATCCGGTGGGCCTCCTCGAGCGTGCCCGCCGTGATCGTCTGCTCGACGCGCTGCTGGTCGTAGACCTTCAGGTCGGCGATGTCGACGGACGTCTCGGAGTGCAGGTGGTGCAGCGAGATCGGGCCGAGGTCCTGCTGGATGCCCTGGTAGATCGCGACGCGGCCGTTGTACTCGCCGACGTAGTAGCGCGTCTGCGTCCACTGGTAGCCGAGTGCGGTGACCGTGACGATCGCCCCGACGAGGAGTGCGATCCAGACGCCCCACATGATGCGCCGCCGCCGGCGCCGCCGCTCGTCCTCCTCGATGAGCTCGTCGAAGTACTCCTCCGAATCCGGCTCGAAGTGCGTCTCCTGAACGGGGTGCGGGCGGAACGGCGTCAGTCGGATGCCGGGTCGTCGCACCGGCTCCGGCGCGACGCCGAACGCGAGCGGCGCGGCCGCCGAACCCACGATGAGGGGCGGCGTCTCGGGAGCCGGCGGATCGCCGATGTCGACCACGACGACCGTGACGTTGTCGGGGGCGCCGCCGTCGAGGGAGGCCTTGACGAGCCGGTCCGCGACCTGCTTCGCACCGGCGTCGGCGGAGAGCATCTCGTGGATGTCGTCGAAGGAGACCACGCCCGACAGCCCGTCGGAGCAGAGCATCCACCGGTCGCCGGGGTGGGTGTCGATCACCATCGTGTCGATCTCGGGCGAGGCCTCGACGTCGCCGAGGACGCGCATGAGCACGGACCGGCGGGGGTGCACCATGGCCTCCTCGGCCGTGATCCGGCCGGCGTCAACGAGGCGCTGCACGAACGTGTGGTCGATCGAGACCTGGCTGAGTTCGCCGGAGCGGAAGAGGTAGACGCGCGAATCGCCGATGTGGGCGATGACGACGCGGTCCTGCTGCACGAGCATCGCGCTGGTCGTCGTGCCCATGCCGGTGAGCTCGGAGTGCTCGGCGACCGTCTCCTCGAGGTTCCGGTTCGCCGACAGCAGCGCGTCCTCGAGTGCGGCGGCGGCATCCGCCGACGAGCCGTAGTCGGCGTCGGCCTCGGCGATCCGGCGCGTGGCGATCGCGCTCGCGACGTCGCCGCCCGCGTGGCCGCCCATGCCGTCGGCGACGAGGAACAGCCGTCGACCGGCGTACCCGGAGTCCTGGTTGCTCGCGCGGACCCGGCCGACGTGCGAGACCGCCGCGCTCGCCTTGACGCTCGCCATCGGCTACCGCCGCAGCTCGAACGTCGTCGCTCCGACCTTGACGGTGGCTCCGAGCGGGATGGGCGTGGGCACGGTGACTCGGGAGCCGTTGAGGAACGTGCCGTTCGTGGAGTCGAGGTCCTGGATCATCCAGCGGCCGTTCCACAGCATCAGGCGGGCGTGGTGCGTCGACGTGTAGTCGTCGCGGATGATGATCGCCGAGTCGCTCGAACGGCCGATGGTGATCTCGTCGCGCCCGAGCGGGAACTCCACGCCGGACTTCGCGCCCGAGGTGATGACGAGGCGCGACGCGTTCTCGGCGGTGGCGTCGCCGCCGTCGGCGGCGGGAGCGGGAGCGGGTTTCGAGACCGCGGCGGTGGGCGCGGTGGGGCCCGCGGCAGGTGCGGGGGCGGATGCCGCTGCGGCCGCGACATCCGGTTGGAGCTTGCGGACGCGCTGGCCGAACAGGTCGCTGCGCAGCGCGTACACGATGGCGAAGACGAACACCCACATCAGCAGCAGGAAGCCGAGCTGGAGGACGAGCAGCGTCAGTTCACTCATCGCTCGGGCCCCCAGAATCCGCCGCCGTCGCGACGTTCAGGAGCCGGGTCGGCGCGGCGGGCGGCCGCGGTGTCGGTGGGGTCGGCTTGGGCGAGCACCCGGAACACGATACGCGAGCGGCCGATCGTGATGACGGAGTCGGGCTCGAGCACCGACTCCTTCACGGGCGCGCCGTCGAGCTGGGTGCCGTTGGTGGAGCCGAGGTCGCGCACGCGGGCGCGCTGGCCGTCCCACTGGACCTCGGCGTGCCGGCGCGATGCTCCGGAGTCGTCGAGCGTGAGGTCGGCCTCGCTGCCGCGACCGATGACCGTGCGGCCCTTCAGGATCGGGTGGCGCTTGCCGTCGACGTCGAGCACCGGCGTCCATGCGACGCGGCCCTTCACGTTCTGCGACTCGACCTGCACCATGCCCTCGGTGAGGCTCGGGTCGGGATGCAACGCGATCGTGATGCCGCCGGCGAACTGGAACCGCTGGGCCGCCGCGTGCTTCTGGACGAGGTCGGTGAGCTCGTCGATGAGCGCCGGCCCGAGGGACTCCATGCGCTGGTGGTCGGCGGGAGACATCCGCACGATGAAGCGGTTCGGCACGAGCACGCGGTCGCGCGAGACGACGGCGGCCTTCGTGTCGATCTCGCGCTTCAGGGCAGCGGTGATCTCCACGGGCTGCAGCCCCGAGCGGAAGGTCTTCGCGAACGCGCCGTTGACCGCGCGTTCGAGACCCTTCTCGAAGTTGTCCAGTAGGCCCACAGGTCTCCCGTCCGGTGCGTTTCCGACTCACATGCTAACGGCAGCCCGTGCGAACGCGCCGGGCGCGGGGTGGAACGATGCGGTTCCGAGAGCAGGCCTCAGTCGAAGACCGAGGCCTGCTCGTCCTCGTCGAGGTCCATCGACAGGGTCGGGATCGACGCCGTGAGCAGCGTGCCGTCGGCGCGGCGCGCGCCGCGCACGTTCTGCATCGTGGGGGCGCCCACGCGACGCGCGCCATGGCCGTCGAGCGGCACCTCGACCGGCGCGCCGCCGGTCACCACGATCTCCCGTCCGCGCACCTCGAGCGGGAGCGCGGCATCCGCCCCACCCGTCTCGAGGGTGAACCGGATGGCGCCCTCGGTGAGGTCGACCCGCACGCGCGAGCCGCGGATCGTGAGCCGGAAGGTGAGCCGGTCCCATCCGTCGGGCAGGCGCGGATCGAAGGTGAACCGGCCGTTGTGGTCGCGGAAGCCGCCGAAACCGGACACCAGCCCAGCCCACACCCCGCCGGTCGAGGCGACGTGCACGCCGTCGGCGGCGTTGTGGTGCAGGTCGGCGAGATCCACGAACAGCGCCGAGCGGAAGTACCGCAGCGCGAGCTCGTGGTAGCCGACCTCCGAGGCGATGATGGACTGCACGACCGCCGAGAGCGTCGAGTCGCCCGTGGTGAGCGGGTCGTAGTACTCGAAGTCGGCGAGCTTCTCCTCCGTCGTGAACCGGTCGCCCTGCAGGTACAGCGCGAGCACGACGTCGGCCTGCTTGAGGACCTGGAAGCGGTAGATCACGAGCGGGTGGTAGTGCAGCAGCAGGGGGAGCCGGTTGTCGGGTGTGTGCTCGAGGTCCCACAGCTCCTTCTCGAGGAACGCGGCGTCCTGCGGGTGCACGCCGAGCTTCTCGTCGAAGGGGATGTGCATGTAGGCCGCTGCGCGGCGCCATCCGGCCACCTCGGCGGGGGTGACGCCGAGGCGCTCGACCAGCTTCTTGTGCGAGTGCGGGTCGAGCACCTGCAGGTTGTCGACGGCGGATGCCGCGGCCGCGAGGTTCGCGCGCGCCATGACGTTCGTGTAGAGGTTGTCGTTCACGACCGTCGTGTACTCGTCGGGGCCGGTAACGCCGTGGATGTGGAACACGTCGTCGGCATTGGTGCGCCAGAAGCCGAGGTCCTCCCACATGCGCGCCGTCTCGACGAGGATGTCGATCGCGCCGCGGGCGAGGAAGTCCTCGTCGCCGGTCGCCGCCACGTACTGCGTGAGCGCGTAGGAGATGTCCGCGTCGATGTGGTACTGCGCGGTGCCCGCGGCGTAGTACGCGCTCGACTCGAGGCCGTTGATGGTGCGCCACGGGAAGAGCGCGCCGCGCTGGTTCATCTCGAGCGCCCGGGCACGGGCGGGTTCGAGCATCCGCTGTCGGAACCGCAGCACGTTGCGGGCCACGATCGGCGCCGTGTAGCTGAGGAACGGCATGACGTAGATCTCGGAGTCCCAGAAGTAGTGACCGCCGTAGCCGGAGCCCGACACGCCCTTCGCGGCGACGCCGCCGCCGTCGGTGCGGGCCGTGGCCTGCGCGAGCTGGAACAGGTTCCACCTCGCCGCCTGCTGCAGCTCGGGCTGGCCGGCGATCTCGACGTCGGAGCGCGCCCAGAAGTCCTCGAGCCAGGCGCGCTGCTGCGCGAACAGGTCGGCGAGGCCGATCTCGGCCCCGCGGTCGAGCGTGCGGTCGCAGCGGTCGACGAGTTCGCGCGCGGGCACCTTGCGCGCGGTGTGGTAGCTGATGAGCTTCGTTATCCGGATCGGGACGCCGCGCCGCGCGCTCACCTTGTAGATCTGCTTCGCGAGGTCGTCGCCGATCGAGCCCGACTCGGTGACGTCGTTGTCGGTCGTGACGAAGTGCTGCGCGCCGACGGCGATCGCCATCTTCGAGTTGGTGGTCTGGTAGCCGAGGATGAACCGGCCGTCCTCGGTGCGGCGCTGCACGCGCGGCTGCAGCACGCGCTCGGTGAACGTCTCGGCCTTGCGCGGGTCGAACGCGCCCGGCGACTCGGTCACGCCGCCGCGGTACTCGTCTCGGCCGTCCTGGCGGTTCAGGATCTGGCTCGAGATCGTCACCGCGGCGTCGGCGTCGAGCAGTTCGACCTCGTAGTCGATGACGCCGAGGTGGCGGTCGGTGAAGCTCGTCATGCGGCGGCTCGTGATGAGCACGCGCTTGCCCGACGGCGTGCGCCACTCGATCCGCCGGCTCAGCACCCCGAGGCGGAAGTCGAGCCGTCGCTCGTACGCCATCGTCTCGGCCTCGGTCATGACCAGGGGCTCGTCGTCGACGTAGAGGCGGATGACCTTGGCATCCGGTGCGTTGACGATCGTCTGACCGACGCGGGCGAACCCGAACGCCTCCTCGGCGTGGCGGATCGGCCAGGTCTCGTGGAAGCCGTTGATGAACGTGCCGTGCACGTGGCCGTCACGGCCCTCCTCGACGTTGCCGCGGAGGCCGAGGTATCCGTTGCCGACCGCGAACAGCGTCTCGGTGCGGCCCATGTCGTCGGGACTGAACTCGGTCTCGACGAGCGCCCACTCGTCGACGGGGAAGATCGTGCGGTTCAGCGGATCGGTGTCGGCGAACCTCATGCGCGGTCCTCCTGTTCGGGTGCGGTGCCGGTGGTGAGGCCGGTGGCGGGGGTGGGGGTCTGCGGGTCGGCGGCGTCGTTGAGGATCGCGGAGGTCTCGCCCGCGCGCTCGAGCGCCGGGATCAGCTCGTCGAGCTCGTCGACGATCACGTCGGCCCCGAGCTCGGTGAGGGCCTCGCGGCCCACGCCGCGGTCGACGCCCACGACCAGGGCGAACGGTCCGCTCGCACCGGCCTTGACGCCCGACTCCGCATCCTCGATCA
The DNA here is from genome assembly GCF_050565425.1 of Agromyces sp. GXS1127. Lineage (NCBI taxonomy): Bacteria > Bacillati > Actinomycetota > Actinomycetes > Micrococcales > Microbacteriaceae > Agromyces > Agromyces sp. GXS1127. The sequence continues at coordinate 131,192 of NZ_JBOCIG010000005.1, forward strand.
CGGCGCACTCCTCGGGCGGGAGGCCGAGCAGTTCTGCCGCGCGCACGAACATGTCGGGCGCCGGCTTGCCGACGATGCCGTCGCGAGCCGCGACCGCGCCGTCGACCACGACCTCGAACCGCTCGGCGAGGCCCGCCGCCTCGAGCACGGCGGGCGCGTTCTTCGAGCTCGACACCACTGCGACATCCCCGCCCGCACGCTCGATCGCGTCGAGCAGCGCAACGCTCGCGGGGTACGGCTCGACACCCTCCTCGGCCAGGGTCGCGTTGAACGCCTCGTTCTTGCGGTTGCCGAGGCCGTGCACGGTCTTCTCGGTCGGCGCGTCGGAGACCTCGCCCTCGGGCAGGCGGATGCCGCGGCTCTCGAGCAGCGACCGCACGCCGTCGTAGCGCGGCTTGCCGTCGATGTACGCGAAGTAGTCGGAGTCGCGGTACGGCTCGGCGCCGTGCGCCTCGAGGAACGGCGCGAACAGCCTGGCCCACGCGTGCATGTGGACGACCGCGGTCGGCGTCAGCACCCCGTCGAGGTCGAACAGCCAGCCGCGGATGCCGCCGAGGTCGACGTCGTGCGGCTCGACGGGCGCATGCGCGTCACGAGGGTGGGTCACGGGCGATCCTTTCGGTCGGAGGTCGGTCGGGCGCCGGTGCCGTGGTGCAAGGCTATGCCCGCGGTCGGCGGCGGCGCGAGGTGCGGCGGTGGTTCTGAGCGGATGCCAAGGGTGGGCACCGCACGATCCTGGCCCGCCGCGAGGCATCCGCTCGATTCGGGCGCGTCGACCACCTGTGTTAGTCTCTGTTGGCTGGTTCGCACCCCGTGCGAAGCGGTATGCGCAAGTGGCGGAATAGGCAGACGCGCACGGTTCAGGTCCGTGTGCCCGTGAGGGCGTGGGGGTTCAACTCCCCCCTTGCGCACCACAGAACGGCTCGATCCCGGAGGGGTTCGGGCCGTTCTCTCGTTCAACGGGGCGGTGGTTCGGGGCGTCAGCCCGCGCGCTGCTCGTGGATGGCGGTGCTGAAGCTCGATCCGTTGAGCTCGAGGTAGGCGTGCCGCTCCGTGATCGACAGGGTCATCGTGTTCCGGCGCTCGAGCGCCGCGGCGACGTCGTCGACGAATCCGGGGTCGAAGCTGATCAGGGGGATCTCATCGGCGCGATGGATGCGCTTGCCGGCCCACGCCGCGGCGACCTTGGTCGGGTCGCGGTGCGTGTAGACGGCGGCGCGGCCGGCGAGCTTGGCGCCGAAGTGGAGGCGTTCGGCATCCGGGGCGCCGACCTCGATCCACGCGGTCGTGCGGCCGGTCAGGTCGCGCACGAGCACGGCGGGCTCGTCGGTGGCCGAGATCCCCTCGCTGAACGCGATGCCCTCCTCGTACTCGAGGCAGTAGGCGAGCAGGCGGGTGACCATGAACGCCTCCGTCTCGGAGGGGTGCCGGGCCATCCGGAGCGTCAGGCCCTCGTACACGCCGCGGTCGACGTCCGCGAGCTGCACGTCGAACGTGTGGATCGTCGCTCCGAGGGCCATGGTCCCCGAGCCTACGGGCGCCGGGGTCCGATCGCGCAGTCGTCGGCGTCGCGATGGTCGCGGGAGCGGCACGGGAGGCGGCAGGCGGATGACTAGGCTGCGGGGCATGCGCTGGATCCTCCGATCGTTCGTCCTCCCGGCGGTCGGCGCGATCGCGGTGCTCGCCGTGGCCGGCCGCGCGGTGCGGCTCGTCGGCGGCGACGACCCTGCCGAGGACCGTGCGGTTCGCGCACTCCAGGCCGCGTCCGGCCACCGGCCCGACGGCGAGGGCCGGAGCGCGGGCGACGCGCCGATCGTCCCTGCCGAACCACGCGGGCCGCTCGACCGGATCACCGGCCCGCTCTCGTGGTACTCGGGCGTGCCGCAGACGATCGCCAACGGGGCGATCTGGTGCGCCGTGACCTGGGTGCTCACGCGCAACCCGCGCGCCGCGGTCGCGCCCGCCGCGGCGCTCGCGCTCGAGACCGCCTGCTTCACGGCCTCCGCCGCCCTCGTGGGTCGGCCGCGACCGCAGGGCGTGTGGCGGCCCGAGCCGCCGCACGCGACGTCGTCGTTCCCGTCGGGTCACACCGCGGCATCCGTCGCCCTGCACACCACGCTCGCCGACCTGCTCGACCTGCACGGAGTCCGCGGCTCGAGGGTGCTCGGGCCGGTGCTGCGGTACGTGATTCCGGGGGCCATCGCGTTCTCGCGCATCCACCGCGGGCAGCACCACATCTCGGACACGGTCGCGGGCGCACTGCTCGGGCGGTGGAGCGCCGGAGTCGTGCGGCGGGAGCTGCTCTGACGTCGTCGCGGACACGAGTCTCCGGACCGTGATGCGTTCGATATTCGCGGGACCTACCCTGTTCACATGGCACCCGTTCCGCGGCGCACGGCCGCTCGATCCGCGATCACGTCGACGTCTCGGCGGGGGGTTCGTGGCGGACTCGCGGTGGCGGTCGTCGCTTCGATGGCCTTCGCACTGAGCGCGTGCACGTTCGGCCAGGACGACGTCGACTCCGGCCCGATCGACGGCGGCGACTTCGCCGACGACGGCTGCACGAGCGTCGTCGTCGCGACCTCCTCCGAGAAGGTCAACATGCTCGACGCCCTGGCCGCCGCGTTCAAGGAGTCGCCGGAGCACGCGGGGCTCGACGAGTGCGCGACGGTTCGGCCGGTGAACGTCTCGTCGGGCGACGCGACGCGGTTCCTCACCGCGGGTGGCGACTGGCCCGACGAGGACACCCGGCGATGGCCGACCCTCTGGTCGCCCGCCTCGACGGTGTGGACCGAGCGGGTCGCGGCCGCGGCATCCGCCTCGCTCGTCGGCGAACCCGTGTCGTTCACCCACACGCCGGTCATCTTCGCGATGCCCGAGACGATGGCGAAGGCCCTCGGCTGGCCCGACGCTGAGATCGGCATCTCGGACTTCGAGGCGCTGTGCGCCGACCCCGACGGGTGGAGCAGCGCGGGCAAGCCGATCTGGGGCTCGTTCAAGATCTCGAAGACCAACCCGAACACGTCGACCACGGGCCTGTCGGCCATCCTGATGCAGTCGTACGAGGCGTCCGGCAAGACGAGCGATCTCACGGCGGCGGATGTCGCGGGCGCCGAGGAGTTCTCGCGGGTGTTCGAGGAGTGCGTGATCCACTACGGCGACACGACGGGCAAGGTGCTCACGACGCTGTACGACGAGACGCAGAACGGCGCCGGGGGCTCCGGCTACGTCTCCGCCGTGGCGCTCGAGGAGACCTCGATGCTGAACTACAACCTGGGCAACCCCGACTCGCACACCGTGCAGCCCGGCGAGACCTTGACGCCGCCGAAGGAGAAGCTCGTCGCGATCTACCCGTCGGGCGGGTCGATGTGGTCGGACAACCCGATCACGGTGCTCGGCGCCGACTGGGTGACCGACGTCCAGCGCACCGCCGGGCAGGCGTTCGTCGAGTTCCTCGCCACCGAGCCGGCCCAGCGGATCCTGCCCGAGTACGGGTTCCGGCCGCTCGACGAGTCGGTGCCGCTCGGCGACCTCTTCACCGAGCAGTACGGCGTCGACCCCGCCGGCCCGGCGATCACGCTGCCCCGGCCGGCCGTCGACGTCGTGTCGGCGGCGCTCGACCAGTGGACGCAGATCCGCAAGCCCTCGTCGGTGCTCGAGCTCATCGACGTCTCCGGCTCGATGGACGACCCGATCGGCGACGGCCGGTCGAAGCTCGACGGCGCGATCGAGGGCGCCCAGGCGACGCTCGGCCACTTCCGCGGCACCGACGAGGTCGGCATGTGGGCGTTCACCACGGGCGTGGACTCGTCGGCGGGGGAGAACCTGATCGTGCTGCGGGATGTCACCGCGCTCGGGTCCGACCGCGAGACGCTGAGCGCCTCGATCGACGACCTGCGGTACGCGAACCGCGAGGGCACGCCGCTGTACGACGCGGTCGCCGTCGCGTACGACGAGATGGTCGCGCGCGCGGAGCCCGGCCGCATCAACGCCATCGTCGTGCTCTCGGACGGACAGGACACCGACTCGTCGATCTCGATCGACTCGCTGATCGCGAAGATCGGCGGATCCTCCGGCGAGGGCGGCGACGCGGCGCCGGTGCGGATCTTCCCGATCGCCTACGGCGAGGGCGCCGATACGGGCTCGCTCCAGCGGATCGCCGAGGCGACCGGCGGCCAGTGGTTCGACGCGTCGGATGCCGCGAAGATCGACCTCGTGTTCGCCTCGGTCATCAACAACTTCTAGGGGCGACGGATGGGTGCCCTGTTCTTCGCCGCAGCGGACGGATACGTCGACGACGCATCCGAGGCGCTCCAGTCGACCCCGGTCTACGTCTCGTCGGAGGTGGACGGGGCGTCGGCCCTGCAGGGAGCGCTGCTGGCGCAGGTCGGCGACGACTCGATCGGCGTCGCCGTGTTCTCGGACAACGCCGCGCTGGAGGCATCCGGACCCGAGATCGTGACCCAGCTCGCTGAAGCGACCGGGTACGACACGATCATCGTCGCCGTCGGCGACGACCTGTCGGCCGGGTCGCGCGTCCTCGACGCGGGCGAGGCGATGCAGATCGCGAACCAGGCCGAATCCGGCGCCGACAGCCTCGACGGAGCGCTCACCGAGACCGTCCAGGGCGTGCAGGCGGCGGCCGAACCGCCGCCGCTCGTCGGAGGCGGCGACGACGGCAGTGGGGGCGACTTCGGCCTCGGCCTCGTGATCGCGTTGGCGGTGCTCGTCGCCGCGGCGGGGGCGGTGACCTGGGGGATCCGGGCGCGCCGGCGCCGCGGACACGGCGCAGTCGACGCGAAGCTTCCGGAACCGATCCGCCGGCACGTGGCCACGCTCCGCTCGCTCGCCGTCGAGTACGCGCAGGTCGGTTCACGCGGAAACGCCGTCGCCGCGCAGACCGCGAACGACATGGTGGGCATCGCCGAGAACGTCGAGGAACTCTTCGTCAGGATCGACCGCGCCGGCGCCGGGCAGGCCGGCGGGCAGCGCGGCATCGCCGCGATCGAGTACGACGACACGCTCCGCAAGCTGACCGCGGCCCTCGACCGCGACTACCTGCTCGACATCCTCACCCACCCGCACCTCTGGGACGATCCCGACGAGCGGGTGCGCGAGGTGCGAGAGGCGGTCGGTGCGGTCTCCGGCGAGCTCGTGCACAACATCAAGCAGGTCAACGCGCGGCGCGGGCTGCACTTCCAGGTGTCGCTCGACGGCCTCATCGGCGGGCGCAAGGAACTCCAGGAGTGGGAGCGTGCGTTCGAGCGCGCCTCGGGCGAGGGTGCTCAGGGTGAGCTGCCGTCGGGCGGGAGAGCGCCAGGTGACGGCGCCGCACCGGGTCCGGTCGCCTGACGCCGCCGCGTCGACGGAGGAGCGGGCGACTGGCGGCTGATCAGTCCAGCGGCGACCGCCACACGAGGCCCGGGAAGCGAGCGAAGTCGCGATCGAGGCTGATCCAGGTGGCGCCGGCCTCGACGGCGGTGGCCGCGTGGGCGGCGTCGGCGACGAGGTTGCCGCGAGCGGAACCGCCCCGGCAGAGCTCGAGGAAGATCGGCCAGTGCCGGGCTCCGGGCGTCACGCGGAGCACGCCGGGCGCGCCGCGAAGCGCGTCTGCCTGCGCGAGCGCGCTCTCGAGCGGGGTCGGGTCGAGGAACACGCGCGGGTGCGTGACGATGCGGACGAACGCCGCGAGCACGGCGTCGGTGAGCCCGAGCGCCTCGGGCCCCGCGACGGCGGACTCGAGCCACGAGCGCAGCCGATCGTGATCGGGCGCGTCGGTGCGGTAGGCGCCGACCAGCACGTTCACGTCGGGGATGAGCACGGGCTCACCGCTCCATCCGGTCGAGGAGGTCGGCGGCGTCGGCGAGGTCGACGCCCGGGCGGAGCCCGCTGCCCTCGAACGGAGTGACGGCGAACCGGCGCGACTCGTCGCGCGAGTCGAGGCGAGAGAGGTGCTCCCGGAGCGCCTCCTCGAGGAACGAGGTGAACGTCCGCCCCTCCGCTCTGGCGCGTTCGCGCACGGCGCGGGCGAACTCGTCGGGGAGGATGATGGTGGTCCGCATATGTCTGAGCATACGCCGGTCTGCGACGATATGTTCGCTCCACGCTCCGGGATGCCGCGGGAGCGGCGGTCATCGGATGACCCGTGCGTCGGGTAGGCTCGTCCAGCCGGTCCGAACGACCGGTACCGGAGCGGCGGAGCCGCCCCACGCGGATGTAGCGCAGCTGGTAGCGCGTCACCTTGCCAAGGTGAAGGTCGCGGGTTCGAACCCCGTCATCCGCTCCAACTCCCTGTCAAGGTCTCGTCGACCGGTGCCCGTTCGCCATACGCTGGCCGGACGAATGTTCGCGATCGAGATTGGACCGCGCATGCGCACACGGAACCGTTGGACCATCGGCGCCGTGCTGCTCGGCGCGCTGGCGCTCGCCGGGTGTTCGGAGACCCTGTCGCCGCCGACGGCGAGCGACCCCGCGACATCCGCTGCCGATCTGGCCGAGGCCGCCGCCCACTGCGAGCAGAAGGGCGGCGAGGTGCAGCAGCGCCAGCCGGCCTGGGCGACGAACCTCGACGAGGAGGACTGGGTGCCGCTCGGCGACCCGGTCGCGGTATGCCGGTTCCAGACGCTCGACGACGACGCGGATTCGCGGATCTACGTCGACTTGGTCACGATCAGCTCGGACGAGCCGACGCTCGCCGCGCTCGCGTACCTCTCCCGGACCGAGGTCCCCGACGATCCGCCCGGCAACCCGGCGTCCGCCCTCTGCGCCTCGCTCGGCGGCACCTCGAGCTTCGGCTCGAGCGCTGACGGCGGCGGGCTCACCGCGCCCGACGACCCGGACGACCCCGTCGTGGCGCCGTGCACCTTCGCCGACGGGTCGTTCATCGACGAGTGGGGCATCGCCTACTACGCCGACGGCACTGTCCGCGGGATCGACCTCGCGGGCGTGTTCCGCTTCGACCGGTCGACGCTGCCCGAGGTGTTCTGAGGCGACGGGTCGCGCCGCGGCACCGTCAGCTGGCCGGGGATGCGGCGTGGGTGACGGATGCCTCGGCGGCGCGCTCCTCGGGCGAGCACGTGCCGAGCTGCTCGATGAGGTAGCCGCCGGGGTAGCTCCGGATGCGCTTCAGGTCGCGGGCGTACTGCGGCGTCCGACGCGCCGGGATCAGGGCGGAAGTGCTCCGCCTCGGAGGCGTCCATGAACTCGGCGAACGCCTCGTAGGTCTCCGGGATGTCGCGGATGCCCATGAGCCGGCCGAGGCGCCGGTAGTACTGCACCCCGGCGCGGCCCTCGTCTGCCTCCGTTCAGGGGGCACTTCACCGTCGCGGCGCGCGTCGACTCCCCGGGTCGAAGGACCCGGCGGCCGGTCGCGGAGTCGGGTTGGCTGGAGTCGTGCCCGACCGGGCGGTCGGGCTGCGACCGGGAGGTGGCGCGGATGATGTGGGACTACGGCTACGGCTTCGGCGGGTGGTGGATGTGGCTGCCCGGGATCGTGTTCGGCGGCCTCGTCATCGCGGGGATCATCGTCCTCATCGTGCTGTTCGTGCGCTCGGCGAGCGGCGGACGGAGCGGCCCGAGCGGCTCGGGCGGCGCGTACGGCGCCGGCGCCGGCGCCGGTCCAGCCGGCCATCCCCAGGGGGACACCGCCAAGCGCATCCTCGAGGAACGCCTCGCTCGCGGCGAGATCACGCCGGAGCAGTTCCGCGAACTCTCCGCCGTGCTGGACGAGGGCCGCCGGAGCGGGCCGGCCTGAGCCCGTCCCCGGCGCCCCGGCTGAGTCCTGCGGCGCCTCCGGCTCAGTCCTGCGCGTCGAGTCGCAGGGTCACCTCGCGGACCTCGTCGCCGAGCACGGTCGCCATGACGTGCGGGGCGTGATTCGGACCGTACTTCCGCGTGTACTCCGCGTCGAGCGCCGCGTGCAGTTCGAGGTCCTCCGCCGGCACGTCCGCGAAGGTGACGTCGCGGATGACGCCGCCCGCCTTGATGCGCCCGGTCCCGGTGGACCTCGCGCGGCGGTACCACCCGTTGTTCGGGCCGTACGCCGAGCGGATGAAGAGCTCGTCGTCGACCCGGACGACCCAGACCGTGCGGAACGGATTCAACGAGCCGTCCGGTCGTTCCGAGGCCACCTCGAGCTGCTCGGCCTCGCCCACGCGGTCGAGTTGGTCTGCGGTCCAGCCGGTCATGTCGGTCCTCTCTCTCGGGTGGAGCGGGGATGTCACGCGAGCGTCGGCGCCTCGCCGAGCGGCTCGATGAGCGTCGGATCGTGGGGGTCGATCCGTCGATGGTTGTTCACGCGGGGATCGACCTCGTACTCGCCGATCGTCGGTGCGACCCGATCGGACTGCGCGACGAGGAAGTCGACCATCGCCTCGGCGTCGGCGGGGGAGAGCTTCTCCGGGTCGAGGTAGTGGTCGATCGCGTCGAACGGCAGGTAGACCGGCATCCGGTCGTGCACCTCACCGGATGCGTCGCGCGCCTCGCGGGTGATGATCGACGTCGACACCTCCCACGAGCCGTCGTCGAGCTTGCGGGCCGTCGAGATGCCGGCCGCGGCGAGCAGGTCGTCGGGGCCGTGCAGGTAGTGCGCACGCTTCCGGCCCGGTTCGCCCGTCCATTCGTAGTAGCCCCGCATCGGCACGATGCACCGCCCGGCGGCGAACGCGCCCTTCCAGAGGCCGTTGGTGGCGACCGTCTCGATGCGGCTGTTGAACTGCGGCCGCTTCGACTCCTTCATGAATGCCGGGTGGAAGTCCCATCGTGCCGGCTCCAGGCGACGCACGAACTCGCCGGTGTCGCTCCGAGCGCGCTCGCGCACGATCGGAACGGTGTCGGTCGGCGCAAGGCTGTACGCGGGGCGCCAGTCGGCGAAGTCGTTCTCCGCGTCGAAGACCGCGGTCAGGTCGTCGGCCTGCTGCGAGACCACGAAGCGTCCGCACATGCGGGGTGCCCCCTCCCGGATCCGGATGCCCTCGAGCCTACGTGGGGCCGCCGACGGCGTGAACCCCGGGCCTACGACCGGGGGCATCGGGTGCCCGTGGCAGCCTCGGTCGCACATCTCGGAAAACGCATCCTGTTGCGATCGCGCTGCGGTCGGTACCGTGAGACCAGAGATCGGCCCGTCCGGGGCCGGCGGGGTGCACGACGTCGTGCGGCCCGCTCGTCGGAGGGCGTCGATCGCACGTGGAACCGCGTTTCATGAAGTGAAAGGACCCGACGATGAGAACCCAACACCCGCCCGTCCGATGGCGCAGACGTGCGCTCGCGGCATCCGGAGCACTGCTGCTCGGGGCGTCGCTGATGACGGCCACCGCCGCCGCCGCGGGCGACGACCCGCGCGAGGGCCTCGGCGGAGGCCTGTACGACGCGGAGATCGCCGCGAGCGGCGTCGACCTGCTCGAGAGCCTGCCGATCCCGGCAGGCTTCGTCATCAATTCCGACCTCGCCTTCACCGGCGACAAGGCGATCATGGGCAGCTACGCCGGCTTCCAGGTGTTCGACATCTCGGATCCGGCCGCTCCGGTCCTCGAGACGGCGTTCGTCTGTCCCGGCGGCCAAGGCGACGTGTCGGTGCACGGCGACCTGCTCTTCATGTCCGTCGAGGCGTCGAACGGCCGGATCGACTGCGGCACGCAGGGCACGAGCGGGACCGTCGACCCCGCGCGCTTCCGAGGCGTCCGCATCTTCGACATCAGCGACCTGTCGAACCCGGTGCAGCTGCCGGGCGTGCAGACCTGCCGCGGCTCGCACACCCACACGCTCGTCACCGACCCGGATGACGCGGAGCACGTGTACATCTACAACTCGGGCACCTCGGGCGTGCGCTCCGCCCTCGAGCTCGCCGGGTGCGAGAACGCGGCGCTGACGACCGACCCGGTCACCGAGGGCAATCCGACGCAGTGGCGAATCGACGTCATCAAGGTGCCGCTCGCGGCGCCCGAGACCGCGGCGATCGTCAGCCAGCCCCGCATCTTCACCGATGTCGAGACGGGTGCCTACAACGGCCTGCAGAATACGCTCCCCGGCACCGAGCGGCACCCGAGCGGCAGCTTCTACAGCCCCACTCCGAACACCAACACCTGCCACGACGTCACGGCGTTCCCCGAGATCGGGCTCCTCGCCGGAGCCTGCCAGGGCAACGGCATCCTCGTCGACATCAGCGACCCGGTGAACCCGGTGCGCATCGACGCGGTCGCCGACCCGAACTTCTCGTACTGGCACTCGGCGACGTTCAGCAACGACGGCTCCAAGGTGATCTTCACCGACGAGTGGGGCGGCGGAAGCGGTGCTCGCTGCCTCGCCGAGCACGACCCGTCGTGGGGGGCCGACGCACTGTTCGACATCGTCGACGGCAAGCTCGAGTTCGCGAGCTACTACAAGCTCCCGGCGGCGCAGACCACCGCCGAGAACTGCGTGGCGCACAACGGGTCGATCGTCCCGGTTCCCGGTCGCGACATCATGGTGCAGGCCTGGTACCAGGGCGGCGTGTCGATCATCGACTTCACCGACACCGCGAACCCGGTCGAGATCGCATACCTCGACCGCGGGCCGATCAACCCCGCAGGGCTCGTCCTCGGCGGCTACTGGTCGACGTACTGGTACAACGGCAACGTGGTCGGCAGCGAGATCGCGCGCGGCTTCGACGTGATGGCGCTCGCGGCGAGCGACCTGCTGTCGGCGAACGAGATCGAGGCGGCCGGCGAGATCCAGCTGGACGTCTTCAACGCCCAGTCCCAGTCGATGCTCGTCCACGCGCCGAGCTTCGCGGTCGCGGGCTCGTACGTCGACCAGGCCGAGCGCGCGGGCGACCTGAGCGCGAAGCAGCTGGCGCAGGTGCGCAAGCACCTCGCCGAGGCCGAGGCGCTGGTCGCCGACGGCTCGAGCAGCCGCGCCGTGCTGGCGCAGCTCGACAACGCGATCAAGAAGTCGGGCGCCTCCGCCGACTCGGCGGTCGTCGAGGCGATCGTCGCCCTGAAGGCGACGCTCAGCTGATCGGCGGTGGGGAGGCCGGGCGACCGGCCTCCCCACTCGCGCATGACGATGCCCGGCGGTCCTGCGACCGCCGGGCATCGTGCTGGAGGGCCCGGCCCGGCGCGGGGCTCAGGCGCCGAGTTCGGCGAGCATCTGCTGCATCCGGGCGATCTCGATGCCCTGGTCGCCCTCGACGTCACGGGCGAACCGCCCGATCTCGATCTCGTTGCCGCCGCCCTCGGCCCAGAGATCCGCCACCATCTCGAGCGCGCCGGTGTGATGCTGGATCATGTACTCGAGGAACAGCCGCTCGAACTCCTCGCCGGTGGCGTCCTCGAGTCGATCGAGCTGCTCCTCGGTGAGCATGCCGGGCATCGCGCCGGCCGCGTGGTCGGCGTGGTCGCCGCGCAGCGGCGTCCCGCGGTCCTGCAGCCAGCCGGCCATGAGCTCCATCTCCGACTCCTGGCTGATCCGCATGCGCTCCGCGAGCAGGCGCAGTTCGCGATCCGTCGTCCGATCGTCGACCCACTCGGTCATCGTCACGGCCTGGTCGTGGTGCACGATCATCATCTGCATGAAGGCGACGTCGGCCTCCGTGTGCTCCGGCTGCTCGATGCCGGCGGCCTCGTCGGGCGACAGGGTGCGGTTCGGCTCGCCCGGCGCCCCGAGCTGCACGGTCGGGCTCGTCGACTGCGGAGCGTCGTCGCCCTCGTTCGTGCAGCCGGTCAGCACGAGCGCCAGCACCGCTGTGGCGCCGAACGCGCAGGTCCTCCACGGCAGCGCCGTCATCCCAGTACCTCGTCTTCGTCGATGAGTCTCCGTGGACCCGGCGCGGCCGAGAGCGGCCGTCGCCGGGTTCCCTTCATCTAACGTCAAAACCCCGGCGTTCGCGAACCGTGCGCACGCGGCATCCGCCATCGACGCCGGAGCCTGATGCAGGATGGGCGCATGGCCTTCGGACTGCGCGCCGACGTGCTGCGCCCGGCGGACACGGATCGAGCGGAGCGCGTCGCCTACGTCGAGCTCTTCTTCGACCTCGTCTTCGTCTTCGGCCTCAACCAGCTCGCGTCGTACCTCGCGGACAACCAGACACCGCTCGGCGCGCTCGAGGGCGTCATCATGGTCTGCGCGTTGTGGTGGGTGTGGGTGTCGACGACATGGGTCACCAACTGGCTCGACCCCGTGAAGCTGCCGGTGCGGCTCGTGGTGCTCGCGCTCGCGTTCACGGCCTTCGTGATGAGCGCGGCGATCGCCGAGGCGTTCGGCGACCGCGCGTGGGCGTTCGCCCTCGCCTACGTCGTGCTGAAGCTCGGCCGGGCGGTGTTCATGGTCTGGGCGACGCGGCGGCACGACGAGCGCGTGGCGCACGACTTCGGCAACGTGCTGGTGTGGGCGCTCGCCGCGTCGGTGCTCTGGATCACGGGCGCGCTGCTGCCCCTGTCGTTCCAGCTGCCGTTCTGGGCGGCGGCGCTCGGCCTCGAACTCGTCGGCAGCGTCCGCGGGTATCCGCTGCCGGGCCGCAGTCGCATGGAGATCGACCGTTGGGATGTCTCGGGCGGCCACCTCGCGGAGCGGAGCGCGCTGTTCGTGCTCATCGCGCTCGGCGAGGGGCTCCTCGTCACCGGGTTCGAGTTCGCCGGCGAGGAGGCGACCGTCGACCGCGTCCTCGCCATGCTCATCGCCTTCGTCGCCGCGGCCGCCTGCTGGTGGATCTACTTCGACCACGGCGAGCGGATCGGTTCCGAGGCGCTGCAGGCTGCCGGCGCGCCGGGGCGGATGGCGCGGACCGCCTACGTCTGGGTGCACCTGCTGATCGTCGCGGGCATCGTGCTGCTCAGCGTGGGCGACAAGGAGCTGCTCGCGCATCCGCACGAGCAGAGCCTCCCCGTCGCCGTCACCGTGCTCGGAGGGCCGTTGCTCTTCCTCACCGGCACCCTGCTGTTCCGGCGGGTCCTCGAACGACGCTGGCTGCGGGCGCAGCTCGGGGGCGTCGTCGGGCTCGCCGCGGTGGCCGGGCTCTCGCCGCTGCTCGACCCGCTCGCGACCGGCGGCCTCGCCGCGCTCGTGCTGGTCGGCACGGCGATCGGCGAGACGGTCGAACGGTACCGGCGCCGCGTGCCCGAGGGCGGCTGAACGGGCGGTTGCGCGGGTGGGTGGACCGGTCCGGTCCGGCGGCTCGGCGCCCCGCCGAACGGCTCAGCGCCCGCCGAACTCCTCCTGGTCGTCCTCCGGATCGGCGACGTCCTCCATCACGTACTCGACGTCGTCCTCGCCGACGCCCTCCGCCTCGAGCTCCTCCTCGTACTCGACCTCGGCCTCCTGGCCGCGGCTGAACGGACCCTCGAGCGGATCGACGAAGCTGGTCATGGCATCCCCTTCCGGCGGCCGGTCCGGGCGACGGCGACCGCGTGCCCTCAGGCTAGACCCGGCTCCGTCGCGAGGGAACCGGGTCGCAGCAACCTCCCACTCATCGGCGGGGGAGTGCGAGGATCCGCTCGAACGCGCCATCCGCCACCGGGTCGACGACCTGCAGCTCGGGGTGCGCGTCGTAGAACTCGACGATGCGTCGTGCGCCCTCGTCGAACGTGACCGTGGTGCTGAACTCGGGCACGAGCGCCCTGACCTTGGCGTTGTCGAACACCATCGAGTGCGCCTTGTCGCCGAGGAGGCCCGGCCCCCACTCGGGATGGACGGCCGCGATGGTCTCGGAAGCCACGTGCACGAGTTCCACGCCGGGCGCACCGGCGGCCTCGGCCAGCCATCGGTAGATCTGGTTCCAGGTCGGGGCATGGTCGCCGGTGATGTGGAACGCGTCGCCGACGGCCATCGGGTTGCCGAGGAGCCCGACGAACGCGACCGCGAAGTCGTCGTGGTGGGTGATCGTCCAGAGGCTCGTGCCGTCGCCGTGGACGACGACCGGTCGGCCGGCGCGCATGCGCGCGAGGTCGGTCCAGTGGCCGAGCGTGGGGATGAGCGTCGCGTCGTACGTGTGCGAGGGCCGCACGATGGTCGCGGGGAGCCCGCGGTCGCGGACGGCGTCGACGAGCAGCTGCTCGCACGCGATCTTGTCGCGCGAGTACTGCCACTCGGGATTCACGAGCGGGGTCGACTCGGTCACGGGCAGCCGGCTCGGCGGCGTCTGGTAGGCCGACGCCGAGCTGATGAAGACGTACTGGCCGACGCGCCCCTCGAAGAGGTCGAGGTCGGCCTGCACGTGCTCGGGCGTGAACGCGAGGAACTCGCACACCACGTCGAACTCGAGCGGGTCGCCGGTGCCGTGCCCGAGCGCGTCGCGCACGGCGTCGGGGCGGCGGATGTCTCCGACCACCTGCCGCACGTCGGCCGGCAGCGGCCTGAGGTCGGATGAGCCGCCTCGGTTCAGCACGGTCACGTCGTGCCCGACCGCGACGGCCCGCCGGACGCACGCCGAGCTGATGACGCCGCTGCCGCCGATGAACAGGATGCGCTTCGCGTTGGTGCCCATCGCACCATGCTGTCATGGGGCTGCCGGCGGCGGTCGGGTCGCGGGGAGGCCCGTATCGAGACCACGGGGGAGGTCTCGATACGGGCGCTCCGCGCCCTACTCGACCGCCGGAGGGATCACGCGGCCGACCAGCCGCCGTCCGACGCGAGCACGACGCCGTTGATGTTCACGCCGTCGTCGGAGAGCAGGAAGGTGATCGACGCGGCGAGTGCCTCGGCCTCCGCGGCATCCGGAAGCAGCGCCATCGCCTGCCGCACGCGCTGCGCGCCGAGCGGCGAGGCGAAGGAGGCCTCGATGTTGGTGATGGTCGGGCCGGGAGCGACGGCGTTCACGCGGAGGCCGCTCGGGCCGTACATGAACGCGGTCGACTTGGTGAGGCCGACCACGGCGTGCTTCGACGCGGTGTAGGCGACGCCCGCCGCGGAGCCGCGCAGCGCGGCCTCGGACGCGGTGTTCACGATGGAGCCGTAGCCCTGGGTGACCATGCCGGGGACGACCGCGCGCATGAGCTTCATCGTGCCGTCGACGTTCACCCGCATGACGCGGTCCCACACGGCGTCGGTGAGGTCGCCGATCGGGGTCATGTCGTCCATGATCCCGGCGATGTTGGCGAGGCCGTCGATGCGGCCGCCGGCCGCAGCGATGATCTCGGCGATCTTGGCGTCGTCGGTGATGTCGGCGACGACCGTCACGACCTCGGCCCCGTCGTGCTCCGCGGAGCTGAGCTCATCGGCGAGGGCGTCCAGGCGCTCCTGCGAGACGTCGACGGCGACGACCGTTCCGCCTTCGCGCGCGATGCGCGACGCCGTGGCGCGTCCGATGCCCGAGCCGGCGCCCGTGACGATCACGGTCTTGCCCGTGAAGCGGCCCTGGTCGATGCGCTCGACCCACTCGGGACGCTCGACGGACTCGACCTCGGGCGCGGCCTCGGCCGTGGTCGCCTCGGTCGCAGGGGCGGATGCCGCGGCCGCGCCGGCCGGGACGTCGCCCGCCGCTGCGCGCGCGACGAGCTGGTCGACCATCTCCTGCGAGAACTGGCCCTTGCTCAGCTTGATGAGGCGCTTGAGCGCCAGGCGGTGGACCGGACGCAGCACGTCGGGGTCCTGCCCGGACTGGGTGAGGAGGTCGCGGATGATGGGGCCGCCGACGGGGTCCTCGAGCCAGGTCTTGATGGAGGAGTCGCCGGTGAGGGGCTTGCGGGTGCTCATGGGGTGTCCTTCTGCTTCTCGGTGGTGTCCTGTCCAGCACACCGGACATCTCTGTCCGGTAGTAACCTAACACCCATGTCCGAGCGTCGACGGGGAGAAGGTCCCAGGCCGCGCAAGCCGAACCTGGGCCCCAGTGCCGGCCCCGCGAACCGCCGCGCCCTGCTCGCCGCGGCGCGCGAGATCTTCGCGGCCGAGGGGCTCGCCGCGCCCTTCAGCGCCATCGCCAAGCGTGCGGGAGTCGGCCAGGGCAGCCTCTACCGGCACTTCCCCGACCGGCTCTCGCTCGCGATCGCGGTCTACGAGGAGAACCTCGACGAGCTCGAGGCCGCGGTGGCGCCGCCCGAGGCGGGCCTCGACGAACTGCTGCGGGGGGTCATCGCGCAGGCGCTCGTCTCGACCGCCCTGATCGACCTGATCTCGGCCAACCCGCACGACGCCCGCGTCGAGCGGCTCGGGGCACGCGTGCGCGAGATCGCGGTCGCCGCGGTCGACCACGAGCGCGCGGCGGGCCGGTTCGGCGCGCACGTCGACGCCGACGACGTGCTCCTCGCGATCTCGATGCTCGCCGGCATCGTCGCCCGGAGCGAGCCCGCCGACCGCGCCGGCACGGCCGAGCGGGCGTGGGCCCTGCTGCACGCGGCGTTCACTCCGCGATCCGCCTGAGCGTCGTGGCCGACCCGAACCCCGTCCGGAGCCCGCGTCAATCCCCCCGCCCCCGAGGCCGAAGCGCGTTAGCGTCACGACGTGGGACCGGACAGCTCGCCCAGCAGTGGACACCGTGGCGCACGACGGGGCCGACGGAGCGGTATGTCCGGGCATCGGGCGCGCGCGACTCCGGCAGCGGTCCTCGCCGTCGCCGCGCTGCTGCTCACCGCATGCACGAGCACCGCGGACCGGGTCGGTGACGCGATCGACCAGGCGGTCGCCGCGACGGCGACGGGGCGACTCGCACTCGAGCTCGACGCCGACGGCAGCAGCTTCCGCACGACGGCCGTCACCGCGGCTCGGGACGCACGCCGGGAAGCGGCCGCGGCCGCCCGGACCGTGGCGGAGCTCGACGCCGGCGACGGGATCGAGGCCGGCCGGCGGGTCGAGGCGCTCGACGCGCTCGACGGCGCGGTGCTGGCGTTGGGCGCCGCAGTCGACGCCCTCTCCGGCATCGGCGACCCGGGCGACGCCGCCGACCGCGTGGCCGATGCCGAGGCCGCGCTGCGCTCCCTCGCCCACGAGGGCTCCCCGTGAAGCGCCTCTTCGCCGTCGCGCTCGGCATCCTGACCGCGATCGGCGGGTTCGTCGACATCGGCGACCTCGTGACGAACGCGGTCGTGGGATCCCGGTTCGGGCTGGGCCTCGCATGGGTCGTGGTGCTCGGGGTCGTGGGCATCTGCGTGTACGCGCAGATGGCCGGCCGGGTGGCCGCGGTCAGCGGCCGGGCGACGTTCGAGGTCATCCGGGAGCGGCTCGGCTCACGCGCCGGACTGGCGAACCTCGCGGCATCCTTCCTCATCACCCTGCTCACGGTGACGGCCGAGGTCGGCGGCGTCGCGCTCGCACTCCAGCTCGCCACGAGCGTCGGACCGGGCTGGTGGATCCCGGTGGCCGCCTTCGGCGTGTGGATCGTCGTGTGGCGCGCGAAGTTCGACCTGCTCGAGAACGTGACGGGACTGCTGGGTCTCGCGCTGATCGCGTTCGCCGTCGCCCTGTTCCTACTCGCGCCGGACTGGGGCGCGCTCGTCGAACAGGCCGTGCGTCCGGCCGTGCCGGACAGCGAGCCCGTCGCGACCTACTGGTTCTACGCCGTGGCCCTGTTCGGCGCGGCGATGACCCCGTACGAGGTGTTCTTCTTCTCCTCCGGCGCCATCGAGGAGCGATGGACGCGGAAGGACCTCGCGACCTCGCGCGCCAACGTCCTCGTCGGCTTCCCGCTCGGCGGACTGCTCTCGATCGCGATCGCGGGATGTGCCGCCGTCGTGCTGCTGCCGGAATCGATCGCGGTGACCTCGCTCAGTCAGGTCGTGCTCCCCGTCGCCGAGGCGGGCGGCCCGCTGCTGCTGAGCTTCGCGATCGTCGGGATCCTCGCGGCGACGTTCGGCGCCGCGCTCGAGACGACCCTCTCGACGGGATACACGCTCGCCCAGTACCTCGGGTGGTCGTGGGGCAAGTTCCGACGGCCCGCGCAGGCGGCGCGGTTCCACGTCGCGATGATCGTCGTGCTCCTCGTCGCCGTCGGCATCCTCGCGACCGGCGTGGACCCGATCGCCGTGACCGAGATCTCGGTCGTGTTCTCGGCGGTCGCCCTGCCGCTGACCTACCTGCCGATCCTCCTCGTCGCCAACGACCCCGAGTACATGGGCGACGAGGTCAACGGCCGCGGCATGAACGCCATCGCGATGGTGTACCTCGTCGTCATCATGGCGGCGGCGCTCGCCGCCATCCCGCTGTTGATCGTGACGGGGGCCGGAGCATGAACCGACGGATGCCGCAGCCGGCCGGGCGCGTGCTCGACGCCCAGCTGCACCTGCTCGACCGGCAGGTCCTGGACCGCGAGGGCGTGCCCGTCTCGGTCGTCGCGGACCTGGAGCTCACCGGCATCGAGCCCGGTCGACCGATCGAAGCGGATGCGGCGCCGCCGACGGTCGCGGACCTCCTCGTCGGCATGGAACTGCCGACCCGCATCTTCGGCGGCCGCCCGCCGCCCTCGCGGCGGATGCGCATCCCCTGGCGCCTCGTCTCCGACGTCGGCACGGTCCTCACGGTCGGGGTCGCGGGAGGGAGCCTCGACGCCACCTGGGTCGAGCGCTGGGTGAGCCGGCACATCGTCGGACGGATCCCGGGAGGTCGCCATGATCCTGAATGAGATCCTCGGCTCGGAGGTCGTGGACGCGTCGGGCGCGCACGTCGGCGCCGTGGTCGACGCGCGGTTCGCGATCGACGGTGCTCCGGGCCAACTGCTCGCCGAACCCCGGCTCGTCGGCCTGCTCGTGAGCCCCCGGAGCCGGACCTCGATGTGGGGGTACGAGCGGACCGACGTGTCGGCGCCGTGGCCGATCGCGCACTACCTTCGTCGCGTGCACCGCGGACTGTTCCTGGCCGCCTGGAAGGACATCGACCTCATCGAAGCAGGGAGGGTCGTGCTCCGCGACGGCTACGCGCGTCACGACCCGCGATTGCGCGCCGCCTCCCACGGGTCGTAGTCGGCGAGCAGCGGGCCCTGCTCGGGCCGCTCGGCCTCGGGCACGTGCTGCAGGTTCACGCGCACGCGATACCAGAGCGAACTCGATCCGCGCATGCCGTCCAACAGCACGTCGGCCGGGCTGAGGTGCGGCACGACGCCCGGGTTCGCGCTCTTCCAGCGCTCGAGCGCGTCGAGCGCCTCGGGCTTCGTCTCGGTCCGGGCGACCTCGATGAGCGGCATCGTCGAGACGCGGCGGCCCGATCCGTCGCCGCGCGCGGCGCCGCGCGGGGCCTTCTCGGCGGGTCCGAGCTCCTCCGCGAGGCGGAGCAGGCCCGCGAGCGAGCCGACGGCGTCGTCGATGCCCGCGTGGGGATCGCCGCGCTCGCCGAAGCGCTCGAGCACGGTGGGCACCGTGAACTCCTCCGGCCGCCGCGAGCGGACCTCGTCCCAGTCGAGCGGCGTCGAGACGCGGGCGTCGGCCAGCGGCCGCACCGAGTAGGCGGATGCCACGGTGCGGTCCTTCGCGTTCTGGTTGAAGTCGACGAAGACGCTCTCGCCGCGCTCCTCCTTCCACCAGCGCGCCGACGCGAGCCCGGGAGCGCGCCGTTCGACCTCACGCGCGAGCGATTCGGCGGCGAGGCGGACGTCGGCGTAGTCCCACTGCGGCGCGATGCGCACGAGCAGGTGCATGCCGCGCGAGCCCGAGGTCTTCGGCCAGCCGACGAGCCCGTGGTCCTCGAGCACGTCCCGCGCGATCAGCGCGACGTCCACGATCTGCGACCAGTCGACGCCAGGCATCGGGTCGAGGTCGACCCGCAGTTCGTCGGGATGGTCGAGGTCCTCGGCGCGCACGGGGTGCGGGTTGAGGTCGAGGCATCCGAGGTTCACGACCCACGCGAGCCCCGCGGCATCCCGCACGACCGCCTCCTCGGCCGACGTGCCGCGCGCGTACTGCAGCGTCGCGGTGTCGATGTAGTCGGGATGGTTCTCCGGCACGCGCTTCTGGAAGAAGGGCTCGGCGCCGATGCCCTTCACGAACCGCTTGAGCACCATCGGGCGCCCGCCGGCCCCGCGCAGCGCCCCCTCGGCGACGGCCAGGTAGTACTCGACGAGGTCGAGCTTGGTGAGCCCGGGCTCGGGGAAGACGACCCGGCCCGGATGGCTCACCCGGACCTCGTGCCCGCCGACCTCGAGCACCACGGCGTCGTCGCTGCGTGCAGCCATGACACCACGCTAGGGGGTCACGCGTTCGACGGAGCCTGCCGCGCCGCCCGACGGGTCGACCGGCCGCCCGGCCGGGAACGGCGCGGCGCGCTCCATCGTGTCGTCGTCCTCGACGTCGATCGCGTCATCCGCGTCGGCGAAGGGTGCGCGACGCAGCTGGAGCAGGATCGCCGCCGACAGGCACGACGCCCCCACGAGCGCGAGCAGCGAGCCGACCGAGGAGACGTCCCCGCCGGCGGTCGCGAAGGCGTCGGCCAGGTTGAGTCCGAGGGCGAAGCCCGCCCACCAGAGGAAGAAGGTCGTGACGTGGATGAGCACGAGTCCGACCGTGATGACGGCGTGGGTCGTCACGAAGCCGCGGCGCGCGCCCTGGAGGGCGACGATCGCTCCCGCGGCCGTGGCGAGCGACGCACCGAGCGCCCAGACGAAGGGCCCGCCGTCGATCACGCCGACGCGCTCGACGAGGATCGCGTAGATCTGCGTCAGCGAGAGCTCGGGCACGGTTGCCAGCGGATTCCAGACGAGCAGGTGCAGCAGGCCCAGGACGATCACCGCGACCTCCGCCGCGGCGAGGACGATCACGGCGGCCCTCACCCGGCCCGGCCGGATCGGGTCGCGGCGGTGCTCCGACAGGCCGAGCGCGATGAGCGCGTAGCCCCCGACCGCGGCCGCGAGCGCGAGCAGGATCAGGAACGGCGAGTCCGCGGCGCCGGTCAGCTGGACGGCGATCGGCGCGCCGATCGCGGCGGCGACGGCGGCCCAGCGGCGCCACGCCCGGGCATCGCCGGCCGTGAGGAGCAGGAGCAGGCCGAGCGGCAGCGCCCCCCACACCGCGACGACCTCGAGCACGTCGGACAGCGCCTCGACGAGCACCGGCTGCGCCGCAGGGGAGAAGCCGATCGCCGCGAGGTCGACCGAGACGCTCGTCGCCGCGAGGATCACCGCGACGGCGAGGAACGACGCGCCGGCGCGGGCGCGCCGCCCGGCGAGCACTCCGCTCCGCGGCGTCTCGGTCATGCGACCTCATCTCGTGTCCGCCAGCAGGCGGCGCTCCTCCGCCGGCCGGTGGCCCTGAAGCCCACCATGGCACGGATCCCGGGTCGGCGGAACCCGTTGCGGATGCGGCTCAGGACGGTCGTGCGGCGTCCGGCGTCGCGAGGTCGACGTTCGCTCGGTCGCGGTGCACGATCGCGTGCGCCCACGGGTGCAGGATGTCGAGCTGCACGAGCGTCGCCGCGAGCTCCGCGAGGCCGAGGCCGAAGTAGATCGCCTGCAGCGGGCTGAACGGGATGAACACCATCTGCACGAACACCCAGACGAGCATCGCGAACCCCGCGGTCGCCGACGCGATCATGGCCCAGCGCATCCGGCGCGCGAGCATCGAGAACGCGACCAGGTGCGTCCCGCCCACCAGGATCGCGAGCGCGAGGCCCGGCACCAGGAACGACGTGAACGGCGAGCCGTCGAGGTAGTCGAGCGGGATCGCGAGCGCCGTCCCGCTGAAGTCGATCACTCCGCCGAGCACGAGCGCCGCCCCGCCGAGCACGCTCGTGATGCCCACGAAGATTTGGACGGTCAGCAGCACCAGGCGCGCGAGTCCCTGCACGGTCATGCGCACCACCCCCTTCGCCATCGGCCGGGTCGGCACCAGCATGATCCGGTCCGCGCGGCGGGGCGCAGGTCGAAGGTCACCCGGATGCCGCCGCCCGCTCGCGGGATCAGTAGCCGGATGCCTCGGGCGCGATCGGACCGGCCGCGGTGCCCGTCGTCGGGGCGTCCGGATCGGCCGCGCGGTCGAGCGCCTGCTCGAGGTCGCGCGCGAGGTCGTCGACGTGCTCGAGGCCGACCGACAGGCGGATGAGCCCGTCGGGGATGGTGTCGGCCTCGGCGGGCCAGCGGCGACGGCGCTCGAGCTGCGACTCGACGCCGCCGAGGCTCGTCGAGTGCACCCACACGCGGGTCGCCGCGGCGACCCGCTCCGCGGCATCCGCCCCGCCCGCGACGACGATCGAGATGATCGAGCCGAAGCCGGGGTAGCGGACCTCGTCGAGCCGGGCGTGCTCCGCGAAGCGGACGGCGAGTTCGCGGGCGGTCGCCTGGGCGCGCTCGAGCCGGACGGGCAGCGTGCGGAGTCCGCGGAGGGCGAGGAAGGCGTCGAGTGCGCCCGGAATCGCGCCGTTCAGGCTGCGGCGGGCGACGATTCGGCCGCGCAGCTCGGCGTCGCGTGCGATCACCGCGCCCATGATGACGTCGCTGTGGCCCGAGATCGACTTCGTCGCCGAGTGCACGACCAGGTCGGCGCCCGACTCGAGCGGTCGCTGCAGGAGCGGCGTCGCGAAGGTGTTGTCGACCGCGAACAGGGCACCCGACTCACGCGCGGCGCGGCCGATCGCGTCGAGGTCGGCCACCTCGAGCGCGGGATTGGTGGGCGACTCGACCCAGACGAGGTCGGCGCCCTGCGCGGCATCCGCCACCGAGCCGGCGTCGCGGACGTCGATGTACCTGACGGTCACGTCGCGCGTCGCGACGAGGTCGTCGAGCAGGCCGATCGTGCCCGTGTACGAGTGGCGCGGCGCCACGACCGTGCCGCCCGTCGGGACGAGCGCGAGCACGGCGGAGATCGCGCCCATGCCCGACGCGAACGCCACGCACTCGCCGCCCTCGAGTGCGCCGAGGGCCTCTTCGAACGCGGTCCACGACGGGTTGCCGTAGCGTCCGTACGCGTTCGGCCCGCCCGCGTGGAAGGTCGAGGCGAGGTGCACGGGCGTGCTCATCGGGCCGTCGGGCTCGCGAGGCGGGCGGCCGGCGTGCACGGCGACGGTGTCGGGGTGCAGGTGGTCGTGCGGGGCGGACGCCTCGGACTGGTCGTGCATGCGGTGCTCCTCGTGGTGCGGCGGTCCCTCGATCCTCGCAGAGGCGGCGGGTCGCCGGCGTCGGCGGCGGGGCGCAGACTGGAGGGGTGAGCCCCGACCTCGCGCTGGACTGGCGCGCCCCGCACGAGACCGACGTCGCGCAGACGCTCGGCGTGCTGCGGCGGGGTCCGGGCGACCCGACGTTCACGCGCGCGGCCGACGGCGCGATCTGGCGCACCACGCTCACCGATGGGGGCGCGGCGACGCTGCGGGTCGTGCAGCGCGGAGCCGATCTCGTGCACATCGAGGCGTGGGGGCCGGGCGCCGAGGCGGCGGTGGCGCTCGCGCCGTCGATGCTGGGGGAGCGCGACGACACCACGGGGTTCCGCACCGGCATCGAGGAGCTCGACGCGGCGCACCGGCGCAATCCGGGCCTCCGCGTGCCGCGCACGGCGCGCGTGATGGAGTCGCTCGTGCCCGCGATCCTCGAGCAGAAGGTGATCACGCTGCAGGCGCACGCCTCGTGGCGGCGCCTCGTGCTCGCGTTCGGCGCGCCGGCGCCCGGCCCCGTGCCGCGTCCGATGCGGGTCGTGCCCTCGGCCGACGGATGGCGCGCCATCCCGGTCTGGGAATGGCACCGCGCCGGCGTCGACCCCAAGCGCGCGGCCGCGATCCAGCGCGTCGCCGCGCGCGCGGATCGCGTCGAGGAGGCGGCCGGACTCTCGCACGCCGACGCCGCGGCCCGGCTCATGCTCTTCCCGGGCATCGGCGCGTGGACGGCCGCCGAGGTCGCGCAGCGCGCGTTCGGCGACCCGGATGCGGTGTCGGTCGGCGACTACCACCTGTCGAACTACGTCGGCCATGCGCTCTACGGACGCGACATGACCGACGACGAGATGCTCGAGGCGCTCGTGCCGTGGGCCGGGCAGCGCTACCGCGTGATCCGGCTGATGATGGCCGCCGGCCTCCGGGGGCGTCCGCGCCGCGGTCCGCGGATGTCGTTCGTCGACAACCGGGGACGCTGAGGCGCAGCGCCGACGCCCCGCCACGCGGCATCCATCGCCGGCGCGCCGCCCGAGTGACCTTCGGCCCGGATGCCGCGACCCCCCTCCGCGAGGCTGGGGTCAGGCAGTCGGCAGTGCCGCGGAGGGGTGATCGAAGGTGTTCACGCAGGTCGTCGTCGGATGGGACGGATCGCCGAACTCGGAGGCGGCGCTGCGATGGGCCGCCTCGCGCGGCGACGCCGCGCCGCTGCTCATCGTGCACACCCTCCCGGGACAGGACACGTCGAGCGAGTACCTCGCCGCGACGGGCGACCTGCCGGAGGCGCGCGTCGCGCTCATCGATCGCGCCGCGCGACTCCGCTCCGAGCGCCCGGGCCGCACGATCGACACGATCACCGTCCACGGCCGGCCCGACAAGGAGCTCGCCGCGTACCTCGACGGCGGCGCGCTCGTCGTGGTCGGGGCATCCCAGAGCGGGCACGAGACGGCCTGGACCCTCGGTGCGCGCCTCGCGGGCCGTCGGGGCCGCGGCGCCGTCGCGGTGATCCCGCCGGACTGGGAGGCCGCCGAGCGGCGGGGCGTCGTCGTGGGGGTCGACGGGTCCGCCCGGGCGAAGGACGCGGTGCGCTTCGGGATCGAGGAGGCCGTGCGGCTCGACGAGCCGCTGGAGCTCGTGCACGCCTGGGTCGTCCCGACGAGCTGGAACTCGGCCTACATCGAGTACCTCAGCGACGTCTCGCTCATGGAGGACATGCGCCGGGACGTGCTCGACGACGCGCTGGCGTTCGCGCGCGAGCACTCCGCCGAACCGGAGGGGCGCCTCGAGCGCGGAGCGGCGGCCGCGATCCTGGCCGAGGCCACCGAGTCCGCGAGCGTCGTGATCGTCGCGAGCCACACCGCCGGCGGCATGGCGCGCTTCCTGCTCGGGTCGGTCAGTCACGACCTGCTGCTGCGCGCGACCGGCCCGGTCATCGTCGTCAGCGACGTCGGCTAGGCCATGGGCGGTCGGAGCATCCGCTTCCTCGGCGCGGCGGACACCGTCACCGGGTCGCGGCACCTCGTCGAGTCCGACGGCGCCCGCGTGCTCGTCGACTGCGGCCTGTTCCAGGGCTACAAGGTGCTGCGCGCCCGCAACCGCCGGCCGTTCCCCGTCGAGCCGGCCTCGATCGACGCGGTCGTCCTGACGCACGCCCATCTCGACCACTCGGGCTACTTGCCGGCGCTCGTCCGCGACGGGTTCGCCGGCCGCATCCTCGCCACCCCGGGCACGATCGAGCTCGCCGGGATCCTGCTCGCCGACAGCGCCTACCTCATGGAGGAGGAGGCCCGGCACGCGGCATCCCGCCACTGGTCGAAGCACGCCGACCCGCGCCCGCTCTACACCGCAGAGGACGTGCGCCGGGCCATGCCGCGCTTCGAGCCGCTCGACTTCCACGAGTCGCGCCGCGCTGCTCCCGGCATCGACGTGCGCCTCGTGCACGCCGGCCACATCCTCGGCGCCGCGCAGGCGCGCCTCGACGTCGACGGCGCCACCGTGCACGTCACGGGCGACCTCGGCCGGGCCGACGACCCGCTGATGCGACTGCCCGAGGCGCTGGAGCCGACCGACGTGCTCGTCGTCGAGTCGACCTACGGCGACCGCGTGCACGCGACCGACGATCCCGAGCGGGCGCTCGGCGACGTGATCCGCCGGGTCACGCGCCGCGGCGGCGTCGTCATGATCCCGGCGTTCGCGGTCGGCCGCACGGAGGCCGTGCTGCTGCACCTCTCGCGCCTCGCCGACCGCGGCGAGCTGCCCGACGTGCCGATCTACCTGAACAGCCCGATGGCGGTCGACGCCGCCGCGATCTACGAGGGCCACCCCGAGGAGCACCGGCTCGGCGGCGACGAACTGCGGCGGATGTACGGGCTCGCCCGGCGGGTCTCGACGGTCGACGACTCCAAGCTCCTGAACCTCCGCGGCGGCCCGCTCGTGATCATCTCGGCGAGCGGGATGCTGACGGGCGGGCGGATCCTGCACCACCTCGAGGCGTACGGCTCCGACCCGCGGAACGCGATCGTGCTCACGGGCTTCCAGGCCGGCGGCACGCGCGGTGCCGCACTGCAGGCCGGCGAACGGACGTTGCGGCTCTTCGGGCGCGACCTGCCCATCCGCGCCGAGGTCGTCATGATCGAGTCGATGTCGGCGCACGCCGACGCCGCGCAGCTGCTCGCCTGGATGCGGACAGCTCCGGAGCCGCCCGGCATGACCTGGGTCGTGCACGGCGAGGCGCACGCAGCCGACACCCTCCGGGCGCGCATCAGGCGCGAGCTGGGGTGGCCGGCCCGCGTGCCCGAGCAGGGCCAGGTCGCCGGGATCGCGCGACGACCGGAGCCCGGGCCCGGGCACGGGCCTGCGCCCGGGTCCGCGGAACCACTCGATCCGGTCGCGGCGATCGACGCGTCGATCTGACGGAGGGCCGGCCGGAGGGCTGGTCGGAGGCATCCGAACCCTGCCAAGCTCGAACCACGGAGAAAGGAGCCGCGATGGACGGACAGGACGAGCGACCCCCCACGCAGCAGCTCAGCGAGGAGGAGTGCTGGAAGCGCATCGAGGCGGCGCCGTTCGGCCGCATCGCGGTGTTCGCCGCGGGCGAGGTCGACATCTTCCCGGTGAACCACATGGTGGACCGCGAGGGCGTCGACGCGCCAGCGCTCGTGTTCCGCACCTCGGCGGGGACCAAGCTGCTCGAGCTGACCATCCACTCCCACGTCGCATTCGAGGTCGACGGCTATACCGACGCCGACGCGTTCAGCGTCGTCGTCAAGGGCGAGGCGCGCCAGCTCGAGCGCCGGAGCGAGATCGAGCACGCCGAGACGCTCGGCGTGCACCCGTGGGCGCCGGAGGAGAAGGACCGCTGGGTGCGGATCCAGCCGACCGAGGTGCGCGGGCGCGAGTTCCAGCGCTAGACGGGTTCCCGAGCGAGGGCGGATGCCGCGGCATCCGCCCTCGTCTCAGTCGACCATCCCGGCTCAGTCGACGAGATCGTCGAGGGTCGGGTGCAGGTGCCGGGTCACCAGGACGGACGCCGCGTGCTGCGCGCCGACCTCGAGCGCGGCGTCGACGCCGGCCCCGTCGAGCATCGCGTGCAGGACGCCCGACATGAACGCGTCGCCGGCGCCGTTCGCGTCGAGCACGTCGACGGGCACCGCGTCGACCCGATGCTCGGTCACGCTGCCGACGCCGCGCGCCGCGCTGAGCGCCACGGCGCCCTCGGCCCCGAGCGTGCAGACCGCGAGCCGGGCGCCCTCGTCGACCACGCGCCGCAGGAACGGCATCGGGTCGCCGCCCAGCCGGTCGGCGTTGAGGAACACCGCGTCGGCGGCGTCGAGGAACGGGCGGTGGAACTCGGCCTCGCCGTCGTAGTCGTGGAGGTCGGTCCAGATCGGCCGGCCCGCGGCGCGGGCGTCGGGGATCAGCCGGCGCGAGCGCTCGGAGAGGTCGAGGACGATCGCCGCGGCATCCTGCATGGCGGCGGTCAGGCGCGCGTCGGCCGGCGCGCTCCGGTCGTCGGGCGTGGAGAGGTAGATCGACACGCGCTCGCCGAGCGGGGTCATCAGGTTGAGGTGCCGTTCGGTGCGCAGGCCGTCGACCACGTCGAGGTCGAGCCCGTCGACCCGCTCGAGGATGCCGCGCAGGCGCTCGCCGTCGGCGTCCGACCCGATGAGGGTCGACAGCAGCACGGGCCGGCCGAGCGCCGCGAGCCCGAGCGCCTTGCCCGCCGACGTGCCGCCGACGGTCTCGTGGTCGCCGAGCGCGAACTGCATGTGCGGCACGGGATCGGGCAGGTGCTCGACCTGCACGATCCGGTTCCACGACGCCGGTCCCGAGACCACGACCCTGCCGCTCACGTACTGCTCCCGTCCGGCCGCGCGGGTCGCGGCACCGTCCCATCCTGCCGGGGAATCGGGCCGCGGCGCGCGCGGTCCGGACCTCGCCGGTACGCTGGCGTCCGTCCCCAGCCGCTGCTCAGCGAGGAGCCCGCATGCCCTTCTTCGACCTGCCCGCCGCCGAACTCCGCGCGTTCCGCCCGGAGGTCGCCGAGCCGGCGGACTTCGACGCGTTCTGGGCCGACACCCTCGCCTCCTCGCGCGCCGTCGCGGCGCCGCCGCGCCTGACGCGCGTCGACTCGCCGCTCGCGCTCGTCGAGGTGTACGACGTCGAGTTCTCCGGGTACGCGGGCGACCCCGTGAAGGGCTGGTTCCTGGTGCCGGCGGATGCCTCGGGGCCGCTGCCCGCGGTCGTCGAGTACAACGGCTACGGCGGCGGCCGCGGCCTCCCGCACGAACGGCTGCAGTGGGCGGCATCCGGGTACGCGTACTTCTTCATGGACACGCGCGGGCAGGGCAGCGCGTGGGGGACCGGCGGCGGCACGCCCGACCCGCACGGCGCCGGTCCGTCGTTCCCGGGGTTCATGACGCGCGGCATCGACGACCCGGCCGAGTACTACTACCGGCGCGTGTTCACCGACGCGGTGCTCGCGATCGACGCCGTCCGTTCGCTCGACGCGGTCGACGGGACACGGGTCGCCGTGACCGGCGGGTCGCAGGGCGGCGGCATCGCGCTCGCCGCGGCCGGCCTCGCCGACGGTCTCGTCGGGGCGATGCCCGACGTGCCGTTCCTCTGCTGCTTCGAGCGCTCGGTCGGCCTGACCGACCGCGATCCGTACCAGGAGATCGTGCGCTACCTGGCCATCCACCGGGATGCCGCGCCCGCCGTCTTCCGCACGCTCTCGTACTTCGACGGCGTGAACTTCGCCAAGCGCGCCGGCGCACCCGCGCTCGTCTCGGTCGCGCTCATGGACCCGGTCTGCCCGCCCTCGACGGTGTACGCCGCGGCGAACCACCACGCGGTCGGGGCGGAGGTCGTGGAGTACGCCTTCAACGAGCACGAGGGCGGACAGGGCGTGCACTGGCAGCGCCAGGCGACCTGGCTGGCCGCGCGGCTCGCGGCCGGCGACGCCGGCTGACCGGCGCCGCGCCTCAGATCTCGTGCGCGGCGTACCGCTCGATCTCCTCGTCGGAGACCGCGATGCCGGCGTCGGCGAACCGGCGGCGGAGCTCGTCGGCCTCGTCGGTGGCGTTGCCCAGGCGCAGGTCCTCACGCACCTGGACGAGGATCCCGCGGATCTGCTCCGTGCGGGTCGCGTCGCCCGCGCCGTCCTCGATGGGGGCGTCCTGGGTTCCCGGTGTCTCGGTCATGCGCGTCCCTCCTCCGGCCGCCGATCGGCCGGCCGCCGATCGGCGTGCCACGGTCGATGCTCGTCGAGCCCGCGGCATCCGTCGAGGCATTGACAGCGCGCCCCGGCCGGTGTCGGCGGAGCGTGGTTCGCTGGGCGCATGGGGTTCGATGCGCAGTTCCTGGGGCTCGAGGCCCCCATGCCGGCGGTGCCCGAGGCGGATGCCGCGGCATCCGTCGCCCTCGACTACCTGCACTTCACGATCGTGCTCGACACGCGCCGGCGGTTCGCGCGCATCACTGGCGTCAACGTCGACGGCGCCGCCCTCGTCGAGGTCGAGCGCGGCGACGACTGGCGCTACGACGCGCGGATCCCGGAGGACTGGCAGGCCGGCCCCGAGGTCTACGCGCGCAACGACCTCGACCGCGGGCACCTCGTGCGGCGCCGCGACCCCGTGTGGGGCCCGCCCGAGGTCGCCGCGCGAGCCAACGCCGAGACCTTCCGCTATCCGAACGCCGCGCCGCAGCAGGCCGAGTTCAACCAGTCGCTCGAGCTGTGGAACGGGCTCGAAGACCACGTCCTCGAGTTCGCGCGCGTGCACGCGCAGCGCCTCAGCGTGTTCACCGCGCCCGTCCTCGACGCCGGCGATCCGCCGTACCGCGACATCCAGGTGCCGCTGCGCTTCGTCAAGGTCGTGGCCTGGCGCTCCGGCGACGAGCTCGCATCGGCCGGCTTCCTCCTCGACCAGTCGCCCGTCGTCGACCTCGACGACCCGTTCCGCAGCAGTGCGGGCATCGCGGCCCGGGAGCGCGCCCGCCTCGCCGCCGGAGCCGGCGAGGTGCCCGACCTCGGCCCGTTCCGCACGTTCCAGGTCCCGGTCGCCGACATCGCCGCGATCACCGGGCTCGAGATGCCGGCGCTCGTCGCCGCCGATCGGATGCCGCAGGCGCTCGCCGCCGCCGGACCGCGCCAGGTCACGCGGCCGGAGGACCTGCTGCTCGGGGTCCGCTAGTCGCGAGGTCCTCCAGCAGCTGCAGGCCCTCGGGCCACTCGCCCAGGCCGCCGGCCGCGTTGACGTGCCCGCGCGGGCCGAGGTCGACGAACCCCGCGCCCCACGACGCGGCGACGGCCGCGTTCCGCGGAAGGTCGGAGTAGGGGTCGTCCGAGGAGGCGAGCACCGTCGCCGGGATGCCGAGTGGCCGGGTCGGGCACGTGAACCCGCCGGAGGCGGCGGCGCCGGGGAAGGCCGGGCCGGCCGGATCGGGCGGGGCGACGAGGAAGGCGCTCGAGATGCGGGCCGCCGCGGCATCCGCCCGCAGGGCCCAGTGCGCGACCGCGAGGCAGCCCAGGCTGTGCGCGACGAGCACGGGCGGGGCGGCGCTCGCCGTCACGGCACGGTCGACGGCGTCGACCCAGTCGTCGAGTGCCGGATGATCCCAGGATGCCGGGGCGATCCGGAGGGTGCCCGGAAGGGCGGCCTCCCAGTGCGACTGCCAGTGGTCGGGTCCCGAACCGCCGATGCCGGGGACGATGACGAGCGAATGGGACAGGGCGGCCTCCTCGGAGGTGCGCGGAACGGTGGACGCGTGCCGGTGCGGCCGTCGGACGCGGTGACCGCCTCAGCATGGCATCCCGGGCCGCGCCGCGTCGACGCATTCCGTCATCGTGCGGGCGGTGACAGGCTGGGTGCATGGCGGAGCCCGAGGTCCTGCGCACCGACGTGCTCGTCGTGGGCGCCGGGCCGAGCGGCCTCATGGCGGCGAACGTGCTCGCTCGTCGCGGCGTCGATGCGATCGTGGTCGACGGCAAGGACGGCCCGACCCGGGAGTCGCGTGCGCTCGTCGTGCAGGCGCGCTCGATGGAGCTGTACGACCAGCTCGGCCTCGCGGAGCGGATCCTCGCCGAGCGCGGGGCGGCGGTCGGCGCGATCCTCGCGTTCCGGCATCGCGTGCTCGGTCGCGTGCCGCTCCGGAGCTTCGCCGAGGGGCTGACGCCGTTCCCGGACGTCACCGTCTACGAGCAGAGCCGCAACGAGCGACTGCTCGTCGACGCGCTCGCGGCGCACGGCCGCGAGGTGCGATGGCGGCACCGGCTCCTCGCGCTCGACGCGCAGGCGTCGTCCGTCGCGGCGACCCTCGAGGGGCCGGACGGGCCGGTCGTCGTCGAGGCGCGGTACGTCATCGGCGCCGACGGCGCGCACTCGGCGGTGCGCGAGCTGCACGGCATCCCGTTCGAGGGCGTGACGAACGAGCACACGTTCTTCGTCGCCGATGCGATCGGGGCGAGCGGCCTCGTCGAGGGCGTCGTGAACATCAGGATGTCGCCCGACGACATCCTCCTCTCCTTCCCGATGGGCGAGGCGCGGCACCACCGTATCCTCGGCGTGGTGCGGGACGCCGACCTCGACGAGCAGGACCGGCTGCCCGAGCGGCTCGTGCGGTCGCGTATCGCGCGCGGCTTCACGGTGGGCTACCG
Source organism: Agromyces sp. GXS1127 (assembly GCF_050565425.1). Taxonomy (NCBI): domain Bacteria; kingdom Bacillati; phylum Actinomycetota; class Actinomycetes; order Micrococcales; family Microbacteriaceae; genus Agromyces; species Agromyces sp. GXS1127. The sequence goes on from NZ_JBOCIG010000005.1 coordinate 162,804, forward strand.
GTCGTCGACCTGGTTCGCGACCTACCGCCTGCACCACCGCGTGGCCGCGCGCTTCCGCGACGGGCGGTGCTTCCTCGTCGGCGACGCCGCGCACATCCATTCACCCGTCGGCGGGCAGGGGATGAACACGGGCCTGCAGGATGCGCACAACCTCGCGTGCGCGCTCGGCGACGTGCTCGCGGGCGGCATGCCGCCGAGCCGGCTCGACCGGTACGAGGCCGAGCGCCGGCCCGTCGCGCGCCGGCTCGTCGCGACGACCGACCGGCTGTTCGGACTGGTCACCTCGGAGTCCCGGCCCGCGCGGATCGTCCGGGGGCGCCTGCTGCCGATGTTCGGGCCGGCGGCCGTCCGCCTCGTGCCGCGGCTCATCGGCGGTCGGCGCCTCTTCGGCTTCCTCTCGCAGATCCGCATCAGGTACCGGATGTCGCCGCTCGCGCCGACCCGCTCGCAGGTGCGCGACGACATCGTGGGCAAGCGGCTGCCGTACGCCGCGGGCGACCCCTCGAACCTCAACGCGCTGCGGTCGTTCCGCTGGCAGGTGCACGGGTACGGTGCGCCGGCCGACCTCGTGCGCGCCGTCGCGGAATCGCTCGGGATCGAGCACCACGTGTTCCCGCCTGCGGCGGGACGACTGCGCTCGGACCGGCTCTACCTCGTGCGCCCGGACGGGTTCGTCGCGGCCGAGGCGAGCGTGGCCGCCGGCCGGCGGGCTCGGGCAGGGTCGGTGCCGGCGGGCTTCCGCGAGCAGCTCGACGGCTGACTGACCAGCCGCCCGCGGGCCCGGGCGCGGGGACGGGCCGCCCGGCCGCCGCGCCGCCGCGTCAGCTCCCGGCCGGAGCCTCTTCCGAGGCGGCGACCGGCACGGGTGCGACGCGCGCGGACCAGCTCGACGCGTCGCGCGACATGGTCCACGGTTCCGTGCGGCGCAGGCCGTGGCATCCGAGCACCACCTTCGCGACGCCGTCGGCGAGGTCGCGCGACGAGGGCGGGTTCGTGCGATTCAGCTCGTCGAGGCTGAACGCGTCGACCGCGATCGGTTCGAGTCCTCCGGCCGTGTAGAGCAGCAGGTCCCAGGACTCGACGTCGTCCGTCACCACGACCCGCCGCAGCTCCACCCGTCCCGCGTGCTGCACCTCGTCGTCCGTCAGGCTTCCGAATGGCTTCGTCATCGCGCACCCCTGACCACAGCCAACAACAGCCGCGGCCGACCGGGGAAGAGGAACGGGGGCGAGTCGCGCACCGCGTATCGTCATTCCGTGACGCACGAGACCGACCCGGCACCCGCGCCGGACCATGCCGATGGCGCGCTCCGGCGCCGCCGAGTCGCCGGCGCGGCGACGCAGCTCGGCACCGAGGTCTCGATCAACTTCGGGTCCGCGCTCGCCGGGCTCGTGATCCCCGTCGTGGGCGCCTTCGTGGTCGTCGCCGTGCGCCAGCTCGTGATGGCGGCCGCCGTGCTGCCGTTCTACCGACCCGAGCGGGCGGAACTCACCTGGCGACGCCTGCGCCCGGCACTGGCCCTCGGCGTCGTGCTCGCCGTCATGAACGTCACGTTCTACATGTCGGTCGACCGGCTCGGCCTCGGCATCGCCGCCACGATCGAGTTCCTCGGACCGCTCTCGATCGCGCTGTTCACCTCGCGCCGCCTGCTCGACGTCGCGTGCGCGGTCGCCGCGGGCGCGGGCGTGTACCTCCTCATCGCGCCCGGCATCGGCGAGGCGGATGCCGCCGCCGCGGCCTCGTCGGCGGGTGCGGGCGTCGATGCGATCGGCGTGCTCCTGGCGCTGACCGCCGCGGCCAGCTGGGCCGCGTACATCCTGCTCACCCGGCGCGTGGCGACCCGGCTTCCGGGGCTCGAGGGACTCACGGTCGCGAGTCTCGTGAGCCTCGCGCTGCTGCTGCCCATCGCCGTCTGGACGTTCGACGCCGCGGTCATCGACTGGCGCGTGGCCGGCCTGCTGCTCGGCGTCGGCGTGCTGAGCTCGGCCCTGCCGTACAGCCTCGACACCTACATCCTCCGGCGCATCACGCCACGCCTCTACGCGATCATCACGAGCTTCGGCCCGGTCATCGCCGCGGTCTTCGGCGTGCTCCTGCTCGGGGAGTCGTTCACGCCCATCGAGGCGCTCGCGATCGTCGTGGTGTGCGGCGCCGCGGCGCTCGCGCTCGCGACCCAGCGCGAGCGCCCGGTGACCGACCTCGAGGTGACGGCGCAGACGATCCCGTAGCGCTCTCCGCGCCGCTCCCGGCGCGGTCATCGCACGACGTCACGTCGATCGCGGTGTTCAGATGACGGAGACGTCGTCTCCGGGATGCGCCGTGCGGGTCATCGCATCGCCCTCCCGGACCCGGCGTCGCCCTCCGGACCGGCGTCGCCCCTCCGGACCCGGGGTCGCCCCCGGGACGGGCGTGACCCTCGGGACGTGCGGGTCCGCCCATCGCCCCTGCGACAGGGGCGTCCCCTGCGACGGTCCTGCCCGGAGGGCGTCGATCGCCGCTCGTCCGGGGCGCCGCGGCGGCGGGACGAGTGACCCGTGCGCCTGCACGCGACGCGTCGTAGCGTGGAGGCAGGCGCGACGACGCGTCGCGAGCGACGTCGAGGAGGACGCGATGGCCGGGATCGGGTGGATCGGACTCGGGCACATGGGCGGGCCGATGGCCGCGCACCTCGTCGAGGCGGGGCACGAGGTCGTGGGCTTCGACGTCGACGCGGGCATGGCCGAGCGGGCGGCCGCCGCGGGCGTCCGGATCGTGACGGATGCCGCGACCGCGGCCCGTGACGCCGACGCCGTGTTCACGTCGCTGCCGAGATCGGAGCACTCGCGGGACGTGCTCATCGGGGGAGCGGGCGGCCGGGTCGGCGTGTTCGACGTCGTGCGGCGCGACGCCCTCGTGCTCGACACCTCGACGGTGGACGTCGCCACGTCGCGCGCGTGCCATGACGCGGCGGAGGCACGCGGCATCCGGTTCGTCGACGCCCCGGTCTCGGGCGGGATCGCCGGCGCGCATGCCGGGTCGCTGACCTTCATGCTCGGCGGCGAGGAGGCCGCGACCGGCGAGGCCGCGCGGCTCGTGACGCCGATGGCCGGCCACGTGTTCGTCGTCGGCGGGCCGACGGCGGGCATCGCCGCCAAGCTCGCCAACAACCTCATGCTCTTCATCACGCTCCAGGCGGCGTCCGAGGGCGCGCGGCTCGCGGAGGCGCTCGGGCTGGACCCGACGATCTTCCACGACATCGCAACCGTCTCGTCGGGCGATTCGTGGCCGCTGCGGACCTGGTACCCGGTGCCCGGCGTCGTGTCGACGAGTCCTGCGAACCGCAACTTCGAGGCGACCTTCACGACCCGCCTCGCTGAGAAGGACCTCTCGTATGCGCTCGATGCCGGGGAGGCGGCCGGGCTCGATCTCGCCGCGGGACGGCTCGCGATGGAGCGGTTCGCGCGCCTCATCGCGGAGGGCTACGGCGACCTCGACTGCAGCCTCGTCGTGAAGTACGTCGGGCGCGATGGACGCACGCCGGGATTCCAGCCAGCCGACTGAATCCTGTCGAGTTCTTGCGCTCACTCGACTAGCATTGCCGCCGTGTCGAGGAGGCTGGCGGACGTCGCGCGCAAGGTGGGCGTGAGCGAGGCGACGGTCAGTCGCGTGCTGAACGGCAAGCCCGGCGTCTCCGCGTCGACGCGCGACGCGGTGCTCACCGCCCTCGACGTGCTCGGCTACGAGCGGCCCACGAAGCTGCGCGGTGAACGCGCCAGGCTCGTCGGGCTCATGATGCCCGAGCTGCAGAACCCGATCTTCCCCGCGCTCGCCGAGGTCATCGGCGGCGGACTCGCCCAGAACGGGTTCACGCCCGTCCTCTGCATCCAGACCGCGGGCGGGGTCTCCGAGTCCGACTACGTCGAGCTGCTGCTGCACCAGCAGGTGTCGGGTGTCATCTTCACGGGCGGCGCGTACACGCAGGCCGAGGCGAACCACGACCACTACGAGCGGCTGCGCGAGCTGAAGCTGCCGACCGTGCTCGTGAGCGCGCCCGTCGACGGGCTCGGCTTCGCGACCGTGTCGTGCGACGACGTCGCCTCGATGGAGCAGGCCTTCGGGCACCTGCTGCAGCTCGGGCACGAGCGCATCGGCATCCTCCTGGGTCCGCGCGACCACGTGCCGTCGCAGCGCAAGCACGCCGCGGCGCTCGCGATGGCCGAGCGGCACGGGGTCGAGCTGCCCGACGAGTTCGTCGTGCACTCGCTCTACTCGCTCGAGTCGGGGCAGACGGCCGCCGCGAAGCTCGTCGCAGCGGGCGTCACGGGCATCGTGTGCGCGAGCGACCCCATGGCGCTCGGAGCGGTGCGCGCCGTCCGCCGCGCCGGGTTGCGCGTGCCCGAGGACGTGTCGGTCATCGGCTACGACGACTCGGCGCTCATGAACTGCACCGAGCCGCCGCTCACCACCGTGCGCCAGCCGATCGAGTCGATGGGCAAGATGATCATCGAGCTGCTCATGCGGCAGATGACGAGCGACGGCGGGACGGGCGACGAGGTGTTCTTCGCACCCGAGCTCGTCGTGCGCGCCTCGACGGCCCCCGCCCCGCGCTGATCCGCACGCGATGCTCGCGCGGTTCTCGCAAGCGATTCCCGCAATCGCTCGCAAGTCGTCGCAAACTTTTGTCCAGATGTTGAAAAGTTGCATCATCCTGTTGCTCTCATTACGTTGACGGGCATCGACGCCGTGGTCCTCCTGGACGCGGCGCGCCACCAGCCGACGACAGGAGCACGACCGCCGTGACCACGCCCCTCACCGAGGCCGCCGACGCACCGGCGAACGCGCCGCAGGCCGAACCGGCGACGACCGAGCCGGCGCCGGCGCCGACGGCGCTCACGGCGGATCCGCTCTGGTGGCGGAGCGCCGTGATCTACCAGGTGTACGTCCGCAGCTTCGCGGACTCCGACGGGGACGGCACCGGCGACCTGCGCGGCGTGCTCGCCCACCTCGACCACCTCCAGGAGCTCGGCGTCGACGCGCTCTGGTTCAACCCCTGGTACCCGAGCCCGCTCGCCGACGGCGGCTACGACGTCGCCGACTACCGCGACATCCACCCCGCCTTCGGCACGCTCGCCGACGCCGAGGAGCTCATCGGTGCGGCGCTCGAGCGCGGCATCCGCACCATCATCGACATCGTCCCGAACCACGTCTCGCACGAGCACGAGTGGTTCCGCGCGGCGCTCGCCGCCGGTCCGGGCAGCCCCGAGCGGGAGCGCTTCTGGTTCCACCCGGGCAAGGGGCCGAACGGCGACGAGCCGCCGACCGACTGGGTCTCGAACTTCCAGGGCGGCACGTGGACGCGTACGACGAACCCCGACGGCACGCCGGGGGAGTGGTACCTGCACCTCTTCGCGCCCGAGCAGCCAGACCTCAACTGGAACCACCCCGACGTGCGCGCCGAGCACGAGGACATCCTGCGCTTCTGGTTCGACCGCGGCGTCGCGGGCGTGCGCATCGACTCGGCCGGCCTGCTCATCAAGGACCCCGAGCTGCCGGAGGTGCCCGAGGCGCCCGCGCCCGGCGGTCACCCGACCGAGGACCGCGACGAGGTCCATGACGTCTACCGCTCATGGCGGCGCATCGCCGACTCGTACGAGGGCACGCGCGTGCTCGTCGGCGAGGTGTGGGTGCCGGATGCCGCCCGCTTCGCGGCCTACCTTCGTCCCGACGAGATGCACACGGCCTTCAACTTCGACTTCATGGCCCGGCCGTGGGATGCCGCGGAGCTCCGCGCCTCGATCGACCTCATGCTCGACGCCCACGCCCCGGTCGGCGCCCCGAGCACGTGGGTGCTCTCGAACCACGACGTGACCCGTCCGGTCACGCGCTACGGCCGCGAGGATTCGGGCTTCGCGTTCGCCCGCAAGCGCTTCGGCACCCCCACCGACCTCGCACTCGGCACCCGTCGTGCCCGGGCCGCGGCCCTCCTCACCGCGGCCCTGCCCGGCTCGCTCTACCTCTACCAGGGCGACGAGCTCGGCCTGCCCGAGGTCGACCTGCCGCGCGAGGTGCTCGAGGACCCCATGCACTTCCGCTCGGGTGGGGTCGACCCGGGGCGTGACGGATGTCGCGTGCCGCTGCCCTGGCGGGGCACGGCGTCGCCCTTCGGCTTCAGCCCCGACGGCGCGAGCGCCGCACCCTGGCTCCCGCAGCCGGCAGCGTGGGCTGCGCTCAGCGTGCAGGCGCAGGAGGCGGACGCCGGCTCGATGCTCCGGCTCTACCGCGACGCGCTCCGCATCCGCCGACGCGAGGCCGGGTTCGGCGACGGCCCGATGGCGTGGCTCGACCTCGGGCCCGACGTGCTCGCCTTCACCCGGGGCGACGACCTCGCCTCGGTCACCAACCTCGGCCGCACGCCGGTCGAGCTCCCCGATCACGAGCGGATCCTGCTCGCGAGCGCCCCGCTCGCCGGCGGCCTGCTCGCACCCGACTCGACGGCCTGGCTCCGCGTTCGGACCGGGACGGAGAGCCCGCGGCGCGCCGCGGAACGCACCCACCTCCGCACCACCACCTGAACACAGCACCGAAAGGACCACGACAATGAAGTCATCACGCAGGATCGCGATCGCGGGCATCACCGCGCTGGCGGTCGCGGGCGCCCTGGCCGGATGCACGTCCGGCAGCGGCTCGGAGGACGGAAAGCTCGAGCTCCGCGTCGCCACCTTCCCGCCCGGCGCGGACCAGGCGGCCTACGACGCCTTCGCCGAGCAGGAGGCGCAGTTCGAGGAGGCCAACCCCGACATCGACATCGTCGGCGTGGAGTACGAGTGGACGGCGCCGACCTTCGCGGCGCAGCTGGCCGGCGGCAGCCTGCCCGACGTGTTCACCGTGCCCTTCACCGATTCGAAGACGCTGCTCGAGAACGGCCAGCTCGCCGACGTCACCGACGAGATCGAGGAACTCGGCTACGCCGACAAGTTCAACCCCATCATCCTCGAGGAGGTCACCGACGCCGACGGGCACGTCTTCGGCTTCCCCCGCCAGGCCTACGCGAACGGCCTGCACTACAACCGCGCGCTGTTCGAGCAGGCCGGTCTCGACCCCGACAGCCCGCCGACCACGTGGGACGAGGTCCGCGCGGCGGCGAAGCAGATCTCCGAGGCGACCGGCAAGGCCGGGTACGCGACCATGGCGACCGGCAACACGGGCGGCTGGCAGCTGTCGGTGCAGGCCGACTCGCGGGGCGCGTCGCTGCAGACCGCGAACGGCGACGGCACCTACACGTCGACGATCGACAACGACGCCACCCGGGCGACGTTGCAGTACCTCCACGACCTCCGCTGGGAGGACGACTCGATGGGTGCGACGTTCGACTACGACTGGGGCACGATCAACCAGGAGTTCGCGGCCGGCAACCTCGGCATGTACACCTCGGGTTCGGACGTCTACACCGCGCTCGTGCGCGACTTCGGCATGGCGCCCGACGACTACGGCCTGACCGTCATCCCGACCGAGGACGGCGGCGGCGTGCTCGGCGGCGGCGACATCGCCGTGATGCCGCCGAACCTCGACGACGACACGAAGGCCGCGGCGGTCGAGTGGATCGACTGGTACTACATGCAGAAGCTGCTCGACGAGGACGCCGCGGTCACCGACGCGAAGGCGCTCTCCGACGCGGGCCAGGCCGTCGGCACCCCGGTGCTGCCGGTGCTCGACCAGGAGACCTACGAGGAGTCGCTCACCTGGATCGAGCCGTACGTCAACGTGCCGCTCGACCAGATGGCGGGCTTCACCGAGGGCATCTTCGACCAGACGCCGATCGGCGAGTTCAAGGGCCAGACCCAGCCCATCTACGCGCTCATGGACAACCTGGTGCAGGCCGTCCTCACCGATGAGGACGCCGACATCGACGCGCTCCTCGCGCAGGTCGACGCCGACGCGCAGGCCCTGCTCGACCAGTAGGCCTGCACGGATGCCGCGGCCGCGACCTCCCCGCGCGGCCGCGGCATCCGCCCCACCCCGCCGCCCCGCGGCATCCGCCACCCTCGCGCCCACCCAGGAGCACCGATGACCATGACGACCGACCCGGAGGTCGCCGAGGCGGCCGACCGGACGCCGGCACCGCGGCCCGTGTCCGAGCACCGGACGCGGCGCCGGACGCCGATGACCTGGCTCCGCGGCGGCGGACTGTCGAACCTCGCCTTCGTCGCCCCGATGCTCGTCGTCTTCGCGGTGTTCAGCTGGGGGCCGATCGTGCAGGCGGTCATCATGAGCTTCCAGAAGACGAACCTCGTGACGCCGCCGGTGTTCGTCGGCATCGACAACTTCGTGCGGGTGCTCTCCGACCCGAACCTCGGCACGGCGGTCGTGAACACGCTGTACTTCGCGCTGCTCGCCCTGCTGTTCGGCTTCCCGCTGCCGCTGCTGCTCGCGGTGATGATGAGCGAGGTGCGCCGGGGCAAGGGGCTGTACAGCGCGCTCGCCTACCTGCCGGTCGTCATCCCGCCCGTGGTCGCGGTGCTGCTGTGGAAGGTGTTCTACAACGCGAGCCCCGACGGCGTGTTCAACACGATCCTCGGTTGGGTCGGCATCCCGCCGCAGCCGTGGCTGCAGTCGTCGGCGACCGTGATGCCCTCGCTCGTGCTCGAGGCGACCTGGGCCGCCGCGGGCGGCTCGATCATCATCTACCTCGCCGCGCTCATCGCGGTGCCGCCGGAGCTGTACGACGCGGCCGAGGTCGACGGCGCCGGCATCTGGCGGAAGATCTGGCACGTCACCCTGCCGCAGCTGCGCGGCGTGCTGTTCATCATGCTGATCCTGCAGGTCATCGCGACGAGCCAGGTGTTCCTGGAGCCGTTCCTCTTCACGGGCGGCGGGCCGAACAACGCGACGCTCACGATCCTGCTCCTCATCTACCGCTACGCGTTCCAGAACAGCCTCGGCGGTGCCTACGGCGAGGCGACGGCCCTCAGCCTCATGCTCGCGATCTTCCTGGCCCTCCTCAGTTGGGCGTACTTCAAGCTCACCGAACGTTGGAGCACGAATTGACCGACGACCTCGCCGACCGGGGCGTGCTCTCGCCCGCCGACCGTCGCCGCACCAGCGTGCGCGCCTCGATGACCTTCGTCCACGGATTCCTCTTCGTCGGGCTCGTGGTGGCCGGCCTCGGGCCACTGCTGTGGCTCGCGAAGTCGGCCGTGACCCCGACGCAGGACACGTTGTCGACGCCCTTCGCGCTCTGGCCGAACGGCATCGACTGGGAGAACCTCGCCACGGCGTGGAACGACATCCACATCGACCAGTACTTCCTCAACACGATCTGGGTCGCCGCGGGCTCCTGGTTCTTCCAACTGCTCATCGCGACGACCGCAGGCTACGCGCTGTCGGTCCTGCGGCCGACGTACGCGCCGATCCTCAACGCGCTGGTGCTCGCGACGCTCTTCATCCCCGCAGTGGTGCTGCTCGTTCCGCTGTACCTGACGATCCTCCATCCGCCCGTGATCGGCACGTCGCTCCTCAATACGTACTGGGCGGTGTGGCTGCCCGCGGCGGCCAACGCGTTCAACATCCTGCTCGTGAAGCGCTTCTTCGACGGCCTGCCGCGCGAGGTGTTCGAGGCGGCGAAGACGGATGGCGCGGGGCCGTTCCGGGTGTTCTGGTCGATCGTGCTCCCGATGTCGAAGCCCATCCTCGGCGTGGTGTCGGTGTTCGCGGTGATCGCGGCGTGGAAGGACTTCCTCTGGCCGCTGCTCGTGCTGCCCGACCCCGCCGTGCAGCCGCTCTCGGTGCGCCTGCCCGCGGTGCAGTCGCAGACCGAGCTCGACGTGTTCCTCGCGGCGCTCGCGATCTCGACGCTGATCCCGGTCGTGCTGTTCCTGCTGTTCCAGGGCCTGTTCCTCCGCGGTGCGGGGCTCGGGGGCGCGGTCAAGGGCTGACGCGGAGCGCCGACGCGAGCTCGCGGCATCCGTTCACCTCGATCTCGGTACCCTCGAAGGGGCGACGCGAGGAGGTGCGGAATTGGGTGCGTTCCAGTGGCCGTGGCGTCGGCGGGGCCGGGTGAAGATGGCGCCGTTCGACCGGTCGCGGCTGCCCGAGGCGCGCACGGCGTCGTTCGACGAGATGCTCGAGGAAGGCCTGATGATGGCCGAGTCGGCCGGTCGGATGGCGCTGAAGAACCGCCTCATCGTGCACGCCCTCCGCACCGACGAACCGTTCTCCGACGAGCACGCCGCATCCGAGGCGCGAGCCGTGCTGTACGAACTCGTGCAGGAGGCCGACGAGGCGGCCGAGCACGTCGCCGACGAGCGCGCGGCCGCCGGCAAGCGCGAGGGGCGCTCGCAGCACCAGCACGACTACCACCGCGACGACCTGCTCAACTTGCGCCGCCGCGAGAAGGTCTACGCGTCGGTCGCGAAGCAGCTCTGGACCAAGCGGTCGGATGACGCCTACGTCGCGGAGTTCGTCGAACGCGCGCGCGACGCGGCCTGGCAGGACCTCGGCACCGCGATCGAGCAGGAGCTCGACCGGCGCTGGCCGCGGTACGACGAGGAGCCCGACTACGCCGAGCACCGCGCCGAGCGGATGTCGGTCGTGGGTGACGACCTCATGCGCGACCTCGCGCGGCTCGAAGCGCAGCGGGCGGTCGAGGCGATTCCGGAGTACTGATCCCGGAGTACTGACGCGCGGACGTGGCATCCGTCGCCGGGCGCGGATGCAGCGGCACACTGGGCGCATGACGCGTCACTGGACCCCGCTCGCCGTCGTCTACCTCGTGGTCGCGGTCGCCGGCCTCGTCGGCACGTGGACGTACAACGCGATCGCGATCGCCGAGGGCCGCGATTTCATCGGCGACCTGGTCTCGAGCGGGCCGGCGGTGTCGTCGATCACGACCGACCTGCTCGTCGTCGCCGTGGCCGGAAGCATCCTGATCGTCGTGGAGTCACGTCGGCTCGGCATGCGCTTCGCGTGGGCGTACATCGTGGGCTCGGCGCTGACGGCGTTCGCGTTCACGTTCCCGCTGTGGCTCGCGATGCGGGAGCGGCGGCTGGCGGCGCTGCGCGCCGCGGGGAACGGTGTCGACGGTTGAAGGATCGCGGCGTCGAGCCGACGGCCCGCGGCTCAGCGAAGTCGTCGTCAGTATCGGTGGGTACATGCCCGCCAGCACCCGCAGATCGTGACGACATGCCGACCCGGCCCCGCCCGATGACTCTGCCCGCAGGGTGCCTCATCTGCGACGTGGCGACCCTCGCCTGACCCGTCCTCGATGCGGTGGCGGCAGGTCGCGCCGCCGCGCCGCGGTCGATCGCCGGCGGCGAATCAGGCGCGGCCTGCGGTGACGGACACCGGCGCGACGACGGCTTCGACGTCGGTGCGGACGCGGGCGCGCAGGTCGGTGGCGGCGAGTGAGGGGCGGAGACCGGTGGGTGCCTGGATCCAGGCCGCGACGGCGCCCATCACGCGGACGAGGAGCTCGGCGGGCGGGTCCTCGACGGCGAGACGCCCGGACGCCTGGACGTCGCGGATCGCGTCGAGCTTCTCGCCGTAGAGTTCGAGCTCGCGAGGCGTGGGCTCGTGCGCCTCGAGGGTGCGACGGGCCTGGAAGCGGACGACCTCGGGGTGGGCGAGCGCGTAGTCGAAGAGCGCGACGGCGTAGCCCGGCAGGTCCTCCGGCGTGAACGGGACCTCGGCGTGCGCGCGCTCGATGACCTCGTCGGCGACCGCGTCGTACAGGCCCTCCTTGCTGTCGAAGTAGGCGTAGATCATCCGCTGGTTCGCCGAGGCGGCATCCGCGATGCCGGCAATGCGCGCGCCCGCGAAGCCACCCTCCGCGAACTCGAGCAGTGCCGCGTCGAGGATGCGGCGGCGGGTCTGTGCGGCATCTCTGGCCACGGGTCCTCCTTCGCGGATGCCGATCCGGCGCGAGGCGGGTCATCGGCGATCGGCCTGCCTGAGAAGTAAGTAAGCAGTTGTTGACATAGTAGCCGACGCCTGTCTAGGGTACGAAGTAAGCAACCAGTTACTTACGTGGAGGAACCATCATGGCCAAGACCGCTCTCGTCACCGGCGCCTCATCCGGCATGGGCCGCGAGATCGCGCTGCGGCTCGCCGCCGACGGCTACCTCGTCTACGGCGCAGCGCGCCGCATCGACCGCATGTGCGACCTCGAGGAACGCGGCATCCGCGTCATCGCCATGGATGTCACGGTCGACGACCAGGTCGTCGGCGCGGTCGAGCGGATCATCGCCGAGACGGGTCGCATCGACGTGCTCGTCAACAATGCCGGCTTCGGCCTCTACGGCGCCGTCGAGGACACCTCGATGGCCGACGCGCGCTACCAGTTCGACGTGAACTTCTTCGGCGTGGCCCGCCTGACCCAGCTCGTGCTCCCGCACCTGCGTGCCCGGGGGGCGGGCCGCATCGTCAACATCTCGTCGATGGGCGGCGCGATCTACACCCCGCTCGGCGCCTACTACCACGCGACCAAGCACGCGCTCGAGGCGTGGTCCGACGCGCTGCGCTTCGAGGTCGCGCCGTTCGGCATCGACGTCGTGATCATCCGCCCCGGCATGATCGACACCGAGTGGGCCGGCGTGATGGCCGAGCCGATCCTCGAGCGGAGCGGAAGCGGGGCGTACGCGGCGCTCGCGCGGACGGTGGTGGACTCGACTCGACGCACCTACGACGGACGCGGCACGTCGCCGACGGTCATCGCCGACACCGTGGCGAAGGCGGTCTCGGCACGCCGACCGCGCACGCGCTACGCCGTCGGCCGCATGGCCAAGCCGCTCATCGCCGCGCGCCGCGTGCTCGGCGACCGCGGGTTCGACCGACTGCTGGCCGTCGCCGCCCGGTGACCCCCTGGCACGCGCTGACACCGGCCGGGTCTAGCGTTGGCGGCATGACCGACGACGCGGCCGAGCAGGCCGACACCGCACCATCCGCAGCCGACGCCGCCGTGCCCGCCGCACCGTGGGATGCCGGCATCTGGACCCGCGACCCGGTCGCCGTGCGCGCCGACGGCGACGGCATCGTCGTCGAGGCCGCCGAGGGCAGCGACTTCTGGCGCGAGACGCACTACGGCTTCGTGCACGACGACGGCCATGCGCTGCTGGCTCCTTGGCCCGCGGATGCCGCGGTCGAGGTCGCCGTGGACACCTCGACGCTCACGGGCCTCTACGACCAGGCGGGGCTCTTCCTCCACGGCGGCGACGAGCTGTGGGTCAAGGCCGGCCTCGAGGTGAACGACGGCGTGCTCCACGTCGGTGCAGTGGTCACGAACCGCGTCTCCGACTGGTCGCTCGCACCGGTGCCGGACTGGGCGGGCGAGGTGGTCACGGTGCGTGCGAGCCGCTCGGGCGTCGACGGCGACGCGGTCACGTTGCGGGCGCGTGCGGGTGACGGCCCCTGGCGCACCATCCGGGTCGCCCCCTTCGATGCGGATGCCGCGACCGCGGGCCCGATGGTCTGCGCGCCCACGCGCGGGGGCCTCGAGGTGCGGTTCACGGGGTGGCGGTTCGGCGAGGCCGACGTCGACCTCCACGAGGACCCGCCCACGGGCTGATCGCGCGACCGGAGCGGGACGGGACCACGGTCCCATCCCGATCGGCCATGGCACCCTACGCTGGCCGCGCATGGAGGAGCCGAGCATCGGGACCGCGGCATCCGTCGGCCTGACCAGCGCGGACGCCGAGCGCCGCCGCGGCCGCGACGGCGCGAACGCCCTGCCCGGGGCGAAGCGCCCGTCGGTCTTGCGCCGTCTCGTCGGCGAACTCACCCACTTCTTCGCACTGCTCCTGTGGGCCGCCGCGGTCCTGGCCTTCCTCGCGGGCCTGCCCGAGCTGGCGATCGCGATCATCGCGGTGATCATCGTGAACGCGATCTTCGCGGTCGTGCAGCAGGCGCGGGCCGATCGCGCCGCCGACCGACTGCAGGAGATGCTGCCCGCGCGCGTGACCGTCCGCCGCGACGGTCGGCGGCGACGCATCGACGCGGTCGACGTCGTCGAAGGCGACCTGCTCCTCGTCGAGAGCGGCGACCGCGTGCCCGCGGACGCAGAGGTGACGCAGGCGAACCGACTGCTGGTCGACACCTCGATGCTCACCGGCGAGAGCGTCGCCGCGAGCGTCGACCCGGGCGCCACGCTCTTCGCCGGGACCTTCATCGTCGAGGGCGACGCGCAGGCCGTGGTGACGGCGACCGGTGCGCGCACCCGGCTCGCGGGCATCGCGCGCATGACGACCACCGCCGCGCCCGACACGCCCCTCACGCGCGGACTCCGCGGGGTCGTGCGCCTGACGGCCTCGATCGCGATCGGGGCCGGCCTGCTGTTCCTCATCATCTCGACGCTCGTCGGCAACCCCCTTCAGGATGCCTTCATCTTCGCGATCGGCGTGACGGTCGCCCTCGTCCCCGAGGCGCTGCTGCCGACGGTCACCCTGTCGCTCGCCCTCGGTTCCGAGCGGATGGCGAAGCGCTCGATCCTCGTGCGGAACCTCGAGGCCGTCGAGACGCTCGGCTCGACGACCTTCATCTGCACCGACAAGACGGGCACGCTCACGCGCAACGAGATGACGGTCGTGCGTGCGTGGACGCCGGCCGGGGAACTCGCCGTGGACGGCGGCGGGTACGGCCCGGATGCCGCGCTGGCCTGGACCTCGCCCGAGGCCGAACCCTCGGTGCGCTCGCTCGCGCTCGCCGCGGTGCGATGCTCGACCGGCTACGTCGAGGAGGTCGCGGGAGCGTGGCACCCGCACGGCGACCCGATGGAGGCGGCGTTCGATGCACTCGGCCGCCGCCTCGGCATCGACACCGACGCCGACCGACACGCGACGCCGCCGGTGCTGCGCTTCCCGTTCGACTCGCAGCTGCGTCGCATGGCGGTCGTGCTCGCCGATGAGATCCTGGTCAAGGGCGCGCCCGACACGGTGCTGCCCCGGTGCACGGAGGTCCGGAACGCGGCGGATGGCGGGGCGGCGGGTGCGGGGGCGACGCTCGCGGACGCGGCATCCGTCGTCGACGACCTCACCGGGCGCGGGCTGCGCGTCATCGCCGTCGCCGCGACCCCGCGCTCGGGCCGCACGCCGTCGACCCAGCTCGAGGCCGAGGAGGGGTTGCGGCTGATCGGGCTGCTCGCCCTGCAGGACCCGCCGCGCGACGACATCGCCGAGTCGCTGCGGGCGTGCCGCCGTGCGGGCGTGCGCGTCGCCATGATCACGGGCGACCACCCGGCCACCGCTCAGGCGATCGCCGACGAGGTCGGCCTCCGCACGCCCGACGCCCCCGTGCTCTCGGGTGAGGACCTCCCCGCCGACGACCAGCACCTCGGCGCCGTGCTCGACCACGACGGCGTCGTCGTCGCACGCGTCTCGCCCGAGGACAAGCTGCGCATCGCGCGTGCCCTCCGCGGGCGGGGGCACGTCGTCGCGATGACCGGCGACGGCGTCAACGACGCCCCGGCGCTGCACGAGGCCGACATCGGCGTCGCGATGGGCAAGGGCGGGACGGATGTCGCGCGCGAGGCCGCCGACCTCGTGCTGCTCGACGACTCGTTCGCCGGGATCGTCGCGGGCATCGAGCAGGGCCGCGCGACGTACGTCAACATCCGACGGTTCCTGACCTACCACCTGACCGACAACGTCGCCGAGCTCACGCCGTTCGTCGTGTGGGCACTCTCGGGCGGCCAGTTCCCGCTCGCGCTCGGCGTGCTGCAGATCATCGCGCTCGACCTCGGCACCGACACGCTCTCGGCCGTCGCACTCGGTGCGGAGAAGCCCGCGAAGCACCTGCTCGAGGGCCCGCCCGTGGGCGGGCGGCTCATGAACGGCACCGTGCTGCGCCGAGCGTTCGGCGTGCTCGGACCGCTCGAGGCGCTGCTCACCATGACCGCCTTCGTCGTCTCGCTGGTCGCGCTCGGCTGGCGCCCCGGGGAGGCCTTCCCGACCGGGCCCGACCTGATGGCGGCCTCGGGCGCGGCGTTCATGACGGTCGTGCTCGCGCAGAGCGCGAACGCGTTCGCCTGCCGTTCGTCGACGAAGTGGCCGGGGGCGCTCGGATGGTTCACCAACCGCCTGCTCGTCGTCGGCGTGCTCGTCGAGCTCGCGTTCTCGCTCGTGGTGCTGTTGCAGCCGACGGTGGCCGAGATCCTCGGCCAGGCGAACCCGCCGCTCGCCGGCTGGGCGGTCGCACTCGCCTCGATGCCGGTCCACATCGCCGTGGACGCCGCGGACAAGCGGCTGCGCATGCGCCACGTGCACCCGCACGCGGCTGCGGGCAGCGGCGCGAGTGCTATGGCGTGATGTGGTGGCTCGCCCGGAAGACGTCGTCAGGGTCGACCTCGCGCTTGATCGCTCGCAGCCGCGCGAGGGTGTCCGGCGGGTAGATCTCGGTCACGATGTCGTCGCCGAACTCCGGCGTGAAGTTCGAGTAGCGGCCGTTCGTGAACGCCATCGCCGCCGGCACCCCGTCGTGGGCCGACGCGAACGCGTCGGGCCCGGCGCCGTCAGGCACCAGGCGGTTCACCGCGAAGAGCGCCTGCCCGTCGCGTTGCGCGATCGCGGTGGCATCCGTCGCGACGCGCGAGAACGCGCCGCCGAGCCCGCGCAGGAGCAGCATCGTCGGCAGGGCGTGGTCGAGCGTGGCCATGAACGCGTCGAGCGCCGCGTCGGAGAGGTCGGGCACGAAGCCGTTGCCGCCGACCATCTCGAACGGCGGCTTGCCGGGCGGGCCGTCTTCGAGCAGGTCGGGGTACTCGACGGGCCCGAGCGCGACGTCCGTGACCGAGGGCAGCGACAGCAGGGGCTCGAGGAGCCGCCGGAGCTCCTCCTCGGAGCCCTGCAGCGCGACCAGGAGCTGAGGCCCTGCGGGCATCTCGGGCATGAGCTGCGGCATGACGAGCAGCGTCGAGTTGAGCTCGTCGGGCCCGTCGCGCATGACGTCGCGCCAGGCGCCGAGCACGGCGCGCGGGTCGGACTGGTCGAACATCACGTGCCCGCCGACGAGGCCGTCGACCTCGGCCGCCTGGAACGTGAAGCGCGTGGCGACGCCGAAGTTGCCGCCCCCGCCCCGCACGGCCCAGAACAGGTCGGGGTGGCGGTCCGCATCGAGGGTGAGCACGTCACCAGCCGCGGTGACGAACTCGACCTCCCGCACGATGTCGGCGGTCAGCCCGTGCATGCGGACGAGCCATCCGATGCCGCCGCCGAGTGCGAGCCCGCCGACGCCGACGTCGCGCGTGTCGCCCGAGGTGATGCCGAGGCCGTGCGGGGCGAGGGTCGCCGCGACGTCGCCCCACTGGGCGCCGGCGCCCACGTGGACGAGCCCGCCGTCGGCGACGTCGATCGCCGCGAGACCGGAGAGGTCGATCACGAGACCGCCCGTCGCGGGATCCGATCCGTGCCCGCCCGCGCGGACCGTGATGGGCACGCCCGCAGCGACGGCGGAGCGGACGGCCTCGGCGACCTCGGTCGCCGAGGTCGGGCGCACGACCGCATCGGGCGTGCCCTGGCCGTGGAAGACGTGGGCGCCGGCCTCGTACTCGGGGGTGCCGGGCGCGTGTACGCGCTGCGGCATCCGCTCACTCAGTTCGGTGACGAACGACATGCCGCACAGTCTGTTCCCGCCCGCCGACATCCGCGACCCCAGTTCAGGCGCCGTGCGTCGACATCCTGCCGAACTCCGCGCACTCCAACGAGCGGCGACCCCTACTCCCCGCTCGGGTGCGCCCCCGCCGCGTCGATGATCCACGCGTTCGCGAACGCCCGCTCGCGCCAGGCCGCGTAGCGGCCCGAGACGCCGCCGTGCCCGGCCGCCATCTCGACCTTCAGCAGCGGGTCGGCGCCGACCTCCCGGAGGCGAGCCACCCACTTCGCGGGCTCGACGTAGAGCACGCGCGTGTCGTTCAGCGACGTGATCGCGAGGATCCGCGGGTAGCCCACGGCGTGCACGTTCTCGACCGGCGCGTACGACTTCATGTAGGCGTACACCTCTGGGTCGTCGAGCGGGTTGCCCCACTCGTCCCACTCGATGACGGTGAGCGGCAGCGACGGGTCGAGGATCGAGGTCAGCGGGTCGACGAACGGCACCTCGGCGACGATGCCGGCGAAGAGTCGCGGCGCGAGGTTGGCGACGGCGCCCATGAGCAGCCCGCCGGCCGAACCGCCCTGCGCGACGAGGCGGTCGGGCGTCGTGACGTCGCGGTCGACGAGGTGCTCGGCCGCCGCGATGAAGTCGGTGAACGTGTGCTTCTTGTGCAGCTTCTTGCCGTGCTCGTACCAGAGCCGGCCCATCTCGCCGCCGCCCCGCACGTGCGCGATCGCGAACACCATGCCGCGGTCGAGCAGCGAGAGCCGCGGGATGCCGAACGCGGGGTCGATCGCGTGCTCGTAGGAGCCGTAGCCGTAGAGCAGCGTCGGCGCGGGCTCGCCGAGCGTGACGAGGTCGTGCCGGTAGACGAGCGAGATCGGCACCTTCGTGCCATCCGGTGCCGTCGCCCACTCGCGCTTCTGCGCGTACCGCTCGGGGTGGTAGTCGCCGAGCACCGGCTGCTGCTTGCGCACGGTGCGCGTGCCGGATGCCACGTCGACGTCGATCACCATCGACGGCGTCACGAAGCTGCCGTAGCCGATCCGCAGCGACGGCTGCTCCCAGTCGGGGTTGGCGCCGACGCCCACGGAGCAGAGCTCCTCGTCGAAGGTCAGCTCGTGCAGCGTGTCGTCGGGGGTCGCGTCGGCGGGGATGCCCTGCGGCGGCACCCTCGCGATCGCGACCCGAGGCAGCCCGTCGCGGCGGTACTCCAGCGCGACGAAGTCGCGGAAGCCGTGCGCGGCCTCGATGCGCATGCGCGGATCGTGTGGCAGCAGCATCCGCCGGTCGCCCTGCGGATCGTCGGCCGCGACGCTCACGAGCTCGAAGTCCACCGCGTCGCCCTCGTTGTGGACGACGAGGAGGCGGTCGCGACCGCCGGCCACCACGTGCTCGACGTCGTACTCCACGCCGTCGCGGCGCGGCCACACGACGCGGAACTCGCCCGTCGGGTCGGCTGCGTCGAGCAGCCACGACTCGCTCGTGACGTGCGAGCCGGCCTCGAGCACGAGGTAGCGGCGGCTGCGCGTGAGGCCGACGCCGAGCCAGAAGCGCTCGTCGGGCTCGTGGAAGACCTGCACGTCGGCAGCGGCGGGCGTGCCGACCTCGTGCCGCCAGACGGTGTCCGGCCGCCAGGCGTCGTCGACGGTCGTGTAGAAGACGTAGCGCCCGCTCGGGTCGAACAGCGCGCCCGCGGCCGTCCCCGGGATCTCGTCGGCGAACTCGCGCCCCGATCCGTCGAGCGAACGCAGCCGGATCGTGTACCGCTCGTCGCCCTCGACGTCGACGCCGAACAGCAGCGTCGTGCCGTCGGCGGTCACGTCGAAGCTGCCGAGCGAGAAGAACTCGTGGCCCTCGGCCTCGACGTTGTCGTCGAGCAACACCTGCTCGCCGGGGAGCGGCGAGCCGTCCTCGGGGATGGCGGGCGGTTCCCAGTCATCGGCGGCGCGAGCCGCGACGCGGCAGTGGATGCCGTACTGCAGCCCCTCGACCGTGCGCGAGTAGTACCACCAGTCGCCCTCGCGCGTCGGCACGCTGAGGTCGGTCTCCTTGGTGCGGGCCTTGATCTCCTCGAACACCTGCTCCTGCAGCAGCGAGAGGTGCTTCGTCTTCGCCTTGGTGTAGGCGTTCTCCTCCTCGAGGTGGGCGATGACCGCCGGGTCCTCCTTGTCGCGCAACCACTCGTAGTGGTCGATCACCACGTCGCCGTGGTGGCTGCGTTCGGTCGGTCGCTTCTCGGTCACCGGAGGAGTCAGCACGTCGTCAACGGTACGCGCCCGGTCGGGCCGCGGCATCCGTTCACGACGATCAGGGGCCGAGCGGATGCCTCGTGGCCGCCGTGACCGTGGTCACTCGATGCCGACCTTCTCCCAGTCGAGGTTGATGACCTGGCCGATGTAGACCGTCTCGCCGTAGTCGTAGATCTGCGGGTTCATGCGCAGCAGCTGCTGCTGCGGCAGGTTGAACCGCTGCGCGATGTCGAAGAAGCTGTCGCCCGCGACGACGGCGTACCGCTCGGGCTCGCCGCTCCCGTCGAGCTCGGGCGACCCGGTCGCGCCGGGGATCGGGCCATCGTCGACCGCAGGCCCCCACTCGTAGACGGGCGCCGGGGCGTTCGGCACGGGGTCTGGCGCTGGGGCGGCGCCCGGGTCGGGCGTCGGCGGTTCGGCGGTCACGGTCACGGTGGCGGTCGCCGTCGTGGTGACGGTCGCGGTGACGGTGACGGGCGCGGCCTCGATCACCTCGGGCGGCGCGCAGCCCGCGAGCAGCGTGAGCGCTCCGCAGGTCGAGAGGAGTCCGGCTGCGAGCAGGGCCGCAGGTGTTCCGGGTCGCCGATGACGCATTCCGCCCCCGAGTCGCGGCGGTGTTCGGGACCGCCGGCGAGGTCAGGCTAGCGAAGGCGCCGCGCCGAGGGAAGGGTTCGCACGGCCTCGGCGACGGCCTCCCGCACACGTGCGAGCGCGCCCGCGAGGCGCGAGTCGGGCGGCGAGGCGTACCCGAGCACGATGCCCGACGGGCCCTCGCCCGGCATCGCGGAGTACTCCGACAGCGGCGCGACCAGGACGCCGTCGATCGCGAGCCGGGCGACCACGCGCTCCGCCGCCGCGTGCGAGGGCAGGCCGACGACCGCGTGCAGGCCGCCGTCGAGGCCCGAGAGCGGCGCCCGGTCGACGCCGTCGAGCGCGTCGATCACGAGCCTGCGGCGATGCGCGTAGTCGCGCCGTGCGGCGGCGATGTGCCGCCGCACGGCCCCGTTCGCGAGCAGTTCGGCCATGGCCGCCTGCGCGATGCCCGGCACCGGGCACGTCTCGTCGGCGCGGACGGCGGCGACCGCCGCGCGGAGCGCGGGGTTCGCCGGGAGCACGAGGTAGCCGAGGCGCAGCCAGGGCGTCAGCACCTTCGAGAAGCTGCCGACGAGCACCGCACGGCCCGACCGGTCGAGCGAGGCGAGCGCGGGCAGCGGCGGACCGACGTGGCGGAACTCGCTGTCGTAGTCGTCCTCCAACACGAGCGCACCGGATGCCTCGGCCCACTCGAGCAGCTCGAGTCGGGTCGCGACGGGCAGCCGTCCGCCGAGCGGGTACTGGTGGCTCGGCGTCACGAGCACGGCGTGCGGGGCGGGGAGGATGCCGCGGAGCGCCGCGACCTCGATGCCGTCGCGGTCCACGGGCACGGGCACGGTCTCGAGGGCGCCGCGGCGCTCGAGCACGCGCCGCGCCGACGGGTAGCCGGGGTGTTCGACGGCGACGCGCGGCGTGCCGCCGACGAGGATCCGCAGCGCGGACGCGAGCAGCGCGATCGCGTCGCTCGTGCCCGCCGTGACGATGACGTCGTCGGGCGAGCAGGTCACGCCGCGCGCGTGCCTGAGGTGCTCGGCGATCTCGGCCCGGAGCCGCGGCGAGCCGAAGTCGGGCGGGGTGTCGTCGGGCACGGCGTCGCGCGCCGCAGTCCGCCAGGCCGCGCGCCAGGACCGCTCGTCGAGCCGTGCGGTCGACGGCCGCCCGGGTCGCAGGTCGACGGCCGCGGCATCCGTTCCGGTGCGCGCCGCCTCGCGGACCCCGTCGCCGTCCGCGCGGACGGCGGTCGAGGGCGCCGCGGAGGCCTCGCCCGCGGTGACCGCCGCCACCGGAGGGTCGGGTCGACCGCCGGGCGGCGCGGCGAGCGGCGCCACGCGCGTCGGCGCACCTTGCCGCACCTCGAGGTACCCCTCGCCGGCGAGCTGGTCGTAGGCGGCGACGACCGAGCTGCGGGCGACGCCGAGCTCGGCCGCGAGCGACCGCGTCGACGGCAGCGGGTCGCCCGTCCGCAGCAGGCCGGAGAGGATGCCGCGTCGCAGCCCCTCGACGAGCTGCACGCCGAGGGGTCGGTCGTCGGCTCGGTCGATGGTGAGCAGCGGTCCGTCCATCGCATCCTCACTGGACTGTCCGATTGCACGGGAACTGGTCTGCTCACCATACCAGCCGGACGCGCACACTGGTCGCATGATCACCAGCGACCCCGCCGTCGACGACGCCAGACCGTCCGCCCCGCCCCGACGCATCCGCCGCCTCCCCGATCGCGAGACCGTGGACCGCTTCGCCCTGCACGAGCTGCTCGACACCGAGCTCGTCGGGCACCTCGCGGTCGTCGCGGGCGGCGTGCCGGTGGTCGTCCCGATGGGCTACGCGCGCGTCGGCGAGCACATCGTGCTGCACGGCTCGACCGGGGGAGGGTTCGCGCTCCGCGCGGCATCCGCCCGCACGCCCGTCGCATTCGCGGTCACGGCGCTCGACGGCCTCGTCTACGCCCGCTCGCTGTTCGACAGCTCGATGAACTACCGCAGCGCGACGGTGCAGGGCGTGCTCGAGGCGGTGCCCGAGGATGAGGCGGATGCCGCGCTGCTGGCGCTCTCCGACCGGCTCATGCCGGGCCGCTCCGCGGAGGTGCGCGGCATGCGCCGCAAGGAGGTCGCCGCGACGCGCGTGCTCCGGCTCGCGCTCGACGACGTCGTCATGAAGCAGCGCTCGGGCGGGCCGTCGGAGGAGGCCGGCGACGGCGAGGACCACGGGAGCTGGGCCGGCGTCCTGCCGCTCGAACGGCGCTGGGGGGCGCCGATCGCCTCAGGGCTCACCCCTGAGGGCACGCCCGTGCCGGAATCGGTGCTCGCGCTGGCGACGCGCGCGTCGCCTCCGGCCACGCTCGACGAGGCGTCCGAGCCGGCGGCCTGAGGACCTCAGACCGCCGGGACCGACGGAAATAGGCAGAACGCCCGATGGGCGACGGATGCCTCAGGGCGCACGATCGTCTCATCGCCGGGGTCTCAGCCCGGGCGAGGAGGACCGAGGGGAAACCACGAGGGGAACGGAAGGAGGTGCGTGATGTTCGCAGCGATGCTCGTGCTCGGGCTGATCACGGTGGGGGCCGTGGTCGCGTCGGCGGTCCAGTTCCGCAGGGACGGCTACCACCGCATGCCCACCCTGTCGCACTGAGGTCGGAGCGACCCGGACATCCGCATCCGACCGAGCGGGGCCCCGAGGACCGCCTCAGGGCCCCGCAGCACGGAAATAGGGAGATCTCCCGATGAACCGGCACCACCTCAGGGCGGAGCCTCGGATCATCGGACAGACCAGGAGGACACCATGGACTACGCAGCAGGGTTCGTCGCACAGCAGGTGCACGAGGTGAACCTGCTCGGCTCCGAGCAGCGGATCGCGTACGCGCATGCCGCGGCCGAGCGCGAGGCCGAGCGGCCCGCGAAGGTGCGCGGCTCGGGTCGCGAACGTGCGACGCACCGCCGCTTCCACCTGCCCCAGTTCGCGCGGTGAGCGCGACCGGCGGCGGTGCGTCGGCGCACGACGTCGGCGCCGCCGCATCCTCGGACACCACGTCACGGCGTCGGCCTCAGGGGGCCGACGCCGTTGTCGTCGGCGCGTGGGACGATATGAGCGTGACCAGCTCTTCGTCGAGCCCCACGATGATCGCCCGCGACGCCGAGCTCGAGTGGCTGAACAGCCTGCTCGACGCCGTGCGCGCCGGCACGCCCGCGACCGCGGTGATCGGCGGCGAGGCGGGCATCGGCAAGTCCCGGCTCGTGTCCGAGTTCATCGCCGGCCTCGGGCCCGACGTCCGGCTGATCGTCGGCCAGTGCGTCGACCTCGGCGAGGTCGCGGCGCCGTACGCGCCGATCAAGGGCGCGCTGCGCCAGCTCGTCGCCCACGTCGGCTCCGAGCGCGCGCTCGAGGCCGTCGGCCCGGGCCGTGCGGCGCTGCTCGCGCTGCTGCCCGAGCTCGCGGCATCCGAGGCCGTGACCGCCGGCGAGATCGTGATCACGCCCGGCGGCGCCGGCAGCGGCCAGCTGCACGAGGCCGTCGCGGTGCTGCTCGAGACCCTGTCGCACGACCTGCCGATCGTGCTCGTGATCGAAGACCTGCACTGGGCGGATGCCGCGACCCTCGCGCTGCTGCGCTTCCTGCTGCGCTCGCTCGGCTCGAGCCGGCTGCTCATGCTGCTGACCTATCGCACCGACGACGTCACGCGCGGCCACCCGCTGCGCCTCTTCCTGTCCGAGGCCGAGCGCGACCGCTGGGTCGAGCGCCGCGAACTCGAGCGGCTGACCGAGGCCGAGGTGCGTGCGCTCGTCGGCACCCTCATCGACGACGAGGCACCGAGCGACCGCGTGCTCGAGGCCGTCTTCCGTCGGAGCGACGGCGTGCCGTTCTTCGTCGAGGAGCTCGTGGGCATCGACGGATGCCGTGACGAGGGCTTCGTCCCCGGCACGCTGCGCGACCTGCTGCTCGCTCGCTACGAACGGCTCTCCGACGACGCGCAGGAGCTGCTGCGGCTGCTCTCGACCGGGGGCGTCCGCGTGCCGCACTCGCTGCTCGCGGCGGTGCACCGCGGCGGCGACGAGGCGCTCGAGGCGGCGGCACGCGAGGCCGTGACCTACGGCGTGCTGGTGATCGACGGCGACGACTACGCGTTCCGCCACGCGCTCGTGCGCGAGGCGATCCTCGCCGACCTGCTGCCCGGCGAGCGGGCCCGGTTCCACGCGCGCTACGCCGAGGCCTACGAGTCGCGGGCCGAGGCGGGCAGCCGTCGCCTGGCGGCCGAGATCTCCTACCACTGGCTGGGTGCGCGCGACCCGGTGCGGGCGTTCCCGGCGACCATCCAGGCGATGCGCGAGGCGCGCGCCGCCGTGGCTTACGCGACGTCGGCGCAGCTCGGCGAACGCGCCCTCGAGCTGTGGGACACGGTGCCCGACGCCGAACGGATCGCGGGCATGACCAAGCTCGAGCTCATGGGCCGCACCGCCTCGCAGCTGCGCCACGCCGGCGAGGGCGAGCGGAGCGTCGCCATGATCAAGCTCGCGCTCGCCGAGTGCCCGCGCAGCGACCCGCAGTACGCCCGGCTCCTGCGCGACAAGGCGCTGTACCTGGCGAACGTCGGCCGGGGCGGCTCCATCGAGATCCTCGAGGAGTCGCTCGCCGCGATCCCCGATGACGACGACGAGGCCGGGCAGGAGCTCCGCGCGACCGTCATGACCGGGCTCGCCGGCCGGCTGATGATCGAGGCCCGTCTCGACGAGGCCGTCGAGATGGCCGACGCCGCGTACGAGCTCGCGCGCTCGCTCGGGTTCGCGCGGTATGCGTCGGTCGCCATGAACATCAGCGCGGTGAGTCGCGCGTCGCGCGGCGAGGTCGATCGCGCGCTGAGCGACATCGAGCGCTCGCGCGAGCTCGCCGAGGGCGACGGGGCGGCGCTGCTGCGCTACTGGGTCAACGCCTCCGACCTGCGCTACCTCGTGGGCGACTTCCCGGAGGCCGTCCGGCTCGCCGAAGAGGGGCTCGCCCGTGCACGCGCCCAGGGCGTCGAGCGCAGCTCCGGCGTCATCCTCGCCTCCAACGCGGTGGATCCCCTCTTCGCACTCGGCGAGTGGGAGCGGGCCGACGCGCTCATCGAGCGCGCACTCGCGCTCGACCCGCCGGGGCCGGTCCGCACCTACCTCGAGCGGGCGAAGCTCTGGGCCCTCGTCTGGCGCGGCGACGCCGAGCACGCGGCCGCGATGTTCCGGCAGGTGCGCCCGGCGATGGCGCCCGTCATGCAGGTCGAGATGCAGACCCGGCTCGGCGTCGGCCGCGTCGCCGTCGAGATCGCGCTCGCCGTGGGCGACCTGTCGCAGGCCTGGCGAGACGGTCGGGGCGTGCTCCGTGAAGAGGTGCTGCCGCTCGCCGGCTACGCCGAGCCGCTGCTGTGGGCGCTCGCCCGGGTGGTCGCCGCGGTCCGCGCCGATCCGGCGCGCGTCTCGGAGGCCGAGGCCGACGAGATCCTGGGGGCCGACCCCGAGATCCGCGCGCTCATCGACCGGCTGTCGTTCTGGCCGACCCATCCGCTCTGGAAGGCGTTCGTCGACGCCGAGCTGACCCCGACGGGCGCCGCGTGGCGGGCCGCCGCCGAGCAGGCCGCGGCCGACACCGCGCCCCGGTTCCTGCGGCCGTATGCGCTCCTCCGCATCGGCGAGGCGCTGCTCGAGTCCGGCGACCGCCAGGCGGCGCGCGACGCGCTCCAGGAGGCGTTCGACGGCGCGGTCGAGGGCGGCGTGACCGCCGTGCAGACGCGCACCGCGCGCGTCGCCATGCAGGCGGGCCTCGCCCTCGACGGCGCGACGCACCGCGACACCGAGCAGGGTTCCGCCGGCGTGGCGGGCGCCGACGACGCGGCCGACGCGGTCGCCGAGCTCACCGCGCGCGAGCGCCAGGTGCTCGACCTCATCGCCGAGGGCCTCAGCAACCGCCAGATCGGCGAGCGGCTCTACATCTCCGGCAAGACGGCGAGCGTGCACGTCTCGGCGATCCTGCGCAAGCTGGGGGCCTCGAGCCGCACGGAGGCGGTCTACCTGGCGCGTGCGACGCACTGACGCGACCGGCGGGTCGCGCCGCGCGGGGCCCCGGAGACCTGTTCGGCAACCGGAGACGGCGCCCCGGAACTGGGAGCCGCCTCCCAGCCCCCGGCGTTAGCGTGGAGGCACCGACGCCGAGGAGGAGCAGCGACGCATGGGCGATCTCGAGAACATCCCGTTCCAGACGATGTCGGGCGAGACCCGCACGCTGGGCGACTGGGCCGGCCAGGTCAGGCTCGTGGTCAACGTAGCCTCGCGGTGCGGGCTCTCGCCGCAGTACCAGCAGCTCGAGGAACTGCAGCGCACCTACGGCGACCGCGGCTTCACGGTCCTCGGCTTCCCGAGCAATCAGTTCCTCCAGGAGCTCTCCTCGAACGAGGCGGTCAGCGAGTACTGCTCGACCACCTGGGGCATCACGTTCCCGATCCTCGACCGCGTGAAGGTCAACGGCCGCGGCGAGGCCCCGCTCTACACCGAGCTGAAGCAGGCGGCGGATGCCTCCGGCAGGGCCGGACGAGTGTCCTGGAACTTCGAGAAGTTCCTCGTGCTCCCCGACGGCGAGGTCCGCCGCTTCCGGCCGACGACCGTGCCCGACGACCCCGAGATCATCGCGGCCATCGAGGCCGCGCTGCCGGATGCCGCGAGCCGAGGCGCCGCCGGATCCGGCGCGGGCGAGTCCGGCGCGCGCGGGTCCGCCGCGGACTGACGCCGACGGTCGGCCCGCCCGGCCTCCGTCGCCGAGGGCCGAGCCGGCGGCCCGGAACCGCGCCCGGGTCCGCGGCATCCGTCACCCGACCGGCGTGAACCCCTTCGCCAGCTCGACGAGCAGGCGAGCGCCGTAGCCCGTCGCGCCCTTCGACCGCCACGCGTCGTCGCCGTCGGCGCTCATGGTGCCCGCGATGTCGAGGTGCGCCCACGGGGTGTCGCCGACGAACTCGGCGAGGAACAGCGCCGCCGTCGTGGCGCCCGCGTTGACGCCGCCGATGTTCGCGATGTCGGCGATGTCCGAGTCCAGGAGCTTGCGGTACTTGCGCACGAGGGGGAACTGCCAGGTCGCCTCGTCGGTCGCGTCGCCGGCCTCGACGAGTCGGTCGACCAGCGGCTGGCTGGTGCCGAGCACGACGGAGTGGGTCTCCCCGAGCGCGCGCAGCGCGCTGCCCGTGAGCGTCGCGATGTCGACGATCGCGTCGACGCCCTCCTCGCGCGCGAGCGCGAGTCCGTCCATGAGCACCAGCCTGCCCTCGGCGTCGGTGTTCTTGACCTCCACCGTCGTGCCGCCGCGCGCCGTGAGCACGTCGCCGAGCTTGTACGCCGACCCCGACGGCATGTTGTCGGTGCACATCAGCCAGCCCGTCACGCGCGCGGTCGCCCCGAGGTCGCGGAGCGCGGTGAACGCGCCCAGCACGGCGGCCGCGCCCCCCATGTCCATCTTCATGAGCAGGTGCATCGGGTCGCTCGGCTTCAGGCTGATGCCGCCCGAGTCGTACATGATGCCCTTGCCGACGAGCCCGAGATGACCGGTCGAGTCGCCGTCCGGGTCGTAGTGCAGCACGATCATGCGCGGCTCCTCGGCGCTCGCCGCGTTGACGCCGAGGATGCCGCCGCACCCGAGCCGGATGAGCTGCGCGCGGTCGAAGACCTCGACGTCGAACCCGAATCGGCCGCCCAGCAGTTCGGCGACCTCCGCCATGTCGGTGGCCGTCAGGTGGCTCGGCGGAGTGTTCGCCAGGTCGCGCGCGATCGCGGTGGCTCGGGCCGTCGCGACTCCTTCGGCGATCCCGTCGGATGCCGCTCCGGTCTCGACGCCGTCGAGACGGAACTCGACCCGCTCGAGCGCGGGCTCGCGCGCCTCGGCCTTGAGCGCGTCGTACCGGTACCGACCGAGCAGCACGCCCTCGGTCAGCGCACGCGCCGCGGCCGCGGCATCCGTCGACCCGACCGAGGGCACGCGCAGCCCGACCGTCGTCGCCTTCTTGACCGCCCGGACGAACGCGGCACCCGCATCGCGCAGCGTGGCCTCGGTCGCCTCGGCCTCGGAACCGCCGCCGACGACGACGATGAGGCTGTGCCCGGGCTGCGGCAGCATCAGCACCTGCCCCGCCTTCGCCTCGAAGCCGGCCCGCGCGAGCGCGTCGCGGTCGAGCCCGATGCCCTCGGGCAGCGGTCCCTCGTCGAAGACGAGCACGCCGATCGCATCGAGCCCGGCGCCGCCCGATCCACCGCCGAACTCGTCCACGGCCGACACCCGGACGGCGTCGTAGACCTCGAGCGAGGGGATGGGCGAGAAGCCCTCGGCGATGAGCTTGACCGGGTTGCGCGTCATGGTGGTGCCTCCAGAGGTTCAGGTCCGACAGTATCGGGGCCCGGCCGGGGTCTGAAGGGTCCACGGCGATAGACTCGTGGTCATCCACGACCGCGACGTCCGGGCGGCGGTCGCCGCCCTCGCGGTCGACGACGGCGACGGGCGGTGTGGTGGAGATCTTCGAGGGCTGGCCCCTTCCTGCGGCGATCGCCGCACTGTTCGTCATCGTGCTCCTCCGTGCCGGCGGCACCTACGCGCTCGGGCGCGGCTCGCGCGAGGGGGTCAAGCGCCTGCTCGAGCGGCGAGGGCGGATGGCGCCGCAGCTCGCGCGCGCGGAGGCCGTGATCGAGCGGTTCGGCGCACCGGTGGTCGCGCTGTCGTTCCTCACCGTCGGCTTCCAGACCGCGGTGAACCTGGCCGCCGGCGTGCTGCGGATGCCGCTCGTGAAGTACCTCCCTGCCCTCGTCGTCGGCGGGGCGATGTGGGCGACGCTCTACGGCATCCTCGGGCTCGCGACGGTGAACGCGATCATCCAGGCCGCGCAGCGGGATCCGGTCGCCGCCGTCGCCAGCGTGCTCGCGGTCGTCGGCCTCCTCGTGCTCATCGAGTTCGCGACGCGTCGGGCGCGCGCCATCGCGGCACGGCACGCCGACGCGACCGAGCCGGTCCTGCCCGACGAGGCCGGTCAGACCGAGTAGCCCCCGTCGTACGAGACGGCGACGTCGTGGCGCGCGAGCGCGTTCACGAACCGGATGAACACCGAGATCCAGCCGAAGATCGTCGCGAACGCGAGCAGTTCGAACGCGGTGAGGTTGTAGTACCCGACGGGCTCGAAGAGCAGCGCACCGCCGAGCAGCAGCACGGCGCCGCCGCCGCAGAACCAGAAGAACCGGCCGGGCATGCCGGCGAGCGTGTAGGGCGACGTCAGCAGCAGCGTGAGGAACGACAGCGACATCCCGATCGCGCACGTGTTGTGCAGCGCGAGGTTCACGTCGAACGGGAACACGCCGACGCCTGCGAGCATGACGCCCATGACGATGAACGCGATCGAGATGAACCTCGGCGCCCACGCCCGCCTCAGCACGCCCTGCTGCACGAGGATCGCCAGGTCGCGGTCGACGTACAGCGCGAAGGTCGTCACGAATGCGCCGGCCACGATCAGGGCGAGGTTGAAGAGCCCGCTCGAGAAGTCGTTCGCGGTACCGAGCTGGCTGAAGTGGTACTCCCACCACTGCGGGTCCTGGGCGGTCGCCATGCTCGCGAGCGTGGCCGAGGCCATGAAGAACACGAGCAGCGAGGCGAGCCGGTTCGTCGTGATCGCCGAGACGGACAGGAAGATCCAGTACCCGGCGAGGCCGGCGGATGCCGCGACCGCGCCGGTGCCCGTCAGGCCGTCGACCACGAGGCCCTCGAAGCTGCGCTGCAGCATGGTGAACGTGACGACCGTGAGGATCGCGGCGATGATGCCGTGGACCGTCGAGACGGTCGCCACGTCGAGCGAGAACTTCCAGGGCCGCAGCGCATGCCGCCACTCCTGCCCCGGCAGGTTCCGCGAGCGCCAGTAGCCGACCGCGCCGAGCAGGATGCCGCCGGCGAGCACGCCGAGCGCGGCGACCGCGCCGACCGACCACCCGCCCCAGAGCGGCCAGACGTCGCCCGCGAAGACGAATGCCGAGACCAGGCCGGTGACGCCTGCGGCGATGAGGCCGCCGACGACCGCCTCGGTCTCGACGGCGACGCGACGCCCGACGGGCGCCTCGACGGCGACGGCGACCCCGCCGGGCGACGGATCCCCGGCCGGCACGGCTTGCGATGACGCGATCATGTCGTCATGGTAGGGACGGCGGGGACGCGTGGGAAGGACCGACGTGGGCGGGGTCGCGCCCGCCTCGCGGTGGCGGCCGCGCTCCGAACGCCTCGGCGCCGACGCGCGACGGCGTCGGTCGGGCGTCAGCCGATCACCCCGCCGAGCACTGGTTGTAGCTGTTGCTGTGTCCGTCGCGGCGCTTGGTCACGAAGCCGGTGGTGTCGCCCAGCACGGTGACTCCCGAGATCGCGGTCACGGTCGCTGTGACGGTGCCCTGCTGGTTGGGGTTCAGCGTGAACGCGATGGCGAACGAGCCCGTGAAATCGGCGCCCGCTCCGGTGATGACATAGGTCGTGCCGCTCTGGCTGGTCGGCGTGAAGTCCGGTGTCGCAGAGAACCCGCCCTGGCCCGAGTTGGTGAGCGCGATCAGTACCTGCGATCCGACGGGCAGGTTCGGGAGTGTGACGGTGATCGTGCCGTTCGGTCCGGTTCCGGAACAGCTGCCGACGACGGAGGCGAGCGTCACGCCGCCCGGGGCCCCGCCCCCGCTGGCCGCGTACGCCGGGGCAGGAGCTGCCATGAGGATCACGGGCACGCTCCATGCGGCTGCCCTGGCGACCGCGCGCCGGCTCGGCCCGGTCCCGGTCGCGACGATGTCCTTCTCCTGCACGAGCGTCCCCCGATCGCCTGCGAAAGCATGGAGACCCGAGTCTACGGGGGCGGACGCGGATCGGGAACGGGTGCGCCGTCAGCTCGTCGAGCACTCCGAGTCCCGGCCCCTGCCGTCGCGCCGCTTCGGTATCGACGCGGTGGTGTCGCCGACGACCCGGGTCGGTCGGTCAGTCCGTCGCGACGAGGCGTCGATCGGGTCCGGTCGTCCGCGCTCCGGACGACCTGGCGGTGAGGCTGTCGACCGCGCCGCCGTCCCCTGCCGTGACGGACGTCGAGCTGTAGCCGATGGTGAGTCCGGCGACCGAACCGCGGATGGCGAAGCTCGCCGTGCCCGCCTCGTCGAGCCTGCCCTCCAGGAGCACCTTCCCGTTGTCGAAGATCGCGAACTCCGCACCGGGCGGGCCGGTGACGATGAGCGCGCGCCAACCCGCGTCGCCCGGCTCGCCCACGGTGAATCCGAGCCCCGGACCTGGTTCGGGATCCACGACGGGGGTGGAGACGCCCTCGCCGGGCGTCGCGACCGGCGGGGTACCCGGCTCGGGGGCCGGAGGCGTCGACGAGTCGGGATCGGCTCCGGGCTCCCCGGTGACCGGCGCATCCGCTTCGGGGGACGGTGACGCGGCGTCGGGCGACGTCTGGCTCGGCGGAGCGGCATCGGCGTCGTCGGGTACGACGCCGTCGGGTGGGGGCACGCCGTCGGGTACGCCGCCGTCGGGCACGCCGTCGGGTACGTCCGTCGCGATGATCTCCGGAGGAGCCATGCCCTCGGGAGGCGCCGAGATGTCGGCGCCGCCGCCTGCGGTGACGGATGAGCCGAGCGAGCCGAGTCCGGGAGTTCCGCCGGAGATCGCCGCGACGACCACGACGGCTGCTGCGGCGGTGGCGAGCGTCGCCGACGCCGTGACGAGCACGGCGCGCGGAAGTCGCCCGAACGCGTCCCCGAGGCGCGAGATCGTCGCCGCGACGCCGGTCGGGGCGCCGCTCGCCGGGGCGGTGGCCACGGTCGATGTCGCGGCGGGCGCGGTCGCGATGGCCGCTGCGGCGGCGGCGCCGACGCCCGGCACCGCGAATCCCGCGCGTCCGCTGCCGAGCGCCGGGACCGGCGCGACGACCTCGGCCGACGACCCGGTGCGCGTCGCCTCGAGGAACCCGATGCCGGAGGCCCCGCCCAGCACGAGCAGCGGGATCGTCCCGACGAGCCGGTGTGCGAGGTCCGCGGCGGGCAGCGCCGCGGCGCGGCATCCGTCGCAGTCGTCGACGTGCGGGCGCACTCGACCCGGGACCCGGCGCCCGCCCGTGCCCGGCGCGCCGATCTCGGCGAGGACGCCGTCGCACTCCGCGCCCGCGGGGGTTGCCGCCACGGTCTGCCGGACCCACGCGCTGCGCAGGCCCTCGTGAGCGGTGGCGACCAGACCCTCGGTCTCGGCGGGGGCGAGTCCGAGCTCGGCGGCGAGCTCGACCGGCGGGAGGCCGTCGATCTCGGCGAGCCAGAGCGCCTCCTGTGCGGCGGTGCCGAGGGAGGTGAACGCGACCGCGATCGCCTCGCCGTCGTCGAGGCCCGTCGGCAGGTCGGCGCGATACCACTCCTCGGGTGCGAGCAGGGCCGATGCGCGGTCGGGATCGGCCCCGCCGCGCCCGTCCGCGGCGGCGGCGGCCTCGCGCACGGCTGCGAGCACGTGCGGCCGAATGGCCCCGACCGGCGCCTCGGGCGCGAGGATCGATGCGGAGAACCGGGCCGCCGCGGCTTCGACCACGAACTCGACGTCGGCCGAGCCGGGCGTCGCGGCGGCGGCTGCGGCGGCGGCCGACTCGTGCCGATGCCAGAGCCTCGTCGCGGCGAATCCGTCGCCCGCGCGTGCCGAGGCGATCAGCTGGTCGTCGGTCGGGGTCTCGACGATGGGGAGCACGAGCGGCGACGTGGCCGGATGGCCGCCGGCGGCATCGGGCACTGCCACTCCTCTCGTCGCGCCGTCCGCGCGGGTCGGCGCGTGGCGTCCGACGGGCGTCTCGTGGCGCGCGCCGGGGAACTGGGGCTCGCCTCCGGCGCGGCGTGGTGCCGAGATCGGGTTCCGCGGGGGTGGGGCGCCGATCGGGGGTGCGCACCTCGCCGATGTCGCCATCAGCGGTTGGGGCGAGTCTACGACTCCTCACCGGGCCGAACGCAAGACCCCCGTTCGGCGGGTCAGCTTCCGAGCTGCGTCGACGTCGTCCCTGTGCGGAGCAGCGCACCCTCGTGCCGGACGGTCGCTGCTGCGATCGTCATCGCCTCGTCGAGCGTCTCGCGCCAGGCGTCGGCGGTGGCCGGCATGCCGTCGCGGGCGACATGGTGGACGACCGCGGCGAGCGTCGCATCGCCGGCGCCCATGGTGTCCACGACGCGGCCCGGCAGGTCGACGATGTCGGCGTGCACGTCGAGGTCGCCGTGGTGGAGGTCGGCACCGCGGCGCCCGGCGGTGGCGAGCACCGCCGGCCCGCCGGCCCGGTCGCCTCGCAGCCGGCGGACGAAGGCGTCGAGCGGTTCCCGCGCGAGCAGGTCGGCGTCCTCGTCGCCGGCCTTCACGAGGAGGGATCGGGCGGCCACGCGCTCGAACGCGTCGAGGAACGCCTCCCGGTCGTGGAGCATGCCCGCTCGGGGGTTGCCGTCGACGACGAGTCGTCGCTCCGGGTCCCCGATCGCGTCGAGCAGCGCGTCGACCTGCTGCTCGTCGTCGAACGGGTAGCAGCTCACGACCACGAGCTCGGCCTCGTCGATCGCCGCGCGCGTCGCGTCGTCGAACGAGAGCCGCCGGTGCCGTGCGGCCTCGTTGAAGACGTATCGCGGCTCGCCGGCCTCGCTGCGGTCGGAGACCGCGCGCGAGGTGCCGAGTTCCGACGGGCTCTCCACGAGCCGCACGCCGTAGTCGGCGAGGAAGGCGCGGATGCGCGTCGCCGGTTCGTCGTCGCCGAGCATCGCGACGAGCGTGACGTCCTCTCCGAGGAGGGCGAGGCCCACCGCGACGTTGAGCGCCGCGCCGCCCACGAACTCGCGCGATCCCGTCGGGTCGCGCAGCTCGTCGATGAGGGCGTCGCCCACGACCGTGATGCGTGCGGCGTGCGGCTGCGTCATCCGTTCGACCTCCTCGTCCGGTCGGGGTCCGCCGGCGGATCCAGCGCGCCCCGCCCGCCAGTCCAGCGTGGCATGCGCGCCGGCCGCCGTCCACGCCGCTGCCGCGCGGCGGAACACTGTACGGTGTGTCGAGTCCCCTACGGAAGGCCCCATGAGACCCGGACCCCGACGCAGCCTCACGCACGCAGAGATCCTCGACGCCGCATTCGAGCTGCTCGAATCCAAGGGGTTCGACGCCGTGTCCGTCCGCGGGGTCGCGGGAGCCCTCGGGCTGACCCCGACCGCCATGTACACGTACTACCCGAACAAGGGCGCCCTGCTCGCGGGGATGGTCGAGCAGGTGCTCGGCCGTCTCGACACGCGGCGGGCGGATGCCGCGGCCGCACCGGTGGCGGAGACCGCACGGGAGGCGGCCCGACCCCGCATCGGCGAGCTCGCGGAGGGCCTCCGGGCGATCCTCGTCGAACGCCCTGGCGCCGTGGGGCTGCTCCTGGCCGCGCCACTCGACGGTCCCAACGCCCGGCGTTTCGACGAGGCGCTGCTCGCGGCCTTCTCCGGCGCGGGCCTCGGCGACCTGGAGTCCGGCCGCGCGGCCCACGCCGTCCGCGTGCACGTGCTCGGGGCCGTCGCGTTCGACGCCGCCGAGACGGGACGCAAGGCTGCGACGACGGCGCCGGACGAGGAGGTCGCGGCGGCGCCATCCGCGACGCTCTGGGACGACGCCGAGGCGTTTCCGCTCGGCGATCGTGCACGTGAACTCGGCGACGACGCCGCGGCCCGGTTCGCGTGGGGCATCGAGCGGCTGCTCGACGGCCTGCTCGGGCCGACGGGCGCCCAGGCTGGCGACTGACGCCCCGGCGTGCGACTGACGCCGGCGCGGCCGACCTGTGCGCGTCGGCGCTCCGTCCGACCGCGGAACCCGGCTCGGCACGCGACGAGGCGCCGACCCCCGAGGGGGCCGGCGCCTCGCCGGTTCGGGTCGCTCGGGATCAGCCCGCCGAGGGCGGGGTCACCTCGA
Organism: Agromyces sp. GXS1127; assembly: GCF_050565425.1. NCBI lineage: Bacteria > Bacillati > Actinomycetota > Actinomycetes > Micrococcales > Microbacteriaceae > Agromyces > Agromyces sp. GXS1127. Next base: position 198,140 of record NZ_JBOCIG010000005.1, read on the forward strand.
TCAGCGCGGCGGTGTTGCCCGTCAGCGCCTTCTTCACCGAGATGACGGTGCCGTAGCCCACGCCGTCATCGGCGGGATTGCCCGAACCGAACGGTCCGAGCCCGATGTTGAGGCCGTAGTAGTCCGTGGCCGGTGTGCCGTCCAGGTAGTACAGCGGCACCGAGTACGGCGCGTTGCCGACCGACGGAACGACGGTCGAGGCGTCGCGGTCGCGGTAGAAGAACGACAGCGTGTCGTCTGCGTTCTCCCGGATCGCGAAGCCCGGCACCCAGCCCTGGTCGTCGGTGAACGTGCTCACCGCGTCGAGGGCGGGGATGTCGGTGCAGTACTCCTCGGTCGGGTCGTCCACGATGAAGCACTCCGTGAAGGGGTGCGTCTTCGTCAGGCCGAACGCGGCGTTCGACGACTGCGCACGCGAGGGCATCACGTTGAGCGTCGTCGGGTCGGCCTCGGCCGCCGCGCCGGTGCGCTGCAGCGGGTCGAAGTGGCTGTCCACGATGAGCAGACCGCCCTTCGCACCGTAGCTCGGCAGGGCCGCCTCGTTCGAGATGATCTGGTTCGAGTTGCCGTACGTCGTGTCGCGGTACCAGACGAGGGCACCGGGCGCGTTGTAGGCGACCTTCTCCACCTTCCAGGCACCGTCGCTGTAGACGCTGTTGTAGCCGTACTTCAGGCCCTCGTCGAAGCCGTCGAAGTTGCGCCACTCGACGAGGTAGTACTGCGCCTTGACCGAAGTGCCGGTGTCGATGCGCCAGCCGGGGCCGGTCGTGTCGACGAAGCTCTCCACCTCGGCGGTCCAGCCGTTCTCGCCCGACTCGACGTCGTCGCTCCAGACGGTGGTGTCACCGCTCTTCAGCGCGAAGTCGTCGACGAACCAGCCGCGATCCTGGTAGGCCGCGTCCGTCGCGAGGCGCAGGCGCACCTGGATCGACTGGCCGGCGTACGCCGACAGGTCGACGTGCTGCTCGACCCAGCCGTGCGAGTCACCCGTGAGGCCGTACTTCTTCGGGCCGTTCGGGGCTCCGTAGTCGTTCATGCGACCGTTCGGGTCGGAGTAGCCGTCCGGCGTGGAGGCCTCGGAGCCGTCAGCCTCGTAGACCTTCAGCTCGCTCCAGGAGGAGCCGCCGTCGGTCGAGACCTCGACGAAGCCGTAGTCCCAGTCCTCCTCGATGACGTAGTTGTTCCACATCGAGAGGGTGGCGTCGGCGGGCACGTCGTCGATGGTGCGCGAGATGCGGATGTCGGCCCAGTCCTGGTCGGCGCCGGTGTACCACATGTTCTCGCCGCTGTGCGCGTCGGCGAGCGTGATCACCTTGTCGGGCAGGTTGACCTTGATGCCGTCCTCGGTGCCCTTCTTGGGGCGCGAGGTCTGGCCGACCTTGACGGTCCGCGTGTCGTCGCCCGGGTTCACGACCTCCGGGTCGGCCCAGCCGAGGACCCACTTGTCCCAGAGGCCCATGTGGGTCGGCATCGACTGGAAGATCGGGCCGGAGTGCGAGCCCGACGACATGAGGTCCCAGAAGTCGACGTCGGAGCTGCCGGCGCCCGAGACGTCGTACAGGTCGGGCAGGCCCAGGTCGTGGCCGTACTCGTGCGCGAACACGCCGACGCCCGAGTCCTCGGGCTGCACGATGTAGTTCGACAGCTTGAGGTCGGTGCCGGGGATGTCGGCGCCGCCTGCGACGGCCGAGGAGTGCGCCCAGATGGCGTACGTGCCCTCGGCGCCGCCGCCGCCCGACTTGTCCTCACCGGCGTGCACGAGCACGACGTGGTCGATCACGCCGTCGGGCTCGTAGAAGTTCCCGTCCTCGTCGCGGTCGGCCTGGTCCTCGATGTCGTAGTCGGCCCAGGGGAAGTCGGGCTGCGCCTCCGCGAGTGCGGCCACGGCGTCGATCGGCAGGCGGTTCGCGCCGGCCGGGTTGTCGGGGTGGCCCTGCATGCCCTGGTAGGCGCCGGCCTCGTACTCGCCCTCGTCGTTCAGGAAGCAGCGCGTGGCGCCGTACCAGCCCTCGGAGTGCGGCAGCTCGACCCACTGGGTCGCCTCACCGGTCACGGTGTAGGCGCCGCGCGACATCTCCTCGTACATCGACTTCATGGTGTAGCCGGAGATGTCGATGCCGGGCTTGCCGTCGGGACCGGTGAGGTCGGGGCGCACGCGCTCGGTGATGCCCTCGTCGGTGTAGAGCAGCTGGTCGAAGTGCTCGGGGGAGAAGTCCTCGACCCACATCGAGTTGTTGTCCTCGAGTTCGTAGTCGGCCGGGTTCGGGATGTTGTTGTGCAGCGGGCCGTTCACGACCGCGTCACCGGGCTTGCACGTCGTGGCACCCCAGTACTCGGGCACCCAGGTGTCGCTGAAGTCGTCGTTCGCCTGGTCGTTGAACTCGATCAGGATGGTCAGGAGCTTGGCCTCCTGGGTCGACTTCGCCTTCTTCAGCGCCTTCGGGCTCTTGCCGGTCTCGATCGACTTCGCCTCGAGCTTGGCCAGCTGGCGAGCAGCGGCCGGGTTGCCCTGCGCGTACTTCTTGTCGAGTTCGGCCGACAGCTCGGCGACGGAGCCGCTGACGGCGCCGGCCTTCACGGCCTTCCCGTCCACGGTCGTCTCGAGTGCCTCATCGGTCTCGAACGCGGCCTCCGCACGCGGCGCGGCGTAGTTCATGTAGTACTCATCGGCACCGATGACCGGTGCCGGTGCGGCGGTCGCCGTGCTCGTTCCCACGGTCGCCAAGCCGGCGGCCGCGAGTGCGAGCACGGGGATCGTCGCAACCACGCGACGACGCGCGCGGCTGGTCTTCCCTGACATGCTTCTCCCTCCGAGTGCCCGTGACGGTGACCACGGGGCACGACGTCGTCCGCCGGTGGGCGGACGTATCCGGCATCCTGCCCCTCGGTCGGGGGCGGAGGGAAGACTCCGGAGCGGAGTAGCCCCGAATCGTTGCTAACGAGATTTCCTCGCATTCAGGGCGCCGTACGTCGAGGAAGCTTCGGATCGAATCATCGAGCGTCGAAGCATCCGTCTTCGGGAAGGGGGTCAGCCGATGAGCATGCCGCGCAGCTGGTCGGCCGAGTGGACGACCGCGAGGGCGTCGCTCGCCTCGGCGGGCGAGCCGTAGCCCCACTCGACCATGATGGTCGGGACGTCGTGCGCGGCCGCGCCGAGGGCGTCGTACCCGCGGTCGCCGACCATCACCGCCTCGGAGGTGTCGGCGCCGAGCTCGACCAGTCGCCGCAGCGCCTCCGCGACGACGTCGGCCTTCGTGCTGCGCTCCTCGTCGTCACTGGCCCCGGCGATGACCGTGAAGTAGCGGTCGAGGCCGGTGTGCTCGAGCACCGCGCGCGCCATCGACTCGGGCTTGCTCGTCGCCAGCGCGATCGGCAGTCCGGCGGCCTGGACGGCCTGCAGCACGCCCTCGACGCCCGGGAAGACGGGGGAGTGCAGGAGGTGGTCGTCGTAGTGGTCGCGGTAGACGTTGAGCGCCTCCCATGCGTCGACGTCGCTGAAGCCCGCGGTCATGCGGAGGCTGTCGAGCAGCGGCGGGCCGACGTAGGACCGCAGGGTCTCGCGGTCCGGCACGGGCACGCCCATCTCGGCGAACATGTGCGCGAGGGAGTCCATGATCTCGCTGGCGGAGTCGACGATGGTGCCGTCGAGGTCGAAGAGCACGGCTGACCACTCGCGCGGGGGCGCGATCGTCGGGGCGGGGAGCAGGGAAGTCACCGCGACATCCTAGGACGACGAAATCCGAGGAACACTCGGGAATGCTGTGTGCCCGCTGAGCGCCGACTCGACGCGATCGGCCGGGCGCCCCCCGGCGCGTCGGCGCGCCCGTTCAGAACAGCCGCGCGTGCCCGCTCTCGACGCCGCGCATGGCGTCGTAGTCGAGCACGACGCAGCGGATGCCGCGGTCCTCGGCGAGCGTGCGCGCCTGCGGCTTGATCTCCTGCGCCGCGAAGACCCCGGCGACGGGCGCCAGGAGCGGGTCGCGGTTCATGAGCTCGAGGTACCGCGTGAGCTGCTCGACGCCGTCGATGTCGCCGCGGCGCTTCAGCTCGACCGCGACCGCGCGCCCCGCGGCATCCGTGGCCAGGATGTCGACCGGCCCGATGGCCGTCATGTACTCGCGACGCACCAGCCGGTAGCCGTCGCCGAGGAGCTCGATCTGCTCGGCGAGGAGCTTCTGGAGGTGAGACTCGACGCCGTCCTTCACGAGCCCGGGGTCGACGCCGAGCTCGTGCGCGGAGTCGTGCAGCACCTCGTGGATCGACACGACGAGCTGGTCGGCGGTCTTCGCGTGCGTGACCTTCCAGACCTCGGTGACGCCGGCGGCGCGCTGGTCGTCGTCGGGGTCGGCCGCCGCGAGCGTGCACGGCGGGCTCATCCAGTTCAGCGGCTTGTAGCTGCCGCCGTCGGAGTGGACGAGCAGGCTGCCGTCGCCCTTGACCATCAGCAGCCGCGTCGCGAGCGGCAGGTGCGCGGAGAGCCGGCCGGCATAGTCGACGGAGCAGCGGGCGATGACGAGGCGCACCCGACGAGTCTACGTCGGGCGGAGGACGTCGCCCGGTGGGCGTCAGCCATGCGGCGAGCCGTCGTGGGGCCGCGCCTCGTGGTGCCGGAGCCCGTGCGTGCGCTCGCGCTCCTTCATCTCGGCTTCCAGGAGATGCCGGCGCCCGCCGACGAGCCGGTCCCGTGCGGCGCGCTCGGCGTCGCGCACCGCGGCGTAGTAGCCGTCGTCGTACTCCTCGACGAGCTGGAACGTCCACCGCCCCTCGATGACGTTGCGGCCGACCACCTCCCGGTCGATGCGGTCGGCGATCCGATCATGGCCGGCCGCCCGCAGCAGCTCGACCGCCTCGCCGAGGGCGAGGTCGGCCCTCCCCGTCAGCCGGTGGAAGCGGTAGAGCGACCCGCGCGCGTCCTCGATCACCTCGAGCGCCTCGGAGAGCTTGCCGAGCGCCTCGACGGTGGCGTCGGTCACGCCGTCGGGTCGCCGGTGCTCCGGGCTCGGTTCGTCGTCCGGCACGGGCTCGGCGCCCGCCCCGGTCCGGTGGTCCGTCGTCGTCTCGTCGTCCGCGCTCATCCCCGCATCCTGTCGGGACGCACCGGATGCCGCAGCCCCTTGCGTCGCGGACGTCGAGGCCGCACGGGGTCTCTCGGGCCGGGCGTCAGCCGCGCGCCCGCGCCGCGCGGTTCCGCTCGCGGGCCGCTGGCGCGGCGATCCCGGCCATGACCATCAGGCCGAGCAGCACGAGCAGCCCGTTCAGGATCCCGAAGTGCTCGCCGAGGAATCCGATGAGCGGCGGTCCGACGAGGAAGGCGCAGTAGCCGATCATCGCGACCGCGGAGACGCGCGCTGCGGCATCCGCTCGATCGGGCACGTCGGCCGCGGCCGACATGCCGACGGGGAACGCGAGCGAGCAGCCGACGCCCCAGAGCAGCGTGCCGACGACGAGCATCCAGGGCTCGGTGCCGAAGATGAAGAGCGAGAGGCCGACCACGCCGACGGCGGCCATCACCTGGAGCATGAGCACGCGGCCGAAGCGGTCGATGAACGGGCCGCCGAGCACGCGGGCCGCGGTGATCGCGATCGTGAACACCGTGAAGACGGCCGCGCCGGTCGTCTCGTCGAGACCGTGCCCGTCGACCACCGCGAGGGCGATCCAGTCGTTCGCGCTGCCCTCGGCGAAGGCCATCCCGAGCAGGATGACGCCGATGAGGAGCAGGCGCACGTCGCTCCACACCGAGAGGCTGCGGCGGATGCGCACGCCCAGCGGTTCCCGCGGGGCGTCGGTGTGCGCGTCGTCGCCGAGCTCCTCGCGCACGGGCACGAAGCGCACCGCGATGACGACGCCGGCGGCGATGAGCGCGGCGACGACCCCGAGGTGGATCGCGATCGTCACGCCCACGGCGGATGCCGCGGCGGCGAGCCCCGCGCCGGCGACCGTGCCGAAGCTGAAGAACGCGTGCATCAGCGGCATCACGGTCTTGTCGAGCTCGCGCTCGGCCTCGGCGCCCTCGACGTTCATCATCACGTCGACCGCGCCGTTGCCGAAGCCGAACAGCGCGAGGCCGAGGACGATGAGCGCGACGCTCGGCAGCACGGAGCCGCCGAGGCCGACCGCGACCACGCCGGCCGCCGCCGTCGCGAGCACGCCGACCATGCCCAGGCGCGCGCCGAAGCGCGCCATGAGCCACGGCGCCGCGATGAGCCCGACGATCGAGGCGATCGAGCCCATGAGGATGACGAGCCCGACCCCCTGGGTGCTGAGCCCGACGGCATCGCGGATCGCGGGGATGCGGGCGACCCAGCTGGCCAGGCCGAAGCCGGAGAGGAAGAAGATCGCGAAGATCGCGTTGCGCCAGGCGATGAGCTCGCCGCGCGGGCGAGCGGATGCCGCGGCTCGCGTCTCGGCGTCGCCCGTTCGGTGCGCGTGGTCGTCGTGCTCGCTCATGGTGTCGTCTCGGTGCTGCGACATTACTGCCTCGTCGTCGGGGTGGATCTGCCGGTCGTGGGTTCCCGCCGGGTTCGAATCGATTCGAGTCGAATCGATTCGAGCGTAGCGCCGGCGGGGCCGCGTCGCAACGACCAGCCGGGGGCGGCCGTTCACGGCGTTCTCGCAGGAAACGGGGGGTGGCGAGCGCGCGCTCGCGCGTGCGACGATCAGCGCAATCGAGGACGACGCAACTTGCACTGCGCCGTCCTCGTCCATGTCCGGGGCCGCACCGACTGCGTCGGCGGCCCGGCCGACCCGCCGGCGGCCTGCTCGGCCCCGCCGCGGGCGCCGTCCGATCGGCGGCCCGTCGACCCCGCGTCATCCGCTCGCCTCGGTCGTTACGATGATCGGGTCACCTCGACGCGCGCCGTGACCCTCGGCGGGCGAGCCCGGCACCCGCACACCCCGCGGGCGCCCGTACGAAGACAGGACATCGACGCCGATGAAGGCCCTGTACAAGTCCGCGCCCGGCGCGGGATTCGAGTTCGTCGACCGCCCCGAGCCCGAACCGGGCCCGGCGGACGTCAAGATCCGGGTGCTCCGCACCGGCATCTGCGGCACCGACCTCCACATCGACCAGTGGGACGACTGGTGCTCGTCCGAGATCCGCACGCCCCTGATCGCCGGCCACGAGTTCTACGGCGAGGTCGTCGAGGTGGGCGAACTCGTGCACGACGTGGTCGTCGGCGACCGCGTGTCCGGCGAGGGCCACATCGTCTGCGGCATGTGCCGCAACTGCCGCGCCGGCCGTCGCCAGATGTGCATCCGCACCCAGGGCGTGGGCCTCCACCGCGACGGCGCGTTCGCCGAGTTCATCGTGCTGCCCGGCGAGAACGTGTGGGTGCACCACGGCGACGTCGACCCCGAGGTCGGCGCGATCTTCGACCCGTTCGGCAACGCGGTGCACACCGCGCTCGCGTTCTCCCTCGTCGGCGAGGACGTGCTCGTCGCCGGCTGCGGCCCGATCGGCCTCATGTCGATCGCGGTGGCGCGTCACGTCGGCGCCAGGTACATCGTCGCGTCCGACGTCTCGCCCGCGCGGCTCGAGCTCGCCACGGCGATGGGGGCGGATGCCACGGTCGACGTGTCGCGCGAGCGCATCCGCGACGTGCAGGCCCGCCTCGGCATGCGCGAGGGCTTCGACATCGGGTTCGAGATGTCGGGCTCCGCGAAGGCGCTGCCCGAGATGATCGACAACATGAACCACGGCGGACGCATCGCGCTCCTCGGCCTGCCGAGCGAGCCGTTCGCGATCGACTGGGGCAAGGTCGTCACGCACATGCTCACGCTCAAGGGCATCTACGGCCGCGAGATGTTCGAGACGTGGAACTCGATGAGCGCGATGCTGCAGACCAGCGCCGAGCTGCGCGGGCGCGTGGCATCCATCATCAGCGACCGTTACCCGGCGCGAGACTGGCGGACCGCCTTCGACGCCGCCGCCTCGGGCGGCGTCGGCAAGGTCATCCTCGACTGGACGGAGGTCTGAACATGTACGGAGACGTGAAGGCGCAGCTGCGCGCCGAGCTCGACGAGATCGAGGCGGCGGGGCTGACCAAGCGCGAGCGCGGCATCCACGGGCCCCAGTCCTCCGAGATCGAGGTCGCCGGGCGCACGGTGCTGAACTTCTGCGCGAACAACTACCTCGGCCTCGCCGACGATCCCCGCATCGTCGCCGCCGCGCACCGCGGCCTCGACGAGTGGGGCTACGGGCTGGCGAGCGTGCGCTTCATCTGCGGCACGCAGGAGCTGCACCTCGAGCTCGAGCGCGCGGTGTCCGACTTCCTCGGCTACGACGACACGATCCTCTTCTCGTCGTGCTTCGACGCGAACGGCGGCGTCTTCGAGGTGCTCTTCGGGCCGGAGGACGCGATCATCTCCGACGAGCTCAACCACGCGTCGATCATCGACGGCATCCGGCTGTCGAAGGCGCAGCGGTTCCGCTACAGGAACCGCGACCTCGCCGACCTCGAGGCGCAGCTCGTCGCGGCGTCGGGCGCGCGCCGCCGCGTGATCGTGACCGACGGCGTCTTCTCGATGGACGGCTACATCGCGCCGCTCGCCGAGATCTGCGACCTGGCCGAGCAGCACGACGCGCTCGTCTTCGTCGACGACTCGCACGCGGTCGGCTTCGTGGGTTCGGACGGGCGCGGCACGCCCGAGTACTGCGGCGTCGAGGGGCGCGTCGACATCACGACCGGCACCTTCGGCAAGGCGCTCGGCGGGGCATCCGGCGGGTACGTCGCCGCCCGGCAGGAGATCGTCGACCTGCTGCGCCAGCGCGCGCGGCCGTACCTCTTCTCGAACACGCTCGCGCCGGCGATCGTCGCGGGCACCATCGAGGCGCTCCGCCTCGTCAGCGAGTCGGGCGAGTTGCGGCAGCGGCTGACCGCGAACGCGGCGCTGTTCCGGTCGCTGATGACGGATGCCGGCTTCGACCTGCTGCCCGGCGAGCACCCGATCGTGCCGGTCATGTTCGGCGATGCCGCGCTCACGGCTCGCATCGCCGACGCGCTGCAGGAGCGCGGCGTGTACGTCACCGCGTTCTCGTACCCGGTCGTGCCGAAGGGGAAGGCGCGCATCCGCGTGCAGCTCTCTGCGGCCCACTCGGAGGACGAGATCCGGCGGTGCGTCGCGGCGTTCGCGGAGGCGCGTGACGCGGTGCACGCCGCATCGCCGCAGCTCGGCTGACCCATCGGCGCCGCGGATGCAAGGGGGCTGCGGATGCCGTCCTCGCGACGTACCGTCGGAGCACGGAGACAAGGAGGCACGAGATGCTGAAGGACCTCGTCGTCACCTCGGCCATCGAGATCGACGCCTCGCCGGAGCGCGTGTGGGCGGTCATCACCGACCCCGCGGCGGCGCGCGAGTACCTGCCCGGCACCGAGCTCGAGGCCGACTGGATGGTCGGCGGCGCACTGCGCTGGAGCGGTGACTGGAACGGCCGCCCCTACGAGGACCACGGGACCGTCCTCGAGATCGATCCGCCGCACCGGCTGGTGCACACGCACTTCAGCCCGCGACGCACCAGCGGCCTCGAGCCCGACGACCACCACACGCTCACCTGGACGATCGACGGCGGCGGCGACGCCCCCACGGTGCTCTCGCTGTCGCAGGACAACAACGCGACGCCCGAGTCGGCGGCGCACGCGAAGGGCGTGTGGGACTCGCTCGTGGCGAAGGTCAAGGAGATCGCCGAGCGCGGCTGACCCCGCCCTGCGGCCCGGCTGACGCATCGAATCGATTCGACCGTACAATCGAAGGGTGAGCCCCGAACCCGCCGCCACGACCGGCGCCATCCCGCGCGTGACGCTCGCCGACGTCGCGGCGCTCGCGGGCGTCTCCGCGTCGACCGCGTCGCTCGCGTTCAGCGGCTCCGGCCCGGTGTCGGACGCCACCAAGGAGCGCGTGCTGGCCGCGGCATCCGAACTCGGCTACGCGGGCCCCGACCCGCGCGCCCGCTCGCTCCGTCGCGGCCGCTCGGGCATCGTCGGCGTCGTCCTCGAGGAGCGCGTGCGCGCGGCCTTCCTCGATCCCGTCAAGATCCAGACGCTCGACGGGCTGACCGAGGGCATCGCCCCGCTCGGCGCAGGACTGCTGCTCTTCACCGACTCCGGCGACCCCGCCGCGCCGGTCAGCCTCGACACGGCGCCCGTCGACGCGGTCGTGCTGATCGGCTGCAGCCCGAAGTTCTTCTCGCAGGTCGAGGCGCTCCAGCGCCGAGGCATCCCGCTCGTCGCCATCGAGGGCGCGCCGGGCGGCGACATCCCCGAGATCACGATCGACAACCGCGAGGCCACGCGTCTCGGCGCCGAGCACGTGCGTTCGCTCGGGCACACGGATGTCGCGACCGTCACGCTCCCGTTCGAGCCGACGCGTCGCCGCGGCGAGCTCACGGCCGAGATGGAGACCGGCGCGACGGTCGACACCGCCGTCGAGCGCCTGCGCGGGGCGCGCGACGTGTTCCCCGAGATCCGCGTCAGCGTGGCCGGTGCGAGTTCGATCGAGGAGGGGCTCGAGGCCGCCCGGCCCCTGCTGGCGGATGCCGCGATGCGGCCGACCGCGATCATCGCCCAGTCCGACCTGCTCGCGGCGGGCGTCATCCAGGCGGCCGAGGAGCTCGGCCTCGACGTGCCGCGCGACCTCAGCGTGATCGGGTTCGACGGCATCCGCGTCGACGGCCTGCAGCACGACCTGACGACGCTCGTGCAGCCGTCGGTCGCGAAGGGGCGCGCGGCGGGCGAGGCGGTCGTGCGCATGCTGTCGGGCGAAGCGGCATCCGGCACCGACTTCACGAGCACGCTGCACGTCGGCGACACCACCGCGCCGCCGCGCGGCTGAGCGGCCGCCGCGCGCTCGAGTCCGTGGCACCGTGCCCGCTCGCGCATGAGAGTCCACGCTCGCCGAGTGCCCGAGGGCCCGACGAACCGGGCGCTCAGCTCGGCGTGATCTCGCCCGACCCCGACACCGTGCTGCGGATCTCGGGCCGCCCCGAGTACCGGACCGTGCCGCTGCCCGACAGGACCACCTCGAGCGAATCCGACACGTCGACCGAGATCTCGCCCGAACCCGAGAGCACGACACGCGCCGAGTCGGCGCTGAGGTCGGCGGCGTCGACGTCGCCCGACCCGTCGACCTGGACCAGGAGCTCATCGGTCGAGCCCGACGGCACGATCGATCCCGAGCCGCTGATCGAGGCGCGCACCGTCGCCGCGTCGAGCTCGTCGGTCTCGATCTCGCCGGAGCCGCGGATCTCGAGCGTCACGTCGTCGGCGTCGCCGAACTCGGCGGTGACGTCGCCCGAACCCGAGATGAGGACCCCCTCGAGCGAGGTCAGCGTGATGTCGAACACGAGGTCGCGCGCTCCGACGATGATCGGTCCGCGCTGGAGGTCGATCACGAGCTCGTCGCCCTCGACCTCGGTCGTGAGGCGCTCGAGCACGTTCTCACCGCCGGTGACCGTGAGGGACGGCGCGTCGCCGAGCCGGATCGTCATGTCGCCCGAGCCGCGGAGGCTGACGCTCGAGGCGTCCTCGATCTCACGTGTCTCGGTCCGGGTCTCGCCGGCGGTGGCGAACGGGAAGCACCCGGTGAGCGCGACGAGCAGTCCCGCGGCGAGGACGCCGGCGGCGAGGCGTGCGACACCACGCTGGGGCCGGCGTGCGGCGGACCGGGAGCGGGCGCGTCGAGCGGACATGACGGCCTCCTTCGAACGGCGAGCGGTGGCTCGAACCTAGGCGGTGCGCCCTGATGCCGTCGGGCCATTGGTCACGCGGTCCTGCCCGTCACGCGGCTGCGCCCGTCACGCGGCCGCGCCCGTGACCATCCACGCCCGCCCGCGCGCCCGCAGCGAGAGCGTGACGGCGCGCGCGGCGAGGTACCCGAGGGAGAACGCGGCCGTGAGCAGCGCGAGCGCGACCGCGCCGGCTGCGCCGGCTGCGCCGGAGGCATCCGCCCACCGGACCACGCCGAGCGCCATCGGGACGAACGCGGCGAGGTTCACGAGTCCGGTCCACGCGAGGTAGCGGGCGTCGCCCGCGCCGATCAGCACGCCGTCGAGCACGAACACGAGCCCCCCGAGCGGGGCCGACAGGCCGAGCACGACGAGCGACGGCGGCAGGAGCGCCGCGACCTCGGCCGACGACGTGAAGACCGCGGGCAGCACCCACGCGGTCGCGATGACGAGTGCGCCGATCACGGCGCCCGCGCCGACGCCCCATTCGATGCAGCGGCGGAGCACCGCGCGCACCACGTCGACGTCGCCAGCGCCGAGCCCCTTGCCGATGAGCGCCTGCGCGGCGATCGCGAGCGCGTCGAGCGCGAACCCGAGCGTGAAGTAGATCGTGATCGCCACCTGGTACGCGGCGAGCTCATCGCTCCCGAGCGACGTCGCGGCCCACGTCGCGAGCAGCAGCGCGACGCGCAGGCTCGCCGTGCGGAGGAACAGCCAACCGCCGTCGCGGGCGCCGCGCAGCACGCCGGCGTGATGCGGCCACGGGGACGCGCCGACTCGCGAGACGTGCCGGGCGACGACGACGAGGTAGACGAGCACCATGCCCCACTGCGCGACGACCGTGCCGATCGCCGAGCCGGCGATGCCCCAGCCGAGGCCGTAGATGAACAGCGCGTTGAGGGCGATGTTCGCCGTGAAGCCGATGCCGGCGACCCACAGGGGCGTGCGCGTGTCCTGCAGGCCCCGCAGCAGCCCCGTCGCGGCGAACACGATGAGCATCGCGGGCAGGCCGGCCATCGAGATCGAGAGGTACACGGATGCCTCGGCCGCGACCTCGGCGGAGGCGCCGAAGGCGCCCACGAGCCACGGCGCCGCGACCCATCCGGCGAGGGCGAGCACGGCGCCGAGCCCGAGCGCGAGCCAGAGCCCGTCGACGCCGGCGGCGACGGCGCCGCGCTCGTCGCCGGCCCCGAGTCGACGCGCGACCGACGGCGTCGTCGCGTACGCGAGGAACACCATGAGCCCGACGATCGTCTGCAGCACCGCGCTCGCGAGCCCGAGGCCGGCGAGCGGCGCCGCGCCGAGGTGGCCGACCATCGCCGTGTCGGCGAGCAGGAAGAGCGGCTCGGCGATGAGCGCGCCGAGCGCGGGCACGGCGAGGCGCAGGATGTCGCGGTCGACGGCCCGGCGTGCGGTGGTCGGGCCGGCCACTACGCGTCCACGATCTCCTTGCCGAGCGGGGCGAGCGAGACCGGGATGAGCTTGAAGTTCGCGATGCCGAGCGGGATGCCGACGATCGTGAGGCACATGATCACGCCCGTCACGAGGTGCTCGAGCGCGAGCCACCAGCCGGCGAGGAGCACCCAGATCACGTTGCCGATGAACGACCAGGCGCCCGACGTCGGCTTCGAGACCACCTCGCGGCCGAACGGCCAGAGCGAGTAGTTCGCGATGCGGAACGACGCGATGCCCCAGGGGATGGTGACGATGAGGATGCACATGAGGAGCCCTGCGAGCATGTACCCGATCCACAGCCAGATGCCCGCGAGGATCAGCCAGATGACGTTCAGGATCGTGTTCAGCATGGCTCGATCCTCCCACCGGGCACGGGTGTGCGGAATCGGGTTGACCCCCACGGGCCGAATGCGGGTCGCAGAGGTCGCGAAGAGGCGTAGTATTCCGCGGTGACCTTCCGAGGCACGGTCCGCGACGCGCGGCCGCACCGCTTCCGACGGGGCATCCGACTCCACCCGGCCCAGGCCGTGGTCGTCGGCTTCGCCGCCGCCGTGACCGTCGGCACCCTCCTGCTGTGGCTGCCCCCGATGACCGTCGAGCCGGGCGGGACCGACTTCGTCGACGCGCTCTTCACGTCGGTGAGCGCGGTCTGCGTCACCGGACTCACCGTCGTCGACACGCAGTTGCACTGGAGCCCGCTGGGGCACGTCGTGATCATGCTCCTCATCCAGCTCGGCGGCCTCGGCATCATGATCTTCGCGTCGCTCATCGGGCTCGTGCTCGCGCGCAAGATGAGCGTGCGCTCGCGCCTCAACACGGCGGCCGAGGCGAAGGCGGTCGGCTACGACGACGTGCGTGGACTGGTCCGCGGGATCGTGCTGATCTCGTTCGCGATCGAGGGACTGACCTGGATGTTCCTGTTCCCGCGGTTCCTCTTCGGCTACGACTACAGCCCGGCGGATGCCGCGTGGCACGCGCTCTTCCACTCGGTCTCGTCGTTCAACAACGCGGGCTTCGCGCTCTACTCGAACAACATGATGGACTTCGTCGACGACCCGTTCATCTGCCTGCCGATGTCCGTCGCCATCATCCTCGGCGGGCTCGGGTTCCCCGTCATCATGCAGCTCCGCAAGGAGTTCTCGCGGCCGCTGCACTGGGCGATGAACACCAAGCTCGTGCTGTGGGGCACGCTCGTGCTGCTCGCCGCGGGCACCGCGTACCTCGCGATCGCCGAGTGGGGGAACCCCGGCACGTTCGGGCCGCTGCCGCCCGGTGCGAAGCTCCTCGCCGCGTTCTTCATGTCGACGCAGACCCGCACCGCGGGGTTCAACTCGATCGACGTCGGGCAGATGCACGACGAGAGCTGGGTCGTCATGGACGTGCTCATGTTCATCGGCGGCGGCCCGGCGGGAACCGCGGGCGGCATCAAGGTCACGACGTTCGCGGTGCTGTTCTTCATCCTGCTCACCGAGTTCCGCGGCGAGGGCGCGGTCAACATCTTCGGCAAGCGCCTGAGCCGGGCGGTGCACCGCCAGGCGATCACGGTCGCCCTCGTCGCGGTCGGCGCCGTGATGACGGCGATCATCCTCCTCATGCACCTCACGAAGCTCGACCTCGACCTCGTCGCCTTCGAGGCGGTGTCGGCGTTCGCGACCGTGGGGCTCTCGACGGGCATCACGGGCGACCTGCCGCCGAGCGCCGAGATCATCCTCGTGCTGCTCATGTTCCTGGGCCGCATCGGCCCGCTGACGCTGGGGTCGGCGATCGCGCTCCGCGACCGCCGCATCCTCTACGAACTCCCGAAGGAGAGGCCCGCCATTGGCTAGGTTCACCCTGTTCGGCGGCGCGAGCGACACGTCGCGCCGCATCGCCGAGGCCGACTCGGTCGCCGTCATCGGGCTCGGCCGCTTCGGCAGCTCGCTCGCGCTCGAGCTCATGGCCGGCGGCACCGAGGTGCTCGGCATCGACGCCGACGAGGAGATCGTCCAGGCGCTGAACGGCGAGCTCACCCAGGTGGTCCGCGCCGACTCGACGAAGGCCGAGGTGTTGAAGCAGCTGGCCGTCGACGAGTTCGACCGGGTCGTGGTCGCCATCGGCACCGACATCACCGCGTCGATCCTGACGTGCTCGGTGCTCCTCGGCATGAAGATCCCCGTGATCTGGGCGAAGGCGGTCACCGAGCAGCATGCGGTGATCCTCGAGCAGCTCGGCGTGCACCACGTCATCCGCCCCGAGGCCGAGATGGGCCGCCGTGTCGCGCACCTCGTGCGCGGGGCCGCGCTCGACTACATCGAGATCGAGCAGGGCTACGCCATCGTGAAGACCGCGCCCCCGTCGCGGCTGCACGGCGTGCCGCTCGGGCAGACCGCGCTCCGCAAGGAGCTCGGCGTCACGGTCGCCGCGTTCAAGCGACCCGGCGAGGAGTGGCGCAACGCCGACGCCGAGACCGTGCTCGGGCCGGACGACACCGTGCTCGTGGTCGGCCCGACGCGGAAGGCCGAGGGCTTCGCGCAACTGCGGTGACGTGCGTCGGCGAGCCGCGGCATCCGCTCGCTGCATTCGCGCGGCCGGCGCCGCTTAGGCTGTGGGGATGAGCGACGCGACGAAGCCCAGCGGCATCATCCTCGACGAACTCGACGCCGACGTCCGCCCGCAGGACGACCTCTTCCGCCACGTCAACGGCAAGTGGATCGACCGCACCGAGATCCCCGACGACAAGGCGCGCTACGGCAGCTTCATCGTGCTCTACGAGGAGGCCGAACGCGCCGTGCGCGAGATCATCGAGGAGGCGCAGGGCGCTGAGCCCGGCACCGAGGAGCGCAAGGTCGGCGACCTCTACGCGTCCTTCATGAACGAGGAGCGGGCCGAGATGCTCGGCGCGACGCCGATCGCGAGCCAGCTCGTCGAGGCCTCGCTCCCCGGCACGGTCGCGCAGCTGCTCGAGGCGATCGGCCGACTCGAACGGCAGGGCGTCGGCGGCTTCGCCCAGCTCTTCGTCGACAACGACCCGGGCAACCCCGAGCGGTACCTCGTCTTCGTCGAGCAGGGCGGCATCGGCCTGCCCGACGAGAGCTACTACCGCGAGGAGCGCTTCACCCCGATCCGCGAGCAGTACCTCGGCCACCTCGAGCGCATGTTCGCCCTCGCCGCCCTCGACGACGCCGCCGCGCGTGCCGAGCGCGTGTTCGAGCTCGAGACCGAGATCGCGAAGACGCACTGGACGAACGTCGACTCGCGCGACAGCCAGAAGACCTACAACCTGATGCCCTGGTCCGAGGTCGCGGACGCGGCATCCGTCGACCTCGACCTCTGGCGCGACGCGATGGGCGTGCCCGAGGGTGCGTTCGACGAGCTCGTCGTCCGGCAGCCGAGCTTCGTCGAGGGCGTGGGCGCGCTCATGACGGCCGATCGCCTGCCCGCCTGGCGCGACTGGCTCGCCTGGCAGGTCGTCCACGGCGCGGCGCCGTACCTCGGCAGCGCGTTCGTCGAGGAGAACTTCGACTTCTACGGCCGCACGCTCACCGGCACGCCGCAACTGCGCGAGCGGTGGAAGCGCGCCGTGTCGTTCGTCGAGGGCGCGATGGGCGAGGCGGTCGGCCGCATCTACGTCGAGCGCCACTTCCCGCCCGCCGCCAAGGAGGCGATGGACGAACTCGTCGCGAACCTCGTCGAGGCCTACCGCGATTCCATCGAGGAGCTCGACTGGATGGGCGCGGAGACCCGCGCGAAGGCGCTCGAGAAGCTCGAGAAGTTCACCCCGAAGATCGGCTATCCGGTGAAGTGGCGCGACTACTCGACCCTCGACGTCTCCGCATCCGACCTCGTCGCGAACGTGCGTGCCGCGGCCGAGTTCGAGTTCCAGCGGCAGCTCGGCAAGATCGGCAGGCCCCTCGACCGCGACGAGTGGTTCATGACGCCGCAGACCATCAACGCCTACTACAACCCGGGCTTCAACGAGATCGTGTTCCCGGCCGCCATCCTGCAGTTCCCGTTCTTCGACGCGGCGCGCGACGCCGCGGCGAACTACGGCGCGATCGGCGCGGTCATCGGGCACGAGATCGGCCACGGCTTCGACGACCAGGGCTCGCGGTTCGACGGCGACGGGCGACTCGTCGACTGGTGGACCGAGGCCGACCGCGCCGCGTTCGAGGAGCGCACGAAGGCGCTCATCGAGCAGTACGACGTGCTCGTGCCGGCGCAGCTGCAGGGCGACGACGGCGAGGCATCCGGGTCCGGCGACGTCGCAGACGGCCAGGGCGGGGCGGATGCCTCGGGCGAGCCCGCGCACGTCAACGGCGCGCTGACGATCGGCGAGAACATCGGCGACCTCGGTGGCCTCGCGATCGCGTGGAAGGCGTACCTGCTCTCGCTCGACGGCGCGCAGGCGCCGGTGATCGACGGCCTGACCGGTGCGCAGCGCTTCTTCCTGTCGTGGGCGCAGGCGTGGCAGATGAAGGGTCGCGACGCCGAGGTCGAGCGCCTGCTGGCGATCGATCCGCACTCGCCGAACGAATTCCGGTGCAACCAGATCGTCCGCAACATCGACGAGTTCTACACTGGCTTCGAGGTCACGCCCGATGACGAGCTCTGGCTCGACCCGGCCGACCGCGTCCGGATCTGGTAGCACCTCACCCCAGACCCCCGTCCGATCCCGTCGAGCGCACCGCGATGCCGCGGTGGGGGAGCGCGAGACCCGAACGAAAGCCGCTGTCCCAGTCGTGGTCGCCTCGTCCCAGGGTTCCGAGCGCCGTGCTCGGCACGCATCATTCCGACGAGGCCGCCATCGCGGTGACGAGCACGCCGAGGACTTCTCGCGCGGCTTCGACGCGCTCGGCGAGCTCGCCCTCGGCGGCGTGCAGGTCTCGGCGCGCGCGACCGACCTCGCCACCGGGCGCGTGCTCTTCTCGGTCGACGACCACGTGGTGATGCCGACCGCGTCGATCGGCAAGGTGCTGCTGCTCGTCGAGGTCGCCTCGCGCCTCGGCCACGCGAGCCCCGAGGCGTTCACGGTGCTCGACCGCGCTCCGCGCGACGCCGTCGGCGACTCGGGCATCTGGCAGCACCTGCAGACGCCGTCGCTGCCGATGTCCGACCTCGCCGCGCTCGTCGGCGCCACGAGCGACAACCTCGCCACGAACGTCCTCATCCGCCAGGTCGGGCTCGAGTCGGTGCGCTCGCGCACCGAGACGCTCGGGCTCACGCGCACGGCGCTCCTCGACCTGGTGCGCGACCACCGCGGGCCCGACGACGCCCCGCAGCTCTCGATCGGCTCCGCGAAGGAGCTGACCTGGCTCTTCGCCTCGCTCGCCCGCGGCGAGATCGTGAGCCCCGAGGTGTCGCAGCGCGTCGTCGGCTGGCTCTCGCTCAACTCCGACCTGTCGATGGTCGCCTCGGCCTTCGGGCTCGACCCGCTCGCGCACCGCACGCCCGACCACGGCCTGCTGCTCATGAACAAGACCGGCACCGACGGCGGCGTCCGCAGCGAGGTGGGCGTGCTGCGCGGCCCGCGCGCGGGCGTCGCCTACGCGGTCTCGATGTACTTCGCCGACACGCAGCTCGCGTCACGGCTCGCGGTGCTCGACGGCATGCGGCGCGTCGGCGCCGACCTGCTGGAGTACGTGCACTGATCCCGCCGGCCACCCGCCGGGGCGCCAGCCGCTCAGCCTTTCTCGGCCCCCGCGGTCGTGTTCATGATGCGGCGCTGGAAGACGAAGAACAGCACCGCGACCGGGATGGTCATGAGCACGGCCGCCGCGAGCTGCAGTGGGAACTGGTTGCCCGAGCCGAGCTGACCCGACACGAGCGATGCGACGCCGGTCGTGAGCGTGTTCAGCTCGGGGCTCTGGCGCGACACGATGAAGTGCTGCAGTTCGTTCCACGAGCCCTGGAAGCTCAGGATGATGAGGGTGATGAGCGCCGGCCGCGCCATCGGCAGCACCACCGACCAGAACGTGCGGAACTGGCCGGCGCCGTCGATGCGCGCCGCCTCCTCGATCGACACGGGGATCGAGTCGAAGAACTGCTTCATGATGAACACCCCGGCCGCCGTCGACAGCAGCGGGATGATCATGCCCGCGTACGTGTCGTAGATGCCGAGCTGCTGCAGGATGAGGAATCGCGGGATGAGCAGCACCACGCCCGGCACGGCGAGCACGCCGATGAAGAACAGGAACACGAACGTGCGCCCCCGGAACTTCAGGCGCGACAGCGCGTACCCCGCGAGCGAGTCGAAGAACACGCGCCCCAGTGTCACGATCACCGTGATGAACACCGTGTTCCCGAACCACAGCGGGAACGGTACGTCGGTGAACAGCCGCTCGTACGCTGCGAACGTGACCGTCTCGGGGAGGAGCGAGAGGCCGTTCTGCGTGGCATCCGCGTCGGTCTTGAAGCTGCCCGCGACCGAGAGGATGAACGGGTAGATGTAGATGAGCGCGAGGCCGATGAGGATGAGGTAGCTCGTCCACAGCCCTGCGCGCACCTTCGCCGGCGTGCGTCGGCGCCGCGGTGCGGGTCGAGCGGATGCCGCGCCCGCGTCGCCGTCGGCGGTGACCACCGCTCGCGTGCTGAGATCGGTCATCGTCAGCTCCTCTCCCGCCGGTCGGGCTCGCCGTGCTCGGTTGCGTCGGCGCCCGTGAGGAGCGCCCGGTCGGTGGCGTCGGCGCCGACGACCGCCGACACGGTGTCGGGCTCGTGGCGCCGCACGTTGTCCGCGCCCGCCGATCCGCGGCGCCGTCGCCGTGCCGGCGTGCCCGTGCCCTTCGGGGCGCGCTCGCGCAGCCACCATCGCTGCAGGAGCGTGAGGAGGATGATGAAGACGAACAGGATGAACGCGATCGCGGCACCCTGCCCCCACTTCAACTCCTCGAACGAGGTCTCGTAGGCCAGGAAGGCGGGCGTCTTGATGGTGCCGCCCGCGGTGCTGCCGCCGAGCACGTAGATCTGGTCGAACACCTGCCACGAGCCGATGAGCCCGAGTGTCAGCACCGTGAAGAGCGTCGGCCTCAGCATGGGAACCGTGACGGAGAAGAAGGTGCGGAACGGTCCCGCGCCGTCCATGCGCGCGGCCTCGTCGATCTCGCCGCCGATGGCCTGCAGCCCGGCGAGGAAGAGCAGCATGAAGGTGCCGGAGGTCGTGAAGATCGCGAGCATGATCAGCGTCATCATCGCGACCGACGGCCCGGCCAGCCACTCCCACCAGGTGATGCCGAGCGGACCCTCCTGGGCCAACGCCTCCGGCGGCGTCGTGACGCCGAACACCGCGAACAGGTTGTGGAACACCCCGCTCGCGTCGTTGAGCCAGTTCGGGCCGTCGATGCCGAAGAAGCCCAGCACGGCGTTGACGGCACCGGAGGCGGTGAACAGGAACTGGAAGACGATGACGATCGCGACGGTCGAGGTGACCGACGGGAAGTAGAAGGCAGTGCGGAAGAAGCCGCGCCCGCGGATCGCCGCGCGGTTGACCTGCACGGCGAGCAGCAGCGCGACGATGGTCTGCAGGGGCACCACGAAGACGACGTACCAGAGGTTGTTCCGCACGGCCCGGCCGAAGTTCTCCTGGTCGAGGCCGGGCTCGGTGGTGATCGCGGCGTAGTTCTCGAGCCCGACGAAGTCCACGTTCGGGTTCAGCGGCGACCGGAAGCCGTTCCAGTCGCTGAAGCTCACCCAGAGCGCGAGCAGGATCGGGATGGCGAGGAACACCACCACGATGACGACGGCGGGCGTGACGAAGAGCCAGCCCGCCCGGGCCTCGCCGCGGCGGATGCCACCGCCGCGACGAGACCCGGAAACGGTGCCGGTCATGATCAGCCGTTCGCCTCGGCGGCGGCCGCCTCGAGGTTCTCCTGGAACGGCCCGAGCACGGCGGCGGGGTCGGAGAGGCCCTGCGTCTCGAGCGACGTGTTGAAGTCCGCGACGGCCGGTGCGGACCCGGCGAAGGCCACCGGGCTCTGCGCGTACTCGACGCCCGCGACGAACGCCGCGTTCTCGGGGAACTGCTCGGCGTAGGCCGCCGATCCGGATTCCGTCGACGGGATCACGCCGAAGGCCTCGGCGAACGCGAGCTGCTGCTCGTCGGCCGTGAGGTACTCGACGAGGTCGACGGCGGCGTCACGCGTGTCCGACTCGATCGGGATGCCCCAGCAGTTGCTGAAGGCGAACGTCGCCGGGCCGGCGGGGCCCTCGGGAAGCTCGACGCTGATGAATTCCCGGTCGGGGAAGTCGTTGACCATCGCGCCGTTGATCCACGGTCCCTCGATCACCATCGCTGCGCTGCCGAGGCCGAAGGCCTCGCCGGCCCAGCCGGCCTCGAGGTCCTGCGGGTACGCGAGCACGCCCGCATCGATGAGGCCCTGCAGGTACGTCAGCGCCTCGGCGTTCTCGGGCGAGTCGGCGGTGACCTCGCCGTCCTCGTAGACGCCGCCGCCGGCCTGTCCCATGAACGTGCCGATGCGCTGGTACTCGCGGCCCATACTGAGCCCGACCTGGTCACCGGTCGTCAGCTGCTGCGCGACCGCCTGCAATCCGTCCCAGTCCGTCGGGACGTCGGCGTCGGTGAGGCCCGCGGCCTCCCACGCCGCGCTGTTGATCTGCAGGGCCAGGGTCGAGAAGTCCTTGGGCGCGCAGTAGAACTGATCGTCGTAGGTGAACTGCTCGCGGAGCGCGGGCAGGAACTGGTCGGCGTTCGCCAGGTCTTCGGCGTACGGCTCGATGAAGCCCTGGTCGGCGTAGGTCTGGAACTGGTCCCACGGCATGTAGAACAGGTCGGGCGGGTTGTTGCCCGAGAAGCCCTGGCCGAGCTGCTGCACGAGGTCGTTCGCGGCGATGACCTCGACGGTGTTGCCGGTGTCGGCGGCCCACGCCTCGGCGGCCTCGGTGACCGCGGTCGTCTCGGCGTCGCCCGACGAGCCGATCAGGATGCTGAGCTCCTGACCGCTCGTCGCCCCGCCGTCGCCGTTCCCGCCGGGGGAGCAGGCGGCTAGGGTGATGACGAGTCCCGTCGCGAGAGCGACGGCGCTCCATTGTGATGTCCTCACGATGTATCCCTTCTGGTGATTGCCGGCCTCAGGTGCCGGGGATCGCGTCGAGCGCCAGGTGTCCAGGCCGTCGCTCGACGAGTCGGGGCGCGAGGAGCCGGTTCGCCGGCTCCTCGACGCTGCTCGGATTCGGTCGGACGTCGTCGCCCGAGGGTCCGAACAGCAGTTCGAGTGCCGCGGCGACGACGTCGTCGAGGGGCTGCTCGATGCTCGAGAGCCCGACCGCTGCGGCGATGGGGGTGTCGTCGAACCCGACGACGGGGAGCGCGGGGAGGCCGGCGCTGCGGGCGGCGATCATCGCGCCGAGCGCGAGCGAGTCGCTCGCGCACACGATCGCGTCGGGCGGCTCGGAGAGTGCGAGCAGTTCGCTCGCGCACCGGGTGCCCTCGGTCACGCCGTCCTCGGTGTGGCGGGACAGGCCGGCCTGCTCACGCTCGCCGAGGCCGCTCGCCGCCTCCCAGCCCGCGCGCCGCTCGTCGCCGGTGCCGGAACCGTGCGGCCAGCCGATCCACGCGACGCGGCGCGCGCCGTGGGCACGGAGGTGCCGGACGGCCGCAGCGACCCCGACGCGACCGTCGACGTCGACCCAGCGGTGCGGGACCGCCCGGGTCTCCGGGTCCCACGGGCGGCCGAAGGCCACGAACGGCACACCCTGGTCGGTGAGTGCGCGGATGCGCTCGTCGTCGTGCGTCGTCGCCGTGAGCACGAAGGCGTCGATGTCGGAGCCCTCGCGAAGGCGGCGGATGCGCGCGAGCTCGTCGGTGTGGTCGTCGGCCGAGAACACCATGACGCGGAGTCCTCGGCGATCGGCCTGTTCGGTCAGCTGGTGCAGGAACCGGTCGAGCACGATGCCCGAGATGCCGTCGCGCCATGGGTCGATGCGCACGGCGATCGTCGCCGACTTCCGAGTGCGAAGTCGACGCGCCGAGGCATGCGGGCGGTACCCGAGTCGATCGATGGCGTCGAGCACCCGTTCGCGCGTGGTCTCGCGGACGATCCCGGGGCTGTTCAGGACGTTGGAGACCGTCTGCCGCGAGACCCCGGCGGCCTTGGCGACGTCGTCGACCGTGGGCATCCCTGACACGTCGCCCCCTTCGGCTCATGCGCGGGTCGTCATCGGCGACGATCTTCGGAATCCGCTAATTTGATCGATCAAATCTTTGCTAATGTTGCCCGCAACCGACACCGGTGTCAACCCGCACGGTCGTCACCGTTCCATCACGAAACGGAATCGAGCTCCTCGTGACCGCACCACTCCAGCCACTCCTGAACGACGCGCTGGCAGTCCTGCGCGCACCCGCCCAGGTCTGGTCCGCGCCCGACGGCGAACTCGGCGGCGCCCCGATCCACGGGGTGTACGTGGGCGACGTCCGACTCGTCCGAGCCGTCCGGATCGCGGTCGATGGGCATCGACCGGAGCATCTCGCCACCGGCGGCGAGCGCGCCGATCGCGTGCGCATCGATGCGCTCGTGCGGACGCTCGACGACCCCACGCCCGACCCCGGCATGCGGCTCATCCTCGATCGCGAGGCCACCTCGAGGGGGTCGACCGACCGCATCACGCTTCGCAGCCGATTGTCGGAGCCGGTGGTCGCCCGCGTCGAGATCGAGATCCGGCCCGACGCCGCTCCCGTGGACCGCGTCAAGCTCGGCCTGGCCGAGACGACCGCCGCGGCTCCCGAGCTCGAACGCATCGGCGGCGGCATCGAGTGGACGGGCGAGCAGATCCGGGCGCGACTGCATGCCGACGGGCTCGACGTGCGGATCGATGCGGGCCTCGTCCTGCTGTCGGGTGCGATCGAGGTGCCCGCGACGGGCGAGGCCACGGTCGGGTGGGCGATCGAGACCGTGGACGCCGGGGCGGTCGTCGAGGGGGTCGACACGTCGCCGTCGTGGAGCTCGCCGACCGTGGCCTCCGCCGACGATCGTCTCGGCCGATGGATCGCGCGCGGTCTGGCCGACCTCGATGCGCTCAGGATGACGACGTCGTCGCACCCCGCCGACGAGTTCATCGCGGCCGGGGCGCCGTGGTTCTTCACCCTCTTCGGCCGCGACTCGATCTGGACCGCGCGCATGCTCCTCCCCCTCGGCACCGGGCTCGCCGGAAGCACGCTGCGAGTCCTCGCACGACTGCAGGGCGTGAAGACGAACGACGCGACCGCCGAGGAGCCGGGCAAGATCATGCACGAGCTCCGGCGGGCGTCGCTCGCGCTCGACGGCGCGGACGGGGAACTGCCGCCCCACTACTACGGCACGGTCGACGCGACCCCGCTGTGGATCCTGCTCCTCCACGACGCCTGGCGATGGGGTCTGCCGGAGGAGGAGGTGCGCGCGCTCCTCCCGAACCTCCGGGCGGCGCTCGGCTGGATGCGCGACCACGGCGACGCCGACGGCGACGGGCTGCTCGAGTACGTCGACCGATCCGGGCGCGGCCTCGCGAACCAGGGGTGGAAGGATTCGGGCGACTCGGTGCAGTGGCGCGACGGCACCCTCGCGGAGGGCCCGATCGCGCTCGCCGAGGTGCAGGGGTACGCCTACGAGGCCGCGAGGCGCGGCGCCGACCTGCTCCAGGCGCTGGGCGAATCCGGTGCCGAGGAGTGGCGCGCATGGGCCGATCGCCTGCGCGAACGCTTCCACGCCGCGTTCTGGATCGAGGACCCCGCCGGTGCCTACCCGGCGATCGCCCTGGACGTCGCCAAGCGACCGGTCGACACGGTCACCTCGAACATGGCGCACCTGCTCGGGACCGGCCTGCTCGACGCGACCCAGGTCGACCTCGTCGTGCGCCGGCTCGTCGATCCGTCACTCGACTCGGGCTACGGGCTGCGCACGATGTCGACGGACTCGGCGGGCTACTGGCCGATGAGCTACCACGGCGGATCGGTGTGGGCGCACGACACCGCGATCGCCGTGCTCGGCCTCGCCCGCGAGGGTCGGGGCGACGACGCGGCGAGCCTGGTCGACGGACTGCTCCGCGCCGCCGCCGGATTCGGCTACCGGATGCCCGAGCTGCACTCAGGCGACCCGGCGTCGGAGGTGTCGGTGCCGGTGCCGTATCCCGCCGCGTGCCGACCGCAGGCCTGGTCGGCCGCGGCATCCGTCGCCGTGCTCACCGCCGTGCTCGGGCTCGAGCCGGACGGCGACGGGGTGAGCGTCCGGCCGATCTCGTCGTTCGGACGCGTGCGCGTCGACGGCGTGCGGATCGGTGGTCGGTCGATCAGCGTGGACGTCCACTCGACTCCTCCTCCGGCGTGACGGAGATGCGCCGCCGGGCCCGATGCGCCGTTCGCCTGGACCGACGAGCGCCTCCGGACCCGGGCATCCGTCGCCGAGCGGTATGGCCGCGCGGTCCGGGGTTCGCGCCTCAGCCCAGCTTGCGGATGACGCGCTCCAGCCGCCCGGTGAGGTGCTCCGTGCCGATCGGCGGCGGCGTTCCGGCGGCGGCGGCCCGTGCCCAGCTCAGGCCGACGTAGCGCATGAGCCCGGCGAGCAGGTGCGTGATGATCTCGGCCTGCTCGGAGAGGTCGGCGAGCTCGGCCGCGTCGGCACCGTCGCGGAGGGCGTCCTGACGGAGCCGGAGCTCGATGATCTGACGCAGTTCGTCCTCGATGGCGGTGAGCCGCTCCATCTGGCGCGCGAGCAGCACGGGGTTCTGCGAGATCGCGGTGATGCGTCGCATGATGAGCGACGGGTCCGTCGGCAGCCGGTCGGGCTCGATGCGGACGAGCCCCGCCGCCTCGGCGAGCAGCGGCCCGTCGGACACGATGAACTCGCGAGCGGCCCGTTGGTCGATCGCGGGCTCGTCGGTGCCGAGCAGTGCGGCATCCTTCGTCTTGAAGTGATTGAAGAAGGTCCGCTGGCTGATGCCGGCGGCCTGGCAGATCATGTCGACCGTGACCTGGTCGTAGCCGTGTTCCGTGACGAGGTCGATCGACGCGCGCTCGATCGCCGCGGTCGTCTCGGCGACGCCTCGGCGTCGGGGTCCGGGCTCGGTCGACATGATCCGCCTCCTGGTCGATTACTCGTACCGTAGCGAGTCGATCGGGTCCTGTCGGGCCGCCCTGCGGGCGGGGAGCACGCCGGACAGGAACGCGACGAGCATGATCACGAGGATCACGACGAGCACGTTGACCGGGTCGAACAGCAGGATCGTGAGCCCCGGCAGGTCGGCGAGCGGGCCGGCCGAGAGCGCCGTCGAGATCGCCGAGCCGAGGCCGATGGCCGCGACGGCGCCGACCGCCGACCCGAGGAAGCCGATCACGACCGCCTCGAGGCTGAACAGCCCGAACACGCGCCCGTTCGACATGCCCATGGCCTTCATGAGCCCGATCTCGCGCGTTCGCTCCTGCACGCTCATCAGCAGCGTGTTGACGATGCCGAAGGATGCCGCGAGCAGCGCGATCACCGAGAACGCGCTGAGTACGCCGATGATTCCGTTGATCACGGTCTGGATGACGCCGAGCTGGTCCTCGACGGTCTGCCCGGCGAGGTCGGCGTCGGTCAGCTGCGCCTTCACGCGGTCGACGTCGGACGCGGTGACCGCGCCGTCGTCGCCCGTGCCGGCGAGGGTGGCGACGGCGACGACGTAGGCGTCGGGCTGTCCGGGGATCGCCTGCGCGTCGGCGATGGTGTCGGTGAGGGCCTGGTTCACCCCGGCGCCCGCGGCGAGGAGGCTCGTGCGGGCGACGCCGACGACCTGGGCCTCGATGGTCTGGTCGGCCTGCGCGGCGTCGGTGTAGCCGAGCTCCACGGTCTCGCCGATGGCGGCGTCGGCGTCGGCGAAACCGAGCGGCCCGAGGTAGTCCTCGGGCAGCACGATCTGCGCCCCGTCGTCCTCCTGGTCGAGCTGATCACCCGCGACGAGGTCGCTGCGCCCGATCGAGGAGGTGGGATTCACATCGAGCTCGTACCGCTCGTCGTCCGCGCCGCCCGATGGGGCGACCCAGTCGACGGCGATCTGCCGGACGGGCTCGACGCGGTCGACGCCGTCCATCTCGCGCATCGCGTCGAGGTCGTCATCGTTCAGCAGCGTGCCGGCGCCGAGGGGGTTGGCCTGCGCGGACTGCTGGCGACCGTCGGGGTCGTAGGCGTTCGGTCCGTCGGTCGTGTCGGTCGACGCAGCCGGCGTCACGACGAGGACGTCCCCGGTGCTGATCGTGGCGACCTGCTTGGTGACGTAGTCGTTCACGCCCGCCCCGAGTGCGGTCGTGAGCGTGAGCGTGAACGCGCCGACGAACAGGCTCAGCACGGTGAGGGTGGTGCGGAGCTTGCTGCGGAACGCGTTCCGCGTCGCGTTGGTGATGACATCCGCGGTCCTCATCGTCCCGCCCCTTCCACGATCAGGCCGTCGGCGATGGTGACGCGGCGGTCGCACCGGGCCGCGAGGTCGTCGTCGTGCGTCACGACGACGAGGGTGATGCCGCGTTCGCGCTGCAGCCCGAAGAGCAGGTCCTCGACCTGGGCGCCCGTGGCGGTGTCGAGGTTTCCGGTGGGCTCGTCGGCGAAGATGACGTCGGGCTCGTTGATGAGCGCGCGGGCGATCACGACGCGCTGCTTCTGGCCGCCGGAGAGGTCGTTGGCCCGGTTCTTCGCCTTGTCGGCGAGGCCCAGCGACTCGAGCACGGCCATGCCGCGGCGCGTCCGATCGCGCGGGGCGACGCCCGCGACGAGCAGCGGGAGGGTGACGTTCTCGAGCACGGAGTGCTGCGCCGTGAGGAAGAACTGCTGGAAGACGAAGCCGAACCGCTCGTTGCGCAGGCGGTTGATCCGCTTCGCCGGTGCGGATGCCGCGTCCTCCCCATCGATCTCGACCGTTCCATCGGTCGGCCGGTCGAGCAGGGCGAGCAGGTGCATCAGGGTCGACTTGCCCGAGCCCGACTTGCCGACGATCGCGAGCGACTCGCCGCGGTGGACGCCGAGCGAGACGCCCTTCAGGGCCTCGAACCTGGACTGCCCGCTGCCGTAGGTCTTGGTCAGCGCGCGTGCGCTGAGCACCGGCGGCGCGACCGGTGCGGGGGAGGTGGTCATCGCGGATTCCCTTCATTGATTGCAGTTGCATATGCAGTGACTGCAACAGTGACTGATGTAGCTGGGAAACCGCCCCGAACGCCGACGGGCGGCGGCTGGCATCGTGCGCCGTCCGCCGCCCGAGGGGTCGGTCGCGTTCAGCTCGCGGGTGCGACCACCTCGATCCGCAGGTCGAGGCCCGCGAACGAGACCGTGCCGCTCGGGGTCGACCACGCACGCGTGACCGGCTCGCGTGTGAGCGTCGTGCGGAACTGCGGGGACGCCTCGAAGCTCGTCCCGCTGCCCGTGCGCGCCGCCGAGGCGACCGTCTCGCGGGCGAGGTCGCGCAGCGAGTAGACGCCGCCGTCGCCCTCGAGCGAGTCCCAGATGTCGGAGCGGTCGGCCACCGGACCGCCGGTCGACTTCACGGCGGTGGATCCGTCGGCTGCGAGGGCGAGTCCGCGATCGAGGTTCACCTTGTCTCCGGCCGTGGCGTAGCTCCACCGAACCCCGGTCACGCCGCCGTCCGCCTCGCGGGCCGCGCTCAGGTCGAGCAGCGATGCGCCGTGCTCGCCGATCACCCGTCCGACGTTCGTGGTCCGGTCGAGGACGACGGCCGTCGTCTCGTCGACGCCGAGCACGAGGTCGTGGCCGGTCTCGAGGCCGAGCTTCACGGCGCGGCCCTGGCGGCCCCACGTGGTGAAGTGGCTGTCGATCTGGACGCCCTCGACGAAGCCGAAGCCGCCCGAGGGCAGGTAGCCGAGTTCGGTCGGGTCGTCGAGGTACCCGGCCGTCGCGCCGTCCCGCCACGCCTCGTACGACTCACCGCCGGTGACCATGTCGGCGCCCTGCTGAATGGCGAGGCCGGCACTCACGCCCGCGACCACGCCGCGATCGGCGGCGGCGCGGAGGGCGGTCAGCACCGGGGAGTCGGTGCACGAGGTGAACGCCTCGAGCGGCGCCGGCTCGCAGTCCTGGAGGGTCCGGACGTAGCGCATCTGGTCGCCGCCGCCGAAGAAGACGCCCGTGGCCTTCGCGATCTCCGCGACGACCGCGGGGTCGTCGGCGCGGTCCGGGCGGTACGCGTCGCCCGGGTAGTCGACCGCGGTGTCGACCGGCACCGCGTACGTCTCGGCGCCGTACTGCTGGAACAGGTCGGAGTAGTACAGGCCGTTCGCCGCGGCGTTGTTGAGCGTCGGATCAGCGGCCTGCTCGGGCGTGCGCGCCGAGCGCGCGGCCGCGGTCACGATCGCGATCCGGGCCTTCGCCGGGCCCGCGCCGTCCGGGTCGGCGAGGTCGACGATGGCCCGCAGGATCTCCGCATTCTCGTCGAGGTTGCCGCCGATCAGCACGGCATGCGGTGCACGCGATGCCGCGGCGGATGGCGCGGCGCCCGCCGCCGTCGCGGGGACGGCGGCGAGGATGAGCGCGGCTGCGGTGCAGGTCGAGAGTGCAGCGGGGAGTGTCCGCACGATTGCCTCCTTGGAATGTGCGTTACAGAATGGTCAGGTGTGTGCGAGAGGCTAATGGACGATACGGTCCGATGGAAGGGTTCGCGGCGAATCGTGCGAAGATGACGCGGCGACCGGGCGGGTCGCGGCTCGTTCATTACAGATTGAAAAAGTTCTGGCAAATCCGGAACACCTGTTACATACTCGGTCCTGCACCGATCCCACCGCAGCGATCCGACGAAGGACCCCACATGACCCAGTCAGCTCCCATCACCCGCACCGTGTTCGCCGCCGTCGGCCTGGCCGGCGCACTCACCCTCCTCGCCGGCTGCAGTTCCGCCGGCACCGCCTCCGAGGCGGATCCGGCCGCCGACGGCGTCGAGGTCGCCGGCGTCGAGATCACCGTCGACCAGGCCGCCGCCGACCTGCTCCCCGCCGATATCGCGGAAGCCGGCTCCGTCAAGGTCGCCACCGACGCGCCCTACGCGCCGTTCGAGATGTTCATCGAGGAGGGTTCCGACGAGCTCACCGGCGTCGATGTCGACCTCGGACACGCCATCGGCGCAAAGCTCGGCATCGACTTCGAGTTCGAGCAGCAGGCGTTCGACGGCATCATCCCCGCCCTCCAGGCCGGCAACTTCGACGTCACGATTACGGCGATGACCTCGAGCGTCGAGCGCATGGAGGTGCTCACGTTCGTCGACTACTCGGCGTCCGGCACCGGAATCCTCACCACCGCGGGCAACCCGGAGGGCATCGAGGGGTACCTCGACCTCTGCGGCGAGAACGTCGCGGTGCAGGGCGCGACCAGCCAGGTCGACCTCGTGAACGACGTCTGGCAGGGCGAGTGCGAGGCCGAAGGCCTCGACCCGATCAAGCTGAGCGAGTTCCCCTCCGACGCCGACGCGCAGCTCGCCATCACGAGCGGCAAGGCCGTCGCGTCGCTCCTCACGAAGCCGAGCGCCGGCTACGTCGCGAAGACGACGAACGACGGCGGCACGTTCGAGGTCGTCGAGGACCCCGAGGCCCCCAACGGCTACGACGCGACGCTCAACGGCATCGGCGTGCTGAAGGAGAACCAGGAGCTCGCCGAGGCGATCCAGGCGGCACTGCAGTCGCTGATCGACGACGGCACGTACGAGGCGATCCTCGACCAGTACGGCGTCACCGGCATCGGCATCGACGAGGCCACGATCAACGGCGCCGCCGACGCCGAGTAGCCCGCGGGCTCGCACCGAACAGGAAGCACCAACCCCATGACCGCAACGCAGCCGTCATCCACGGCGGCGCCCGAGAGGCCGACCGGCCCCTCGGGCGCCCGCCCGGGCCCGATCGAGGCCGTCCCCGTCCGCCACCCGGGCCGCTGGATCGCCGCCGTCCTCGTCCTCGTGCTCGGCATCGGCGCCACCGCCTCGATCCTGCAGAACCCGAACCTCGACCTCCCCACGGTCGGGGAGTACCTCTTCAAGCCGCTCACCATCAACGGCGTGCTGATCACCATCTGGCTCACGGTCGCCTCGATGGTCATGGGCGTGCTCGGCGGCATCGTGATCGCCGTGATGCGCCTCTCGGCGAACCCGGTCCTCTCGGTCGCCGCGTGGCTCTTCATCTGGGTCTTCCGCGGCACGCCGCTGCTGCTGCAGCTCATCTTCTGGGGCTTCATCGGAGCCTTCATCCCGAAGATCGTCATCGGCGTTCCGTTCACGTCCATCGAGTTCTGGTCGTTCACGACGAGCGACCTCATCCCCGCGACCGTCGCGGCACTGCTCGCCCTCGGCCTCAACGAGATGGCGTACGCCGCCGAGATCGTGCGGGCCGGCATCCAGTCGGTCGACCACGGCCAGACCGAGGCCGCGCACTCGCTCGGCATGTCGCCGACGAAGACCCTCCGCCGCATCGTGCTGCCCCAGGCGATGCGGGTCATCATCCCGCCGATGGGAAACGAGACGATCACCATGCTGAAGAGCACCTCGCTCGTGGCGATCGTCGCCGGCGACGACCTCATGTCGAACATCCGAGAGGCCTACACGCAGAACTACAAGATCATCCCGCTGCTCATCGTCGCGGCGATCTGGTACCTCGTGCTCACCTCCATCCTCTTGATCCCGCAGATGTGGCTCGAGCGCCGATACGGCCGCGGGTTCACCGGCGCGCGTCCGACGCTCGGCTCGCGGGTCGCCACGATCACGCAGAGCATCGCGCTGCCGACGCGCGAGGCGCGCTCGGCTCGCGCGTCGAAGAAGGGAGCGGCGTCATGACCGCCACCATCCCGCAGGCCGTGCCCGCGGCATCCGTCACCGAACGCCCCATGGTCGAGGCCGTCGAGGTGCACAAGCGATTCGGCAACCTCGAGGTGCTGAAGGGCATCACGATGTCGGTCGAGCGCGGCCAGGTCGTGTGCCTGCTCGGCCCCTCGGGCTCGGGCAAGTCCACCTTCCTCCGCTGCATCAACCACCTCGAGCAGATCGACGCCGGCATGATCCGGGTCGCCGGCGAGACGGTCGGCTACCGCGAGAAGAACGGCAAGCTCCACGAGCTCCGCGAGAAGGAGGTCGCCGCGCAACGCCGCAGGGTGGGCATGGTCTTCCAGCGGTTCAACCTCTTCCCGCACATGACGGCGCTCGAGAACGTGATCGAGGCACCCGTGCAGGTCGCCGGGCGTTCGAAGGCGGATGCCAGGGCGCACGCCATGCGCCTGCTCGACCAGGTCGGACTCGCCGACAAGGCCGGCACCTACCCGGCGCAGCTCTCCGGCGGTCAGCAGCAGCGCGTCGCGATCGCGCGAGCCCTCGCGATGGAGCCCGAGGTCATGCTGTTCGACGAGCCCACCTCGGCGCTCGACCCCGAGCTC
This sequence comes from Agromyces sp. GXS1127, assembly GCF_050565425.1. Classification (NCBI taxonomy): domain Bacteria; kingdom Bacillati; phylum Actinomycetota; class Actinomycetes; order Micrococcales; family Microbacteriaceae; genus Agromyces; species Agromyces sp. GXS1127. The sequence continues at coordinate 230,657 of NZ_JBOCIG010000005.1, forward strand.
GTCGGCGACGTGCTCGACGTGATGCGCGGTCTCGCCGGGAGCGGCATGACCATGATCGTCGTCACGCACGAGATCGGCTTCGCGCGCGAGGTCGGCGACGTGGCCGTCTTCATGGACGGCGGGGTGGTCGTCGAGTCGGGCGACCCGTCGCAGGTGCTGGTCGACCCACGCGAGGAGCGCACCCGCGCCTTCCTCTCGAAGGTGCTCTAGTGGCCCGCGGCACTGCCGAGACCGCTGCCCGCCCACCTGTCCATTCCCCGCCCACGGCGACGGAGCTGATCGACGGCGCGGTCGTGCTCGATGGGCGCTTCCGTTCGGACCTCGCGAGGATCGTCGCGATCGATTCGGGCTCGCACGACGCCGAGGGCGTGGCGCGGGTCGCCGACTGGGCGGCCGGGGAGCTCCGGCGCGAGGGGTTCGGTGTCGAGGCCCTCCCGACGCCCGAGCGCGACGGTCGCCGATACGGTCCGGTCGTCGTCGGGCGCCGAGGCGGCACGGGGACGGCGCGCGTGGTCCTCTTCGCGCACCTCGACACGGTCTTCCCCGCGGGCACCGCGGCCGAAAGGCCGTTCCGCATCGACGGCGGCCGCGCCCGCGGTCCCGGCGTCTGCGACGACGGCGCCGGCGTCGCCGCGGCACTCGCCGCCGCGCGCGTGCTCGACGCAGTCGGGTACGCCGGATTCGGCGAGCTCGCCATCGTGTTCACGCCCGACGAGGAGGTCGGCTCGCCCGCGAGCCGTGAGATCCTCGCCGAGCTGGTGCGCGGGGCGGATGCCGCGCTCTGCCTCGAGTGCGCACGCGAGAACGGCGACCTCGTCGGTGCGCGCAAGGGCGTCGCCGACGTGCTCGTGACGGTCCACGGCCGCGCAGCGCACTCCGGCGTCGAGCCCGAGCGCGGCGTGAACGCCGCCGTCGAGGCCGCGCGGCTCGTGCTCGACCTGCAGGCGCTCTCCGGATCCGTCCCCGGGCTCACGGTGAACGTCGGGCGGGTCGCATCGGGCACGCGGGCGAACATCGTCCCCGACGCCGCCGAGCTGCACCTCGAGGTCCGCTCGGTGGGCCTCGCCGAGCTCGTCGCGACGCTGGACGCGATCGAGGCGCGCGCCGCCCGGCCGTTCGTCGAGGGCGCGCGCATCGACGTGAGACGGCTCGACGTGTGCCCGCCGCTCGAGCGCGGGGCGACGGACGCGCTCGCCGCGCTCGCTCGGGCCGTGGGCGACCGGCTCGGCCTGGACTTCGACGTCGCGGCGACCGGCGGCGCCTCCGACGCGAACTTCGTGGCCGCCCTCGGCGTGCCGACGCTCGACGGCCTCGGCCCGGTCGGCGGCGGCGACCACGGGGTCGACGAGTGGCTCGACCTCGAGAGCGCGCCCGAGCGGATCGCCCTCCTCGCCGGACTCGTCGTCGCGGTGTCCGAGGGCGGGCCGATACGGTGAGCACGATGAGGGAGGTGGACGTGGCAGCCGACGCATCGGTTCCGATGGCCGAGGCCATCCGTCGCGGCATGGCCGACTGCAGCCCCGCCGAGCGGAAGGTCGCGCGCGTGCTGCTGTCGTCGTACCCGTCCGCGGGCTTCGAGACGGTCGCGAAGCTCGCCGCGCGCGCCGGCGTGAGCGGGCCCACGGTCCTGAGGTTCGCGAATCGCCTCGGCTACCGCGGATTCCCCGACTTCCAGCAGGCGCTCCGCGACGACCTCGACGAGCGGTCGGCGTCGCCGATCGACCTCTACGACCGGCATCGGTCCGGCGCGGGCGTCGGGTCGGAATCCGGCCTCGGGCGGGCGGCCTCGATCACCCGTGGCACGCTCGACCGCACGTTCGACGCGCTCGTCGCCGACGAGTTCGATCGCGCCGTCGACCTCCTGTGCACGCCCCGCACGCGCGTGCTCGTCGCGGGCGGGCGGTTCAGCGGGCTGCTCGCGCGCCTGCTCGCCCAGCACCTGCAGCTGCTCCGAACGGGCGTCACGGCGCTCCCCGAACACGACGCCGGGCGGATCGAGGCGGTCGCGGGGCTGCGTCGCGGCGACGTGGCCGTGCTCTTCGACTACCGGCGCTACGAGGAACCGACCCGTCGGCTCGCCGCTGCGGCGCGCGACCGCAGGGCCTCGGTCATCCTGTTCACGGATGCCTGGCTCTCGCCGATCGCGAGCGAGGCCGACGTGGTCCTGCCGAGCGAGACCGACTCGCCCTCGGCCGCGTTCGACGCGATGACGCCGGTGCTCGCCATCGTCGAGGCCGTCATTGCAGAGTGCGCCGAGCGGCTCGGGGGAGCGGCCTCCAGCAGGATGCGGGATGTCGAGGAGGCGGGCCGGGAGCTCGGCCTCTACTGAGGACGGCGAGGCAGGCGTCACCTCCCGTCGGCTCCCTTCCGGTCCGGGCGTCGCGCGCGCTCGCTGCACCGGCTGGGAGATCGCCCCGAGAACGGCGTGAGGATGCCGCGGTCCGTCGCGGGACGCGCCATCCGTCTGCTGTCCTGAATTCCAGGAGGGGAGTAGTCCCCGGAAGGGTGCGTCGTCATTCCGGGTCCGCCATCGGGCCCCGGCGCACCCGGGCCGCACGGCCGGACCCGGACGGGTCGGGTCGGGCGACGCTCGGACGAGACCTCCGGTTGCCATCGAATGACGACTGGAGGAGACGTTGGACGTACCCCTGTACGCCTGGTTCGCCGTGCTCGCCGCAATCATCGCCATGCTCGCGATCGACCTGTTCGCCCATCGCCGTGCGCACGTCATCGGCGTGCGCGAGGCGCTCGGCTGGTCGATCGTCTGGGTGCTCTCGGGCATCACGTTCGGCATCGTCGTGTGGAACGCCTGGGGCGCCGAGTCCGGGCAGCAGTACTTCGCCGGCTACCTGATCGAGAAGTCGCTCGCGGTCGACAACGTGTTCGTGTGGGCCATCATCTTCGCCTCGTTCGCGGTGCCGCGCGAGTTCCAGCACCGCGTGCTGTTCCTCGGCGTGCTCGGCGCGCTGGTGTTCCGCGGCCTGTTCATCGCCGCGGGCGCGACCCTCATCCAGAACTTCTCGTGGATCCTCTACGTGTTCGCCGCGTTCCTGATCATCACGGGCATCCGGATGCTGCTGACGCGTGACGAGCACGTCCACCCGGAGCGGTCCCGCACGCTGCGCCTGTTCCGCCGGTTCGTCCCGATGACCGACGCGTTCCACGGCCAGCGATTCCTCATCCGCCGGGCGGGAGTCGTCGTCGCGACGCCGCTGCTCGCCGTGCTCGTGCTCGTCGAGGTCACCGACGTCATCTTCGCCGTCGACTCGATCCCCGCGATCTTCGCGGTCACGAGCGAACCGTTCCTCGTCTTCACCGCGAACGCGTTCGCGATCCTGGGACTCCGTGCGATGTACTTCCTGCTCGCCGACCTCATGCACCGCTTCCGGTACCTCAAGCTGGGACTGGCGCTCGTGCTGGTCTGGGTCGGCGCCAAGATGGCGCTCCTCGACGTGCTTTACATCCCGACGCCGGTCTCGCTCGCGGTCGTCGCTGCGATCATCGCAGCCTCCGTGATCGCCTCCCTGGTCGCGACGCGCGGGCAGGGACGGCACGAGGTGGAGGCGGCACCGGCGGGGGCGTTCCGCATGGCGACGCCGGAGGAGCTGGCCGAAGCGCGTCCGCTCGTCCGGCGGCGCCAGACATCCCGGTCGGAGGGACCTGAGTCCCTTCGGGGAACCGGATCGCGCCGGTAGAACTGAGGACGACTCGACTCACGACGCCGTCGCCGCCCTGCCGCCCCCGCCCCGGCTCGAACCCGAGGGGGAGCACGATGCCGGACGAGACGCCCGCCGGGCGACCCATCAGCCGACGCACGTTCATCGCCGCCGCAGGAGCGGCCGGCGCCGGCTTCATGCTGTACGCGATGCTGCCGGGCGGCGAACACGTCGCGCTCGCCGAGGTCCCGGGCGGCACGCTCCCGCCCGGCGACGTGCCGAAGTTCGTCACGCCCCTGCTCGTCCCGCCCGTCATGCCCAGGGCCGGCACGATCACCCGCAAGGGCGGCAAGCCCGCGGACTACTACGAGATCTCGGTGCGGCAGTTCTCCCAGCAGATCCTGCCCGCCGGCCTCCCGTCGACGACCGTCTGGGGCTACGGCCCGGTCGCCTCGGCGGGCCGGAGGGGCCTGCTCCTCCACAACGCGCCGTCCCTCACCATCGAGACGAAGTGGGGGCGACCGGTCCGGGTGAAGTGGATCAACGACCTCGTCGCCGCCGACGGCTCCGCCCTGCCCCACCTCCTGCCCGTCGACCCGACGCTGCACTGGGCGAACCCTCCGGGCGGCGAGGCCGGCCGCGACAGCCGCCCGACCTTCACGGACGGCGCGCCGGGCGCCTACACCGGGCCCGTCCCGCTCGTCACGCACCTGCACGGCGCGGTCGGCGTCGGCGACGAGAGCGACGGCTACGCCGAGGCCTGGTTCCTGCCGGACGCCGTCGACATCCCGGAGGAGTACGCCACGCACGGCACCTGGTACGAGTTCTTCGCGGCCAAGGCGTCCGCCGCGTTCGGCGCGAGCTGGGGCCCCGGCTATGCCGTCTCCGAGTACCCGAACGACCAGCGCGAGTCGACGCTCTGGTACCACGACCACGCGCTCGGGATGACCCGGCTCAACGTGTACGCGGGCCCGGCCGGGTTCTTCATCGTCCGCGGCGGTCCGGACGGCGAGAAGGCGGTGCGCGACGCCCGCACCGGGGCACCCGCCGTGCTTCCGTCGCCCGCGCCGATGGAGGGCGACCGGTTCCCCTCGAACAAGACCTACTTCGAGATCCCGATCGCGGTGCAGGACCGCTCGTTCGAACTCGACGGCTCGCTCTTCTACCCCGACACCCGCGAGTTCTTCGACGGCATCGCCGGCCCCTTCATCCCCGCCGGGGACTTCTCGCCGATCTGGCAACCCGAGTTCTTCGGGAACATGATCATGGTGAACGGCAGCACCTGGCCGTTCCACGACGTGCAGCAGCGCCGTTACCGCCTGCGATTCCTGAACGGCTGCCAGTCGCGGTTCCTGATCCTCGACTTCAGCGCGATCCCCGGCGTGGAGGTCTGGCAGATCGGCAACGAGGGCGGGTTCCTCGCCGCGCCCGTGAACCTGACCGCCGACCACGGCGATCGGATGCTGCTGGCCCCCGCCGAGCGTGCCGACGTCATCGTCGACTTCACGGACGTTCCCGTGGGCACCTACGTGCTCATGAACGTCGGCCCCGACGAGCCGTTCGGCGGCGGCGAGCCCGACCAGGACTTCGACGCGGCCGATCCCGACTCGACCGGGAAGGTCATGGCGTTCGTGGTCGGGCCCGCCCGGGCCCCGGACCCGACGACCCCGCCGCGGCACCTCGTGCTGCCGCCGATCGCGCCGCTGCCCGCGGAGTCCGTGGTGCGGCCCCTCGCCCTCATCGAGAGGATGGGCGAAGGCGTCGACGCCGCCGGCGAGCCGGTCGAGGGGCCCGTCGAGGCGCTGCTCGGCGAGGTTCGCGACGGGGTCTGGGTCGAGCGGCTCTGGGCCGATGAGGTGACCGAGAACCCGTCCGTCGGCGCGACCGAAGTCTGGGAGTTCGTCAACACCACCGGCGACGCGCACCCGATGCACGTCCACGAGGTCGTGTTCGAGGTGGTCGACCGACAGGGTCTCGCGCTCGACGGCGACGGCGAGGTCGCGGTGCCGGTCCGGCCGCTCGGCGACCCGCGGCCGCCCGAACCCTGGGAGACGGGCGTCAAGGACACGGTCATCGCCTACCCCGGCGAGGTCACCCGCGTCAGGGCGACGTTCGCGAACCCCGGCCAGTACGTCTGGCACTGCCACATCGTCGAGCACGAGGACAATGAGATGATGCGCCCGTTCCGGATCGGGCCCGTCCAGCCCGGCCAGCCGATGCCCGAGGGCCACGGCGCGCACGGATGAGGGGCCCGGCGCCGCGAGCCGCCGGAGGGTGAGGGAGTGGCCTGCGCTGCTCCGGGTCAGCCTCGGGCGGCGTCGGTCGCCCGGCCGCGGACGTCGCCGACGAGCAGCCGCACGCCTTCGATCACCGCACGGTGCGTCTCGGTGGCGCCGAGCACCCGGAAGTGCCCGGAGACGGGCACGCGGATGTTCGTCGCGCCCTCGAGCATGCTCCCGTCGGGGATGTGCGGATCGTACGGTCCGAACACCGAGACGATGCGGGCGTTGACGGATGCCGCGCGCGCCAGCAGCACGATGGTCTCGTCGCTCGGCAGCAGCGCGCGAACGCTCGGGTCGAGGATGAGCCGCGCCATGCGCGAGCCCGCGAACGGGGTCGCGACGGCGACGAGGCCGAGGACGCCCGACGCGCCGTCCGAGGCGTGCGCGCCGGCGCCGGCCGCTGCGGCATCCGCCCCCGAGACCAGCAGCTGCTTGGCGACCAGGCCGCCCTTGCTGTGCGCGACGATCACCCGGCCGGCGGCCGTCGCCGGGCGGCGCTCGATCGCCCGGCCGAGCCTCCGCGCCGTGTCGGCGATCCCGCGCCGGTTCGTGCCCATGCCGTGCACGACGCGCACCCGGTGGCCCGAGCCGTTCAGCGCGTCGCCGAGCGGCCGCAGGAACGACCAGTGCTCGTAGATGCCGGGCAGGAGCAGCACCTCCGGCAGGTCGTCGCGGCCGCGGCGCCAGCGTGCCGGCGGGTTCCAGCCCTCGACGACGATCGCGAGCTGCCGGATGCCGGCGTACACGTAGTCGCGCGCCCACCACCATCCGCGCGCGATCGCCGAGAGCTCCTGCGGCTCCGAGACCCGCTGCACGTCGTGCCCGACGTGCTCCCCGCGCGCATGCCGGACGATCAGGTCGGCGACCCGCTCGCCTGCCGTGACCATGGTCTCGTGGCCGCGATCGGGGATCTCGACGTAGCGGCCGCGGGGCAGCATCCGTGCGACCTGCTCGGCCCACGCGCGCGGCGCGAGCCGGTCGTGCTCGCCCCGGACCACGAGCGCGGGCATCGCGACGTCCGGGAGCACGAGCTCGATGCGGTGGTCGAGCATGCGTCGCAGCTTGCGGAAGTACCAGCGCGGCCCGGCCTGAAGGTACGACCGGATGCCGAGGGCGACCACCTTCGGGCGCGTGAGCGACGGGTCCTCGAGCAGCCGCAGGCCCTGCATGACGGCGGAGCGCTCGCGCGGATTCACGGTCGGCGCGATGAGCACGACGGATGCCACCAGCTCGGGCCGCTGCGCCGCCGCCTCCGCCACGATCTGCGTTCCCATCGAGTGCCCGACGAGCACGACCGGTTCGCCGCCGCACTCGGCCTCGACCAACTCGGCGAGCTGGGCCCCCGACGCCGCGATCGTCGGCGTCTCCGGCGGTTCCGGTGCATCGCCGAAGCCCGGCAGGTCGAGGGCGAGCACCCGGCCGTCCCGCGCGAGCTCGTCCGCGAGGTCGGACCAGTAGCGGTGACCCATGCCGATGCCGTGCACGAGCACGTACGTCGGGCGGCCTGCGCCCGACTCGGTGATCACCGTGACCTCGTCCCCGCGTCGGAACTCGCGTGTCCGCGACATCCGCACCCCCTCCCGGCCGATCACTCGATCATGCCGGATGCGCCTCGGGGTCGCCCGAGGGGTTGCGCGGGCGTTGCGCCGCCCCCGTGCGCCCCGCGGGAGCGGGGCATCAGTCGATGAGGTCGGATGCCGCGAGCCGCCGCAGCACGTCGCGACCCGCCGGCGGGCATCGGTCGGCGTCGGCGGTACCCACCCAGTGGATCGCGCCGACCTCGTTCGAGGGCACGGGCGCGCCATCCGTCTCGGCGAGGAAGACGTGCATGCGGACGAATCGGCCCTCCTCCTGCCCGTGCGCGAGCGCGCGGACGGTGAACGCCTCGACGAGCTGCGCCGGGTCGAGCACGAGCCCGACCTCCTCGAGCGCCTCGCGCGCCGCGGCCTCGGCGGGCGTCTCGCCCGGGTCGAGCTTGCCGCCGGGCATGTAGTGCACCTCGCGACCGCGGGCCGTGACCATGAGGACGCGCCGGTCGCGCACGAGCGCGACGGCGGCGACGTGCAGGTCGGGGAGCGGCATCCGTCAAGCCTACGGACCGCGACTAGGGATGCTGCTCCGACGTGAACACGTCGTTCAGCGTGACCGTGGCGAGTCCGCGCTCGTCCAGGATCTCCTTCAGGCGCGGCAGCACGTGGACCACCGGGTCGTGGTTGAGGTGCCCGATGACGATGCGCCCCGCGCCGAACCACTCGTCGGCGAGGTCGATGATCTGCTGCTGGCCGAGCTCGCCGGAGTCGCCGAGCGAGCCGTACCAGAGGGTCGGCACGGTGTAGCCGATCGCGGCGGCCGCGGCATCGACCCTGGCGTCGTGCAGGCCGTACGGCGGCCGGAAGTACGGACGGGCGTCGACGCCGTACACCGACTGCAGGTAGTCGTGGTTGTGCTGCAGCTGCCACTGGATCTCGGCGCCGCTCAGGGTGGTCAGGTCGGGATGCGACCACGTGTGGTTCGCGAGCTGGATCTGGCCGCGCTCGACGAGTGGACGGAGCGCCTCGGCGTTGTCGTCCCACGACGGGTAGGTGCCGTTCACGAAGTAGGTCAGGCGGATGCCGTTCGCCGCGGCGAACGCGGTGTAGGCGCCGACCACGGCCGAGTCGGTCCCGTCGTCGACCGTCCAGGCCATGACCGGCCCCGAATCGGCGGGGAGTGCGGTCAGCGCGCCGGCCGGGACCTCGACCCGTGCGAGCTCCGGCGCCGGGAACTCCTCGACCGCCGCCCGCTCATCCTCGGCCGCCTGCCGGTCGCCGACGACGCGGCCGACGGCGAGCACGCCGACCACGGCCACGCCGGTGAGGAACACGCGTCGGGTGAAGCCCATGCGACCCTCCCTCCCCGGCCGTTGTACACCGGCGGGCGCCCCGCGGCCGTGCGCGGCGCCAGTGCGGCGCGAAGCCGCGGCATCCGTCGCCCTGCACATTTCGTAGGATGGACAGCGACTTCGCGGGCGACTCGCCCGATTCCCTTCCTGGACCATTGGAGCCACCGTGGCCGCACCCACCCGTCTCGATTCCGTCATCACGCTCGCCCAGCACCGGGGCTTCGTCTTCCAGGCGGGTGAGATCTACGGCGGATCCCGATCCGCGTGGGACTACGGCCCCCTCGGCGTCGAGCTGAAGGAGAACATCAAGCGGCAGTGGTGGCGGTCGATGGTGCAGGGCCGCGACGACGTCGTCGGCCTCGACTCCAGCGTCATCCTGCCCAAGCAGGTCTGGGAGGCGTCCGGCCACGTCGAGGTCTTCAGCGACCCGCTCATCGAGTGCCTGCACTGCCACAAGCGCTTCCGGGAGGACCACCTCGTCGAGGCCTACGAGGCGAAGAAGGGCCGTGAGCCCGAGAACGGCCTGCTCGACATCGTCTGCCCGAACTGCGGCACGCGCGGCCAGTGGACCGAGCCCCGTGCGTTCTCGGGCCTGCTCAAGACGTTCCTCGGCGTCGTCGACGACGAGTCGGGCCTGCACTACCTCCGGCCCGAGACCGCGCAGGGCATCTTCGTGAACTTCGGCAACGTGCTGCAGGCGGCCCGCATGAAGCCGCCGTTCGGCATCGGCCAGATCGGCAAGTCGTTCCGCAACGAGATCACGCCCGGCAACTTCATCTTCCGCACGCGCGAGTTCGAGCAGATGGAGATGGAGTTCTTCGTCGAGCCCGGCAGCGACGAGGAATGGCACCAGTACTGGATCGACACGCGCTTCCAGTGGTACGTCGACCTGGGTATCGACCCCGAGAACCTGCGCCTGTTCGAGCACCCGAAGGACAAGCTCAGCCACTACTCCAAGCGCACGGTCGACATCGAGTACCGCTTCGGCTTCACGGGCGGCGAGTGGGGCGAGCTCGAGGGCGTCGCCAACCGCACCGACTTCGACCTGTCGACGCACGCGAAGCACTCCGGCAAGGACCTGTCGTTCTTCGACCAGCAGAAGAACGAGCGGTGGACCCCGTACGTCATCGAGCCCGCGGCGGGCCTGACCCGCTCGCTCATGGCGTTCCTCGTCGACGCGTACCACGTGGAGGAGGTGCCGAATGCGAAGGGCGGCGTCGACACCCGCACGGTGCTGAAGCTCGACCCGCGCCTCGCGCCGGTCAAGGCCGCGGTGCTGCCGCTCTCGCGCAACGAGAAGCTCTCGCCGCTCGCCCGTGAGGTCGCCGCGACCCTCCGCAAGCACTGGAACGTCGACTTCGACGACGCCGGCGCGATCGGCCGCCGCTACCGCCGACAGGACGAGATCGGCACGCCGTTCGCGATCACGGTCGACTTCGACTCGCTCGACGACCAGGCCGTGACCGTGCGCGACCGCGACACGATGGGCCAGGAGCGCGTGCCGCTCGCCGAGCTCGAGGGGTACCTCGCCGCGCGCCTCATCGGCGCCTGAGCCGCGCCGCGCGCTCGCACGCAGCGCGCCGCCGCGCCGCCGCGCCGCGGCGCAGCGCGCCGCCGCGCGTTCGTCGAGAAGTCGCGGATGGCGGGTCCGACCGTGCATCTGCGACCGTTCGGGCGAGCGGATGCCGCGGGGCGGGCCACGTCGATAGGGTGAGCCGCATGCGCGCGAGCTTCGGTGGGTTCTTCGACGTGGATCCGCCGGAGCCCGGCCCCGAGCCCGAGGTGCCGCCCATGCCGGAATGGCTGCAGCCGCCGCAGCACGAGCTGCCCGGTCGGGCGGCGCGCGACGAGGTGCCCCATCGCGACGACGCCACGGTGCTGATCCTCGGTGAGCTCGCCGCATATTCGTCCGGGCTGCGGCTGACGATGCGGTGGGTGCACCGGCGCACCGTCGAGAGCCCGCGCGAGTGGGAGCGACGCATGATGGAGCGCCACGCGTGGTTCCCCGCGCGGTTCCCCGAGCCCGACGGCATGCACGTCGGCGTGCGGCTCGCCGACGGCACGCGCCTGCTGCCGATCGACCACCAGCAGGTCGCGCACGTCGACGGCGACCTCGCGCCGCCCACGCTGCAGGTGCTCGGCGGCGGTGGCGGCGGTGGACACGACCGATACGACGTGAACGTCGAGCTCTGGCTGTGGACCGGAGCGCCGATGCGCGACGGCTTCGACCTCGTGCTCTCGTGGCCCGAACACGGCGTCGCCGAACTGGGCCACCACGTGCCATCCGCCGACCTCGCCGCACTGCCCGCCGCCCGACCGCTCTGGGATGACGGCCCTCCTGGTCGGGGCGCCGTCAGCGTTCCGTAATCCCATGGGCCCACCTGCAGCGCCTCGCCGCGCCTACCGTGGAATGCAGCGGGCGGATGTCGCCCGCGCACGAGACGAGGACGCCCGATGCCTGCACGATCCGCACGAACCTCCGGCGCCGCCGCAGCCGCCCTGCTCGTCGCGGCCATCGCGCTGACGGGATGCGCCGCGACCGGCACGGCCGGCGAGAGCGACGCGCCCGCGCCCGGATCGGCGGCGAGTACGCCGGAGTCGACCCCCGACGCCGGCGCGACGCCCGAGGCAACCGCCGCCGACGAGACGGGCACCGACCTCGCGGAGGAGGCCCCGGCCGAGGGCGCCTACCTCGACTACACCGACGGCGCGATCGAGGCGACGGCCGGAGCGAAGGCGCTGTTCTTCCACGCGAGCTGGTGCCCGAAGTGCCGCGCGCTCGACGAGGACCTGAGGTCCGAGGGCGCGCCCGACGGGCTCACCGTCTTCAAGGTCGACTACGACTCGCGCACCGACCTGCGCCAGCAGTACGGCGTGACGATCCAGACGACGATCGTGTTCGTCGACGACGCGGGCGAGAAGATCTCGAGCGTCGTGCTCTACGAGGACCCGTCGGTCGAGTCGCTCGTCGCCGCGATGCCGTGACCCGCGGAGCCGCCGCATGACCGCCTCGCTCACCCTCGCCCTCGCCGCGGGCGTCCTCACCGTCGCCGCGCCCTGCGTGCTGCCGCTCCTCCCCGTCGTCGTGGGCGGGTCGATCGTCCGCGGCGGCGACGAGCGCCGCGCGCGCTGGCGCCCGTACCTGATCGCGGCGTCGCTCGCGGCATCCGTCGTCGTCTTCACGCTGCTGCTGAAGGCGACCACCGCGCTGCTCGGCATCCCGCCGCAGGTGTGGCAGGTGATCGCGGGCGGCATCGTGATCCTGCTCGGCGTCGACCTGCTGTTCCCGCAGCTGTGGGACCGCCTGTCGACGGCGCTCGGGCTGCAGGCGCGCAGCGGCGAGCTGCTCGACCGGTCGGTGCGGCGGCAGAGCGTCGGCGGCGACATCCTCACGGGCGCGGCGCTCGGGCCGGTGTTCTCGAGCTGCAGCCCGACGTACGCGCTCATCGTCGCCGCGGTGCTGCCGGTCTCGTTCGGCGAGGGCGTGCTCTACGTCGTGGCCTACGCGGTCGGGCTCGCCGGCATGCTGCTGCTCATCGCGCTCCTCGGCCGGACGCTCGTGCGCCGGCTCGGGTGGCTCGCGAACCCCGACGGATGGTTCCGGCGCACGATCGGCGTGGTCTTCATCATCGTCGGCGTCGTGGTCGTGACCGGGTTCGACAAGACGCTGCAGACGTGGATCCTCGACGCGGGGTTGTACGATCCGATCGCACGCCTCGAGGAGGTGATCGGTGCCGGCTGACGCGGACCTGCTGCTCGACGGGCGTCTCGTGCTGCTCGTCGACGACGACCCGACCGTGCTCGAGGTGTGCCGCGCGTACCTCGAGTCGGCGGGCTTCCGCGTGCAGGAGGCGGCCGACGCGTTCGTCGCCCTCGACCGGATCGCGGCCGAGCGCCCCGACCTCGTCGTGCTCGACCGGATGCTGCCCGGCGTCGACGGCATCGAGGTGTGCCGCCGCATCCGCGCGCACTCGCAGGTCCCGGTCATCATGCTCACGGCGCTCGGCGGCGAGGACGACCGCATCGCGGGCCTCGAGGCCGGCGTCGACGACTACCTCGCGAAGCCGTTCTCGCCGCGCGAGCTGACGCTCCGCGTGCAGTCGGTGCTGCGCCGGGCCCTCGCCGTCGAGGCGGCGGGCGCGGCGGTCGCGGGCTCCGAGACCGCGGTGATCTCGCGCGGGCCGCTCCGTATCGACACCGCCGCGCACACCGTCTCGCTCGACGGCCGGAGCCTGTCGCTCACGCAGCGCGAGTTCGAGCTGCTCGCCTTCCTCGCCCGCCGGCCGGGCACCGTATTCTCACGCGAGGACCTGCTGCAGGGCGTGTGGGGCTGGAGCCACGGCGACCTCTCGACGGTCACCGTGCACGTGCGCCGGCTGCGTGAGAAGATCGAGGCGGATGCCGCGAGCCCGCGCCTGCTCGTCACGGTCTGGGGCTACGGCTACCGCTTCGACGCCCCGGGCGCCGCGGGCGGGCCGGATACCTCCGGCACGCCGGGCACGGAGGCGACTCCGTGAGCGGCACCGACCTCCTCCTCGTCGTCGCCGTCTCGGCGGCGATCGCCGCCGCGGTGGGCTTCGCGGCGTGGCTGCTGCTGCGCCGGTTCGCGTGGGCGCCCATCGTGGTGCACCTCGTCACGGTCGTCGTCGCCGCCGTGGCGTCCGTCGTCGGGGGGGTGCTCGTCGCGACGCAGGCGATGTACCTCTCCGACCACGACGCGCAGATCGCACTCGCGATCGCCGTCACGAGCGGGGTGGTCGCGATCCTCACCGCGTCGATCCTCGGCGCGGAGATCGCGCGCGCTGCCCGTGTCCTGCGGTCCGCCGCCGAAGACCTCGGCCGCGGGATCCCGGTCGAATCGCGCCCGCTGCCGATCGGCGAGTTCCGGGCCGTGCTCGACGAGCTCGCGGCATCCGACGCCCGCATCCGCGCCGCGCGCGAGGAGGTCGAACGCCAGGAGCAGGCGCGCCGCGAGCTCGTGACGCGCGTCGCGCACGACCTGCGCGTGCCGCTCGCCGGCATCCGCGCGCAGGCCGAGGCACTGCAGGACGGGCTCGCGCCCGACCCGGACCGCTACCTCGCCCGGATCGCGTCGCAGGTCGACCGGCTCGACGCGCTCGTCGCCGACCTGTTCGCGGTCTCGCAGATCGACGCGGGCACGCTGCACCTGCGCACCGAGCGGCTGTCGCTGGCGGATGTCGCGAGCGACGCCGTCGCGGAGCTGCGCGGCCTCGCCGACGGTGCGGGCGTGCGGCTCGTCCTCGTCGTCTCGCCGGACGCGTCGACCACGGTCGAGGGCGACGCGCTGCAGCTCGGACGCGCGGTCGCGAACCTGCTCGCGAACGCGCTCCAGCACACCCCGTCGGGTGGGAGCATCGCGGTCACGGTCGACGGGGAGGGCGACGTGGTGCGCCTCGCGGTCGCCGACAGCGGCCCGGGCTTCGCGGAGGACGACCTCGCGCACGCGTTCGAAGCCGGATGGCGCGGGTCGTCCGCGCGCTCCCCGCATCGGCTCGACGTGACGGGGGGCGCGGGGCTCGGGCTCGCGATCGTGCGCGGCATCGCCCGCGCGCACGGCGGCGACGCGTCGGCGTCGAACGCGCCGGAGGGCGGCGCGGTGCTCGCCGTCACGCTCCCGCGAGCCGGCTGACGCGCCTGCGGAGTCGTTGCCGCTCCCCACTCCGCCTGCCATCATGGCGCGGGAGCGCACGTCCGAGCATCCACGGGGGAATGATGACGAACGCATCCGGACCGAACCCGCCCGACGACGGCCGAACCGAGGTGCTCGACGCGCCGGGTCCCGAGCCGGAGGGGCGGCCCGAGCAGCGCAACGGCCTCGGCGTCGGGGCGCTCGTCGTCGGCATCGTCGCGGCCGTCGTCGCCGTGCTGGCGCTCGCGTGGGAGTGGGCCTGGATCGCGGCCGTCGTGCTCGCCGCGATCGGCCTCGTGCTCGGCATCGTGGGCCTGACGAAGGCGGACCGCTCGAAGGGCGTCGCGACCGCCGGCACGGTCGTCTCGGGTGCGGCCCTGGTGCTGGCGATCATCCTCGGCGTGCTGTACGGCACCGGCGCGCTGGGCACGACCGTGCAGCCGACCGCCTCGCCGACGCCGTCGGCGTCGCCCTCGACCACGCCGACCGAGACGCCGACGGCCGGCCCGACCGAGACGCCGACCGCGACGGTGCAGGAGTGGGCCGACCAGACCTGGGGCACGTTCACGAAGGTCGACGCGAGCGGCACGGGCGACGACGTCGTGGCGATCCCGGACGGGGTCGCGGGCGGGATCGTGACGGCCACGTTCGACGGCGACGGCGGAGCCGCGTTCACGCTGACCCTGCTCGACGCGTCGAACCAGCCCTCGGGCGACCCGCTCGTCGACGCGACCGACGACTACGAGGGCACGACCGCCTGGGGCGTGGCGGATGCCTCGTCGGCGCGCAGCGTGCAGGTGACGGCGAGCGGCTCGTGGACGCTCTCGATCGAGCAGATGTCCGCGGCGTCCGAGCTGCCGAACGCCGCGAACGGCGAGGACGACACGGTCTACCTCTACGGCCGCGGCGCGGCGACGCTCGCCGCGACCCATACCGGTGACGACGCCGAGGACCCGTTCGTCGTCGCCCAGCAGTCGCAGCAGGCGTTCGGAGGCGCGGCGCTCATCGACGTGACGGGTGCGTACGACGGTAGCGTGCCGCTCGCGGCCGGGCCCTCGGTCGTGGTCGTCCGGTCGACCGAGGACTGGACGCTCTCGGTCGGCTAGGCCGGATTCCCGGTGACGGCGCCGGCGCGCAGCGCGCGCCACTCGCGTCGCAGCATGCCGTACGAGGCCGTGTCCTGCCACTCGCCGTCGTTGTACTCCTCTTCGACGATGGTCGCCTCGCGCCGCATGCCGAGCCGCTCGCACAGGCCGGCGGATGCCGCGTTGCGGGCGTCCAGGTGCGCGACCACGCGATGCGCGGCGAGCCGTCCGAAGGCGAGGTCGAGCAGCACGTCGGCGCCCTCGGTCGCGAGGCCGCGCCCGTGGAAGTCGGGATGCATGACCCAGCCGATCTCGATGCACGCGTGCTCCACGCTCGAGAGCCGGACCATCAGGTCGCCGATGACGCGCCCGTCGAGCACCATCGCGAGGAAGATCGCGTCGCCGCCGGCGACGAGCCGGCGCATGCCGGCGCGCGCCTCGGTGTGCTCGCGGGCCTCGTCGCGTTCGCGCTCGGGCCAGGGGATGTAGCGGAGCACCTCGGGGAGGCGCTGGTACTCCCAGACGTCGTCGGCGTCGTACGCCGCGAGCGGCCGCAGCGTCATCCGCGCGGTCGTGAACGGCCGGTGCTCGACCTCGGCGACGTGGAACGGCAGGCGGAGGGACGGCGGGCCGGCGTCGGCCGCCTCGTCGGGCAGCGCGTGGAGGATGGCGGACATCGAACGGCAGCGTACCGCGCCCGCATGGGCGGATAATCGAGGGATGCCGAAGATCAGCGCACCGACCGTCGCGGAGCACCGCGCCGCGCAGCGGACGGCGCTGCTGCTCGCGACGCGCGAAGTGCTCGAGGCCGACGGGGTGGCGGCCGCGACGCCCGCTGCGGTGACCCGCCGCGCGAGCCTCTCCCGGTCCTCGTTCTACGAGTACTTCGCGTCACGTGACGACCTGCTCGTCGCCGTCGCCCTGCAGGTCTTCGACGAGTGGAACGCGGAGATCGCGGACGCGCTCGACGCCGCGGAGCCCGGGATGGGACGGTTGCGCGCCTACGTGGTCACGGCCCTGGCGATGACGGCCGACGGACACCATCGCATCGCGACCGTGCTCCGCGAGGCGGACCTGTCGCCGACGAGCCGCGACGACATGATGGCCGTGCACGACCGCCTGACCTCGCCCCTCGTCGGCGTGCTCGATGAGCTCGGCGTCGCGGACGCGCGGATCGTCGGCGCCTTCGTGCAGGGAGCCCTCGCGTCGGCGATGCAGCTCGTCGCGCACGGCGTTCCGGTCGACGCGGCCTCCAGTTCGTTGATCGGGATGCTCGAGCACGGCATCCGGCGAGACGGCTGAATTCGGAGCTCCCATCGTTTCCTGACATACTGTCGGTATGTTGCCGACGACCTGTCGGCATCACCCGATCGGAGCCCGATGGAAATCCTCAAGAACGTCATCCTCGCCGTGCACATCATCGGCGTCGCCAGCCTGCTCGGAGGGGTGCTCGTCGAGCTCGCCGCCCAGCGCTCCCGCACGGCGCGCATCATCCCCGCGATCGTCCACGGAGCGTGGACGATGCTCGTGACCGGCATCATCCTCGTCGGACTGCAGTACCCGCTCGGCCGCGAGCCCGACAACGTCAAGATCACGGTGAAGCTGCTGATCCTGATCGCGATCCTCGTGATCGTGCTGGTGAACCGCAAGCGCGAGACGCTCGCCCGGTGGGTCCTCCCCACGCTCGCCGTGCTGTCGATCGCGAACGTGGTCATCGCGACGGTCTGGCGCCAGTACGCGTAGCGACGCGACGAAGTGACGACGGGCTCGGCCGTTCACGGCCGGGCCCGTCGCGTTCCATCGGGCCGCGAGCGGGCTCAGCCCGCGGAGGATGCCGGGCGATCGTCGGCGATGCCGTCGGCCGTCGGGCCGACGCCCGCATCGGACGCCGAGGGCTGCGCCTCGGGCCGGATGCCGAAGATCGCCTCGAGCCCGTCGAGCCACGCCTGCTGCTCGCCCGCGCGCGCGTACTCGCGGGAGCGCACCATCGGGGTGTGCAGCAGGACGCCCGCCATGTGCCGCAGCGCGGCCTCGGTGCGGGCGTCGTCGTCGCCGCGCGAGCGGGCCCGCTCGATCTCGGCGTCGAGCACGTCGAACACGTGGCGGCGGAGGGCCACGACGGCGGGGGCGAGGTCGAGCTCCTCGGCGACGCGGCCGAAGTTCCGGGCGGCGCGGTCGACGATCTCCCGGGCCGCGTCGGTCGACCCGAACTCCTCGAGCGGCGCGTGGATCTTGATGGTCTCCAGGTCGAGCAGCTCGACGCCCGCGACGTCGACGACGTCGGGAGAGACGTTGCGCGGGAGCCCGAGGTCGATGACGAGCTGGCCGGGAGCATCGTCGGCTGCGGCATCCGTCGAGCTTGCGGCATCCGTCGGCGACTCGCGACCGGGAAGCAGCGCGACCGGTGCGCGGCCGTCGGCCACGGCCAGCTCGGCCCGGCCGAGCTCGAGCAGCGAGCGGTCGACCACGTGGTGCTCGACCGTCGTGCACGTCACGATGAGGTCGGCGCCCGCGGCGGCCATCGCGTAGTCGCCGTTCGAGACGGCCTCGATGCCGTGGTTCGCGGCGAAGCGGCTCGCGCGACCCGAGACGGAGTGCACGGCGACGTCGACCACGCCGCGGTCGCGGAGCGCGGCCAGCGACGCACCCGCGTACCGCCCGGTGCCGACGAGGAGCACCCGCACGGCCGACCAGTCCGTCACGCGGCTCTCGGCGAGGTCGAGCGCGAGGCGGACCAGGGAGCGGCCCTCGTGGCCGATGCCCGTGCGGTTCTTCACCTTTCGCGAGGTCTGCGAGGCGCGCTGGAAGAGCCGCTCGAGCTCGGCGGTCGTCGTGCCCTCGGCGCGGGCGCGCTCGAGCGACCGCCGCACCTGGCCGGCGATCTCGCCCTCGCCGACGACGACCGACTCGAGGCCCGCGGCGACGGAGAAGAGGTGACCGGCGACGGCGTTGCCGTGCACGAAGTCGAAGGTGCTGCGCAGCTCGTCGGTCGACAGGCCGGCCACGTCGCCGACGGCGAAGATCGCGTCGTGCACCGCCTCGACGGGCGAGTCCCCGTGCGGGATGTCGAGATCGAGGTACGCCTCGAAGCGGTTGCACGTCGACACGACGACGGCGCCCTGGACGGCGTCGTGCCCGTCGGTCAGCCTGGGTCCGGCGTGCTCGGAGGACGCCGAGAGACGTTCGAGCATGTCGAAGCCGGCGTTCTTGTGGCTCGCGGAGAGACAGATGAGCACCGCACGATTCTACCCGCCGTCGAAACCGGTCCGGACCGGCCACGTCACGATCCGCCGACGGGGACGAGCGTCGCCGTTCGGTGCCCGCCCGGCTCAGGCGGCCGGGCGATCCTGCCGGATGATCGGGATCGCCCCGGTGAGCGGCGGGAGCTCGAGGCCCTCGGCGGCGAGCGCCGCGCGGTGGCGCGCCTTCCACGCCCGCACCGTCGCGTAGAACGGCCCGTCGGTCAGCGCGTACCGACCCGGACGCGGATCGCTCAGCATCATCGGCAGCTCGATGCTCGAGCCGTCGCGGCGGATCCGAACGACCGCGACCGGCACGCTCGTGCTGCCGGCGACCGTCGAGTCGGCGCGGATGTTGCGCACCTCGCGCCACGGGAACGCGGCGACACGCCTCGGCCGGCGGCCCCCGCCCCAGAACGAGATGCCGTGGTCGTCGGCGACCACCGAGAAACGCCCGGGCAGTCGGGGGGCGCGACTGCCCGGGCGGGCCAGCTCCTCGAGGCGGGCGACGAGGTCGCGGTTCCGGATGCCGCGGCTCACGACGCCCGCGTGGACGGCGTCGAGCGCGCGGTGCCGGGCGCGTGCGCGAGCGGATGCCGCGCCGCGGACGATCGCCGAGACGAGGACGATGATGCCGGCGACGGCGGCGAGCCCGAGCGCGACCGGTGTGCCGGGCACGTCGGGGAGGGTCGGGACGACGCGGTCGACCTGTCGGCCGCCGAGCACGAGTCCGACGACGACGAGGGCCGCGAAGGCTGCGACGAGCACGATGAGTCCGGTGCGATGCCGCGTTGCGATGCTGGACACTGGGTCTTCTCCGTGGGTGGCGGAGGCGCGCGACGCGGGGGTGGTGCGGGCGCGTCGTCGTGCCGGGGACGCACGACGCGACCGACCCTAGCGGTGTGGGAGCGCGACCACCAGACCCGGTTCTCCGATCGGCCGACGATCGAGGGTCCGTCCGGCCGCTCCGACGGGGCCGCGGCCACAGTGCCCGTCCAGCCCCGATGGGAGAGGATGTCACGGTGAACCTCTCCCCGCAGCATCCGCTCGCCGCCGGCCTCACGCACGACTCGCGCCTGGTCCGCGCCTACCGGGGCCTCCGCAGCGATACGCTGCCGGTCTGGTTCATGCGGCAGGCCGGACGATCGCTGCCCGAGTACCGGGAGCTCCGCGTCGGCACGCGCATGCTCGACGCGTGCCTCGACCCGGCCATGGCCGCCGAGATCACGCTGCAGCCGGTGCGCAGGCACGGCGTCGACGCGGGCATCTTCTTCAGCGACATCGTCGTGCCCCTCAAGCTGGTCGGCGTCGACGTCGAGATCCAGCCCGGTCGCGGGCCCGTCTTCGGCCGTGCCTACGGCGATGCCGCGGCCGTCGCCGAACTCACCGCGATCGACCCCGCGCGGCTCGACGAGGCCGCCGGCCCGATCGACGAGGCCGTGCGGCGCACCGTCGCCGAGCTCGCGACGCTCACCGCGCCCGGCGCCCCGACCTCGACCCCGCTCATCGGGTTCGCGGGCGCGCCGTTCACGCTCGCGGCCTACCTCGCCGAGGGCGGGCCGTCGAAGGACCACCTCGCCGCGCGCACGCTCATGCACGCCGACCCGGGCGCGTGGCGCGCCCTCATGGACTGGACCGCCGAGCTCACCGGCCGGTTCCTCCGCACCCAGGTGCTCGCGGGAGCATCCGCCGCACAGCTCTTCGACTCGTGGGCGGGCGCGCTCTCGCTCGCCGACTACGAGGCGCACGTCGCCCCGGCCTCGGCGGCAGCGCTGACGCACGTGCACGACCTCACCTACGAGACGACGGATGCCTCCGGCTCCGCCGGCACCCACGCGGTCCCGGTCGTGCACTTCGGCGTCGGCACGGGCGAGCTGCTCGGCGCGATGAAGTCGGTCGGCGTCGACGTCGTCGGGGTCGACTACCGCGTGCCGCTCGACGTCGCCGCGCTCCGCGTCGGCGAAGGCGTGCCCCTGCAGGGCAACCTCGACCCGGCCCTGCTGGCCGCCCCGTGGCCGGTGCTCGAGGGCGCCGTGCGCGACGTGATCGCGCGCGGCCGCACGGCGCCGTCGCACGTGTTCAACCTCGGCCACGGGGTGCCCCCGGAGACCGACCCGACCGTGCTCACGCGCGTCGTCGAGCTCGTGCACGAGGCCGGACGATGACCGAGCCCGACGCGCGACCCGACCACCGCACCGCCGACGTGGTCGTGCTCGGCGGCGGCGTGGCCGGCCTCGTCGCCGCGCTCGAGTGCGCACGGCTCGGCCTCGGGGTGGTCGTGCTCGAGCAGGCCGAGCGCCCGGGCGGGTGCGTCGGTCGCATCGAGGTCGACGGCCTCGCGCTCGACTCGGGCGCCGAATCGTTCGCGACCCGCAACGACGCCGTCTCGAAGCTCGTCGAGCGCCTGGGCCTCGGCGACGCCGTGGAGTCGCCGAACCCGGCCGGGGCGTGGCTGGTGTGGGGCGACCGCGGCGCGACGCGCGCCGCACGGTTGCCCCGGACCGGCGTGCTCGGCATCCCCGCCAACCCGCTCGGGGAGGACGTGCGCGCGATCATCGGCTGGCGCGGCGCCTGGCGCGCCTGGCGCGATCGCATCACGCCGATCCTGAAGATCGGACGCGTCGAGCGGCTCGGCCCGCTCGTCCGGCAGCGGATGGGCGACGTCGTGCTCGACCGGCTCGTGACGCCGATCTCCGCCGGCGTCTACTCGACCGACCCCGACGACCTCGACGTCGACGTCGTCGCGCCCGGCCTCAACGAGGCCATGACCCGTGCCGGGTCGCTCTCGGGCGGGGTCGCACAGCTCGTCGAGGCGCGTCGCGCCGGCGGCGCGGTGCTCGGGCTGCAGGGCGGCATGCACACGCTCGTCGACGCGCTCACGACCGAACTCGCGCGCTTCGGCGCGGAAGTGCGGACCGGCGTGCGCGCGACCGCGCTCGAACGCCGGCCGGCCGAGGCCGACGCGGGCGCAACGGGGGCGTCAGGCTCCGGATCCGGCTGGCGGGCCCTCGGCGAGACGGTCGTCGCGCCCATCGCCGGCGCACAGGGGGAAACGCGGGACGCCGGCCCCGTGGCGTCCGTCACCATCGACGCGCGATTCGCCATCGTCGCTACGCCGGCGCACGTCTCGCGCGGGCTGCTCGCGGGCATCGCCGCCGAGCGCGCCCTCGACGAGGACTGGCCGGCCGCGGCATCCGTCGAACTCGTGACGCTGGTGCTCGACGCGCCCGAGCTCGACGCGGCCCCCCGCGGCACGGGCGTGCTCGTGGCCGCAGGTACGCCCGGCGTCGCCGCCAAGGCGCTCACGCACTCGAGCGCCAAGTGGCCGTGGCTGGCGGATGCCGCGGGCGGCCGCCACGTGGTCCGGCTCTCGTACGGCCGTGCCGGGGCCGCGAGCCCGCTCGAAGGCCTCGACGACGCGGCGGTCGCCGAACTGGCGCTGCGCGACGCATCCGTGCTGCTCGGGGTCGACCTCGACGCCTCGCAGCTGCGCGCCCACGGACGGTCCGCCTGGCGCGATGCGCTCTCGCAGGCCGCCGTCGGCCAGCGCGACCGCGTCCGTGCGCTCGAGGCGGCGCTCGACCACGAGGAGGGGCTCGCGCTGGCCGGGTCGTGGGTCGCCGGAACCGGACTCGCCTCGGTCGTGCCGCACGCGATCGAGGCCGCCGAGCGCATCCGGCGCCGGGCGCTCCGCATCGCGGAGGATGCATAGCCGGATCGGCATACGATCCGGCGGATCGCCCGGCAACCCCCTTGCGCCGCTTCACCCGGGGTCTACGCTGGAGTGACGCTGTCAGAAGAACCGCAGCGGGGGATGGGGTGCACATGAAGGGCAAGATCCTCTTCGTCGTCGGTCTCGGCGTGGGCTACGTGCTCGGCGCGAGAGCGGGACGGGAACGCTACGAACAGATCCGCCGTGCCGCCGAGGACGTCTGGAACAAGCCGGCCGTCCAGGACGGTGTGCAGACCGTGAAGGACTTCACGATGGCCCGCGTCGGCGACGTGGGCGACACCGTGCTCGACAACGCCAAGAAGCTGGTGCGTCAGGTGAGCGGGGGCGACGGGTCCGGATCGACCGGCTCCGGCTCGAGGTCGTCGAGCTCGTCATCGGGCTCGAAGTCGAGCGGCACGTCCGGATCGACGTCGACGAAGTCGGGCGGAACGGGCTCATCGGGCGCATCGTCCCGATCGGGCGGCGCGAAGTCCGGTTCCTCGGCGTCGAAGTCCTCGGGCTCCTCGGGCTCGTCCTCGTCCTCGTCCTGACGACCCGCGGAGGTGACATCCGATGGCCGCACCATTGAACGACGACCGGTCCCTGTTCACGCTGGTCGGTGAACTGCCCGACCAGATCCAGGCGCTCGTCAAGGCCGAGATCGACCAGATCAAGGCCGAGCTGAGCTACAAGGCCAAGCACTTCGGCATCGGCGCGGGGCTGGTGATCGCGGCGGCGTTCGTCGGCATCTTCCTGCTCGGCACGCTCATCGCGACCGGCATCCTCGCGCTCTCGCTCGTGATGCCGGGCTGGGCGGCCGCGTTGACGGTGTCCGGCGTCCTGCTGCTCATCATCGCGATCCTCGTCGGCATCGCGCTCGCGAACTTCCGCCGCGGCAGCGAGCCGCTGGAGACCATCGAGAGCGTGCGCAAGGACATCGACGCGATCACCGGAAGGGGCGACTATGACCAGCACTGACGTCGTCCGGCTCGACAAGAAGCAGCAGCGCAACCTGACGCGCCTCCAGGCCCACGACAACGCCCGCGCCGCCCGCGACCAGCTCGCCGGCACGCTCGGCGCGCTGGAGGAGAAGCTCAACGTGCCCAAGCGAGCGGCGCGTGCGACCGCGCGGGCGAAGCGCCGCATCCAGCGCTTCGCCGACGAGCAGCCAGGTGCGGCGCTCGCCGTGGCCGTCGGGGTCGTGGTCGCCGTCGGCGTCGGCGTCTGGCTCGTGGTGCGTGCCAACCTCGACGACTGACCCGGATCGCGTCGACGCCGCCCCGGCGTCGACCGCCGTCGAGCGCGTCACTGCGATGCTGCGCGACGAGATCCTGAGCGGTGCGCTGGCGCCGGGCACGCCGCTCCGCGAGGAGTCGGCGGCCGCGCGCCACGGCGTCTCCCGGCACACCGTGCGCGCCGCATTCCACCGCCTCGTGGCCGAGCGGCTCGCCGTCGCGGAACCGTACCGCGGCGTGCGCGTGACGAGCTTCGACGACCGCGAGATCATCGCGCTGCAGCAGCTGCGCGCGGCGCTCGAGGTCGAGGCGCTGCGCATCGCCTTCGCGCGGTTCGGCGGCACCCTCCCCGAGGAGGTCCTGGCCCCGGCCGCCGCGGCGTGCGACGCCATGGAGGCCGCCGCGGACGGCGGACCCGGCGGGGCGACGGATGCCGCGTGGCGGCGGATCGAGCGGTACCACGCCGACTACCACGCGGCGTTGGTCGCGGCATCCGACAGCCCCCGCATCATCGAGGCCCACACCGCGATCGGCAGCGAGCTGCTGCTCTTCGTCGCCCACGTCCGGCGGCACTACAACGTCGCCGACCTCGTCGAGGAGCACCGGCGACTGCTCGTCGAGCTCCCCGAGCGCGGGCCGGAGGCCATGCGCGCGCATCTCGAGCACTCCACCCGGCTGCTCACCGACTGATCGGGTCGCACGGGGCGCGCATCCCACCGTCCGTGCATGGGAATGAGGCCGATGCCGCCGCCCTCGGCGCCATCGGCCGGATCCTCATGCGGCGAGCGCGGGGGTCGGCCGAGGTGCGGCGTCATGCGTTTGTGCCGCCGGCGCGGCGAGGCGAGGATGGCGCCATGGACCAGGCCGCACTCCGGGCGCTGCAGGCGCCGCTCAAGGACCAGTACCGAACCGACCCCGACACCGCGATCGCGCCCGTCGCCGCCCGCGCGACCTTCGCCGAACCCGGCATCACGGCGACCGTCGAGGGCTGGGCCGGCCCGGTCCGCACGGGCCTGCACCCGACGACGGGCGGCGACGGATCCGACGCGTGCTCGGGCGACCTGCTGCTCCAGGCGCTCGTGGGGTGCGCGGGCGTCACGCTCCGGTCGGTCGCGACCGCGATGGGGCTCGAGATCCGTTCCGCCGAGGTCCGCGCCGAGGGCGTGTTCGACGCGCGCGGCACGCTCGGCATGAGTCGCGACGTCCCCGTCGGGCTGCTCGACGTCGTGGTCACGGCGGTCGTCGACACCGACGCCGACGACGCGACCCTCGAGCGCCTGCGCACGGGCACCGAACGATTCTGCGTCGTCGCGCGCTCGCTGGCCGAGACGCCGGAGTTCGTGATCGAGCGTGCGGCGCGCTGAACGCGCCATCCGTCGCCGCCCTTTTTTGACCTTTCAGGTTGCGGGGGGAGGATAGTGCCATGTCTTCCCCCGCTGCCGAAGGGGCAGCCGCGAGCGCACCCGAGTCCGACCCGACCCCCTCGCCCGAGGGCTACACGCTCTTCGCCGTGCTCCGCAAGGACCCGGCTCGTCCCGACGACCTCGACGGGCGCGACGTGCCCCGGTTCGTCGACGAGCTCGACGGCGTGATCCGCCTCGTCGAGGACGAGGGCGTCGTCGTCCGCGGCATCTACGACGTGTCGGGCCTGCGTGCCGACGCCGACGTCATGCTGTGGCTGCACGGCGCGACCGCCGAGGGGCTGCAGTGGGCGCTCCGGGAGGTGCGCCGTGCGCGCCTGCTGCGTGCGCTCCTGCCGACCTGGAACGCGATGGGCGTGCACCGCGACGCCGAGTTCAACAAGGCGCACGTGCCCGGGTTCCTCCGCGGCATCGAGCCGAAGGCGTGGCTCACGATCTACCCGTTCGTCCGGAGCTACGAGTGGTACCTGCTGCCGCCCGAGGAGCGCGGCCGCATGTTGGCCGAGCACGGGCGCAAGGGCGCCGCGTTCCGCGGCGTGGTCGCCAACACCGTGTCGGCGTTCTCGCTCGGCGACTACGAGTGGCTGCTCCCGATGGAGTCCGACGAGCTCACCGACCTCGTCGACATGATGCGCGACCTGCGGGCGACCGACGCGCGCCGCCACGTCCGCGACGAGCTGCCGTTCTACACCGGCCGCCGCATCACGACCGCCGAACTCGTGGAGGTGCTCCAGTAATGGCCGCGACGAACCTCGGCGGTGCCGGCGCCGAATCGCCCGAGCGCGCCGCCGCCGCGGCGGCCGGTCGCCCGCTTCGCGGCGTGAAGCCGGCGGCCGCGACATCCGCCCCCTTCGCCCCCGGCGCGATCGTGCCGGGCGCGACCGAGCCCGCGCAGCCCGGTCCGGAGCACGTCGAGGCGCCCGTCGCGTACGACGCCATCCTGCTCGCCGGCTTCGGCGGGCCCGAGGGCCAGGACGACGTGATCCCGTTCCTCCGGAACGTCACCCGCGGCCGCGGCATCCCCGACGAGCGCCTCGAGGAGGTCGCGCACCACTATCGCCACTTCGGCGGCGTGAGCCCGATCAACGAGCACAACCGCGAGTTGAAGGCCGCGCTGGAGGCCGAGCTCGCGGCCCGCGGCATCGACCTGCCGGTGCTCTGGGGCAATCGCAACTGGGACCCGTACCTGAACGACGCGGTCCGCGAGGCGGGCGATCGCGGCTTCACGAAGCTCATCGCGATCGCGACGAGCGCCTACTCGTCGTACTCGAGCTGCCGCCAGTACCGCGAGGACTTCGCCGACGCGCTCGAGGACACCGGTCTCGGCGGTGTCGTGCAGATCGACAAGGTGCGCCAGTTCTTCGACCACCCCGGCTTCGTCGCGCCCTTCGTCGAGGGCGTGCGCGAGGCCATCGCGAAGCTCGAGGCCGACCACGAGTCGTTCGACCCCACCACCGACGTCGAGGTGCTGTTCGCGACGCACTCGATCCCGACGACGGATGCCGCGAAGTCGGGCCCCGCGGAGCGGGGCTTCGGCGAGGGCGGCGCGTACGCGGCCCAGCACCTGGCCGTCGCCGAGGTCGTCATGCGCGAGGCCGGCGCGGGCGACGTGCCGTGGCAGCTCGTGTACCAGTCGCGCTCGGGCCCCCCGACGCAGCCGTGGCTCGAGCCCGACGTCAACGACGCCATCGCGGAGCTGCCGGGCGCGGGCCGCAAGGCCGTCGTGATCGTGCCGCTCGGCTTCGTGAGCGACCACATGGAGGTCATGTGGGACCTCGACGAGGAGGCCATGGAGACGGCCGAGGAGCACGGCCTCGCGGCCGTCCGCGTGCCCACGCCCGGCGTGCACCCGGCCTACGTGAGCGGCCTCGTCGACCTCGTGCTCGAGCGCGTGAACGGCACCCCCGCCGCCGAGCGGCCGCACGCGACCGACCTCGGTCCCTGGTACGACGTGTGCCGACCCGGCTGCTGCGAGAACGTGCGCCTCGGCTTCAAGCCGGCCCTCGCGGGGATCGCACCGTGACCGCGGCAGCGGCGCAGCGCGAGGTGATCCGCGTCGGGACGCGGGGGAGCGCCCTTGCGCTCGCCCAGACGAAGCAGATCGCGGAGCGCCTCGGCAAGGCGGCCGACGCCGACATCGAGATCGTCACCGTCACGACGCAGGGTGACACGTCGCGCGCGTCGCTGCAGTCGATCGGCGGCACCGGCGTGTTCGCCGCCGCCCTGCGCGAGGCCCTCATCGCGGGGGAGTGCGACGTGGTCGTGCACTCGCTGAAGGACCTGCCGACGGCCGACCACCCGCAGCTCCGGCTCGGCGCCGTGCCCAAGCGGGCCGACGCGCGCGACGCGCTGTGCGCGCGCGACGGACTCGCGCTCGCCGACCTTCCCGAGGGCGCTCGCATCGGCACGGGCTCGCCCCGCCGCATCGCGCAGCTCGCCGCGGCGCGTCCCGACGTGGTCGCGGTGGACGTGCGCGGCAACATCGACACGCGGCTCGGCTTCGTCGAGCAGGGCGAGCTCGACGCGGTCCTCCTCGCGGCCGCCGGACTCGGCCGACTGGGGCGAGCGGATGCCGCGACGGAGCGCTTCTCGCTGAGCGACTGGCCGACGGCGCCAGGGCAGGGCGCCCTCGCCCTCGAGGTCCGGAACGAGCGCGGTTCGCGCGCACTCGAGCGCGGGCTCCAGGCGGTCGACCACGTCACGACCCGGGCCACGGTGCTCGCGGAGCGGCTCGTGCTCGCGGGCCTCGAGGCCGGCTGCGCGGCCCCCGTCGGGGCCACGGCGTTCGTGGAGGACGAACTTCTGTTCCTCACGGCGACGGTGTACAGTGCCGACGGGACGCGGCAGTTGACCAGTTCGCACGCCGCCACCCCCGAGAGCCGCTCGGCCGCCGACCTGGCGGATGCGGCACGCGACGTCGCATCCCGCGTCGTCGCGGACCTCCTCGGCAACGGCGCCGCCGACCTCGCCCCTGCCCTGGAGTCGCCGTGACCGAATTCGAACCGATGACCGGCGCGATCAACCTGCCCGGAGCCGACGGCTCCAAGCCGCTGGCAGGATGGCGCGTGCTCGTGCCCCGCGGCGGGCCCTGGGGGGATTCGGTCGCCGCATCCCTCCGCGCTCGCGGCGCCTCGCCGGTCATCGCGCCGATGATCAACTTCGCGCCGACCGACGACCAGCCGGCGCTCGAGGCCGCCCTCGCGAAGCTCGCCGCCGGCGGCTTCGACTGGGTCACCGTGACGAGCGCGACCACGGTCGACGTGCTGTCCTCGTACGGCGCGGTGATCCCGGAGTCGACGAAGGTCGCCGCGGTGGGAGAGACCACCGCGGCCGCCCTCGTCGCCGCCGGGTACCGCGCCGACATCGTCCCCAGCGAGGAGAACTCCGCACGTGGCCTCCTCGAGGAGTGGGAGGCCGCGACCGAGGGCGTCGTGCCGCTGCGCGTCCTCGCGCTCCGCTCGGCGATCGCCAAGCAGGTGCTCTCGGTCGGTCTCGAGCGCATCGGGCACCACGTCGAGGCCGTCGTCGCGTACCGCACCGTCGGCGTGCCGGTCGCGCAGAAGGTCGTCGACGACGTGCGCGCGGGCAAGGTCGACGCGATCCTCGTGACCTCGGGCAGCGTCGCCGAGCAGGTGCAGGCGCAGCTCGGTCCGGTCCCCGAGCGGACGCTGGTCGCCGCGATCGGCCCGCAGACGCAGAAGGATGCCGCGGCCTTCGGCCTCCGCGTCGACGTGATCGCCGCCGAGCGGTCGGCCGAGTCGCTGATCGACGCCGTGGTGAACTCGGCGCTCGCGAGCGCCTGAGCCGCCCGCGCCCACCGGGCGCACAGCCGGGCGCGCGTAGGCTTGGCGGGTGACTTCCGCACCCGCCCCCCGCGTGCGGCCCCGGCGGCTCCGTGAGACGCCGGCCCTGCGCCGCCTCGTGTCCGAGACCCGCCTCGACCCCGCCGAGCTCGTCCTGCCGGTCTTCGTCCGCGAGGGCGTGACCGAGCCGATGCCGATCGCCTCGATGCCGGGCGTCGTGCAGCATTCGCTGGACTCCGTGAAGCAGGCGGTGGCGGATGCCGCGGCCGCCGGCGTCGGCGGCGTGATGCTGTTCGGCGTGCCCGAGACCCGCGACGCCACCGGCTCGTGCGGTGTCGACCCGAACGGCATCCTCAACGTCGCGACGCGCGTCGTGGCCGACGAGGTCGGCGACGCGCTCGTCGTGCAGACCGACCTGTGCCTCGACGAGTTCACCGACCACGGCCACTGCGGCGTGCTCGACGCGCTCGGGCGGGTCGACAACGACGCCACGCTCGAGCGGTACCAGCAGATGGCCCTCGTGCAGGCGGCATCCGGATCGCAGCTGCTCGGGCTCTCCGGCATGATGGACGGCCAGGTCGCCGCCGTGCGCGAGGCGCTCGACGGCGCCGGGTTCGCGCACACCGCGATCCTCGCCTATTCGGCGAAGTACGCCTCGGCGTTCTACGGTCCGTTCCGCGACGCGGTCGAGTCGACCCTCGAGGGCGACCGCCGCACCTACCAGCTCGACCCCGGCAATCGCCGCGAGGGCCTCCGCGAGGCCATGATCGACATCGACGAGGGCGCCGACGTCGTGATGGTGAAGCCCGCGGGCTCGTACCTCGACGTACTCGCCGACGTCGCCGCCGTGAGCGAGGTGCCGGTCTGGGCGTACCAGGTCTCGGGCGAGTACTCGATGATCGAGGCCGCCGCCATGCACGGCTGGATCGACCGCCGCCGCGCCGTGATCGAGTCGGTCCGCGGCATCCGCCGGGCCGGCGCCGACGCCGTGCTGACCTACTGGGCGACCGAGCTCGCCGGATGGCTCCGGGAGGGGACCGAATGACGACCGCGACCACCACGAACGCCGACCTCTTCGCCCGCGCGCAGGCCGCGATCCCGGGCGGGGTGAACTCGCCCGTCCGGGCGTTCCGCTCGGTGGGCGGTACGCCCCGGTTCCTGGTGTCCGCGCGCGGCCCGTACGTGACCGACGCCGAGGGCCGCGAGTACGTCGACCTCGTCGCGGGCTGGGGTCCTGCGATCCTGGGCCACTCGCACCCCGAGGTGATCGCCGCGGTGCAGGATGCCGCGGCGCGCGGCCTCTCGTTCGGCGCGTCGACGCCCGTCGAGACCGAGCTCGCCGAACTCATCGAAGCCCGCGTGGCGCCGGTCGAGAAGCTGCGCCTCGTGTCGACCGGCACCGAGGCGACCATGAGCGCCATCCGGCTCGCCCGCGGCTTCACCGGACGTGACCTGCTCGTGAAGTTCGCCGGGCACTACCACGGCCACTCCGACGGCCTCCTCGCCGAGGCGGGCTCGGGCCTCGCGACCTTCGCACTTCCGGGCTCTGCTGGCGTGCCGGCCGACGTCGCCGCGCTCACGCTCGTCGTGCCGTACAACGATCTCGACGCCCTCCGTGCCGTGTTCGCCGAGCACGGCGACCGCATCGCGGCCGTCATCACCGAGGCCGCCGCCGCGAACATGGGCGTCGTGCCGCCGCTGCCCGGCTTCAACCGCGCGCTCGTCGACCTCGCCCACGCGCACGGCGCGCTCGTCATCAGCGATGAGGTGCTCACGGGCTTCCGCGTCTCGAAGGGCGGCTGGTGGGGCCTCGAGGCCGAGACGGATGCCGCGTGCACGCCCGACCTCGTCACCTTCGGCAAGGTCGTGGGCGGCGGCATGCCCGTCGCCGCGCTCGGCGGTCGCGCCGAGATCATGGAGCGGCTCGCTCCGCTCGGGCCCGTGTACCAGGCGGGCACGCTCTCGGGGAACCCGGTCGCGGTCGCCGCGGGCGTGACGACGCTGCGCCTGGCCGACGACGCGGTCTACGCGAAGCTCGACGAGGTGAGCGCGCTGCTGCAGCGCGAGGTCTCGGCGGCCCTCTCGGCCGAGGGCGTCGCGCACGGCGTGCAGGTCGCGGGCAACCTCTTCAGCTTCCTCTTCGGCGAGTCCGTCGCGGGCGGCGCCCGGGACTACGCGACCGTGCTCTCGCAGGAGTCCTGGCGCTACGCCCCGTTCTTCCACGCCATGCTCGACGCCGGCGTCTCGCTCCCGCCGAGCGTCTTCGAGGCCTGGTTCGTCACGGCCGCGCACGACGACGCCGCCGTCTCGCGCATCCTCGACGCGCTTCCGGCCGCGGCGCGCGCCGCGGCATCCGCCCACCCCCCGGCCTAGCCAACCCATACCGTTCTCAGGAGTTCTTCGGCGTGTCGCCGTTTCGGGCGGCGTGTCGTCCTGAGAAACGGATGGTTCCGGCCGGGGGGCTCCTGAGAACGGTGCAGCTCGGCTGAGTCGCGTGGGGGGCAGGCGCCGGGCGCGGGCGCGGCTGGTCGGAATCGTGCACGGATCGGATGCCGCGTTTGTGGAGCGTCGACGACGCCCGCGACGGCGGCCTCGGGCAGGATGGTTCACATGGCCAACCTGCGCGTGCACAACGACCGGCTCGAGGTCCACCTCACCCCGGCCGAGAAGTCGCTCGCGCTGCGCAGTGCCGACGTGATCGTCCAGCGCGACGACATCCGCTCGGCCACCATCACCGACGACCCGTGGATCTGGATCCGCGGCATCCGCCGCCGCGGCACCGAGGTGCCGCTCGTCATCGCCGTCGGCGTCTGGAAGACGCACAACGGCGGCGACTTCGTGCTCGTCAAGGGCAAGCGGCAGGCGGTCGTCCTCGAACTGTCCGGCGGCGAGTTCGGGCGCCTCGTGCTGAGCACGAACCGCGCGGCCGAGCTGATCGACAAGCTCAAGGTCGGCGCGCCGAACGACGACGACCCGCCGGGCGTCGCGAGCGGCCCCGACACCGCCCAGCGCGGGTCCGCACCCGATGCGGAGACGTTCGCGCAGGAGGAGACGAGCGGCGACTGACCTCGCGGCGGTGGGCGCCCCGTCGGCGACGCCCCGCCGCGCTCAGGCGAGCAGCAGCAGCACGAACCCGATGAGCGGCAGCGTGCCCTGCACGAGCGCCGGCCGCAGGTACCCGGGTCCGGTCGTCGTCAGCACGACCGCGGCCGCGGCCATGCACGCCGTCGTGAACAGCGTCAGCGCGAGCCCGGCGCGGGGCAGGTCCGTCCAGTAGAGCCAGACGCCCGCGAGCGCGCCGATCGCGAGGAACAGGTTGTAGAACCCCTGGTTGTACGCCATCGGTCGCAGCACCTCGGCCTGCTCCCGATCGCGCACGCCGAACACGCGCCAGGTGGACGGCTGCATCCACCGCACGCTCTCGAGCACGAAGATGAACACGTGCAGCAGCGCGGCGAGCACCACGACGACGGAGCCGACGATCGCGAGGACGTCCATGGACGGATGCTACGCCCGAGCGCGCCGCTCAGGATACGTCGCGCCGCCAGGTCGTCGCCCCGCCGATGACCGTGGTCACCACGGCGATGCCGAACAGCACCAGCCCGCCCTGCCACCACTCGAGCGCGTCGCTCGAGCCCAGCGAGGCCACGTTGTAGAACGAGGCGCCGACGAGTGCGTCGCTGGCGGCCCCCGGCAGGTACCGGCCGATGCTCGCGGTCACGTCGTTGAGGGATGCCGCGAGCCGCAGCACCGGCTCGACGAACTGGGTGAACGCGATGACGATGACGATCGCGGCGACCTGGTTCGGCACCAGCGCCCCGAGCCCGACGCCGATCGCGCCCCAGAGGGCCAGGGCGAGGATGCCGCGTCCGACGAGCGCCCACGTGTCGCTCGAGTCGAGCCCGGTGTCGAGATCGAACGCCGCGAGCGCGGCCGCGCCCGAGGCGACCGAGGTGGCGAACCCGATGACGCCGAACACGGCGCCGACGATGAGCTCGGAGACGAACTTGCCCGAGAGGACCGTCGTGCGGTGCGGCTCGGCGAGGAACGTCGTCGTCAGCGTGCGGTGGCGGAACTCGGTCGTCACCGCGAGGGCGCCGAGGAGGACCGGGAAGACGTACCCGATGGAGGAGGCGAAGCTGTAGAGCAGCGGGGCCAGTTCGAGCCCGGGCGGCAGTGTCGTGGCGTTGCCGGCCGAGGCCGCGGCATCCGGGTTCTGCGTCGCCCAGCCGAGGAACGCGCCGAACCCGCCGGACATGAGCCCGACGTACCCGACGAGGACGATCGCGAGCAGCCACCACATGCGCGTGGTGAGGACCTTCTGGAACTCCGCCCCGACGGACCGAACGACCGACATCACGCCTCACCCTCACCCTCACCATCGCCCACGAGGGCGAGGAACGACTCCTCGAGACCGGACTTCAGCCGGTGCAGCGAGCTCACCTCGACGCCGCCCACGAACGCGGCGTGCCCGACGACGGCGGGATCGGGTTCGGCGACGATGAGTCCGCCGCGCCCCTCGGTGTGCTCGAGTCCGGCCTGGTCGAGCGCCGCGACGAGCCGCGGCCGGTCGGGCGAGTCGACCACGGTCCGCGGCGACGCGTCGAGTTCCAGGCTCGACAGCGTGCCGGTGCGCACGAGCCGCCCGCGGGAGATGATGACGACCTCGTCGACGGACTGCTGCACCTCGCTCAGGAGGTGCGAGCTCACGAGCACCGTGCGGCCGTCGCGTGCGAGCGACTGGAGGAACCCGCGGATCCACTTGATGCCCTCGGGGTCGAGGCCGTTGATGGGCTCGTCGAGGACGAGCACGCGCGGATCGCCGAGCAAGGTGGTCGCGAGCGCGAGCCGTTGTCGCATGCCGAGCGAGAAGCCCCCGACGCGACGGTTCGCGAACTCCGACATGCCGACCTGCTCGAGCACCTCGTCGACGCGTGACGAGCGGATGCCGGCGGCGGTCGCCGTCACGCGCAGGTGGTTGCGGGCCGTCCGTCCCGGATGGAAGGCCGCGTCGAGCGCCGCGCCGACGGTCTCGAGCGGCTTCCTCAGGTCGCGGTACGCGGTGCCGCCGAACGTCGCCGACCCGGCCGTCGGGCGGATGAGGCCGAGGAGCGTCCGCAGCGTGGTGGTCTTGCCCGCGCCGTTCGGGCCGAGGAAGCCGGTCACGCGACCGGGTTCGACCGTGAAGGTCAGGTCGTCGACCGCGGTCACGGCGCCGAAGCGCTTGGTGAGTCCGGTGATCTCGATGGTGGTGCCATCGCCCATGCGCGATCCTCTCGATGTGCCGGTCGGCCGGTGACGACCGTGGCGGCGTTGTCAGTTGAGTGGGCGGATGCCGCGTGGCGGGACGCCGCCGGAGTAGAGCATCGCCGCGAGGTCCTGCAGCGCTCCGAGCGCCACCCGCTGCGTGATCGGGCCGTAGGAGACGCGCGCGACGCCGAGTTCGGCGAGCCGGTCGGGCGGAGGGACGTCGGGCAGCCCGATGACGCTGACCCGCCGCCATCCGATGCCCTCGACCAGGCCGGCGATGACCTCCTCGCCGAAGTTCCCGGGGACGAACACGCAGGTTGCGCCGGCGTCGAGGTAGGCGCGGCCGCGCTCGATGGCGTCGGCGGTCCGGGCCGCGAGCGGCCGGTCGCCGCCGCGGAGGAAGGCGTCGGTGCGGGCGTTGAGCGCGAACGGCACGCCCTCCGCGCCGGCCGCCGCCACGGCCGCGGCCACCGCCGCGACCGCGTCGTCCAACGGCTTCAGCTGGTCCTCGAGGTTGGCGCCGACGATCCCCTCGCCGATCGCGCGCCGGATCGTCTCGCCGGGGTCGCCGTAGCCTGCCTCGAGGTCGGCGCTGACGGGCACGTCGACGGCCCGCGCGATGCGGCCGGCGAGGTCGAGCATGAGGTCGACGGAGATGTGCTCGCCGTCGGGGTACCCGAAGACGGCGGCGATCGAATGGCTCGCGGTCGCGAGGGCGCGGGTCTCCGGCAGCGCGGCGACGGCGGTCGCGCTCACCACGTCCCAGACGTTGACGACCTGGAGCAGTTCGTCATCGACGTGCAGTCGGCGCAGTTCGGCGCCGGCTTCGGCGGGGGTCATGCGCCCAGACTATTGCCCGCGGGCGCATCGGGCGGAGGAAACGCCCCGGTTCCGCGGGTCCGGCGGTCGCGGCGCGGGTCAGGCAGCCGTCGCGCGGCGGAGCCCGTCGATCAGCCGGTCGACGTCGTCGTCGTCGGTGTACGGGGCGAGCCCGATGCGCAGGCCGCCGGCGTCGCCGAGCCCGAGGTGCCGCGACGCCTCGAGCGCGTAGAAGTTCCCGCTCGGGGCGAGCACCCGGTCGGCCGCGAGCGCCTCCGAGACCACGGATGCCTCGTGGCCGGCGAAGGTCGCGAGCAGCGTCGGGGTGCGCCGCGCGGCGCGCGAGTGCACGGTCGTGCCCGGCAGGTCGGCGAGCGCCGACTCGAGGCGGGCGAGCAGGCGGGACTCGTGCTCGTGCAGGGCGGCGTACGACGCGGCGAGGCGCGCGCGGCGCGGGGTCGCGGCATCGGCGTCGGCGTCGGCGTCGAGCGAGGCGAGCACGTCGATCGCGGCCGTCACGCCGGCGAGCATCTCGTACGGCAGCGTCCCGAACTCGAAGCGCTCGGGCACGACGTCGGTCGAGGGGAGGAGCTTGTCGGGCGCGATCGTCTCGAGCAGCGCGGGGTCGGCGACGAGCACGCCGCAGTGCGGGCCGAGGAACTTGTACGGCGAGCAGGTGAGGAAGTCGGCGCCGAGCGCGGCGAGGTCGGGCAGCTCGTGGGCCGCGTGGTGGACGCCGTCGACGCAGAGGAGCGCGCCCGCCGCGTGCACCGCGTCGGCGATGGCCGCGACGTCGGGCTTCGTGCCGATGAGGTTGGATGCGGCCGTGACGGCGACGAGCCGGGTGCGCTCGGTGAGCGCGGATGCCACGGTGTCGACCGGGAGCTCGCCCGTCGCCGGGTCGAACGCCACCCAGCGGACGGTCGCGCCGGCCCGCTCCGCGGCCTGCACCCACGGGCGCACGTTGGAGTCGTGGTCGAGCCGCGTGACGACGACCTCGTCGCCGGGGCTCCAGCTCCGCGACAGGTGGCGCGAGAAGTCGTAGACGAGCTGCGTCGCGCTCCGGCCGTGCACGACGCCGCGGGGGTCGGCGCCCGTGAAGTCGGCGACCGCGTCGCGGAACGCCGCGACCGCGGCATCCGCCCGCTGCGCCGACTCGCCGAGCGGCCCGCGGTTCGAGAGCGGGCCGGTCAGCGTGGTCGCGATCGCCTCGCCGACCTGCCGGGGCGCCTGCGTGCCGCCGGGGCCGTCGAAGAGCGCCCAGCCCTGCTCGAGCGACGGGAACCAGGAGCGGATGCGGGCGACGTCGTAGGCCATGGTCGCGAGCCTAACCGCGGTCGGCGCGGCACGTGCGCCGCGACCGCCCGTCCCGCTGGTGCATGAAGATCCGGTGGATGCTGCCGCGCCGGGCGCCGTGCGCAGGATTCCCATGCGGTGGACCCTGCGGGCGGAATCGACGGTGGCGCATCCAGCGGCGAGGCGTAGCATGCGGCGTATGGCCGCGCACCGCGTGGCGCGCCGGCATCCGCACCCGCGTATCGCGCTCGTCGGCATCGTTGCCGCCGTCGCGACGATGACGGGGTGCTACTCCGGCCAGCCGGTCGACCAGCTCCTCACCGGCGATGAGGAACTGCTCGCCGTCCTGCGCGAGCAGTACCCGCAGGCGCGCGACCGGGTCGCCCTCGCGGTCATCGACGGAGCCGGCGAGCGCACCGCGTTCGTGTCGGCCGACGCCTCGACGGGGTTCGGCCTCGGCTCGGCGACCCGGGCGCTCACCGGGTTGCTGCTCGCCGACGCCGTCGAGCGCGGCGAGGTCTCGCTCGAGGACCCGGTCGGCGCGTACCTCGACCTCGGCGACGCGCCGGCCGGCGCGCTGAGCCTGGGGGATCTCGCGACCCATCACTCGGGGCTGCCGCAGAGTCCGCTCGGCCCGGGGGCGTACGAACCGGATGTCGCCGCCGACGCCGGGCCCGTCGACCGGGGCGGCATCGACGCGCTGCTCGCGCGCGTCGCCGTGCTCGACCTGGTCCCCGAGCTCGAGTACAACCCGAGCGACTTCGACGCGGCGCTCATCGGCCAGTCGCTCGCGGCGGCGACGGGCGTGCGGTTCGCCGACCTGCTGGCCGAGCGGGTCCTCGCCCCTGCGGGGATGGAGCACGCGGTCGTGGTGGAATCCGGGGACCTGGTCCCGGACGGGCTCGCGCAGGGGCACGACCGGCGCGGGGAACGCGCGGCCGCACGCGGAACCGGCGCGTACGCTCCTGCCGTCGGGGTGACGGTCACGATCGACGACGGCGTGGCCCTCGCCCGGGCCGTGCTCGAGGGGCCCTTCGCGCACAGCGCGGCGCTCGAGCCGATCGCCCGGACGCGCTGGCCGCAGGTCGAGATCGGCTACTTCTGGGAGCAGCTCACGTCGGACGGCGGCGACGTGGTCTACGTCGTGGGATCCGCCGAGGGGTTCACCGGCGCGGTGCTCGCCGACCAGCGCGCGGGGCGCGCGGCGGTGCTGCTGTCCAACGGCGAGGAGGCCTGGCCGTGGTCGCGCCTGAGGCCGCTCCTGCAACTGCTCGGCGAGTGAAGCGCCGAGGCGGTCAGTGCGCCGGCGGGGCGATCGGATGCCGCGAGCTCGTCGAGCGCGTCGGCAAGACCTCAGCCGACCGGGCGGGCGTGCGGTGCGGGCACCGTGAGCCGGCGATCGGCGACGAGCTCGCCGAGGAGCGTGTCGGCGAGGGCCGCGACAGTGGGGTCGTCGTCGCCCGGGTACCGGACGGTGAGCTCGGCGCCGTTCAGGGCGCCGCCGACGGCGGCGAAGCGCGAACCGCGCTGGTGCATCCAGTCGAGGGCCTGCGCGTCCCACGCCGAGCCGGCGAAGACGAGCGCGCGGTAGTCCTGCGTCTTGGTGAGGTAGACGTCGACGTGCGACCAGTCGCCGGTCTCCGAGGCGAAGGCGCCCAGGCGCGGCACCTCGCGCAGCATGAGCGCCGACTGCTGCGCGCTCGAGAGGCGCTCGGCGGGGGCGATGGTCCAGGTGCCGTCGGGGCCGGTCAGCAGGTCGGCGAGGGGATCGAGCCAGTCGACGGATGACTCGAGCAGCGCCGCGTTCGCGTCGGCGCCGCGTCGCAGGGCCGCCGCGTCGAATCGCGCGGCGGGCGCCGTGCCGAGGAGCTCCGCGAGCACCTCGTCGAGCACGGCGAACGTCGCCCGGAACGTGCGGCACGCGACGCCCGACGCC
Organism: Agromyces sp. GXS1127; assembly: GCF_050565425.1. Lineage (NCBI taxonomy): Bacteria > Bacillati > Actinomycetota > Actinomycetes > Micrococcales > Microbacteriaceae > Agromyces > Agromyces sp. GXS1127. The sequence goes on from NZ_JBOCIG010000005.1 coordinate 268,922, forward strand.
TCGACGCCGGCGTGGAGCGGTACGACGACGTCGGCCGCCTCGGCGAGGGGCGACTCGACCCGGTTCGTGATCGCGACGAGGCGGCCGGTGCCGCGGTAGCGCTCGATCGCGCGCAGCACCTCGACGCTCCCGCCCGTGGCGGAGACCGCGACGACGACGAGGTCGGGCGCGGCGGGCGGCAGCAGCTCGATGCTCGCGAGCTCGACGAGCACGTTCGCGCCGACTGCTCGGAAGCGCCGCGCGACGACGTCGGCCGCGTAGCGGCTCGAGCCCATCCCGACGACGAGCACGCGTGAGGCGCCGAGCAGTGCGAGTCGGTCGAGGCCCGCGAGCCCCGCGTCGAGCGCGTCGGCGAGGCGGCCGAGCGACTCGGGGATCAGGTCGAGGTCGGCTCGAAAGGCGGCGGTGTCCACGGGTCCTCCGGAAGCTCGTCGGTCGAGGGGTAGCGGTGCGTGATCGCCGCATCGGGCGCGTAGCGCCAGCGCGGCAGGAACCGGTCGGCGTACGTGAGCTCGGCGGCCAGCTGCTCGGCCTCGAGCCCGGGCACGAGCGCGGGGTCGAACAGTCCGCCCCGCACGAGGGTCGCACGGTACGCCTCGAGCAGCGCGCTGCGCGCGCGGTCGGCCCACGCGAACGCGGCCGGCTCGGCGCGCCCGAGGCGCTTCTGCGCGACGGCCGCGACGAGGTCGAGCGACACGAGCAGGTGCGCGACGTCGCGCGCGGCGGCATCCGCTCGCCCACGCTCGGAGGGATCGAGCTGCGGGTCGCCGTCGAAGTCGATCACCGTGTAGCGCGGCGGCGTGCCGGGGGAGCGCAGCACCTGCCCGACGTGCAGGTCGCCGTGCAGGTCGAATGCGAGCCCGGGCGCGGCGGCACCGAGCGAGCGGATGTCGCGCCGCAGCGCCTCGGCCCGGTTCGCCAGGCGCGCCGCCGTCGGGCCGCCGGAGCGGGCGGTCGCCTCGAGTGCGGCGTCGAGCGCCGCGAGGGCGCGCGCCGCGCGCTCGGACGGAACCGAGTCGGGCGAGGCGGTCGCGTCGGCGCCGAGCACGTCGTGCAGCCGCGCCACGGTGGCGCCGAGCACCGCTGGGAAGGCGGGCTCCGGCCCGGAACCGCCGAGCATCGCGACCACGTCGTCGACCGCCCAGTCCCAGCCGTCCTGTGCGCCGGGCAGGTACTCGGTGACGATCGCGAGCGTCGAGGTGCCGAGCATCGGATGCTGCCAGTCGACGCGGCCGGCGTAGCCGGCGACATCCGTCGACCTCGCCTCGGCCAGTCGCTCGAGGAGGTGCGCGGCCCGGTCGGCCGCCGCCCACCGGCCCACGACCTTCACCACGAGGCGCTCGTCGACGATGACCGACGTGTTCGTCTGGTCGACCGCGATCGCCCGCTCCGCGGCATCCGTCGGCACGGTCGGATCGACGAGCCGCGCGAGCTCGCGCGCGACGCCGTCGCCCGCCGCGGGTCGGGCGCCCTCGACCCGGACCTCGCGGGAGGGCGCGACGGAGAGCGTGCGGCCGGCGATCTCGGGCCGCTCGCCCGCGAGCATGGAGTTCATTGAATCCGGATTGTAACAACTGTGCAAAACCGGCTCTAGAGCGTCCGGAAAACCATTGCGGTTTCTTGATGCCCGGTGCAACAATTCCTCAACCTTTCCGACGTCCCCAGGAGGTACCTCATGCCCACCATGCGTCGCATCTCCATCGCCGCGGCCGGCACCGCTGCACTCGCACTCGTCCTCTCGTCCTGCGCCGGCAGCGACGGCGGCGACGGCTCCGACATCGACCCCAGCGCCGACATCACCGAGCAGACGCTCACGGTCTCGATCTGGGCCGACTACTACCCCGAGGACCTCGCCGAGCAGTTCGAGGAGGCCACGGGCGTGAAGACCACGATCGTGAACCACGCCACCAACGAGGACGTGGTGGCCAAGCTCACCGCGAGCTCCGACCCCGGCATCGACGTCGCGTTCGTGTCGGGCCAGTACGCACAGGCGCTCGCCGAGCAGGGCCTGCTCCAGGAGCTCGACAAGGAGCTCATCCCGAACGAGGAGAACCTCTACCCCGAGGCGATGGAACTCGACTACGACCCGGGCAACGTCTACTCCGAGCCCTACGCCTGGGGCACCACGGGCCTCTGCTACCGTCCCGACCTCACGGGCTTCGACCCGACGTCGTGGAACGACCTGTTGAACCCGACGCCCGAGCTCGAGGGCAAGACGACGATGCTCTCGACCGACCGCTGGCTCGCGCTGCCCGCGCTGAAGGCCGCCGGCTACTCGGTGAACACCACCGACGACGCCGAGCTCGAGGAGGCGAAGGCCCAGCTGCTCGAGACCAAGCCGACCCTCCTCGCCTACGACGACACGACCTTCTACTCCAAGCTCGTCTCCGGTGAGGCCGCGATGGTCGAGGCGTGGGACGGCTGGTGCAACTACGGCATCGCCGAGAACCCCGACATCCAGTTCGTGGTCCCCGACGAGGGTGCCGACCTCTGGGTCGACACGATGACGGTGCTCAAGAGCTCGGAGAACAAGGAGGCCGCGATGGCCTTCATCGACTACATCCTCGACCCCGAGGTGCAGACCTGGGTCGCCGAGAACATCCTCTACAAGGTGCCGAACCAGGTCGCCATGGAGGCGCTCGACCCGACGCTCATCGAGGCCTACCCGACCCTCGGCATCACGGTCGACGAGCTCTTCGAGCAGGAGGTGATCGTCGACCTCGGCGAGGACTCGCTGAAGTACGTCGACCTCAACGCGGAAGTCCTCGCGACCAACTGACCCGGAGCGCCGTGACCACCACGACCCCGCAGGCGACCCCCGCCGTGCGCGCCCAGCGCGCCCGGCGGGGGCTCGCCGCCGCGCCGTTCCTCGCGCCCGGCATGATCTTCCTCATCGTCTTCATGGCGATCCCGGTCGGGCTGCTGGCGTTCTACACGTTCTTCAAGCGCGGCCGCTTCGGCGGCCTCGTGTTCGAGTTCACGCTCGACAACTGGACGAAGCTCGCCGAACCGCTGTACGTCGGCGTCATCCTGCAGTCGATCGGGCTCGCGTTCATCGTCACCGTGCTCGCGCTGCTCCTCGGCTACCCGATGGCGTACGCCATCGCCGGGCTGTCGCCGAAGTGGCGGACGGTCGCGCTCATCGCGGTCGTGCTGCCGTTCTGGACCAACTTCCTGATCCGCACCTACGCGTGGATCCTGCTGCTCAACAACGCCGGGTTCGTGAACCAGTGGCTGCAGGCGATCGGGATCACCGACGAGCCGATCTCGATGCTCTACACGCCGCAGGCGATCGTCGTCGGGCTCCTCTACATGTACCTGCCCCTCATGGTGCTGCCGCTCTACGCGTCGCTGCAGCAGCTCGACCCCTCGCTCCGCGAGGCCGCGACGAACCTCGGCGCCTCGCCGTGGCGCGCATTCCGCACGGTCACGCTGCCGCTGTCGCTGCCGGGCGCGCTGACCGGATGCATCTTCGTCTTCGTCCCGGCGATGTCGAACTTCGTGATCCCCGAGCTCATCGGCGGCGGCAAGACCGTCATGGTCGGCAACCTCGTGCGCGACCAGTTCTACGAGGCCCGCGACTGGCCGTTCGGTGCGACGCTCGCGCTCGTGCTCACGATGCTGCTCGTCGTGGTCATCGTGATCCAGGCGGCGGTCTCGCGCCGCATCACGGAAGGGCCGCGCCGTGGCTGAGACGACCGCTCCCGCGACCGATCGCACCGGCGAGGGTGCGACGCCGATGACGGATGGCGCGCCCGCGCCGACCACGCCGGCGGCGCGTCGGCGGAAGCCCCGCGGCATCCTCGTGCCCCTGTGGCTCGGGTACGTGTTCCTGTACCTGCCGATCCTCGTGGTCGTCGTGATGAGCTTCAACGAGTCGCGCAACCTGTTCGTCTGGACCGGGTTCTCGCTGCGCTGGTACCCCGAGCTCTTCGCCGACGAGGCCATGATGCAGGGGCTCGTGAACACGCTCATCGTGGCGACGGGGGCGACGCTCATCGCGACCGTGCTCGGCACGCTGCTCGCCTACGGCATCCACCACTACACGCGCGGCGGGCTCATCCGGGCGTTCGCGATCGCGCCGGCGATCCTGCCCGACCTGCTGCTCGGCATCGGCCTGCTCACGTTCTTCTCGCTGCTGAGCGTCACGCTCGGGCTGCACTCGGTGATCCTCGCGCACGGCGTCTTCGCGACGGCGTTCGTGACCGCGATCGTGCTCGCGCGCATGGCGAACCTCGACCCGAGCCTCGAGGAGGCCTCGCGCGACCTCGGGATGGGGCCCGCGAAGACGTTCCTGCGCATCACCCTGCCCCAGCTCGCACCCGGCATCGTCGCGGGAGCGCTGCTCGCCTTCACGCTCTCGCTCGACGAGTTCGTCATCGCGTTCTTCACGACCGCGCCGACGCAGCCGACGCTGCCGATCGTCATCTACTCCATGGTGCGCTTCGGCGTCACGCCCGAGGTGAACGCCCTCGCCACCCTCCTGCTGCTCGTGAGCATCGTCGCGGTGATCTCGGCGCAGCGCCTCACCCGACTGACAGGAAGCTCACGATGACCGCCGAACCCCTGCTCCGCGTCGACGGCGTCCGCGCCGTGTACGGCGACACCGTCGCCCTGCACGACATCTCGCTCGACATCGCGCACAACGAGTTCTTCGCGCTGCTCGGGCCGTCGGGCTGCGGCAAGACCACGCTGCTGCGCTCGATCGCCGGCTTCGAGACGCCGGCCGCCGGCCGCATCACGGTCGACGGGCTCGACCTGCTGCCGCTGCCGGCGCACAAGCGGCCCGTGAACATGATGTTCCAGAGCTACGCGCTGTTCCCGCACCTGTCGGTCGAGAAGAACATCGCGTACGGGCTCGAGGCCGAGGGCGTCGGTCGGGCCGAGATCCGCTCGCGCGTCGGCGAGGTCATGGAGGTCGTCCGGCTCGGGCACCTGGCCAAGCGCCGGCCGTCGCAGCTCTCGGGCGGGCAGCGCCAGCGCGTCGCGCTCGCGCGCGCGATCATCAAGCGGCCCAAGCTGCTGCTGCTCGACGAGCCGCTCTCGGCGCTCGACCGGCAGGTGCGCGCGTCGATGCAGCTCGAGCTCAAGCGCCTCCAGCACGAGGTCGGCCTCACCTTCGTCGTCGTCACGCACGACCAGGAGGAGGCCATGTCGATGGCCGACCGCATCGCGGTGCTCAACGAGGGTCGCCTCGAGCAGCTCGCGACCCCGCAGGAGCTCTACGCCGAGCCCGCCTCGCGGTTCGTCGCCGCGTTCATCGGCACCGCCAACCTGCTCGACGGCGATGCGACGGCCGACGGCGTGGCCGTGCCCGGCATCGGGCCGGTGCCCGCATCGCACGCGCTCGCCGCGGGTTCGCCCGCGACCGCCGTCGTGCGTCCGGAGGACGTGACCGTCGGCACCGAGGTCTCTGGCGGGCTGCGCGGCACGGTCGTCGACACGTACTTCCTCGGCGGCGCGTCGACGATCTCGGTCGAGGTCCCCGGGCTCCCGGCGCCGCTCCTCGCGAGCGTGCACGGCGCGACGCGCCTGGCGCGCGGAGCCGAGGTGGGCGTCACGTTCGGGCGCGCGACGGCCGTGCCGCGCGACCCGTCGCAACCGCCGTCGTACGGCACGACGATCCCGACGACGGCGATCCCGGTGACGGATGCCGCGGCCGCGGCGGACACGGACGAGGCAGCGGGCACCGCTGGCACCGCCGCGACCGGAGACGCGTCGCCCGCCGTGACCGGCCAGTCCGAGGCATCCGCCCCGCCCCGATCTCAGGACGTCAGCGCGTGACCCGTCGCCAGGCGCGCGTACTCGCGCAGGAGCTCGGCCGCCGCGGCGCGGTCGAGCGTCGGGTGCTTGGCGACGATGCGGTAGCCGTACGCGTCCTCGAGCGCGACGAGGTTGCGCGCGATCACGAGCGTCGGCTGCGCGAGCGTGAAGAGCCCGCGTGCGGCGCCCTGCTCGAGCACGACCTGGTACATGCCGACCTGGCGGTCGTAGAGCGTCGTGAGCAGCGACGCCATGAGCGGGTTGCGGCCGGCCGACCCGCCGAGCTCGCAGAGCAGGCGCACCTCGGTGTCGTCGGAGCCGCTCGGCAGGCCCGAGTCGATGAGGGCGACGAGGCGCACGACCGGGTCGTCGGGCAGGCCCTCGAGCATGCGGACGCGGCCCTCGTAGAAGCGCTCCATGCCGGCCCGGTTCGCCTCGAACATGAGCTCGTCGATGTCGGGGTAGTAGTACAGCACGGCGCCGGAGGTGAGCCCCGCCTCCTCCGCGACGCGGTTCAGGCGCGCCCCGTCGGGGCCGTGCGCCGCGATCGCCCGCTGCGCCGCCGCCACCAGCTGGCTGCGACGCTCCTCCTGCCGCTTGGGCCTCGCCATGGTGCTCCCTCCCGAGCGGACAGATTGTCTGCACTGCCCCGCAATGTTAGCCCGAAGTGTCTCTGGAATACAGGGTTTCGGGCGTGCTGGATTCTCTATAACCTGCTGCAAAGAATCGATGAACGGAGTCGCCATGACCGACGCTCGCCGCACCTTCCTCTTCATGCCCGAGAGCGCCTACGGGCCGACCAACAACTGCATCGGCATCGCCAACGAGCTGGTCAAGCAGGGTCACCGCGTGGTCTTCGCCGCGGAGCGGTCGTGGCAGGGCAAGCTCACCGCGCTCGGCTTCGAGGAGGACCTCGTCGACCTGGCGCCGGCCCCCGAGCCGGTCGAGGGCGAGGAGGAGGCCGAGCAGGACGCCGGCCAGTTCTGGAAGGACTACATCAAGGAGGTCGCCCCGGAGTTCCGGAAGACGACCGCCGAGCAGCTCGAGACCGTGACGCTCCCCATCTGGGAGGAGCTCGTGAACGGGGCGAAGTACTGCGAGCCGCAGCTGAAGGCGATCATCGCGCGCGTGCGGCCCGACGTCATCATCGAGGACAACGTGCTCGCGTTCCCCGCGCTCGTCACCGCGGGCGTGCCCTTCGTGCGCATCGTCAGCTGCAACCCGCTCGAGGTGCCCGGCGACGACATCGCCCCCGTCTTCTCGGGCCTCGGCGAGGACGATCGCGAGGGCTGGGCCGCGTTCCGCGCCGAGTACGAGCGCACGCACCGTCCCCTCTGGGAGTCCTTCGACGCCTGGGTGCAGGAGCAGGGCGCGCCGCCGCTGCCCGACCTCGAGTTCATCCACACCGGTGACGCGAACCTCTACGTCTACCCCGAGGAGCTCGACTACACCGACGTGCGCCCGCTCGACGAGACCTGGCACCGCCTCGACTCGTCGGTGCGCGAGACCGAGCAGGCGCCCGCCGACCTGCCCGCCTCGTTCACCGACGGCAGTCGGCCGCTCGTCTACTTCAGCCTCGGCTCGCTCGGCTCGGCCGACGTCGAGCTCATGCAGCGCGTGATCGCCGCGCTCGCCGAGCTGCCCGTGAACGTCATCGTCTCGAAGGGCCCGCTGCACGACGAGTTCGAGCTCGCCGGCAACATGTGGGGCGCCGAGTTCCTGCCGCAGACCAAGCTCCTGCCGCTCGCCGACCTCGTCATCACGCACGGCGGCAACAACACGACGACCGAGGCCATGCACTTCGGCAAGCCGATGATCCTGCTGCCGCTCTTCTGGGACCAGTACGACAACGCCCAGCGCGTCGACGAGCGGGGCTACGGCCGCCGTCTCGACACGTACGGCTTCACGGCCGACGAGCTGCGCGCTGCGGTCACGGAGATCCTCGCCGACGACGCGCTCCGTGCCCGCTCCGAGGCGGCGGGCGCCGCCATCCGCTCGCGTCACGGCGTCGCGAAGGCGGCCGAGATCATCGCGGGCGTCGGGCTCCCGGTCGGCGCCGGCGTCGCCGCCGCCTCTGGCGCGTCGGGGGCCGAGTGAGCGCTTCGACCACGGATGCCGCGGCCGCGGCGATCTCGGACGCCGCCCCCCGGCCGTACTGGACCGACCGTCCCGAGGCGCCGGCGCCGCGCGCGGCGCTCGCCGAACGGCAGGAGGCAGACCTCGTCGTCATGGGTGCCGGGTTCACGGGCCTGTGGGCGGCGTGGCGGGCGCTCGAGCGCGGCGACGCGGCATCCGTCGTCGTGCTCGAGGCCGAGCGGGTCGGCTACGGGGCCAGCGGCCGCAACGGCGGATTCGTGGCGTCGTCGCTCACGCACGGGCTCGCGCACGGCACCATGGTCTGGCCCGACCAGGTCGGCGCGCTGCACGAGGAGGGCGAGCGGAACCTCGCCGACCTCGTCGGGACGATCGAGGCAGCGGGCATCGACTGCGACCTGCGACGGGTCGGCAAGACGACGCTGGCCGTCGAGGAGTGGCAGGTCGCGGGGCTCCGCGAGGCGGCCGAGCTCGGCGCGCGCCACGGCGTCGCGCTCGAGCTGCAGTCGCGCGAGGAGGTGCAGGCCGACGTGCACTCGCCGACCTACCTCGCCGGGCTGCGCGACCGCACGGGCACGGTGCTCGTCGACCCGGCGCGGCTCGCGTGGGGCATGGCGGCCGAGCTCGAGCACCGCGGCGTGCGGATCCACGACGGGTCGCGCGTGACCGGGATCGACCGCTCCGGTGCGGGGGTCGTGGTGCGCACCGACGGCGGCGAGGTGCATGCGCGCGGTGCGATCGTCGCGACGGCCGCATACCCGGGTCCGCTCCGCCGACTCCGGTCGTACATCATGCCGCTCTACGACCACGTGCTCATGACCGAGCCGCTCACCGGCGCGCAGCGCGAGTCGATCGGCTGGGCGGAGGGGCAGGGGCTCACCGACGCGGGCAACCAGTTCCACTACTACCGGCCCACTTCCGACGGGCGGATCCTGTTCGGCGGCTGGGACGCCGTCTACCACCGCGGCGGGCGCGTCGACGCGGCGTACGAGCAGCAGGGCGGATCGCACGCGCTGCTCGCGCGGCACTTCGCCGAGACGTTCCCGCAGCTCGAAGGGGTGCGATTCACGCACCGGTGGGCCGGGCCGATCGACTCGACGACCCGGTTCACCGCCGCCTACGGCACGGCCCGCGGCGGCCGGGTCGCCTACGCGATCGGGCACACCGGCCTCGGGGTCGGCGCCTCCCGGTTCAGTGCGGATGTCGCCCTCGACCTCCTCGCGGGCGAGCCGACCTCGCGCCTCCGCTACGACATCGTGCGCCGGCGGCCGTTCCCCGTCCCCCCGGAGCCGTTCCGGAACCCGATCATCCAGTACACGCGCCGCAGCATCCTCGCCGCCGACGCCCACGAGGGGCGCCGCAACCTGTGGCTGCGTACGCTCGACCGCTTCGGCCTCGGCTTCAACTCCTGACCCCTCGAGCGCGGGCCGCACCGGCCTCGCGTTCCGACCCCGACCCTCCGAAAGGCACCCCATGACCACCACCGGCACGTTCATCGGCGAGTACCGCGCCGGAACGGGCGGCGACGCCGTCATCGTGAACCCCGCGAGCGAGGAGGAGGTCGCCGCCTACCGCGAGTCGGGCCTCGCCGACGTCGACGAGGCCGCCGCCGCGGCCCGCGCGGCCCAGCCCGACTGGGCCGCGAAGACGCCGGGGGAGCGGTCGCTCGCACTGCTGCGCCTCGCCGACGCGATCGAGGCCGACGCCGAGCACCTGGCGACGCTCGAGGTCGAGGACTCCGGCAAGCCCTGGACCACCGCGTTCGACGGCGAGCTGCCCTTCGCGATCGACAACCTCCGATTCTTCGCGGGTGCCGCGCGCTCGCTCGACGGCACCGGCGCGGGTTCGTTCTCGAACGGCTACACGTCGGTGCTCACGAGGCGCCCCGTGGGCGTCGTCGCGGGCATCACGCCGTGGAACTTCCCGCTCATCATGGCCCTCTGGAAGGCCGGTCCGGCACTCGCTGCGGGCAACGCCGTCATCGTGAAGCCCGCGCCGGCGACGCCGCGCACGACGCTCCGCCTGGCCGAGCTCGCCGTGCAGTCGGGGCTGCCGTCGGGCCTCTTCAACGTCGTCACCGGCGACGCCGAGGTCGGCCAGGCCCTCGTCGCGCACCGCGAGGTCGACATGGTGAGCGTCACGGGGTCGACGCAGACCGGCAAGGCCGTCATGCGCGGCGCCGTCGAGGGCGTCAAGCGCGTGCACCTCGAGCTCGGCGGCAAGGCGCCGGTGATCGTCTTCGCGGATGCCGACCTCGACGCCATGGCGCAGGCGGTCGCGCTCGGCGCGACGTACAACACGGGCCAGGACTGCACGGCCGCGACCCGGGTCTACCTCGAGCGCGCCGTGTACGAGGACGGCGTCGCGGCGCTGCGTCAGGCGCTCACCGGCATCGTCGCGGGCGACCCCATGGACGCCGACACCCACATCGGCCCGCTCATCTCGCGCGGCCACCGCGATCGCGTCGACGGGTTCGTGCGGCGGGCCGTCGCCGAGGGCGCCGAGGCGCTCGTCGGCGGCCACGCGATCGACCGCACCGGCTCGTACTACGCGCCGACCCTCCTCGTGGGCGCCGCGCAGTCGTCGGAGATCGTGCAGGGCGAGGTCTTCGGACCCGTGCTCGTCGCGCTGCCCTTCGACGGCGAGGGCGAGGGCATCCGGCTCGCCAACGACAGCGCGTACGGCCTGGCGTCGTCGGTCTGGACCTCCGACGTCGCCCGCGCGATGCGCGTCAGCCAGTCGCTCGACGTCGGCGTGACCTGGGTGAACGACCACCTGCCGATCGCGTCGGAGGCCCCGCACGGCGGGGTCAAGGGATCCGGGTTCGGCAAGGACATGTCGATCGAGCCGCTGCTCGACTACTCGGTCACGCGCCACCTCATGATCCGGCACGCGCCCCCGCCCGAGACGACCGGCTTCCGGCCGGCCTGATCGCGCGTCCGGCGAGCGGCCGCCGGGAGGCGGTGCCGCCGCGCCGTGCCGTGGGCGGTCTCGGACCGGGTGCGCCCGTCATGCGACCATGCGAGCATGCGGGTCGAGGGCGTCGATGAGAGGCCGCCGCCGCCGCTGCCCCCGCGCACGTCGTTCACGAGCCTCCTCGACGGGTTCTTCTTCGTCTTCGCGGGGCTCGCGGCCGCCTGGCTCGCCTGGCTGATCTTCAACCAGACGTTCGCGTTCGGCTGGGCGGGGATCGCGTTCTTCCTCGCGTTCTGGCTCGTCCTCGCCTACCTCGTGCTGCCGCGCCTCCACCGCATCCTCACCACGATCTACGTGCCCGACTACTTCATCGGCCGCACCCGCACGAGCGACGGCCTGCTCGGCGACCCGGTGAACCTCGCGTTCGACGGCGAGGAGGAGGCGCTGCACGCGGCGATGCGCGCGGCCCGGGTGGACCCGGGCCGACGACGTCACGCTCTCCTCCGGCCGGCGGATCATCACGTCCACCCTCACCCGTCGCAGCTACGACGAGGCCCCGGTGAGCCCGCTGTTCCTCTTCGGGCAGAAGCAGGACTTCGCCTACCAGCAGGAGGTCGCCGGCAACCCGGCGAAGCGTCACCACGTGCGGTTCTGGCGCACTCCCGACGGATGGCTCCTGCCCGGCGGTCGGCGCGTCGACTGGCTGGCCGCCGGCACGTTCGACCGGTCGGTCGGCTTCTCGCTGTTCACGCTGCAGGTGACGCACAAGATCGACGCCGACATCGACGTCGAGCGCGACCACATCGTCGCGACGCTCGTGGCGGCGGGTCCGGGCGTGCGCGTCGAGGTGCTCCGCGACTTCTCGACGGGCTACCACTCGCGCAACGGCGGCGGCGACACCATACGCACCGACGGAGACCTCCCGGTGGTGCGGATCGGCCCGACGACCAGGGCTGTCGGCGTGGTCGACGCCCGGGACACCGCGACGGGCGAGCCGGTGACGTCCGCCGCGCCGTCGCCCGCGACCGCCCGACCCGAGCCGGTCGCGAAGCGCGCGTCGTTCGAGTCGCCCCTGCGGCTGGCCGAGCGCGAACCCACCCGGCGGATGCCACGGCCGAGCGCGACCGCGTTCGGAGCCGGGCTCGTGGTGCTCCGCGTCCTCGCGGGCGTCGCGTGGATCGTCGGGGTCGCCGCCCTGTGGGACCAGCTCCTGCTGAACGAAGTCGGCGTCGACATCGCGAACGACCCCGACTCGGCCGAGGCCTCCCGGCTGGCCCTCGCCATCGTGATCGTCGTCTCGAGCGCGGTGCTCCTCGTGGAGCTCCTGTTCGCGGTCCGGATCTGGGCCGGGGGGAACCTCTCCCGCATCGCGGTCATGCTCTTCGCGACCTTCGGCATCACCGGCGCGGCCATCGCCTCGTTCAACGGCGACGCGGAGGTCACGGTCCGCACGACGCTCGTCACCGTGTCGCTCGACATCCTCGTGCTGCTCGCGCTCTCGAGCCGGGACGCTCGCGCGTTCGCGCGGCAGCGCCGACCCCGCGCCTCCCGACGGGCCGGCGTCCGGGGCGGCCGATTCGCGGCCCCCGCGGGGCCGCGGGATCCGGGCCACCCCTGAGGCTCCGGGCGGTCGCTGCGGCGTACGGTCGTCCGGTGCCCGCCTCGCGATCCGCCTCCCGTACGGTCCGACTGCTCGTCGCATCGCTCGTCGTCCTCTCGATCCCGATGCTCTCCGGATGCGCCGCCGACGTCCTCCCCGTGACCGCCCGGTCCACCGACGCGCGCATCGACGACACCCTCATCGCGTCCGTCGAGCCGCGGTTCGCCACGGTGGACGGAGCGCAGGTCGCCGTGGCGCTCGTGGACGAGGACGGCGCACGCGTCGCGTTCCTCGGCGACGGCACCGACGCCGCCACGGCGTTCGAGGTGGGGTCGATCACCAAGACGCTCACCGGGCTGCTCCTCGCCGATGCGATCGAGCGCGGCGAGGTGGCGCTCGACGACCCGATCGGCTCGTACCTGGCACTCGGCGAGACGCCGGCGGCATCCGTCACCTTCCGCGAACTGGCCTCGCACACGTCGGGGCTGCCGACCTTCCCGAGCGACCCCGGGTGGATCGCGCGCGTCGAGGCGGGGTTCCTCGCCGGCCGTGACGTCATCGACGAGAGCGTCGACGACCTCCTCGCCGAAGCGGCCGCCGAGCCGATCCCGACCGATGCCGCGCCCCAGTACTCGAACCTGGGGGCCGCCCTCGCCGGCCAGGCGCTCGCGTCGGCGGCCGGCACCGACTACCGCACCCTGCTCGAGGACCGGCTGCTCGGGCCGCTCGGCATGCGCTCGGCGTCGCTGCCCGTCGAGGACGGCGAGGCGCCGCCCTCGCTCGCGTCCGGGTTCCGGGCCGAAGGCGAGCCGGCCGAACCGTCCACGCTCGGCGCCTACGCACCGGCCGGCGGCCTCGTCGCGACGATCGACGACATGATCGCGTACGCGAGCGGCGTGCTCGACGGGCCGTTCTCCGGGAGCGCCGCGCTCGAGCCGCACCACGTGCCGGCGCTCGGCGAGGAGGCCGACTCGATCGGCTACTTCTGGGGGCTGCAGCACTCCGCGGACGGACACGCCCTCGTCGAGCACGGGGGAGTGACCGCCGGGTTCACCGCGAGCCTCGTCATCGACCGCACCGGCGGACGGGCGGCGGTCGTGCTCACCAACCTCGGCGACCTCGGGGGCGACGGCGATGCGCTCGCGAAGCGGGTGCTCGAGAGCGACGCGGGGTAGCGGAGGCTAGGCCGACGCCGCCGCGTGCTCGACGCACTGCGCCGGGGCGCAGGCTCCGCATCGCACGAGCTGCGTCCGGCAGGAGGCATCCGTGCAGTTGACGGTGCGGTTCGTCGGCCTCCCGCAGCCCTCGCAGACGCCGACGACGGCGGCGTGGTCGCTGAAGTCGACCGACCCGCGGCCGTCGAACACGTAGAGCGAACCCTCCCACAGGCCGTCGTCGCCGAAGCGCTCGCCGTAGCGGACGATGCCGCCCTCGAGCTGGTACACCTCGCCGAAGCCGCGGTTCGCCATGAGGCTCGAGAGCACCTCGCAGCGGATGCCGCCCGTGCAGTAGGTCACGACGGGCCGCCCCTTGAGGTGGTCGTACGCGCCCGAGTCGAGGAGCCCGACGAAGTCGCGCGTCGTCTCGGTCGGCGGCACGATCGCACCTCGGAACCGGCCGATCGCCGCTTCGACGGCGTTCCGCCCGTCGAAGAAGACGACCTCGTCGCCCCGCTCCGCGACCAGCTCGTGCAGCGCGTCGGGCGAGAGGCGCGTGCCGCCGCCGACCACGCCCGACTCGTCGACGACGAGTTCACCCGGCGCGCCGAACGAGACGATCTCGTCGCGCACCTTGACGCTGAGCCTCGGGAAGTCGACGCTGCGCCCCGCATCGTCGAGCCCGGTGCCCTCGCTCCACTTCACGTCGAGCCCGCGGAACCCGGCGTACTCCTTCGTCTTCCGCACGTAGCGCTTGAGCGCGCCCATCTCGCCGCCGAGCGTGCCGTTCAGGCCGTCCTTCGACACGAGCACGCGGCCGCGCAGCCCGAGCGACTCGGCGAGGTCGCGCTGCCACAGCCGGATCGCGTCGGGGTCGGCGAGCGGCGTGAAGGCGTAGAACAGCAGGATCTTGGGCAGCGGCACCCCGAGATCCTAGGCGCGCCGGCTGAGCGGATGCCGCGACGCGGCGTGTGCGCGGAGGGCGGCATCCGCGCCGACGTACCCTGACGACGACCGCCGACCGGGCCGTCCGCCCGGACGTCGCCGACCAGGAGGTACGTGATGCTCGACGTGGATCCCTACGACGCGTTGCAGAAGCTCCGACCCGTGGGCTCGTTCACCGTGACCAGTGCCGACTTCGCCGACGGCGGTCCGCTCGCCCGACCGCAGTGGAGCCACGCGGCCGGCGGCGTCGACCGTTCGCCGCAGCTGGCGTGGAGCGGGTTCCCCGAACGCACGCGCGGCTTCGCGGTGACGTGCCTCGACGTCGACGCCCCGACCGGGTCTGGGTGGTGGCATTGGGCCGTGCTGAACCTGCCGCTCGAGATCACGAGCCTGGAGGCGGGCGTCGGCGCGCCCGGCGGACCGCCGCTTCCCGACGGCGCGATGGTGCTCGCCAACGAGGACGGCGAGCGCGGATTCGGCGGGGCGGCGCCGCCTCGGGGCACGGGCGAGCACCGCTACGTGTTCGTCGTGCACGCGCTGGACGTGCCGAGCCTCGACCTCGACCCGTCATCCACGCCCGCGGTGCTCGGCATCCGCTGCTTCGCGCACGCGCTCGGACGCGGCATCCTCACGGGGACCGTGAACCGCGACTGAGCGGCGCGACCCCTCAGTCGACCCGGCGCCCGAACAGGAAGTACGAGATCGGCCCGATGAAGTTGACGGCGATGACGATCGCCCAGATCCACTTGCGGCCGTTCACGTCGTCCGCGTCGCGCTTGGCGAGGTCCGCCCACGCGGCGGTCGCGAGTGCGAGCTGGACGGCGCCGGCGACGATGCCCCTGACCTGCTGACCCGTGGAGAGCTCGCTCCACTGCTGCTTCTGCTTCGCCATGGTTCCCCCGTTCCCCGGCGTCCGCCGGTGCGACTAGTGCTTGTTCCCCGACAGCGCGAGCACGCCGCCGAGGCCGATCATCATGACCCCGCCCGAAGCCGCCAGGTGCGACGCGCGGCGCGGCGAGCGCGCGAACCAGTCGCGCGCGGTTCCGGCTGCGAGCGCCCAGAGGGAATCGCACGCGAGCGCCAGCACGACGAACGCCGTGCCGAGCACCGCCATCTGGAGCGGGATCGCGCCCGCCTCGAACGCGACGAACTGCGGCAGCACCGCGACGAAGAACGCGATCGTCTTCGGATTCGTGACGCCGACGACGAAGCCCTCGCCGAGCAGGCGCCACGGGGAGCGCGGCGCGACCGGGCGGGTGACGGCATCCGCGGCATCCGCCCGATGACGGATCGCCTGCACGCCGAGGTGGACCAGGTACAGGGCGCCCGCGATCTTGACGGCCGTGAACAGCACGACCGACTGGGCGACCACCGTGCCGACGCCGAGGGCGACGGCGGCGACGAGCGGCAGCATGCCGGCCGCGTTGCCGACGACGCTCAGCAGCCCGCCCATGCGGCCGAGCGCCAACGATCGGCCGATGACGAACAGCACGCTCGGGCCCGGGATGACGATGAGCACCACCGAGGCCAGCACGAACGCCCAGAGGTTGGATGCGGGAACCACGTCGGGATCCTACGCCGGAGCCGAGCGGTCCACGAGGGCCCGCCGGCTGCCCGGCTACTCCTCCTCGGGCGGCGGCGCGATCGGTTGCCCGAGCCGGACCCGCGTGCCGAACGGGTCGGACACGAGCGACACCCGCTCGCCCCACTCGCTGTCGGACGGCTCCTCGATCACGAGGTAGCCGGCCGCCGCCAGTGACGACGTCACGGCGTCGACGTCGTCGACGTAGAACCACAGCAGGATGCCGGCGCCCTCGCCCGCGGTCGCCCCGTCGGCGAGTCCCAGGCCGAGCTGCGCCGATCCGGCCTGCAGCGTCGCGAAGACCGGCTCGCCCTCGGGCGGGTACCGGTACGTGACCGTGGCCCCGAGCCCATCGCGGTAGAACCGCAGCGCGGCCTCCATGTCGGGCACCTCGACGATGGGGAATGCAGATTCGATCATGACCCCTCCCGGGGCGACGGTACGCGGCGCCGACCGATGCCGCTACCGTTGCAGCGTGAGCGAGCACATCTCCGCGAGCGTCGCCGACGGCGTCGGCCACCTGACGCTCGAGCGGCCCCAGGCGCTGAACGCGCTGAGCTACGAGATGATCCGGGCGCTCACCGCGGTCTTCGACGCGTGGCGGCACGACCCCGAGGTCTCGATGGTCGTGCTCGACGGCGCGGGCGAGCGCGGGTTCTGCGCGGGCGGCGACATCCGCGAGCTCTACCTCTACGCCACCGGCGGGCACGTCGCCGAGGCGCTGCGCTTCTTCCGCGACGAGTACCGGCTGAACGCCGCGATCGCGCGCTACCCGAAGCCCGTCGTCGCGATCATGGACGGCATCACGATGGGCGGCGGCATCGGCCTCGCCGGTCACGCCTCGATCCGCATCGTCACCGAGCGCTCGCGCGTCGCGATGCCCGAGACCCGCATCGGCTTCACGCCCGACGTCGGCGGCACGTGGCTGCTCGGTCGCGCCCCCGGCGAGCTCGGCACGCACCTCGCGCTGAACGCGCGCACCATGGACGCCGCCGACGCCATGCACGCCGGCTTCGCCGACGCGTTCGTGCCGAGCGCGAGCATCCCGCACCTGCTGCAGGCGCTCGAGGAACGGGCCGACCCCGGCACGCCGTCCGAGATCGTCATGCTCTTCGACGAGACGCCGGGGCCGTCGGCGCTCGCCGCCGCACGCCCGTGGGTCGACGCGTGCTTCTCGGCGCCGACCGTGCACGAGATCATCGACCGCCTGCGGGCGTTCGCCGAGGGGCGAGCGGATGCCTCGTGGGGCGCGCCCCGCGCGGGCGACGGGTCGTCCCATCCGGCCGACCAACCGGCCCACGCCTATGCGGCGGCCGCGGCCGACGAGCTCGAGACGCTCTCGCCCACGGCGCTCGCGGTCACGCTCGAGGCCGTGCGCCGCGCTCGCACGCTGCCGAGCCTCGAGGCCGCGCTCGAACAGGAGTTCCGCGCCGTGTCGTGGTTCATCGGCGAGCACGACCTGCACGAGGGCATCCGTGCGCAGGTCATCGACAAGGACCGCTCGCCGAAGTGGGACCCGCCCACGCTCGACGACGTGCCGTCCGGCCTACCCGCGCGCGTGCTCGAGGAGCAGCTGCACGACCCCGTCTGGCCCCCGGTGGTCGAGTAGGGCGCGACGCGCCTGTATCGAAACCCGCCCGCCCGGCAAATGACTGGAGAGAGGAAGAACGGATGACGCGACCCGATGCCGAACGCCTCGGTGAGCTGCAGCGCCTCGCCTTCGGACGCGGGTCGACCGAGACGGAGCGGATGTCGGCCGCGGCGCAGTTGCACGCGATGCAGTCGGGCGCGGTGGAGGGCGACGGAACAGAGCACCCAAGGGTGCTCGCCGAGGATGGCGCACCGCCCGTACCGGCACCCAGCGCCACGGTGGACGGTGGGAACGGGGCGCCGGTGGATCCGCCGGCCCGCGCGGCATGGATCACGTCGCGGTCGGCGATCCTGGCAGGGCTCGCGCTCGCAGTCGGGATCGTGCTCGGGTGGCAGGTGTCCGGGTCTGTCGCGAGGGCTAACCCTGGCGCGAAGGCTGACACCGCGACCGACGTTTCCGAGGTCCGGCTCGAGTACTTCGCGATTCCGGTCCGCGACACGGCAGTGTGGGTCATCATGGAGCGGGAATCGCGCGAGGGAGATCCGACGCTTCGCTCGGATGGCCCGTTCGACCCCCAGATCGACCCGGCATCGGTGCTCTTTCTCCAGGAACGTGCGGACGGCGTGCGGTTGTTCGGTGCCCGGACCGCCGACGGCGACAATCTCTGCATGATCGTCGAGCTCGCCGATTCTTCGGCGGCGAGCTGCACGTCCGACGGGACGATGCCGGAAGGCGGGCTCTCGATCGTCGGAGTCTTCGAACAGCCCTACGGTGGCATCGGCGCTACTTGGCGTCCCGACGGTACCTCGTCGCTCGAATGACGTGAGCAGCCCACCCGGTCGTCGAGTAGGGCGCGACGCGCCCGTATCGAGTCCGCGCGCTCAGCGCGCCTTCGCGACCGCCGCCTCGAGCGCGACCCACGAGAGCATCGCGCACTTGATCCGCATGACGTACTTCGAGACGCCGTGGAACGCGATCGCGTCGCCGAGCACCTCCTCGTCGGGCATCCCCTCGCCCTTCGAGCGCAGCATGGTGCGGAACTCCTCGGCGAGGCCGAGTGCCTCGTCGACCGGTCGACCCGCCACGAGATCCGTGAGCACCGACGCCGAGGCCATCGAGATGCTGCATCCGTCGCCCTGCCAGGCGACCTGGTCGATGCGCTCGTGCGCGCCGTCGAGCTTGACGCGCAGCGTGATCTCGTCGCCGCACGTCGGGTTGTACTCGTGGTGCTCGGCGTGGGCACCCTCGAGCGGGCCGTCGCCGTGCCGGGCCTTCGCGTGGTCGAGGATGATCTCCTGGTAGAGGCCGTCGAGGTTCGCCATCACGCGGCTCCCGTTCCGAGTCCGAAGAAGGTGCGGACCTCGCCGAGCGCGGCGACGAACCGGTCGGCCTCCTCCGCGGTCGTGTAGACATGCGCGCTCGCGCGCGTCGTCGCGGTGATGCCGAGGGCCCGGTGGAGGGGCTGCGCGCAGTGGTGCCCGACGCGGACGACGAGGCCGGCGTCGTCGAGGAACTGCCCGACGTCGTGCGCGTGCACGCCGTCGACGGCGACGCTCACGAGTCCCGCCCGAGCGCGCCCGGGCTGCGGCCCGACGATGCGCACACCGGGGATGGCCGCGACGCCCTCGACCACGCGCTCCGCGAACGCATCCTCGTGCGCCGCGACGGCGCCCATGCCGAGCCCCTCGAGGTAGCGGACGGCCGCGCCCAGGCCGATCGCCTGCGACACCGGCTGCGTGCCGGCCTCGAACCGCTGCGGCGCGGGGAGGAACTCCGCCGTCTCGAACGTCACGCGCGTGATCGTGGAGCCGCCCGTGCGGGCCGGAGGCAGCGCGTCGAGCAGTTCGGCGCGGCCGTACAGCACGCCGATGCCGTTCGGCCCGAGCATCTTGTGGCCGGAGAACGCGGCGAAGTCGACGCCGTAGCCCGCGAAGTCGACGGGGCGGTGCGGTACCGACTGGCACGCGTCGAGCACGACGAGCGCCTGCGGGGCGCGCGCGCGAACGGCCGCGACGACGTCGGCGACGGGCACGATCAGCCCGGTCACGTTCGAGATCTCGGCGAACGCGACGACGCGCGTGCGCGGGGTCAGCACGGCGACGAGGTCGTCGATCGACCAGCATCCGTGCTCGTCGACCCGCACGGGGACGAGCCGGGCGCCCGTGCGCTGCGCGACGCGCTGCCACGGCAGCAGGTTGGCGTGGTGCTCGGCCTCGGTCAGCACGATCTCGTCGCCGGCCTGGAGCGCGAAGCGCGCGGCATCCGCCCCGCCGATGCCGGCGCTCGCGTCGGCGATGCCGAGCGCGACCATGTTGAGCGCGTCGGTCGCGTTCTGCGCCCACACGATCTCGCGCTCGTCGGCGGCGCCGACGAACCGGGCGAGGTCGGCGCGGGCCACCTCGAACCGGGTCGTCGAGCGGCCGGTGGCGGCGCTCGCACCGCGGTGCACCGCCGCCAGGTCGTGCTCGAGGTAGTCGCGTTCGGCGTCGAGCACGGCGGTCGGGCGCTGCGCGGTGGCGGCCGAGTCGAGGTACGCGGTGGGGCGGGCGTCGGCGGTGGTCGCGAACGCCGGGAAGTCGTTCCGGATGTCGTCGATCGCGCGTGCGCCGACGCGCTCGGTGGCGGTGGGGATCATCCCCTCCATCGTCCCATGCCCCGGCCGGGAGGTCGCCGTCAAGACCGGGCGCGAGCGGGTCCGGTTCGATAGCGTGAGCGACGTGAAGATCCACCACCTGCGTACCCACCGGAGCGACGAGAACCTCGCACGAGAAGGCCAGCTCGCCTGGCAGCTCGCGGGCGTCGCGGTCGATCCGGTCGAGGTCTCCGACGACGTGACCGAGATGGTCGTGAACCGCGTCATCGACAACGCCGCCGTGGCCGCGGCATCCCTCGCCCGGACGCCCGTCGTCGCGGCACGCAGCCAGGCGCTCGCGCACCCGGTCTCGATCGGGGGCGACGGCGCCACCGTGTTCGGTGCGGATGCCGCGCGGCGGACCTCGCCCGAGTGGGCCGCGTGGGCGAACGGGGTCGCCGTGCGCGAGCTCGACTTCCACGACACCTTCCTCGCCGCGGAGTACTCCCATCCCGGTGACAACATCCCGCCGATCGTCGCCGTCGCCCAGCACCTCGCCGCGACGCGCGGGCTCACCGGCCGCGAGGTCGTGCGCGGCATCGCGACGGGCTACGAGATCCAGGTCGACCTGGTGAAGGCCATCTCGCTGCACCGGCACAAGATCGACCACGTCGCGCACCTCGGCCCGTCGGCCGCGGCGGGCATCGGCACCCTGCTCGGCCTCGACCCGGAGACGATCTTCCAGGCGATCGGCCAGGCGCTGCACACGACGACCGCGACCCGCCAGTCGCGCAAGGGCGAGATCTCGACCTGGAAGGCGCACGCGCCGGCCTTCGCCGGGAAGATGGCGGTCGAGGCCGTGGACCGTGCGATGCGCGGTCAGACGAGCCCCGTGCCGATCTACGAGGGCGAGGACGGCGTGATCGCGTGGCTCCTCGACGGCCCCGACGCGAGCTACGAGGTGCCGCTCCCCGAGGACGGGGAGGCGAAGCGCGCCATCCTCGACACGTACACGAAGGAGCACTCGGCCGAGTACCAGGCTCAAGCGCTCATCGACCTCGCACGCAAGCTGCACGACGCCTACCCGCTGATCCTCGACGACCCCGACGGCATCGAGTCGATCACGATCCACACGTCGCACCACACGCACAACGTGATCGGCACGGGCGCGAACGACCCGCAGAAGTACGACCCGACTGCGTCGCGCGAGACGCTCGACCACTCGATCCCGTACATCTTCACCGTCGCCCTGCAGGACGGCACGTGGCACCACGCGGACTCGTACACGCCCGAGCGGGCGCACCGGCCCGACACCGTCGCACTGTGGCGCAAGGTCTCGACGGTCGAGGACCCGGAGTGGACCCGCCGCTACCACTCGCTCGACATCGGCGAGAAGGCATTCGGCGGTCGCGTCGTCATCCGCCTCACCGACGGCAACGAGATCGTCGACGAGATCGCCGTCGCCGACGCGCACCCGCTCGGCGCCCGGCCGTTCGGCCGCGAGCAGTACGTGCAGAAGTTCCGCACGCTCGCCGAGTGGGTTCTCGAGCCCGCCGAGATCGACCGCTTCCTGGAGGTCGCGCAGCGCCTCCCGGAGCTCGGCCCCGACGAGCTCGGCCAGCTCACGATCACCGCCGCCCCCGGCGCCCTGAACCACGTCGAGATCCCCACCGGCCTCTTCTGACCCGAGTTGTCGTCACGATCGGCGGGTCGAGCGTGCCCGCCACCCGCCGATCCTGACGACAACCGCCCTGGTCATCCGGGGAACCAGGGTGAGTAGCACGGACTGCCGCCCCAGCCCCGGCGGCGGAGGTTGGCGGCGACGCGCTCGACGAGCTGCCGAGGCTGGTCGAGGTCGGCCTGGGTGATCTCCGTCACGTGGAAGCCGAGTGACTCCAGGGCCGCCTCGCGGGTCCGGTCGCGACGCCACTGGTGCACATCGGTGCGGTGGTGGTCGCCCTGATACTCGAGCACTTCGGCGTAGCGCTCGAAGGCGAGATCGACTCGCGCGACGAATCGCCCCGAGTCGTCCGTGACGACCACTTGGCACCTCGGCGCGGGGAGGCCGGCCAAGCGCACGAGCGCGCGCAGTTCCGATTCCTTGGGAGATTCGCTCGCGATATCCCGAAGCCGGGCGGCCTCGATGAGCTTGGCACGCAGGCGATGGTCCGGGAATGCCGCGACCGCCTCGGCCAGTTCGGGGTGCGGCGTCGCGAGTCTGTCGGCCACGGCGACCAGTTCGGGCACCGAGAGGTCGCGGGCGAGATCGCAGAAGGTGCGCGCCGCGGACGTCACGCGGACCTCGTCGATGACGATGACGTCGCCCGACGCGACGCGAAGCGCCCGACCCAGGACGCCGTGCCGACGGGGTGCCCGCGACGTGTCCGGGACGCCGACCTCGATCATTCCGAGCAGTCGCGGCGGTATCGGAAGCCGGTGGTGCAGCGCGGCCGAGCGTCCGCAGAGGAACGCGTCCTTCCGCAGCACCGTGAGCACCGCGCGATGGGCCGCGAGCTCTTCGGCGTCGGCATCGATGCGCACACCGGATGTGGGTGCGACGAGATCCGAGGCGCGAAGGCGGCTCCGTCGAACGCCGGCTCGCAATGCCTCGCGCACGGTGAACGCGCGATCGGGCCGCAACGGTTCGGGCAGGGGGCTCTTCGCGGTCACGCGGATGATGCTCGTCGCCCGAGGGACCCCCAGCCCCGCGCCATCCGTGCCCCGGTGCGCTACCCGGCGGCCTGCTCGGGTGGTGAGGACGGGAGGTCGTCGTCAGGATCGGCGGGTCGAGCGTGCCCGCCACCCGCCGATCCTGACGACAACGGTCCGGGCGTGCGGGGGCGGCGGGCCGTAGGCTGGGGGAGCGGTCGCGACGAGGCGACCCGCCCGTCCGAAGAGCCCCATGAGGAGCACGATGAGCGAGCAGACCCCGCACACCGAGACGCCGAAGATCTACAAGGGCCTCGCCGGAGTCCCGGTCGACGTCACCGCCATCTCGAAGGTGAACCCCGAGACGAACTCGCTGCTGTACCGCGGCTATCCGGTGCAGGAGCTCGCGGCATCCGTCACCTTCGAGGAGGTCGCCTACCTGCTCTGGTACGGCGAGCTGCCGAACGACGAGGAGCTCGCCGCGTTCGAGGACCTCGAGCGCAGCCACCGCGGCCTCGATCACGAGACCAAGCGGATCATCGATGAGCTGCCGCTCACGGCGCACCCGATGGACGTCGTCCGCACGGCCGTCAGCGTCATCGGCGCGAGCGACCCGGCGACGCCCGACGACTCGCACGCGTCGAACCTCGAGAAGTCCGTGCGGCTGTTCGCGAAGCTGCCGTCGATCGTCACCTACGACCAGCGCCGCCGCCACGAGCTCGAATTCGTCGAGCCGAACAACGACCTGGGGTACTCGGCCAACTTCCTCTGGCAGGCGTTCGGCGAGACGCCCGAGCTCGAGGTCGTGAACGCGTTCGACACGTCGATGATCCTGTACGCCGAGCACTCGTTCAACGCGTCGACGTTCACCGCGCGCGTGATCGCGAGCACGCTCTCCGACCTGTACTCGGCCGTCACGGGCGCGATCGGCGCCCTCAAGGGGCCGCTGCACGGCGGCGCGAACGAGGCGGTCATGCACGCGTTCGACGAGATCGGCGCGGGTGAGGGCGGCGCGGAGCGCGCCGTGCAGTGGCTGAATGCCGCGCTCGCCGACAAGCGCAAGATCATGGGCTTCGGCCATCGCGTGTACAAGAACGGCGACTCCCGGGTGCCGACGATGCGCGACGCCCTCGAGCGGATGGTCGAGCACTACGACCGGCCCGACCTCCTCGAGCTCTACACGGCGCTCGAGCAGGCGATGGGCGAGCGCAAGAACATAAAGCCCAACCTCGACTACCCGGCCGGCCCCGTGTACCACCTCATGGGCTTCGACACCGAGACGTTCACGCCGCTGTTCGTCGCGGCGCGCGTGACGGGCTGGACGGCGCACGTCATGGAGCAGCTCGCGTCCAACGCGCTCATCCGGCCGCTGTCGGTGTACGAGGGCCCCGACGAGCGGCACGTTCCGCCGCGCGGCAACGCGGCCGGCGAGTAGTCCGCGGCGCGGCACTTCGCGCCCCCGCACAACGCCGCCCCGCGGCATCCGTCACGGCACTGTGCCCGCCCGCCAAGGTGTGCCGAACCGCCACCGGATCGGCAATATCCTCGTGGACTATGCACATGCTGTTCCGCACCCTGCTCCACATGCTGTTCCTGTCGCGGCGCAAGCCGACCCTCGGGCACTACGAGATCGCGCGGACCCGGTTCATCACGCTGCCGACCGACCTCGACGTCAACCGGCACATGAACAACGGCGTGTACTTCTCGATCATGGATGTCGCGCGGTTCGACATGCTCGTCCGCAACGGCGTCTTCGGGCTCATGCGCGACAAGGGCTGGTACCCGGTCGTCGCCAGCGAGACGATCACCTTCCGCAAGTCGCTGCGGCTGTGGCAGCGATTCACGATCGAGTCGCGACTGCTCGGCTACGACGAGCGCGCGGTGTACGTCGAGCACCGGCTGGTGCGACCGGATGCCTCGGGGGAGCCAGAGATCTACGCGCGCGCGTTCATCCGCGCGCGGTTCCTCCGCAAGGAGGGCGGCACGGTGCCCGTCTCGGAGCTGGTCGAGGTGTTCGGCACGCCGCCCGCCGACGACGAGCTGCCCGAGTGGATCGAGCGGTGGGGCGCGGATGTCGCGCTGCCGCCGACGCGCGCGGCGGCGCCGTCCGTCTGGAGCTGAGGGGCCGGCGCTAGCTGCGCGCCTTCCAGGGGACGACGACCTCCTTGATGATGAGGAGGATTCCGGCGGCCACCGGGATGGCGACCAGCGCGCCGGGGAGACCGGCGAGCGTGCCACCGGCGAGGGCCGCGATGAGCACGATCGACCCGGGCACCTGCACCGCGCGGTTCATGACCTTCGGGGTCAGGATGTACGCCTCGACCTGCATGTAGATGAGCATGCCGATGAGGACGATGAGCGCCGCCGTCGGCGAGACGAAGAGGGCGATCACCGTCATGAACGCGGTCGTCAGCACGGTGCCGATCATCGGGATGAGCGTGATGAAGAACGCCGCGACCGAGATGACGAGCGCGAACGGCACGCCCGCGATGGTGAGCAGGATGAGGCTGTAGACCGCGTTGAAGAACGCCAGCACGACCATGCCGCTGAGGTAGCGGCCGACGTTCTGCATGATGCGCTCGGCGTAGTCGACCACGCGCTCGCGGTGCGAGGCCGAGATGAGCGTGTAGATCGCGGCCTTCGACGAGTCGAGGGTCGCGGTGAAGTAGATCGTGAGGATGAAGATGAAGAACGCGGTCGAGATGCCGCCGATGATCGCGAATCCGACGTTCAGCGCGCCGCCGCCGACCGTCGCCCAGGTCGCGGGGTCGGTGATGACGTCGACGAACGTCGAGTACGCGGAGGCCAGCACGCCGTCGGAGTTCGAGGAGAGCTGCTGGAACCAGTCCTGCTCCTGCAGGTTCGCGTAGAGCTGGGGCAGCGAGGTGATGAACTCGGCCGCCTGGGTGACCACGATCGGCAGGACGAGCCCGAGCATGCCGCCGATGACGAGGACGAACAGGATGATCACGGTGAGGATCGCCCAGCCGCGCTTCAGACCTCGGCGCTGGAACCACCGCACCAGCGGGTCGAGGCCGAGCGTGATGAAGATCGCCGCGAAGACCGAGAAGACCACGCTGGAGAGGTTGATCAGGGCGGCGGCGAGCGCCAGCGTCACGAGCACGCCCGCCGTGGCCAGGAGTGCCCAGACGAAGGGGCGTTCGCCCACCATCCCGCCGGAGGTGGCGTGTCGCAGCCGGGTCGTCTCGAGGTCGCGGGCACGCCGTTCGATGGGCTTCACGCGCGCCAGTCTAGGGGTGGCCGCACGCCGTGCGGGAGAGTCGGAGGTCGGCGACCGGGTGTCCGGCGGCCGAGCGGCGGGTCAGCGCCGGTCAGCGCCCGCCCGCGGCATCCGGTGCCTGCGCGGCGACGGGAACGTGCAGCGAACGGTACGTGTCGACCAGCCCGGGGTCGTACGCGCTCCACTCGGGCATGGCCGCACCCGACCGCGACGCGGCGAGCCGGTCGAGGAAGTAGTCCCATCCGGGCCCGATCGACGTCGCGTCGGCCGAGGTGCGCAGTCGCTGCCCGAGCGTGAGCGTCGTCATCCCGCCGGCCTCGCGCAGGTGGAAGAAGACCCGCACGGCGTCGTCGCCCTCGCCGATGTCGGCGCGGAAGCCGTGCGGCGCGTCGCATTCGAGGATCGACGTGTTCTGCCACTCCGCGTCCTCGCTGGACATCCGGAACCGAACGGCGCCGGTCGAGGGATTGCCCGTGTAGGTGCCGATCCACGCCAGCATCGCCGTCGGATTCGTCAGGGAGTACCAGACGTCCTCGATGGGGGCGTGGAACAACCGGTCGAACTGCAGGTAGAGCCCGTCGCCCTTGTGAACGTAGTGGCCGGTCGCTCGAGTGATGGTCATCGTCGCCCCCATGCGTGTCGTCCTGCCCTCAGGCTAATCCGGGTGCCCCGGGACGGCTAGAGTGGCGCGCATGAGCACTCGGGGAACCTCGCAGCAGTCGCACGACGAGCAGTCGCTTCACATCGCCGGACGGCACAGCGGGATGTGGGGGTGGTTCAGCGGCATCATCGTGCTCGCCCTGATCGCCGTGCCGCTCAGCGCCGCGTTCGCGTTCGCGACGAACCCGCGCACGCAGCAGCTGTTCGGCGGCCGCCTCTCGGAGGCGACGCAGGGCGGCTACCAGGCATTCTGGTGGGTCGTGACGCTCCTCCTCCTCGCGCTGCCCGTCCTCGTCGGCTACGGCGTCGCGAAGATGTCGCCGCGCGCCCTCATCGTCGTCGGCGCGATCGTCGCGCTGTTCGTGATCGCGATCATGATCCTCGGGCAGCTGTTCGTCTTCTGATCTCGGGCGGGGCGACGGCGGTCGCCTGCGGCGCCGCGTCCGCTGAAGGGCGACGGATGCCGCGGCTCGCGCCCGCGGCATCCGTCGCCGTCGCACTCAGGGGAGCTCCTCCTCGAGCACGGCCATCGCGGCGTTGTGCCCGCCGATGCCGCTGACCGCGCCGCCGCGCACCGAGCCGGAGCCGCAGAGCAGCACGCGCGGGTGCGCGGTCGCGACGCCCCAGCGCTCGGCCGGTGTCGCCGGCTCGGTGCCGGGCTCGATCCACGGCCACGACAGCGGCCCGTGGAAGATGTTGCCTCCGGGCATGTTCAACGCCTCCTCGAGGTCGCGCGTGGTCTTGACCTCGATGCACGGGCGGCCGGCGGCATCCGTCGCGATGACGTCGGCGATGGGCTCGGCGAGGACCGAGTCGAGCGAGGCCAGCACGGCGTCGCGCAGGCGCTCGCGCAGCTCGTCGTTGCCGAGCGCGTCGACGAGCCGGTCGGGCACGTGCAGCCCGAACACCGTGAGGGTCTGGGCGTCGGATGCCGCGAGCTCGGGCCCGAGGATCGAGCGGTCGCTCAGCGTGTGGCAGTAGATCTCGCACGGCAGCGGCTCGGGCAGGGCGCCGCCGGCCGCGCGGCGGTAGGCGGCCTCGAGTTGCGACTCCAGCTCGTTGATGTGGAACGTGCCGGCGAACGCCTGCTCGGGGGCGACGTCCGCGTCGGCGAGGCGCGGCAGCCGCGTGAGCAGCAGGTTGACCTTCACCTGGGCGCCCTCGGGCATGCCCGCGCGCGCGAGGCGGCGGCGGGTCGCATCGTCGATGGCGACCTCGTCGGAGCCGGGGGCCGCGGGGCGCTCGTCCCGCGGGGCGACGGATGGCGCGGAGTCGGCGGCCGTGGCGGCCGCGAGGTCCGGGGCGGCGTTGCCCACGGCGCCGACGGATGCCGCGACCAGGCGCTCGAGCACGACCGGGGCGACGTTGGCGAGCACGACGTGCGCTCGCGACATCCGCTCGGCCCCGCCCTCGCGCCAGCGCACGACACCGGATCCGCCGTCGATCGCGACGACCTCGGCCTCCGTCCGAAGCACCGCTCCCGCCTCGCGCGCCGCGCGCGCGAGCTCACCGGAGACCGCGCCCATGCCGCCGACCGGCACGTCCCAGTCGCCCGTGCCGCCGCCGATGACGTGGTACAGGAAGCAGCGGTTCGCCTCGAGCGACGGGTCGTCGAGGTCGGTGAACGTGCCGATCAGCCCGTCGGTCGCCACGATGCCGCGCACGAGGTCGTCGGCGAAGCGCGCGTCGATCGTCTCGCCGAGCGGGCGCTCGACGAACCCGTCCCACACGCGGTCGTCGCCGACCAGGGCGCGCGCCTCGGCGCGGGTCGGCAGCGGCTCGGTCAGGGTCGGGAAGAGCACCTGGGCGACGCGGGCGGTGTCGGCGTAGAAGGCGCCCCACGCCTCGGCGTCGCCCTCCGCGCCGACCCGGGCGAACGCGTCGCGCGCGGCCGCGGCATCCGCTTCGACGTCGACGAGCAGGCCGCGCGACGGATCTCGGGGGTCGGGCGTGTACGACGAGAACCGCCGGCGCACGAGCCGGATCTCGAGGCCGAGGTCGTCGATGATCCGCTGCGGGAGCAGGCTCACGAGGTACGAGTAGCGGCTGAGGCGGGCGTCGAGACCGTCGAACGCCTCGGCCGAGACCGCGGCGCCGCCGAGGTGGTCGTCGCGCTCGAGCAGCAGCACGCGCTTGCCTGCGCGGGCGAGGTAGGCGGCGGCCGTCAGTCCGTTGTGGCCGCCGCCGACGATGACGACGTCGTGGTCGGGGGCCTCGCCGTGTGAGCTGACGGTCAGGGGCGAGCCGGCGGAGTGCGCATCGGTGGGCATCCCCCGAGCGTAGACGAGCGGATGGCGCGTGCCGCCGGCGGCCCGAAATGCGACCACCGGCGCGCGCTCCCGCGCCGGACCGATCAGCGGGTTCACCGCGGCGGCGACCTGAATCCAGGCCGGATCATCCGGTTCGTGTCGGTATCGGCGTCGATGTCCATGCGGCCAGCCTGTCGAGGCATCCAGTCAGGTTCCGTCCGGAATCGGAGGAGAATCGGAACCATGGCCGCCACGACGAGTCGCACGCTCGAACTGCTGTCCCTCCTGCAGAGCCACCGCCACTGGACCGCTCGTGAACTCGTCGACCGGCTCGAGGTCAGCGAGCGGACCCTCCGCCGCGACGTGGAGCGCCTGCGCGAGCTCGGCTACGCGATCGAGTCGACGCGCGGCGTCGCCGGCGGGTATCGACTGGCCGCGGGCACCGGGCTGCCGCCACTCCTCCTCACCGACGACGAGGGCGTCGCGATCGCGGTCGGACTGCGCTCGCAGGCGGCGGCCGGGCTCCGCGGAGCGGAGCACACGACGTTCAGCGCGCTCGCGAAGATCGAACAGGTGCTGCCGCCGGCGCTGCGTCGGCGGATCGAGGCGCTGCAGGCGGTCGCGGCGCCCGCGGGCGCGATCGGCCCCGGGTCGGGAGCCGGCGGCGGCCCCGGCGCCGGCCCGCGCACCGCGCCATCCGTCGACAGCGACCTGCTCGGGCTGCTCGCGCTCTGCTGCCGCGACGCCGAGCGCATCCGCATGAAGTACACGGATGCCGCAGGCTCCGCGACGACGCGATCGATCGAGCCGCACCGGCTGGTCCCGCTCGGGCGGCGCTGGTACCTCCTCGCCTGGGATCGCGACCGCGACGACTGGCGCACGTTCCGGCTCGACCGGATCGACGACGTGTTCCAGACGCGCGTACGCTTCGCGCCGCATCCGCTCACCGACGACGAGGCGCTCGAGCGCGTGCAGCGCGCGGTGCGCTGGCGCGACCAGGCGGTGCGCGTCGAGGTGCTCGTGGCGATGCCCGTCGAGGAGTTCCGCGAGCGGCTCGGCTGGTGGGCGCGCGACGCAGTGGCCGGGTCTGGCGGTGCGGGCACGGTGTGGCCGGTCGAGGGGGAGTCGGTCGCCGGGGTCGCGGCGGCGCTCCTCTGGGTGCCCGAGGGGGTCGGATGCCGCGTCGACGGGCCGCCGGAACTGCTCGCGTACCTCGCGGCGCAGGCCGAGCGGTTCGCGGCGGCCGCCGGTGGTGGCGGCCCGGCCGGCCCGGCAGCGCGACTCCCGTGAGATGGCGGGCGGTCCCGCCGTTTCGCGGGACTCGCGACGCGAGGGGCGGCGCGAGGGGCGCGAGGGTGGCGGGTGTCGGCGGGCGGGAGTCGAATGGGGGCATGGACATCGCCTTCATCGCCGGGTTCGGGCCCATCGGCACCGTCGACTCCGCGTCGCACGACTTCTGGGCCGGTGCGCTCGGCATCCCGTTCCACGAGAACGCACCGCGCTACTTCCACACCGAGGAGGTCGAGGGCGCGAAGGCGTTCGCGATCTGGCCGCTCGACCAGGCCGCCGAGGCGACCTTCGGCACGGCCGAGTGGCCCGCCGACCGGCCCGTGCCGCAGGCGTGGATCGAGTTCGACGTGGCCTCGCCCGAGGCGGTCGCGCCGGCGGTCGACGAGTTGCGCGCGAAGGGCCTCGAGATCCTCGTCGAGGCGCACGAGGAGCCGTGGGGGCAGACCACGTCCCGGCTGATGAGCCCCGAGGGGCTGCTCGTGGGCGTCAGTTACACGCCGTGGATGCACGGCGGCGGCGCGGCCTGACGGGTCCTCGTTCGGCGGGCCGGTTCCGTCGTCCGGCGGATCGGTCCGGCCTGCTGCGGCCCGCGCTCAGCCCGAGCGCTCGAGCGTGCCGATCGGCGAGCCGTCCTGGCCGAGCACGGTCATCGAGTCGTCCGCGACATCCGCTGCACTCATGCCGGCGAGCCAGTCGTCGACGTCCTCGCACGCCATCCTCGTGGAGGCCACGTTCTCGAACTCGACCTGGTCGGCCTCGTTGACCGACCACGTGCCATTGAGCGTGTTGCAGCCGTCGCTGCCGGTGAAGTCGCCGCCATCCTCGAGCGTGAGGAACGGTTCGCCCTGCGTCGACGAGTCGCCCCAGGTTCCCGTCGGATCCATGTCGCCCCCGGTGTCCTCGCCGGCGACGCCGCTGCACCCGCTGAACGCGAGCGCGGCCGCCAGCACCCCCATGCCGATGACGAGTCTCTTCCCCCTGGTCATGGTCGCAGCGTAGCGGGGCCCGCCGTCGGCGTCACCCCGTTCAGTCGTGCGTCGCGGGAGGGTCGCTGCGGGCGGCGGCGCGCGCGAGGGCGTCGCGGGCGGCGACGACGGCGGGCCGGCGGGCGGTGGCGCGTCGGGTCGATGAGAAGACCTCGCGGAACGGGTCGCCGGGCAGCGTCGCGAGCTGCACGCTCGGCGCCTCGCCGGCCCACACGAGGTCGGGGAGGAGCCCGACGGCGTTGCCCGAGCGGATCAGGCGGATGTGCGCCATGAGGTCGGCGGTCTCGAAGCGCACGTCCGGCTCGAACCCCGCACGACGGCAGAGCTGCTCGGCCCACTCGCGCGAGGCGGTGCCGCGCGGCTCCATGACCCAGGGCATCTCGGATGCCGCGGCGAGGCCGTCGTCGGCGACCGAGCGCAGCAGTTCGGTCGGGGGCTCCTTGGGGAGGGCCGCCGCGACCGGGTCGGGCCGGCGCAGGCCGCGCCGGCGGGCGGCCGGGTGCGGCGGCAGGGCGAGCCGGATGGCGTCGCGCGCGAGCGGCACCCGGTCGAGTTCCGGGTGCAGCGGACGCGTGTAGCCGGGGTACTGCTCGGCGACGACGAGGTCGAAGTCGCGCGCCGCGACGTCGAAGAGCGCGAGTTCGGGTTCCCGCTCGGTGACCTCGACGCGGAGCGACGGGTGCTCTGCCGCGAGCAGGGTGAGCGCCTGGGGCACGACGGCGTGCGCCGCGGACTGGAACACGGCGATGCGCACCGTGCCGCCGACGGTCGTGAGCGAGCGCGCGACATCCGCCTCGGCCTCTTCGAGCCGTTCGAGCACGGCCTGCGCGTGGCCGACGAGCAGCTCGGCCTGGGGCGTGAGCTGCACGCGCCGGCCGACCTGCACGAGCAGCGGCACCCCCGCCTCCTTCTCGAGCAGGCTGAGCTGCTGCGAGACCGACGACGGGCTGTAGGAGAGCGCCTCGGCGACGGCGGTGAGCGTGCCGCGTCGGCTCAGTTCGACGAGGAGGCGCAGTCGGCGGACGTCGAGCATCGTGCGACCTCCTCCCGAGCCATCCGACCCGGCGTTCGGCCCCGACCCGCGCGGCTGGGACAGCCGCGGCATACGTTCGGGAAACATGAACAGTATGCATCGGATTCATTCGCTGTACCGAACGGAATCCGGAGCGCACACTGGAGGTGCCGGGCGTGCACCATCCCCGTGCGCCCTCCGAGACCTAAGGACACCGCAGTCGTGACCACTTCGAAGCTCCTCACGGACGTCGTCC
This sequence comes from Agromyces sp. GXS1127, assembly GCF_050565425.1. Classification (NCBI taxonomy): domain Bacteria; kingdom Bacillati; phylum Actinomycetota; class Actinomycetes; order Micrococcales; family Microbacteriaceae; genus Agromyces; species Agromyces sp. GXS1127. The sequence continues at coordinate 301,485 of NZ_JBOCIG010000005.1, forward strand.
CCGACACCGACCACGTCATCGCCCTCGTCGAGCGGTGGCTCGCCGAGAGCGCGAACCACCCGGTCGACCCGGCCGCGCAGCGCCTCGCCGGCGTGCTGAAGGACGAGCACGGCCTCGCCTTCACCGTCGGCTTCGTCGACGGCGTCATGCGACCCGAAGACCTGGGCGTCGCGGGCCGCAACCTCGCCGAGGTCGCGAAGCTCACGCCGAAGTTCCTGCCCGCGTACCTCAAGGCCGCGATCCGGCTCGGCGGTGCGATGGCGCCGACCTTCCCGTGGCTCGTCATCCCGATCGCGCGGCGCGTGCTGCGCGCCATGGTCGGCCACCTCGTGCTCGACGCGACGCCCGCGAAGCTCGGGCCGGCGATCGCGAAACTCCGCGAGTCGGGCAACCGCCTGAACCTGAACCTCCTCGGCGAGGCCGTGCTCGGCGAGCACGAGGCCGACCGGCGCCTGAAGGGCACCTACGACTTCCTCGCCCGCGACGACGTCGACTACGTCTCGATCAAGGTGTCGAGCGTCGTCAGCCAGCTCTCGATGTGGTCGTTCGACGAGGCCGTCGAGAAGGTCGTCGCCAAGCTCACGCCGCTCTACGAGCTCGCGGCGAAGGGCGCCGCGCAGGGCAAGGCCAAGTTCATCAACCTCGACATGGAGGAGTACCGCGACCTCGACCTCACGATCGCGGTCTTCACGCGCCTCCTCGACCAGCCGCAGCTGCAGGGCCTCGAGGCCGGCATCGTGCTGCAGACCTACCTGCCCGACGCGCTCGGCGCGATGCAGGAGCTCACCGAGTGGGCGCAGCGCCGCCGGGCCGCGGGCGGCGCCCCGATCAAGGTGCGCGTCGTCAAGGGCGCGAACCTCGCGATGGAGACCGTGGACGCGCGCATCCACGATTGGCCGCTCGCCACGTACTCGACCAAGCAGGACTCCGACACCAACTACAAGCGCGTGCTGCACTGGTCGATGACGCCCGAGCGCATCGACGCGGTCAAGCTCGGCGTCGCCGGCCACAACCTCTTCGACGTCGCCCACGCCTACCTGACCGCCACGGAGCGCGGCGTCGAGCACGGCGTCGAGTTCGAGATGCTGCTCGGCATGGCCACCGGCCAGGCCGCGGCGGTCCGCGGCGACGTCGGCCGCCTGCTGCTCTACACGCCGGTCGTGAACCCGAGCGAGTTCGACGTCGCGATCGCGTACCTGATCCGCCGGCTCGAGGAGAACGCGAGCCAGGACAACTTCATGTCGGCTGTATTCGAGCTGAACGAGAATCGTGCCCTCTTCGAGCGCGAGCGGGACCGCTACCTGCGTTCGCTCGCGGCGCTCGAGGGCGAAGACGCGGAGGGCCCGGCACCCGCGCCCAACCGCACCCAGAACCGTCGCACCGAATGGGACGAGAAGGATGTCGCCGAGCTCGCCGGCACCGTCGTCGGCGCCCCCGCCCCGGGCGAGGAGCACGAGGGCTCGCTCACGAGCGTCGTCCTCGGCATCACGCGCGGCTCCGGACTCGACGGCGAGCTGACGGATGCCGCGGCATCCGCTGCGGCCGGGCTCACCGGTCCCGGCGTCACCCCCGGGTTCCGCAACGAGCCCGACACCGACCCCGCACTCGCCGCGAACCGCGACTGGGGCCGGCGCCTCCTCGAGCGCGTCCCGACCTCCACGCTCGGCATCGACACCCTGAAGGCCAACCGCATCGCGACCGCCGACGAGCTCGAGCGGCTCATGACCGCGGTCACCGAGCGCGCCGCCGCCTGGGCGGCCCTGCCCGGCGACGAGCGTGCGGCGCTGCTGCACCGCGCGGGCCTCGCGCTCGCCGCGAACCGCGACCGCCTCATCGAGGTCATGGCCGCCGAGACCGGCAAGACCATCGCCGAGGCCGACCCCGAGATCTCCGAGGCGATCGACTTCGCGCACTACTACGCCGAGCGCGCCCGCGAGCTCGACCGCGTGCAGGGCGCCCGCTTCGTGCCGTCGCAGCTCACGGTCGTCACCCCGCCGTGGAACTTCCCCGTCGCGATCCCGGCGGGCGGCGTGCTCGCCGCGCTCGCCGCGGGCTCGGGCGTGATCATCAAGCCCGCGAAGCTCTCGCAGCGCTCGGGCGCGATCATGGTCGAGGCGCTCTGGGAGGCCGGCATCCCGAAGGACCTGCTCGCGCTCGTCGACCTCGGCTCGCGCGAGCTCGGCACCAAGCTCGTCTCCGACGAGAAGGTCGACCGCGTCATCCTCACCGGCGCCTACGAGACGGCCGAGCTGTTCCGCTCGTTCCGGAAGGACCTGCCGCTCCTCGCCGAGACCAGCGGCAAGAACGCGATCATCGTGACGCCGTCCGCCGACCTCGACCTCGCGGCATCCGACGTCGTGAAGAGCGCGTTCGGCCACGCGGGCCAGAAGTGCTCGGCCGCGTCGCTCGTGATCCTCGTCGGCTCCGTCGCGAAGTCCGAGCGGTTCCGCCGCCAGCTGGTGGATGCCGCGACGAGCCTCCGCGTCGGCTGGCCCGAGCACCCGGCGAGCCAGATGGGCCCGATCGTCGAGCCCGCGAACGGCAAGCTGCTGCACGCGCTCACCACGCTCGGCGCCGACGAGGAGTGGCTCGTCGAGCCGCGGCAGCTCGACGGCACCGGCCGCCTGTGGTCGCCCGGCATCCGCGCGAACGTGAAGCCCGGCTCGTACTTCCACCTCACCGAGTTCTTCGGCCCCGTGCTCGGCATCATGCACGCCAAGGACCTCGACGAGGCCATCCGCTTCCAGAACGCGGTCGACTTCGGCCTGACGGCGGGGCTGCACTCGCTCGACTCCGACGAGGTCGCGACGTGGCTCGCGAACGTCGAGGCCGGCAACCTGTACGTGAACCGCGGCATCACGGGCGCGATCGTCCAGCGCCAGCCGTTCGGCGGCTGGAAGCGGTCCTCGGTCGGCGCGGGCGCCAAGGCGGGCGGCCCGAACTACCTGTTCGGCCTCGGCGACTGGACGCCGGCGCATGACGAGCCGAGCCGGTCGCTGCACCTGCGCGGCCTCGAGCAGCGCGTGACCGACCTCATCGAGGCGTCGCAGTCCTCGCTCGAGTACGAGGCGTACGAGGTGCTCCGCCGCTCCGCGCTCTCCGACGCGGTCGCCTGGGCCGACGAGTACGCCACGGTGAAGGATGTCTCGGGCCTCGGCGTCGAGCGGAACCTGTTCCGCTACCTGCCGCTGCCCGTCACCATCCGGGTGAGCGAGGACGCGACGCTCGCCGACGGCCTCCGCGTCATCGCGGCCGGCCTCCTCGCGAGGTCGCCGCTGACGATCTCGACCGCGCACGAGCTGCCCAAGGGCGTACGCGCGATCCTCGCGACCCGCGAGATCCGCGTGGTCCGCGAGGGCGACGCCGGCTGGCTCACGCGCGCCGGCAAGGACGAGGTCACGGGCCGCGTGCGCCTCGTGGGCGGGTCGGCGACGGCGCTCGCCGAGGCGACGGGCGGCACGCCCGACCTCGCGGTGTGGTCGCACCCGGTCACCCCGTCGGGCCGCGTCGAGCTGCTGCCGTTCCTGCACGAGCAGGCGATCTCGATCACGAACCACCGGTTCGGCAACCCGACGACCATCTCCGACGGCGTGATCTAGGGGGCGGGCAGGGATTCCCCACGGGGCGGTCGCGCGTGCGGCCGCCCTTCGGCGTGCTCCCCGACCCCCGGCCATCCGCTCGCCCTTGTGGGCGATCCGTGTCTGCGCTAGACACTGGACCAGGTTGCGACAGCGTCCTGAACCATCCGCACGGGGGCGGACCGAACTGGGGAGGGGGCCCTGATGGCATCGACCGCCGAGCAGCGGGCGACATCGAAGCTCAGCTTCCCTGCGCTCACCGGCATGGTCGTCGGCTCGATGGTCGGGGCGGGCGTCTTCCAGCTGCCGGCGCGGTTCGCGGGCCAGACCGGCGTCTCCGGGGCGGCCATCGCCTGGGTGATCGCGGGGCTCGGCATGCTGACGCTGGCGCTCGTCTTCCAGACGCTCGCGATGCGGAAGCCGGAGCTCGACAACGGAGTCTACGTCTACGCGCGGACGGGCTTCGGGGTGTACCCGGGCTTCCTCTCCGCGGTGGGCTACTGGGCGTCGGCGTGCGCGGGCAACGCGTTCTACTGGGTGCTCATCATGACCACGCTCTCGCAGCTGTTCCCCGAGCTCGAGCCCGTGCTCGGCGAGGGCGACACGTGGCCGGCGTTCGTCGTGTCGGTCGCCGCGGTGTGGGGCGTCTTCCTGCTGATCCGGCGTGGCGTGCGCGAGGCCGCAGCCGTGAATTTCATCGTCACGATCGCCAAGCTCGTGCCGCTCGCCCTGTTCCTGGTTCTCGTGGTCTTCTTCTTCGACTGGGACGTCTTCGTCGGCAACCTCTCGGGCGACGACGGCCCGGCGGCCTACGAGACGCTCTTCGAGCAGGTGCAGGGCACGATGCTCATCACCGTCTTCGTGTTCCTCGGCATCGAGGGCGCGAGCGTCTATTCGCGCTACGCGAAGAAGCGGTCGGATGTCGGGCGGGCGACCGTGCTCGGCTTCCTCTCGGTGCTGGCGCTGTTCGCGTCGGTCTCGATCCTGTCGTACGGGATCCTGCCGCAGGCCGAGATCGCCGCGCTCGCGCAACCCTCTGCCGGCGGCGTCCTCGAGGCGGCGGTCGGCCCGTGGGGCGGCGCCTTCATCCGGGTCGGGCTCATCGTCTCGGTGCTCGGCGCGTACCTGGCATGGCAGCTGCTCGCCGCCGACGTGGTCTTCGCCGCCGCGAAGGACCGGGACCTGCCGCGCTACTTCGCGAGGCAGAACTCCCGCGAGGTGCCGGAGCGCGCGGTCCTGTGGACCTCGATCCTCGTCACGCTCATCCTCTTCGTCGTGCAGTTCGTGCAGAACGCGCTCGACTTCACGCTCGACCTGACGGCGGCGCTCTCGCTCGCGCCGTATGCGCTCGCGAGCGCGTACGCCGTGAAGATCGCGATGCGACGCGACGGCTACGAGGATGCCGCGCCGGCCCGCCGCAACCGGGAGCTCGTGATCGCGGCGATCTCCACGGCGTACACCCTGTTCCTGATCTGGGCGGCCGGCTACGTGTTCCTGTTCATCGCGTGCATCCTGCTCGCCCCGGCGACCGCGCTCTACGTCGTCGCCCGCCGTCAACAGCGCGCGAAGGTCTTCACGCCGGCCGGGCTCGTCGTCTTCATCGCGATCGTGGCCTTCGCCGGGGTCGGCGTCGTCCTGCTCGCCACCGGCGTCGTCCAGCTCTGACCGAACCGCGCCGCGGCGCAGAAGGGAGCACGCCATGTCGGATCAGTCGTACGGGGTCCACTCCGAGGTCGGTCGCCTCCGCAAGGTCCTCGTCTGCCGCCCGGGGCTCGGCCACGAACGGCTCACACCGAGCAACAGCGACGCGCTGCTGTTCGACGACGTGCTCTGGGTGCAGAACGCCAGGCGGGACCACGCCGACTTCGTGCAGCACCTGCGCGACCGCGGGGTCGAGGTCGTCGAGCTCCACGACCTGCTCGCCGAGACCCTCGCGGTGCAGGGCGCCCGCGACTGGCTGCTCGACCGGAAGATCGTCGCGAACGAGGTCGGGTCGGGCCTCGTCGCCGACACGCGTGCGTTCCTCGATTCGCTCGATCACCCGACGCTCACGGAGTACCTCATCGGCGGCCTGTCGACGCGCGACCTGCCCGCGGAGTTCCGTGCACCCGAGGTCGCCCTGGTCCGCGAGTCGGCGGGGATGACCGAGTACCTGATGCCGCCGCTGCCGAACACGATCTACACGCGCGACACCACGTGCTGGATCTACGGCGGCCTGACGCTCAACCCCCTCTTCTGGCCGGCTCGGCACGCCGAGACCATGCTCATGAAGGCGATCTACGAGTTCCACCCCGACTACACCGAGAGCACCGTGTGGTGGGGCGACCCCGAACGGGACTGGGGTCAGGCGACGCTCGAGGGCGGCGACGTGATGCCGGTCGGCAACGGCGTGGTGCTCATCGGCATGAGCGAGCGCACGTCGCGCCAGGCGATCACGGCGGTCGCCTCTCGCCTCTTCGAGGAGGGTGCCGCGGAGCGCGTCGTGGTCGCGGGCATGCCGAAGCTGCGAGCCGCGATGCACCTCGACACGGTCTTCACCTTCGCCGACCGCGACCTCGTCACCTACTATCCCGACATCGTGGACGGCATCCACACGTTCTCGCTGCGCCCCGCCGACAGCGGCGGCGTCGAGGTCACCGAGGAGCGTGCGTCGTTCATCGACGTCGTCGGCGAGTCGCTCGGACTCCCGAAGCTCCGCGCCGTCGAGCCGGGAGGCGGCTGGTACGCGGGGGAGCGCCAGCAGTGGGACAGCGGCAACAACGCGGTCGCCGTCGAACCGGGGGTCGTGTTCACCTACGACCGCAACACCTACACGAACGCGCTGCTCCGCGACGCGGGCGTCGAGGTCATCGAGATCGTCGGCGCCGAACTCGGCCGAGGGCGCGGTGGCGGGCACTGCATGACCTGCCCGATCTCACGCGACCCCGTCGACGACTGAGCGGATCGCGCGACCGCGGCGAGCGGCACGGCATCGGCCGTTCGTCCCCCGCCGACCTGCCCGCCCGCCGTAGGCTCCGACCATGGCCGTGCACGCACCCATCGTGACGTTGACCATGAACCCCGCGCTCGACGTGTCGACCACGGCCGACCGCGTCGTCGCCGAGCACAAGCTCCGGTGCGGGCCGAGCCGCTTCGACCCGGGCGGCGGCGGCGTCAACGTGAGCCGGGCCATCCGGAACCTCGGCGGCAGCTCGATCGCCGTCTACCCGCTCGGCGGCCCGACCGGGCAGGCGTACCGCGGCTTCATCGAGGAGGCCGGCCTCGTCGCCCGCGTGATCACGATCGGCGGGAACACGCGCGAGAGCTTCACGGTCGACGAGCTGTCGACGGGCGAGCAGTTCCGGTTCGTGCTGCAGGGCCCGCTGATGCACGAGCCGGAATGGCGCGCGTGCCTCTCGGTCGTGGCCGACGAGCTGCCCATCGGCGGGTTCCTCGTCGCGAGCGGCAGCCTGCCGCCCGGCGTGCCCGAGGCGTTCTACGCGATGCTCGCCCGGATCTCGGGCGACCACGACGTGCGTCTGGTGGTGGATGCCTCGGGGCCGGCGCTCGCGTCCGCGCTCGAGGCCGGGGTGTTCCTGATCAAGCCGAGCCGCGACGAGCTCGCCGAACTCGTCGGCGCGTCGGGGGAGCTCGACGAGCCGGCGATGGTCGACGCCGCCCGTTCGCTCGTCGCGGCCGGTCGCAGCGAGGTCGTCGCGCTCACGCTCGGCGGGCGCGGGGCGATCCTCGTCACGGCCGACGCGGTGCTGCGGCTGCCGACGCCGCGCGTCGAGGTCAGGAGTGCGGTGGGCGCGGGCGACTCGTTCCTCGGGGCGCTCGTGCTGCGCCTTGCGCAGGGCCGACCACTCGGCGAGGCGTTCCGCACCGCGGTCGCCGCCGGGAGCGCGACCGCGATGCTGCCGGCGACGGACCTGTGTCGCGCCGCCGACGTCGCCCGGCTGGAGGCCGACCTGGCTCGAGCGTGAGCCGCGGGCGACGGCGGGTCAGGCGCGGCCGCGGTTGCGGCGACGGATGGCGCGGGGCGCGCGCCCGCCGACGAACGAGCGGCCGGCATCCACGAGGAACCCGTTGCGCAGCGCCTCGCGCCCGATGAGCATGCGGAAGCCCATCTCGTCGCGGTTCGTGAGCGTCACCTCGGCCGTGACCGGGCGGTCGTGCAGCACGATGTCCATCAGCACCACGAGACGCTCCTGCGTGTGACCCGTCGAGCTGCGCACGACGCGTCGATCGTGCACGGGGAGTTCGACGGTCGCGGCGTCCGCGTCGGTGTCCTGCCAGGGGTGGATGCCGAACCGCACCCAGTCCGCCCCGTCGCGCTCGAACTCCTCCAGGTCGAACGCGTGCAGTGCCGACGAGCGCGCGCCGGTGTCGAGCTTGGCCTTCATCCACTCGACCTCGGCCTGGGGGAGGCGCACCCATTCGCGCCATCCGGCGATGGTGTTTGAATGGTTCGGCACATCCGTCACCCGATCATCTTCGCAGGGACTCCCGCATGAAACTCGCGATCCTGTCGCGCGCGCCCCAGGCGTACTCGACCCAGCGTCTCCGGGCTGCAGCGCAGCAGCGCGGACACCAGGTCAAGGTCCTCAACACGCTCCGCTTCGGCATCGACCTCTCCGGCGCCGAACCCGACCTGCAGTACCGCGGCCGTCCGCTGAGCGACTACGACGCGATCCTGCCGCGCATCGGCAACTCGATCACCTACTTCGGCACGGCCGTCGTGCGGCAGTTCGAGCAGATGGACGTGTACACGCCGAACACCGCGAACGGCATCACGAACGCGCGCGACAAGCTGCGCGCGAACCAGATCCTCTCGCGGCACAACATCGCGCTGCCCGCGACGACGTTCGTGCGGAACCGCGCCGACCTGCGGCCCGCGATCGAGTCGGTCGGCGGCGCGCCCGTCGTGATCAAGCTGCTCGAGGGCACGCAGGGGATCGGCGTCATCCTCGCCCCGACCGTGAAGGTCGCCGAGGCGATCATCGAGACGCTGCACTCGACGAAGCAGAACGTGCTGATCCAGAAGTTCATCGCCGAGAGCCGCGGCCGCGACATCCGCGCCCTCGTCGTCGGCGACCGGGTGGTCGCCGCCATGCGGCGCGTCGCGAGCGGTGACGAGTTCCGCTCGAACGTGCACCGCGGCGGCAGCGTCGAGCCCGTCGAGCTGACGCCCGAGTACGAGCAGGCTGCGGTGCGGTCGGCGCAGATCATGGGCCTCAAGGTCGCCGGCGTCGACATGCTCGAGGGCAACGATGGCCCGCTGGTGATGGAGGTCAACTCCTCGCCCGGCCTGCAGGGGATCGAGACGGCGACGAAGCTGGATGTCGCGGGCGCGATCATCGACTACATCGGCAACCAGGTCGCGTTCCCCGAGATCGACGTGCGGCAGCGGCTCACGGTCTCGACGGGCTACGGTGTCGCCGAGCTCCTCGTGCACGGCGCGGCCGACCTCGTCGGCAAGTCGCTCGGCGAGTCGGGGCTGTGGGAGCGCGACATCACGGTGCTCACGCTGCACCGCGGCGCGACCGTGATGCCGAACCCGCGCAAGGGGGTCGTGCTCGAGGCCGAGGACCGCCTGCTCTGCTTCGGCAAGCTCGAGGAGATGCGCTCGATGATCCCCGAGCGCCGCCGCCGCCGGCAGAAGGTGCGCCGGCTGCCGAAGGAACCGATCCCCGCCCCGCAGGAGGCCGCGGCGAGCTGACGCGCCGCGAGTCAGCGCCGGGCGCGCAGCGCGCGTGCGACCGCGGCTTCGGCGGCATCCGTCGTGGCGCCCAGGCGCTCGACGGTGTCGGCGAAGTCGGATGCCGCGGCCTGCAGCGCCCGCTCGACGGGATCGCCGGCGGCGCTGACGAACGTGCCGGCGCGACCGCGGCCCTCGATGACGCCGTCGGCTTCGAGCTCCTTGTAGGCGCGGGCGACCGTGTTCGCGGCGAGTCCGAGTTCCTCGGCGAGGCCGCGGACCGTCGGCAGCTTCGAGCCCGCGGCGAGCCGGCCGTCGCGGACGGCGTCGACCACCTGCATCCGGAGCTGCTCGTACGGGGGAGTGTGCGCGTCGTCATCGACGGTGAATCGCATGAGGGCTCCGGGTTCGGTTCGAGCGGTCGGTGCGGGTCGTTCCGGGTCGCTCGCGTCAGTCGCGGTTGCGGTTGACGAGGCGCGAGAGCACGATCGCGCTCCTCGTGTGGTCGACGTTCGGGGCGATGCGCACGCGCTCGAGCGCCTCCTCGAGCGAGGTGATGTCGCGCGCGCGCATGTGCACGATCGCGTCGGCGCTGCCGGTGACGGTGCCCGCGTAGACCACCTCGGGCACGCCCTGCAGGATCCGCTGGAGCTCGTCGGGCGCGACCGTGCCGCGGCAGAACAGCTCGACGTACGCCTCGGTGCTCATGCCGTCGACCGCGGGGTCGACCTGGATCGTGAACGCCTTGATGACCCCGTCGGCGACGAGCTTGTCGACGCGGCGCTTGACGGCGGAGGCGGACAGCCCGACGGACGACCCGATGTCGCCGTACCCGGCCCGCGAGTTCTGTCGGAGCAGGTCGAGGATGGCCCGGTCGAGGTTGTCCATGCGCCCGAGTGTAGGGCGGTCCGTTGCGCCGCGATACGGGTCGGCGCGGGAATCGTGCGCGCCGTTGCGGTTTCGTGATCGCGGGCGAGCGGATGCCGCGGAGCCGGCGGCTGCGGCCAACCGGTCGTCGTCACGATCGGCGGGTGCGAGGCGCGCACGACCCGCCGATCGTGACGACGGCCGACGGAGGGGCGCGCGACGCGCGGACGAGACATCCGTTCGCCCTCGGCGCACCCGGCGGAAACCGCTCGCCGACCGGCGTAGCGTGTGGCCATGACCCCGAACACCGCTCCCGCGCGCCTCGGCGTGCAGCTGCAGCCGCAGCACGCGACCTACCCGCTGATCCGCGACGCCGTGCTCCGCATGGAGGACCTCGGCGTCGACGTCGTCTTCAACTGGGACGACTTCTTCCCGCTCTCCGAAGACCCCGACGGCCTCCACTTCGAGGCGTGGACCATGCTCGGGGCCTGGGCCGAGCAGACCGAGCGCGTCGAGTTCGGCTCGCTCGTGAACTGCAACTCGTACCGCAACGCCGACCTGCAGGCCGACATGGCCCGCACGCTCGACCACATCAGCGCGAAGGGCGGCGAGACCGGCCGGTTCATCTTCGGCACGGGCTCGGGCTGGTTCGAGCGCGACTACGACGAGTACGGCTACGAGTTCGGCACCGTCGGCTCGCGCCTCGACGACCTCGCCGAGGCGCTGCCGCGCGTGAAGGCCCGATGGGCGAAGCTGAACCCGGCGCCGACGCGCGACATCCCCATCATGATCGGCGGCAAGGGCGAGCGGAAGACGCTGCGGCTCGTGGCCGAGCACGCGGACATCTGGCATTCGTTCGTGCGTCCCGACGAGCTCGGCCGCAAGCTCGACGTGCTGAAGGGCTGGGGCGAGAAGGTCGGGCGGGATGTCTCGGGCATCACGATCTCGAACGAGCTGCCTCGCCGCAGCCTCGACGACGACTACGCCGATGCGCTCCACGACGCGGGGGTGCGCCTCTTCACGCTCGGCATCTCGGGCCCGGACTACGACGACGCGGCGGTGAAGCACTGGCTCGCGTGGCGCGATCGGCGGAACGAGGATGCTCGGGTCGCCGCGGCCTGAGCCGGAGTCGCCCGGCCGGCGTCGCGGCCGTCGAACCGGACGCCATGTCCTCCGGCGCGACGCCGTCAGCCGTTGGGCAGGTACGACAGCGTGACCTCGCCGGATTCCGCCCACTCGATGTGGTAGAAGCCGGAGTCGAAGCCGCCCTCCGCGAACAGGCCGTCCGGCGGGAAGGTTCCGTCCTGGGTGCACGTCGACATGCCGCCGACGTCGCGGATGTCGAGTTGCAGGCACACTGCCGGCGAGTCCAGGGCTCGCGCGACGTGGATGGACGCGCCGTCCGCGAAGAGCCCCACGCGACGGTACGTGTCCGCGTCGAATCCGGGGTCGACGTAGCCCGGCAGGTCGTCCGCCGCCTGCTCGCGATCGAAGACGGCCATCGCCCGGGCCTGGTCGAGCGGGACCGCAACCGCGGTCGGCTCGAGCTCGAACGTCAGGGCGGAGTCGGGGACCACCGGCACGGACCCGGCCACCAGGTCGTTCGTCGCCTGCGCACCGGACAACCATCCCGCGCCGAACCCGATCGCCAGCGCGACCGCGCCGGCCACGAGGCTCCATCGGAGCGTGGCGGTGGAGGTACCGGGTCGATCCTCATCCTGCGCCGCGGCGTCGACGATCCCGAGCGCATCGAACGGGTCGGCGTGGGCGTCGGCCGCGCCGACGGCATCGCCCGCGGACGCTGGTCGGGGCGCCGAGGCATCGGGATGACCGGGCAGCCGCCGCTCGCCGCCCTCCGGTCGCATGACCTCGCGCCGCAACTCTTCCAGTTCATCGGCCGCTCGAGCGCGCTCGGTGTCGTCGGTCCCCGCCCCGTAGGCGAGGCGCTGCAGTTCGGCGATGCGATCACCGTGGGGCATCCGGGTCTCCTCGCTCGACCGGCGTAGGGGCGGCCGGGCTGGGCTCAGGATGGCGCACCCCACCGCTCGAGGCAAGCATCGGGTGCCGGGCGCGCAGAAAGCGAGGGGCTCGGCGTCCGGGACGAGCGCTCGCGGACCCGGCGCAGGCGTGACGGATTCGTGCGCCCGCGCAGCCCGCCACGACGCGCGATGCGCGCGCACGCGGCATCCGGAGCCCATGATTCGTTGCGCATCGCGCCCGAACGCGCAGGAATCGTGTGCGAGAAGCCGAGAAGTCGCGGGCCGCGGGCCGCACACTGGAGGTGGCGTCCCGACGGCGGTGCCATCCGAACACCGCCGCCGGGGCTCGAGAGAGCGACCTGGTCCGCCGACACCCCACCGGCCGAGCCGGCGGCGCGCCGCCGTGCCCGGCCGACGAAACCCCACCTGAGGAGTGAGATGTCGACCGTGATCGAGACCGAGACGACCCCGACCCCCGCCGCGCCGGAGCGCAGCGCGTCGAAGAAGACCGTGCTGATGTGCCGCCCCGCGCACTTCACCGTCGTGTACCAGATCAACCCGTGGATGGACCCGGCGAAGCCGACCGACACCGCGCTCGCCGTCGCGCAGTGGCAGACGCTGCACGACACCTACGTGGGCCTCGGGTTCGACGTGCACCTGATCGACCCCGTCGAGGGCCTGCCCGACATGGTGTACGCGGCCAACGGCGGAACCGTCATCGACGGCATCGCGTACGGCGCGAAGTTCACGCACGAGCAGCGCGCCGCCGAGGGCCCGGCCTACATGGAGTGGTTCCGCAGCGCGGGCTTCGACGTGCGCGAGCCGGTCGAGACGAACGAGGGCGAGGGCGACTTCCTGCTCGTCGGCGACGTGATCCTCGCCGGCACCGGCTTCCGCAGCGACGGGGCGAGCCACGAGGAACTCGCGCGCATCACGGGCCGCGAGGTGGTCACGCTCACGCTCGTGAACCCGAGCTTCTACCACCTCGACACCGCGATCGCCGTGCTCGACTCGCGCCCCGGCCAAGAGCACATCGCCTACCTGCCCAGCGCGTTCGACGGACCCTCCCTCGAGATCCTGCGCGAGCGCTACCCCGACGCGATCCTCGTCTCCGAGGAGGATGCCGCGGTGCTCGGGCTCAATTCCTACAGCGACGGCCGCAACGTCGTCATCGCCGCGCGGGCGAGGGGCTTCGAGCAGCAGCTCCGCGAGGCCGGGTACCACCCGATCGGCGTCGATCTCTCCGAGCTGCTGCTCGGCGGCGGCGGCGTGAAGTGCTGCACGCTCGAACTGCGCCGCTGATCCGGCTACGATTCCGGGAACCCCACCCGCACGACCCGACCCAGAGGGATCGACGATGGCACCCGCGAACACCGAGAAGAACCCTGCCCTGAAGGCTTTGGCGGCGGCGAAGCAGCTCGCCGCGCGAGCCGGCGCAGCCACACGCGCGCAGTTGCGCCGGCTCAACCGAGCGACGACCACGGATGCCGCGGCGCCCGCGACTGCTGGCGCACCCGGCTCGCCCGCGCCCGCGGGCGAGCCGGGGTCCGCGACCGCCGCGCCCGCCGCCGCCGCGCCCGCCGCCGCGCCCGCGCCCGCCGGCCAGCCCGCACCCGCCGAGCCCGCGCCGGCGAGCACTCCGGCCGCCAAGCCCGCGCCCACGAAGAAGCTGGCCTCCGCGCCGAACGCGAAGCCGGCGACGAAGCCGGGCGCCAAGCCCGCCGCCGCGGCGAGCGACCTCGCCACCCGCACGGTCCCGGAGCTCCGCGCGCTCGCGAAGGAACTCGGTATCACGGGCTACTCGCGCATGACCAAGCCGCAGCTGCTCGAGGCGCTCGCGCGCTGACGTCCGCCGCCGTCGGGGTGCGGGCCGGCTCGACCGGCCCGCACGTCCGGTGCGTGACCCAGTGCCTAGGACGCGACGAACGTCAGCAGCGCTGCGTTGATCTCATCGGCGTGCGTCCAGAGCATGCCGTGCGGCGCGCCCTCGATCTCGACGTACTGCGCCGACGGCAGCAGCTCGCGGAAGCGCCGGGCGGTCGCGTCGATCGGCAGGATCCGGTCGGCCGTGCCGTGCATGATGAGCGTCGGCACGTCGACCTTCGCGATGTCGCCCCTGAAGTCGGTGAGCCACGTGTCGACGCACGCCGACGCCGCGTACCACCCGGCACCGGCCGCGGTCCGCCAGCTGTCGCGCACGGCGGCCTCCGAGATCCGCGAGCCGAGGTTCTCGTCCAGGTTGTAGAAGTTCTCGAAGAACCCGTCGAACCAGGCGAACCGGTCGCCCTCGGCCTGTGCCTTCAACCCGTCGAAGTCGGGCGCCGCGCCATCCGGATTGTCATCGGTCTGGCGGAGGTACGGCTCGAGCGAACCGAGGAACGCGGCCCGCGCCACACGCTCGCTGCCGTAGGTTCCGAGGTAGCGGCCGACCTCGCCGGTGCCCATCGAGAACCCCACGAGCGTGACTTCGGTCAGGTCGAGCGCATCGAGCACGGCCTTGAGGTCGGCGGCGAACGTGTCGTAGTCGTAGCCGGTCGTCGGCTTCGACGAGCGCCCGAAGCCGCGGCGGTCGTACGTGACGACCCGGCGCCCTGCGCCGAGCAGCGCCCGCGCCTGCTTCTCCCACGAGGCCCCGTCGAGCGGGTAGCCGTGGATGAGGACGACGGGCCTGCCCTCGCCGTGGTCTTCGTAGTAGAGCTCGATGGGTGCGGAATTCTCGGATCCGACGGTGATGTACGGCATGTTCGGTCCCCCTGCTGTCGTGTGCCTCGGCAAGTCCAGCACTCCGCTCCGGGCTGGGCAAGGGCTTCCAGACGGATGCCGCGGCCGCGGCTGGCTCGCAACGATCGGGTGTAGGGTGCCCGGCCCCCGGCGGCGTCGACGGCCCGGTACGATTCCCTCACATGTCGTCGCGTGCGGAGGAGGAGCGGGTGAGCGGACCGCTCGTGGTGATCCCCACGTACGACGAGCGTGAGAACCTGCCGGGCATCGTCGCTCGGGTGCGCACTGCCGTGCCGGCGGCATCCGTGCTCGTGGTCGACGACGGCTCGCCCGACGGCACGGGTGAGCTCGCCGAGGCGATCGCCGAGACGGATGCCGCGGTGCACGTGCTGCACCGACGTGGCAAGGAGGGGCTCGGGGCGGCGTACCTCGCGGCGTTCGACTGGGGGCTGGGTCGTGGCTTCGACCCGATCGTCCAGCTCGACGCCGACGGCTCGCACCCGCCCGAGCAGCTGCCCGCGCTCCTCGACATGCTCGAGACGACGGATGCCGCGGGGCGGAAGCCCGACGTCGTCATCGGGTCGCGCTGGGTGTCCGGCGGGTCGATCGTGAACTGGCCCCGCCGGAGGGTGTGGCTCTCGAAGTTCGGAAGCACCTACTCGCGGTGGATGCTCGGCCTGCACGTGAAGGACGTCACGGCCGGGTACCGGGTGTACCGTGCCGGCGCGCTTCGCTCGCTGCACCTCGAGGACGTCCACACGCGCGGGTACGGCTTCCAGGTCGACATGACGTGGCGTGCGGTCGTCGCCGGCCTGCGCATCGTCGAGGCGCCGATCACGTTCGTCGAGCGCGAGCACGGCCGGTCGAAGATGAGTGCGGCCATCGTGCTCGAGGCGATCGGTCGCGTGACGGCGTGGGGCATCGCGCGTCGGTTTCGTCCGAAGGGCGCGTCGGAAACCCCGCGTCAGGCGACGGCGGAGACCAACGACGACCGGAGGCCGTCGCGCGCCTGACGCCGTGCGCCGGCGAGCCCGAGTTCGTCACCGGCTCGCCCGGCGACCAGGCGCGGCACGGTGTCGAGGGCTCCGCCGCCGAGCGTCGGCCGGTTGTCACGGAACGACGCATCGATGTCGCCCGCGAGCGGACCCCACCATCCGCCGACGACCACGACGTCGGGATCGATCGTCGGCACGACGACCTGGAGTGTGCGACCGATCCAGAGTGCGGCGTCGAGCCACGCCCACTTGGCGCGGTCCTCTGAATCGGCGATCCGCCGGGTCAGTTCCGTGATGGCGGCTCGGCGGCCGTAGGTGAGTTCGTAGTCCTCGAGTTCGGCCTTGGCGAGCACGACGCCCGGTGCGGCGACGGTGGCGAGGCATCCGCGTTGGCCGCATTCGCACTTCACGCCGTTCGGCACGATCGGTAGGTGACCGAAGGTCGCCGCGAGCCCGTGTGCGCCCGCGTAGGGCGCTCCCCGCACGATGATCGCGCCCGAGACCTGGGCGTCGCCCGAGATGTGGAGCACGATGTCGTCCCGATGGTCTACGCCGTCGGATGCCGCCCGGGCCGATGCCGCCGTGCGAAGCGCCGGCGGAGTCGCGAGGTCGGCCTCGATGGTGCCGAGTCGTGCCGACCTCGCACGAAGCGCGCCGACCACGTCGAGCGGCTCGGGCCCGAGTGTCGCATCGCCGAGTGCCAGCGCAGGCTCGCCCACCACTGCGCCCTGCACGACCAGCGTGAGATGGGCGATGCGCCGACCGTCGCGTTCCGCCTGTGCGATGGCCCGGTCGACCACGGCGGCGAGCGCGTCGAGTAGCGCCGTCCTCGGCGGACGCGGGTCGTCGTGGGTGATCGCGACGGGTTCGTCGTACCGAGCGATCTCGGTGCCGTCCAGCTCGGCGATGGTGGCGACGGCGTCGTCGACGGCGACCCCGGCCGTCAGGAGCAGCCGGTCGGCGATCGCCAGCCCGAGCCTCCCGTGCCGGCCGTGGTGCTCGGCCCCCTCGTTTTCGGGCTCGACGAGCACGCCGGCGTCGACCATCCGCGCGACCAGGCCGGCGACCGACGTGCGGCCGAGGCCGGTCGCGCCGGCGAGCTCCGTACGCGTGGCGGTGCCGTGCGTCAGGAGATGGCCGACGATGCGGTTGGCGTGCTCGGCGCGCGCTGCGTGGTTCGCAGCAGTGCTTTCCGACGAGACGTGGATTTCGCTGGCGCCGGGCTGCGTCATGGCGCCAGCATGGCGGGTTCGACCGCACCGGCGCAAGATTCCGTGTCGGGGTTGCGCCAGCGCGTCGCGATGCGCCCGCCGCGCGGGCGATGCCGTGCGGATAGGGCCCCCTCAGCGGGCATCCCCTGCGGGCGGGTCTACTGAGAATCGTGGGTTCGGGCACTCTTCGGTGTGTGTGTCAGTTTCCGGAGACGAGTGCACGGCTGCCCGAAGTCGTCTGCACTCGCCGCGCCATGCGATCGTCGGTGCGTCGCAGGTGGACCGGTTTCGGGCGGTCCGCCAATCCGGTGGAATGGGCTATGAGGGTCAACCGCGCGGCGTGAGCAGCGATCGCGATCGCCGCGGCGCCCACCACAGCGTGTGGGGGTTGATGCCGGATGGGAGACACATGCTGACGCTCGACATACTCCGTTCGCTGCTCGCTGAGGCCGGACGTGAACCGAAACTGCCCGCCGAGTACGAAGTATCATCTGACCGGATCTTTGCTGCGAGTGGCTTGCGTTCCCTGGGCGTGTCCCTCTTCATGCTGACGCTGTTCCTGATGCTCTTCCTGGCGGCCGTCCTGTGGGCCTTTGGGCCGATGGGCAGCACGAGCGTGGTCGCGGGAGTGCCGATGCCCCTCGTGATGATGGTGATCTGCTTCGGCGCGTACATGGTGTTCGTATGGGTGCTTCCGCTGTTCCACGCGCGAATGCAAGTGGTCGCCGACACCGTCGGCGCTCGGCTGTTCGTAGTTGGTCCAACCCCGCTGTCGCGACGATTTCTGATCATCACCGAGGCGAGCGTCCTGATGCTCACCTCGAAAGGACGCCTGACTGCGTCGTGGCCGAGCGATCAGGTCACCGTCACGTCGGTCCGGCGATTTGCCAACTCGGTCGGCCTGCTTCTCGCCGTTGCTGACGACCGCTTCTTCGAGATCCCGATCGCGCATGCCGTTGGGGGCCGGCCGCACCGATCTGGTCGAATGGTGGCGCGATCGGGGTCGGGTCGCTTCAGAAACTTGTTGCCGAAACGCTCGATTCGAGTGGTTATGTCCGTGTCGACATCGAGGGGGTCGGGCCTCGCGTGGCTCCCAAGTAGGTCGGCGGTCTAGCAGGGCGATCGCCACCTCAAGTCCGCGATGAGGGATCGTCCGTGCCCCGCGCGCGAATCGGCTCTGAGCGCCTTCCGCACCCGCTAGCGTGGTCCCTCGTGCATGGGTTGGGCGGTGGAGAGCAATGCGGCGTCGGAGCGACCCCATGACGGTTGCGCGGCTTGACGATCTGCTCGATGATGCGGCCGTCGAGTTGCGGCTTCCCGGAGAGTACGAAGTATCCAGCGATCCGCTCTTCGCCGCTGCTCGCTTCCGCTCCACAACAGTCTCGCTCGTCCTCGCGGGGTTGTTCCTCGTGCTGGCATCGGCCCTGTTCATCGTCACGTTCGGTCCGCCGGACGGGCCCGTCTGGATCGCTGGGATCCCACTTCCGTTCCTCCTGCTCGGCGCGACCGGCGGAGCGTTCATGCTCGGGCTCTGGCTGCTACCCGTCGTTCGACCGTCGCTGCGACGACTCTCCAGGACCATCGACCGCCCGATCTTCGTCGTCGGATCGACGCCCTTCTCAAGACGCCTCCTGCTGATAACCCGCGGCGGCATTCTGCTTCTCGATGGCCGTGGCGGACGCCTCGGCTCATGGCCGCACGATCAAGTCCAAGTGACGGCCTTGGGACAATTCGCGAACGCCGTAGCCCTCCTGATCGCGACCGAGGACCGGTTCTTCGAACTTCCGATCTCGCATGCTGTCGGCGGGCCGGCGGCGCCAATGTGGTCCAACGGGGGTGCAATCGGCCTCAAGGACCTAAGGAAGCTCATATCCAGACAGCTCGCCGAAGCAGCGTATACCCGTGTCGACGACAGCCTGATCCGCTGAGCGAAGCGCGCGAGGTCTCGTTGAAGGATCGTCGGTGAGCAGGTGGCCGCCTGCTTTATTATGTACACAAATTCGCTACCGATGTACAATTGCAGCATGTTCAGTGTCAGCGTCGCAGGCGCCCGCAGCCATCTGTCTGACGTGATCGCCCGTTCCCAGCAAGAGGCCGTCTTCATCGAACGTCGCGGCCAGTGCACCGCGGTGATCGTGAGCCCCGAGCGATACGAGCGCATGCTCGAGGCACTCGAAGAGGCCGAGGACGCCGCCGCCTTCGATGAGGCGATGGCCGAAGAGGGCGAGAACATTCCTTGGGACCAGGTCAAGAAGGACCTGGGCTGGGAGTGAGCTACCGGATCGAACTCCGACCGGCCGCCATCCGAGCGCTCAAACGCATCGACCATCAGGATCGCGATCGCATCCGCGGCGCGATCGCGCTGCTCGGCCAAGACCCGCGCCCGCCCGGCGCGAAGGCGCTGCAAGGCCGAGACGGCCTCAGAGTACGCGTCGGACACTACCGAATCATCTACACCGTCCAGGACGACGTCCTCCTAGTGGTCGTCGTCACGCTGGGACATCGCCGCGACGTTTACGACCGCTGAGCCGCCGCACTGTCGCACGGAGGGATCGGCAGTGACGCTTCCCTTCTCCAGCAGACTGTCTGCATGCCGCATGCACAGCTCCGCGCCGCCCTCCTCGAGATGAGCACCCTGCTCGAGGGTCACGGCGAGAGCAACTGGTCCGAGTGGGCCCGCCGAACCGCCGACCTCGCCGCCGATGACGGGTTCGATCCTTCGATCGTGCGGCGCGCGTTCGGCGGAATGGGCAGTCTCAATGACTTGATCATTCATCCCGTCAACGGTCACATCATCGACCTCGCTGAGGTCGACAGCGTCAACGAGAAACTGGCATCGCTACGCTCCGACATCTACGCGGCGAGCCTCCCTCAGTGAGGGATGGCACATCGTGCGCCGGACACGCCAACGGTCCCATAATCAGAACATCGAGCGGGAGAGAGCGATTGGCGTCGAGAATGCGAGCACTGGGAGTCAGTCTCCTCGGCATACTTCTGCTGACCGTGTCGACGTCGGGTGAATACTGACCCCGAGGCGACGTTTGAATCTTGACCCCTCCGACACTCTTGGAGGGTGATTTC
>NZ_JBOCIG010000006.1:0-298723 GCF_050565425.1 Agromyces sp. GXS1127
AGTTCGAGGTCATCATGAACACGCCAGCCGCACTGGCTGCGTGACTAAAAACTGTCACCTATCCGTGCAGCAGACCCAACGGCTCTGGCAGACCCTGAAGAAACACCTCGACACCCGACCCACCGCGAGCATCGAGGAGCTGCAGTCCGTGCTGGAGCTCTTCCGCGAGTACTACAACACCCAACGCCCACACCGGCGGCATCGGCCGGCGCACCCCCGCCTTCGCATACGGGCTGCTGCCGAAAGCATCCCCGACGGCACCGGACGACCCGAACCTGTGGCGCGTCCGCTACGACCGCGTCGACCCCGGCGGGAAAGTCTCACTCCGCTACGCCAACCGGATGCTGCACCTGGGCATCGGCCGACCCCACGCCGGCACCGACATCATCATCCTCATCCACAACCACGAGGCGACCGTGATCGACCCCGACGGCACCGTGCTCAGCGAACACCGAATCGACCCCGAACGCACCTACCAACCGGCAACGAAAAACGGCTGAACCCGCGTCATCCGCGGGTTCAGCCGTTCACAATGTCCTGAGACATCACAGAAGAGCCGATGACGGGAATCGAACCCGCGCTGTCTGCTTGGGAAGCAGAAGTTCTACCATTGAACTACATCGGCATGCGGCATCCGCTCGGTGAGGGCTGACCCGCGGAGACCATCGTAGCAAGCCGCGCGCACCCCCTCGGTAGGCTGACCTCGTGCTTCTCTCGGATCGCGACATCAGGGCCGAACTCGATCGCGAGCGCATCCGGCTCGACCCCTACGACCCGGCGATGATCCAGCCGTCTTCGATCGACGTGCGCCTCGATCGGTACTTCCGGCTGTTCGACAACCACAAGTACCCGTTCATCGATCCGGCGGAGGACCAGCCCGAACTGACCCACCTCATCGACGTGCGGCCCGACGAGGCGTTCGTGCTCCACCCCGGCGAGTTCGTGCTCGCGTCGACGTTCGAGGCGGTGACCCTGCCCGACGACGTGGCTGCGCGCCTGGAGGGCAAGAGCTCGCTCGGTCGGCTCGGCCTGCTGACCCACTCGACCGCGGGCTTCATCGACCCGGGATTCACCGGTCACGTCACCCTCGAACTCAGCAACGTCGCGACGCTCCCGATCAAGCTCTGGCCGGGCATGAAGATCGGGCAGCTCTGCTTCTTCCGCCTGTCGTCGCCGAGCGAGCGGCCGTACGGCTCGCCGGCCTACGCGAGCCGCTACCAGGGGCAGCGGGGGCCGACCGCATCGCGGTCGTTCCAGAACTTCTCCAGGGCGGATGTCGGCGTGACCGACGCCGGCGCCGCGGGGAGCTGATCCCGTGTCGATCGCCATCGGTCCCCCGACGATCGAGGTCGAGGGCGACCGGCTCGAGTACCGGGTCGACCTGTCCGGGTTCCCGGGCGTGGATCGACTCTGGTTCAGTCTTCCCGCTTCGGCCGCACCGTTCGTGAACGAGCGCACCGACGCCGCGGTCCTCGCACTGGCCGTTCCCGCGATGAGGCTCGGCCGTGACCTGGTCGTCCAGGGCGCAGTGACGGACGAGATCGTCTGGAATCTCAGTCGGGACCTCGGCGTGATGCTCGAGGTCCTCCGGCCCGAGATCGGCCCGATCTCCATCCGAGCAGACGACCGCCGGCCGGCCGCGGCAGGTGGAAGCGCGGTCGCCACGGGGTACTCCGCCGGCGTGGATTCGTTCGCCACGCTCGCCCGCCATCACTTCGCGGCGGATGTTCCCGAAGCCCTGCGCCTCACTCACCTGCTGTACAACAACGTCGGCTCGCATGGAACCGGGGAGAACGGGCGGGAGCTCTACCGGAAGCGGTTGGCATTGCTGCGTCCGAGCGCACTCGCCACCGGACTGCCACTCATCGACGTCGACTCGAACGTCGACGAACTCTTCTCGTCGGTGCGACTCGAGTTCCAGCCGACGCACACGATCCGCAACGCCGCCGTCGCGCATCTGCTCGGCGGCGGCCTCCGTCGCTACCTGTATGCGTCGACGGCCCCGTACTCCGATATCGCCGTTGCGCCGACGGGTGACATGAGCATGGCCGATCCCATCCTTCTCCCGTATCTGTCGACGAGCGCGTTGACCCTTCAACCGGATGGCACCGATCTCACGCGCGCGGAGAAGATGGAGGTCATCGCAACCGTCCCCGAGACATGGGACACCCTCGATGTGTGCGTGGCGTCGCGCGACGGCTCCAACTGCTCCGAGTGCTGGAAGTGCCAGCGGACGATGCTCACGCTGGAGCTGCTCGGAGTGTTCGACCGGTACAGCGGGCGATTCGTCGAGCCTCGAGACCCGGAATGGCGCGACGAGTACGTCATCCGCGCGATGCGCGAACCCGGCCCCAGCGCACGGGACTTCCTCCGGCTGTACGACCAGCGCATCGGCATCCCGCTCCGCCTGAGGCTGGCTGCCGGCAGGCGGAGAGCGGCGGGCGCCGCGGCCTACGCCGGGCGCCGGATCGGACGAGAGGTGCGCCGCAGAGTGGGGCGCGGGTGACCGAGATCGTCCTCGCGCACGACTACCTCGTGCAGGTCGGCGGCGCCGAGCGCGTCGTGGCGGAGTGGGCGGCCGGGTTCGAGGCGACCCGAGTCGTCACGCTCGCCTACCGACCCGAGACCACGTTCGATGCGTTCCGCGACCTCGACGTGCGAGCGACGATTCCGCCCGCGCTGTCGGGCCAGGTCGAGCGGATGCTGCCGGCGCTGCCGGCCATCGCGGCTCGGACGACGGTCACGGGCGGCGACGTCGCCCTCGTCTCCTCGAGCGGCTGGGCGCACCGCTTCCGCTTCGAGATCCCGCACGTGGTCTACGTGCACAGCCCGGCGCGCTGGCTGTACGCGGCCGACGACTACCGGATGCGGCTCAGCGCGATACGCCGCGCGGGCTTGACGGTGAGCACCCCGATACTTCGGCGCGGAGACGCGGAGGCGATGGCGCGTGCGACCGCGGTCATCGCCAATTCCGAGGTCACGCGTGAACGCATCCGAGCGGCGTACGGGCTCGAATCGGCCGTGGTGCATCCGCCGGTCGAGCCGGTGGCGACGGATGCCGTGGCGCCGGCCCGCGTGATCGCCGACGCGTTCGCCGTGGTCGTCGCGCGCGACCGCGGATACAAGAACGTGCCCCTGGCCGTCGATGCCGCTCGCGCCGCAGGTCTCTCGATCGCGGTGGTCGGATCGGGTTCGGAGTCGCTCGACGACCCGGCGGCCGGCGTGCACGGCCTCGGGCGCGTCGGCGACAGCGAACTCTGCTGGCTCTACCGCAACGCCGAGGTCGTCGTCGGCGCCGGACGGGAGGACTTCGGCCTCACGGTCCTCGAGGCCGCGCTCGAAGGCACGCCCGCCGCTACGGTCGCGGCCGGCGGATACCTCGAGACGGTACGCCCCGGCGTGAGCGGCGCGCACGCGGCATCCGCCACCGTCGCCGACCTGGCCGACGCGATCCGCGCCGCGCGGATGTCGGATCCCGACGAGGTGCGGCGATGGGGGCGCGCCTTCCGGCGCGATGCCCATGTCGCCCGGATCAACGCCGTGATCGGAGCAACATCGGACCGAGCGTGAGGCTCGAGCCGGAGGCCCGGTGCTGTCGGCCGGACGCCTCGACACCGAGGATCGACCGGCACGATACGCTGGCGCGACATCCGCGTCGACCTCCCGGGGGCCTCCATTGATCGCACAGCTCTGGACCGCGGTCCTGCTCGGCATCGCCGCTCTCGGGAGCGGAGCGGGGGTCGCGTCCGTCGTCACCCGTCGACTGCCCGTGCCGCCTGCGACCCGGATCGCGCTGATCGGTGCCGGCGGCCTCGCCGTCATCGGCGTCGCCACGCTCCTGGTCGGCCATCTCCTCCTGCTCGGGCCGTGGCTGCCATACGGGCTCGCGGGGCTGGGTGTGCTCCTCGGCGTCCTCGCACGCACCGAGCTCGTGGACGCCGTCCGCGCGGGCTGGCGCGGGATGGCGCGACAGTTCCGGACGTATCCGGTGCCACTCGCGGCCGTCTCGCTCTGCCTCGCCGTGGCGGCAGTCGCCACGCTCGCGCCGCCCTCTCGACGCGACGAGATCGAGTACCACTGGCCGGCACCGCTCGACTGGGCGGCGAGCGGCGGATGGACGGACAGCCCGTTCAAGCACGTCGACGGGTTCCCCTTCATGGAGATCGTCTACACCTCGGCGGCCACGCAGGGGTCGTACGTCGCGGCGCACCTGCTCCACTTCGGCGCATTCCTGACGCTCGGCTTCGCCGTCGCCGGCGTCGCCGCGAGCATGGGCATCCGCGGCACGGGCGTCACCGCCGCAGCAGCGCTCGCGATGCCCGTCGTCTGGGACTCCGCCTATGCCGCGTACAACGACACTCCCGTCGCCACGTTCACCGTGCTCGCCGTGGCCATCGTGCTCGCGGCCCCGCGCGAATCCGTGCGTGCGGTCGTGGTAGCCGGAATCCTGATCGCCCTCGCGACCAGCGTGAAGCCGACGGGGATCGCCGGCATCGGCATCATCGGCCTCGTCATCCTGTTGCGGTTCCTGTTCGGCGACACCGCCGTGCGGACCCCGCCCGACCGGTCCGCTCCGGATGCCCGGCCCTCGGTGGGAAGGCTCCTCGCCCAGCTCGCCGTCCTGGTCGCACCGGCGACTTTCGCGCTCATCTTCTGGAGTGTGCGCCAGTACGCCTACACCGGATTCTTCGTCGATCCCGCCTTCTTCGCCGAACCCAGTGCGGACGCGTTGTCGAGATTGCCGGACACGGCGCAGAAGGTGCTCGCGCCCTTCCTCCCGTTCGTCAGCGGGATCATCGGCGCCGGCGAGCCCTGGGGCGGCCGCACTGCGCTCGTGATCCAGCTCTTCCTGATCCCGGTCCTCGTGTACGTCATCTGGCGGCGCGGCGCGGTGCTGCGGCGGACGATGCTGATGCTCGTGCCCGCGTGGGCGCACTGGATCCTGCTCGGGTTCCGCATCGTGAGGACCCGGTTCCACGTGGCATCCTGGGCGCTCATGGTCGTCGCCGTGCGCATCGGCGTCGAGGACTTCGCCCGGCGGCACCCGCGCGCGAGGTTCTGGCTCGAAGCAGCATGGACGGTGTGCATCCTCCTCGGCCTGGTCGATGTCTCGTTCGAGATGTTCCGGCACATCCGCGCGATGTGGGGCTGAGTTCGATGCAGACGGTCTCCGTCGTCATCCCCGCACACGACCCCGGCCACTACCTCCTGGAGGCGGTCCGATCGGCTGTCGAGCAGGATCCGCCGCCGCTCGAGGTGCTCGTCGTCGACGACGGGTCGACGCAACCGCTCACCACCCCCGAGCACCCGCTCGTCCGCGTCATCCGCCAGCCGCGGGGCGGGGTGAGCGCCGCGCGCAACCGTGGAATCCGGGAGGCTCGCGGCGAACTCATCGCCTTCCTCGATGCGGACGACGTCTGGTACCCGGGCAAGCTCGCGAGCCAGCTTCGACTGATGCGGCCCGAAGTGGGGCTGTGCTCGTGCGACTTCGAGGCGATCACGCCGACGGGGGTGCGACCGGGCTGGGGCGGCCATGGCGGCGACTACCGTCGGCTGCTGCGCGGGAACAGCATCCATACCTCGGGTGTCCTCGTCCGTCGTGATCTGCTGCTCCGGGTCGGATGCTTCGACGAGCGGTTGACGCACAGCGAGGACTGGGCGACCTGGCTGGACGTCGCGAGGCTGAGCGCACTCGAGCACGCGGGGCAGGTGCTCCTCGGGTATCGCCTGCACGAACGGAACGCGAGCCGCGACTACCGGCGGATGTGGGTGGGTTCCATGCGCGTGCTCTGGCGGCACCGCGGGCCGCACGCCCTCGCAGGGGTTCGCCGCGTCGGGCAGATCTACGGCGCCCAGGCATTCGACGCGTTCCGCGAGACCCACCTGCCGGGTCACCTGCTCTGGTCGCTGGCGCTCTGGCCGGGATACGTCCTGAGGCAGGCCGTGCGGCGACGTCGGAGGAACTGAGACCCGGTCCGCCCAATGCGGCCGATCCCTCGCACTGGCGCAGCGCAGCTAAGATTCCGAGGGTCTGCACTGCCGTGCCGTCGGCAGATCGGCACGGAGGAGGATCATGGTCCACGCCAAGGCCGAGGGGCGTCTGGTCGCGCAGCTGCGGACCATGCTCGCGATGGCCGGTGCGCGTCCGAGCCGGTGGATCTTCAGCACGGTCGTCGTCTCCCTGGCGCTCGCCGCGCTCGACACGCTCGGTGTCGCCGCGATGATCCCGCTCACGCAGCTCGCCACCGGCGGTGAGCCCGACGATCCCCTGACCGATTGGCTGGGTTCCCTGGTCGGCACGACCGATCCCGTCGAGCTCGTTCCCGTCGTCGCCGCATTCGTCGCGATGGTGTTCATCCTGAAGAGCGTGGCCTCGATCCTCTTCCGATGGTGGCTGCTGGGTCGCACCACGCTCGTCTCCGCGCTCTCGTCGGCTGAACTGGCGCGCCGCTACGCCCTCGCGCCCTACGCCGACCATCGCGCACGTCGGCTGAGCGAGGTGTACCGCAACGTCAACGACGCGACCACCCAGTCGGCGAGCGTGCTCCTCGGAATCCTGAGCATCTGCACCGACCTCGTCGTGCTGATCGCGATCTCCGTCGTGCTCGCGATCACCTCGCCGTTCGTGACGCTGATCGCGGTCACGCTCTTCGGCGCATTCGTGCTCGGCGTGCAGGGCGTCCTCCGTCGGCGGCAGTATCGCGTCGGAGAGGAGATGGCCGAGGCGGGGCTCGAGGCCTGGCAGTTCCTGATCCCCACGCTCGACGGCTTCCGCGAAGCCCGCCTGAGCTCGAGCGGCGGCAGCCTGGTCGAGGGTTTCCGGCGTGCGCGGATGCGGCGCGCGAGGGCCGCGCGCGTCATGGGAATCCTGTCGGACGCCCCCCGGTACCTGCTGGAGATCGGCTTCGTCCTCGCGATCATGGCCGCGTCCGCCTACCTCTTCGCGACCACCACACCCGCGGCGGCGCTGACCGTGCTCGGCGTGTTCGCGGCCGCCTCGCTCCGAGCCCTGCCCACGCTCAACCGCATCTCGGCCAACCTGACCACGGTGCGCACCGGGCGACCGGGGCTGGACATCTTCATCCGCGCCGCCGACGAACTGGCAGCGGGCGGAACGCACGACGAGATGCCCCGGGGAGGCGAGGGCTTCACCGGCGACATCCTGTTGCAGGATCTCCGGTACCGCTATCCGGACACCGAGGACTTCGTCCTCGACGGGATCACGCTGCGCATCGCAGAGAACCGGACGACCGCGTTCGTCGGCGCGAGCGGAGCGGGCAAGAGCACGCTCATGGACCTGGTCCTCGGCCTGCTCGAGCCAACGTCAGGCTCGATCGAATGCGGCGGGCGCCCGCCGTCCGACGACCTCGCCGGATGGTACGCCCAGATCGGCGTGGTCCCACAGGACGTGTTCCTGCTCAACGACACCCTCATCGCGAACATCGCGTTCGGCGTCGCGCCTGATCGGGTCGATACGGACCGGGTTCGGAAGGTGCTGGAGATGGCGCGGATGACCGAGTTCGTCGCCGCACTGCCCGACGGCCTCGACACGATCGTCGGGGAACGCGGAACACGCCTCTCGGGTGGGCAGCGGCAGCGCATCGGTCTCGCGCGGGCCCTGTATCGCGAGCCCCGCATCCTGGTGCTGGACGAGGCCACCTCCGCGCTCGACAACCTCACCGAGCACGAGATCGCGGCGACGCTGGCCACACTGCGAGGCTCCATGACGATCCTGATCGTCGCCCACCGGCTCAGCACCGTGCGGAATGCCGATACGCTCGTCTTCCTGAAGGCCGGCGCGATCGAGTCGCTCGGGAGCTTCGAGCAGGTCATCGAGGGGAGCCCGGACTTCGCCAGGCTGGTCGAGCTGGGATCGCTGGACTGACACCGCGCTCCGCCCGGCTCGGCGTCGCGGATCGGCATGAGAGGGGAACCGGTGGAGTACACGCACCGAGTCCGGCGACGTGCACGCGCCCTGCGCCGGTTCGCGGTCGCGGCGGCCCAGCCCGCTGTGCTCCGTCGCGGAACGGTCGTGGGGGCCTACTGGTGGGTCGGGCTCCCGAACTTCGGCGACGACCTCACGCCGTGGCTGCTGCCCCGGTACGGCGTCGTGCCCGTGCATCGGACGGCCGGAACCGCTCGGCTCGCCGGTGTCGGCAGCATCCTCGAGCACCTGCCTCAGGACTTCTCGGGTGCGATCTGGGGGAGCGGCCTCATGCACGACCGGGAGCACCCCATGCCGGCGGCGAACGTGCTCGCCGTGCGCGGCCGCCTCACCGCCGAGCGGATCGGCGCGCCCCAGGGCACGGCGCTCGGTGATCCCGGGCTGCTCGTCGGTCGGCGCGTCCGGCGGGCACCGGTCCGCTGGGACGTCGGCATCGTGCCGCACTTCTCGCATCGAACGAATCCGGTGCTGCGCGCGCTCGCGGGTGGAGCGGCCGGGCGCGTACGTACCATCGAGGTGCAACGATCGGCGGCCCGCACCGTTCGCGACATCAGCGCCTGCGGGGCCGTCGTGACGACCTCGCTGCATGGGCTCATCACGGCCGACGCCTTCGGCATTCCCGCCGTGTGGACCAGCGTCGAACCGGATCTGGGCGGCGGTGACTTCAAGTTCCGCGACTACGAATCCGTCGTCACCCCGGGTCGCACCCGGTTCGTCTCGATCGACGAGCACACGAGTCTCGACGACCTCGTGGCGAGTGCGGAACCGGTCTCGCGCACCGTCGTGCGCGAGACCGGAGACGCGCTCATCGAGGCGCTGGGTCGCCTTCCGGATGCACTCGGCGGACTGGAGCGCTTCCCACTCGGCATCCTCGAAGTCGTCTCCGGCCGGGACCTCGGGGGGATGGCGCGCTGACCCACCCGTCAGCGGGATCGCGGCCCCGAGTTCCGGCGCCCTCGATCAGATCGGCGATGTCACCGACGAGATCGTCGGGGATACTTGACGCATTGCCGGCCGTCATGAGGAGAGTCGATGACATCACGCACGCTCTCGGTGTGCATCGTGACGTATGAGCGGGCGGTCTTCCTCCAGCGGTGCGTGGATGCGCTCGCGGCTGCGCCGGAGTCGATCGAGGAGATCGTGGTGGTGGATGCATCGCGTGTCGCCGCCTCGCCGACGTCAGCGGGGGTGCCGCTGCGCTACGTGCACGCGCCGGAACTGGCCGGTCACATGACCCGGTCGAGGAACCGGGGACTGAGGTACGTCCGAGGTGAGGTCATCGCGTTCCTCGACGACGACGTCACGGTGCGGGCCGGATGGGGACCCGCACTGCTCCGCGGCTTCGCGGCCGGCGGGGCGGATGCCGCGGTCGGGAGGACCTGCAACGGCCTTCCCGGGGAAGACGACTACCCCCGGGAGATCGGCCGCCTGCTCGCCGACGGATCGCTGACGGACGGCTTCGCGGCCCTGCGAGGCGAACCGTGCGAGGTCGATCACGGCATCGGGGCGAACATGGCCTTCACGCGAGAGGTGCTGCGCGAGCTCGGCGGATTCCGCGACGATTACCCGGGTACCGCCCTTCGGGAGGACACCGACATCTTCCTCCGCGTGAAGCAGCTCGGCGGTCGGTCGGTGTTCGTGCCCGACGCCACGGTCGACCACCGTCCTGCCCCTCACGTCAAGGGCGCCCGCTTCGACACCAGGTACAAGCTGTACGGCCGACGCAACCACTTCGTCCTGCTGGCGCGGTACGAAGGATGGCGCAGCCGCCGACTCCGCCGATGGGTCGGTGGGGAATTCGCGGGAGTCCGCCGCGTGACCGGCATCCGGCGGCGCCTGGAACGACTGGCGGTCGTGGTCGTCGGAGTGGCGTTCGGAGCCGGAGCGGCGCTCCGCCAGGCGCGATGGAATCCGACTCCGGCGCGTCGTTCCGGCCCGGCCGCCGAAGAACTGCGCCGCGCGCTCTCCGACCCCGACCGAAGCGCCGTATCACCGTGACCGGAGATGACGAAGGGCGCCGCACGGCGCACGGCGCGGGACGGGCCTTCGGCCTGCTGTCCTACCGCACGGCGAACATCGGCGATGAGATCCAGAGCCTGGCCGCTCGCCAGTTCCTCCCGCGCGTCGACCACCACCTCGATCGCGACGCACTGACCGAGGAACTGGGGAAGGTGCCCGGTACCGTCGACGCCATCCTGAACGGCTGGTGGATGTGGGGTACGGCCTGGCCGCCCCCGCCGAATCTCGCTCCCCTGCTGGTCTCGATGTACTTCGAGGTGTCGGATGATGCCGTGCGAGAGCGCATCGAGTCACCCGAGAGCCGCGAGTTCCTCGCGAGGTTCGGTCCGGTCGGCGCCCGCGACCACTCCACACGCGAGTACCTGCAGTCGATCGGCGTGGACGCCTACTTCTCGGGATGCCTGACCTTGACGCTCCAGCGCGATCCGCAGGTGCCCCGACAGGACTTCGTCCTCGCGGTCGACCTCGCACCCGACCAGGTGGGTGAGCTGAGGCGGCGGACGACTCGCCCGGTCATCGAGCTCTCGGTCGCGCACGATCCCGACATGACCGTCGACCGGAGATTCGCCCTGGCGGAGCTCTTCCTGTACTTCTACCAATCCGCCAGTTCGGTCGTCACCTCCCGACTCCACTCGGTCCTCCCATCGCTCGCGCTGGGCACACCGGCACTCCTCGTGACCAACGGCGGGACGTACCAGCGGCACCGCTTCCGAGGACTCGAAGAGCTGGTGCACTCGGTCGCGGCGAAGGATTTCGGCGACGCCCTGACGTGGTTCTCGCCCGATGATCCCGTGGCGAACCCGGACGAGCACCTGAAGCTCCGGCGCGACCTGATCGAACGGTGCCTGAGGTTCTCGGGACAGGACGAGGTGCGAGCCCCTCTGGTGTCCGGCAGGCTGCCCGGGCTCTCCGACCCCACGGTGCTGCTGGACCTGCTCTCGGATCAGCTGTCGAAGGCGCACGAGGGATACGTGTACCGCGTCGGCCAGGAGACGCACCCCTGGACGCTGCTCGGCCGAACGGCGAGGCGCATCGTGCCCGACGGGATCCTGCACCGGGCGGCGGCGGCGGTCCGCCGTGCCGGGCGAAACTGAGGGCCCGCGCGACCCGCATCTTCGACCGCCTCCTGTTCACCGGGAGTCCGTCCTCGCTCCCCGGGTGTGATACTGGACGGAACTCGATGAAGGACCGGGAATGAGCTCGAAGGCGCAGCCAGCGGTCTGGCGCATGCGCATCGCCGATGGCTGGGCAGGGTCGTGGCGGTGGCTCGCACTGGCGTCCGCCGCCGTCGTGGTCACGTGGGTGCTGCTCGAGCGCGGTCTGCAGAACGGCACCACGAACGCCGTCGTGCTGGCGGCATTCGTGGTGGCCGCTGCCCTCACGAAGTCCAGGCCGCTCGCGATCGCGCTCTTCGCCACCCCGGGCCTGCTGGTCGCGCAGCGGGTGGGCCTCGGCGGAGGAGACCTCTCCGTCTCGGATGCCGCCCTCGTCGCGGCCTTCGGAACCGCACTGCTGCTGGGAGAACGTCCCTACAGCGCCCCCCTGCGTTGGCTCCTCGCACTGAACCTGGTCTACCAGTTCGCCACGTTGTTCACCGTGATCGTGAACCCGTACCCGCTCAACACCATCGAGTGGTTCCACGCATGGATGCTGGTCTCCGGCGGGCTGATCGTCGGATGGGCACTCGGGGCCGCCGGGTACGCCAGGCTCGCGCTCTCGCTGCTCGTCTGGACCGCGTGCGTGATCGCGATCTCCACCATCGCCACGGCTGTCGTGCAGTTGATGCAGGGCGACACCGGTCCGGCCGCTCCGGTCTGGCCCTGGCCGATGCACAAGAACTTCGTCGGCACGGTCACCGCCTTCGCGGCGATCGTGACCTACGTGAACCCCGATTGGGTCGGCTGGACGCGCGGATGGTCGCGCGTGGCGTTGTTCGTGCTCGGTGTCGCTGCGGTGGCATCCCAGTCGCGGCAGGCGCTGATCGGCCTGATCGCCGCCGTCGTCTTCGTCGTGCTCCGGCGCAGCGCGTCGAAGCGGTCGCGACTCGTGCTCCTCCTGCTCATTCCGGCCGGATGGCTCGTCGTCTCGATGGTGATCGAGCAGGTCGAGTCGCAGAACCAGCACAACTCCGTCTTCCAGCGACTCGAGTGGTTCCGCGAGGTCTATCACTTCTGGCGCGACTCGCCGGTCTTCGGACACGGCTTGCGGTACTGGTACGTCGAGGGCAACCTTCCGTACCAACCGCCCCAGGCTGAACTCGAGGTCATCGCCTCGGCGGGCGTGGTCGGACTCATCGCATTCGTCGTGATGTGGATCGGTGCCTTCATCGTGCTCTGGCGCATCGACCCGCGATATGGAACCCTCGCGATCGCGGTCCTGCTCAGCCGCATCGTCCAGGCGCAGTTCGACCTCTTCTGGGTCGCCGTCCAGGTATCGGTGCCTTTCGTGATCGCCGGAATCTGCCTCGGCGCCATGGCGCGAGACGAACGCGCGTCGCCCGATCGTCCACCGGCCGGACGGCGGCGCCCGCGGGTCGGAGCTGCGGACGGGGACCCCCGATATGGGGGTGCGCCGGCGGGCAGGGCGACCGCCGCGATCGAGCAGGTCGAAGCCGCTTGACATACCATTGATCGAATTCGCGCCGCCTCCCGGCGGGGCGAACCGATGGCGGCATCACCCGGAGGTGTCCACTTGGAACTGCGCGACTACCTCCGCGGATTGCGCCGCCATTGGGTCGCCGTCGCACTGATGACGATCGTCGGCATCGGCGCCGGGTACGGGTGGACCCTGCTCCAGACACCGGTCTACGTCGCCTCGGCGAGCGGGCTGGTGCAGTCGACGGGACAGGGCACGGATGTCGGCAGCATGTCGCTGGGCGACAGCGTGGCCCGGTCTCGCGTGTCGTCCTACCTGATCATCGCGGGATGGTCGGATGTCGCGAAGGGCGCGATCGACGAGCTCGGTCTCGAAACGACGCCGGAGGCGCTGATCAACCGGGTCGAAGTGACGAATCCCGCCGGCACGCCCATCCTGAAGGTCGAAGCCGAGGCCCCCACGGGGCCCGATGCCAAGGTGCTCGCCGAAGCATGGCTCCGATCGATGGCCACCGTGATCGAGGGTGTCGAGTCCGAGAGCAGCGAGACCGGTGAGGCTCCCGTCGCGGTGATCTCGCGCGAATCCGCAACGGTCCCGTCGTCCCCCGCATACCCGGACGTGCAGACCGCCCTGATCGTCGGCGGGATCCTGGGCTTCGGGTTCGGCCTCGCCTTCGCGATGATCCGCACGGCGGGGGACCGTCGCATCCGCAACGCGGAGGACACGGAGGAGAAGACCGGCGTCGCGGTGGTCGGCACCATCCCGTTCGTGCCGAGCATGGACGAGAAGAATCGGCTGGTCGATTCCTCGGCCGCGAACAGTACGGGCAGGAACGGCACGTTCGCGGTCTCCGAGGCACTCCGTGCGCTGCGCACGAACCTCCAGTTCATGGATGTCGATCATCCGCCCAAGACCATCGTCGTCACCAGCCCCTTGCCCGGGGACGGCAAGTCGACGGTCGCGTGCAACCTCGCGCTCACCCTCGCCGCGGCAGGAACCACCGTCGTCCTCGTCGACGGCGACCTGCGCCGGTCGATGGTGGCGAAGACCATGGGGCTCCCCGGCGGTGCCGGGTTGAGCGACGTGCTGGCCGGGCGTGCGGCCCTGTCCGAGGTGCTCCAGCGCACGCCGAAGTCGAACAACCTGCTCGTGCTCACCGCGGGCAGTGTCCCGCCGAACCCGAGCGAGGTGCTCGGTTCGGAGCGCATGCACACCCTCCTCGCCGACCTCACCAAGCATGCGACGGTGATCATCGACGCCCCGCCGCTCCTGCCGGTGACGGACGGCGCCGTCCTGACCCACCAGGCCGACGGCGCCCTCATCGTCGTCACGCTCGGCAAGACGACGTTCGACCTGCTCGAGAAGGCGCTCGACACGCTGCGGAAGGCGCGCGGCCGCGCGCTCGGCATCGTGCTGAACAAGTCGCCGCTGCGAGGCGCGGATGCCGCCACCTACTCGTACGAGTACCGCAACGACTACACGTCGCAACCTGCGGATGTCGCCCAGCCGAAGCCGTCGTCGGGGGCACCGAAGTCCTCGCACAAGGCTTCCTCGTCGAAGTCCACCCGCAAGGGCGCAGCCGCGAAGGCGGATGCAACGGACGAATTCATCACCGAACCGCCGACCGACCAGCACGGCTGACGCGTGGCCGCGTCGGGATCGCGTCGTCGAGATCGTATGGCGTCCGGGTACCGTATCGCCCTTGTCGCCTCCTCGTACGCTCCGCACGTCGGCGGGGTCGAGGAGCACGTGCGCCAGGCGGCTCGCGCCCTGATCGAGCTGGGTTGCGCGGTCGAGGTCTGGAGCGTCGACCGCGGAACGGGCCCGGTGGTCCGCGAGATCGAGGGCGTCGCGGTCCGGTACCTCCCGACCCCGCTCCCGTCCGCGTCGCCCGATGGGGTCGGGCGCTTCGCGCGCGCACTCCCCGGTGCATGGCGGCGCTGGTCGGGCGCGCGCCGGGAGTTCCGCCCGGATCTCGTCCACGTCCACTGCTTCGGTCCGAACGGCGCATACGCGCTCGCGCTCGCCAGGCGATTCCGCGTTCCGCTCGTGGTCACCTCGCACGGGGAGACGATCGCCGACGACACCGCGGTCTACGACCGCTCGGCTCTGCTGCGAGCCGCGCTCCGTCGTGCGCTCGCCACCGCCTCGGCCGTGACCGCGCCGTCGGCATTCGTCCTCGACGACCTCCGCTCCCGGTTCGGGCTCGTCGGCGGTGAGGTCGTAGCGAACGGCGTCGACCTTGCGCTGCGAGGTGACGCGGGCCGCAGCCCGTTCGTCGGCGAGTACCTGCTCGGGGTCGGTCGACTGGGCCGCACGAAGGGGTTCGACCTGCTCATCGAGGCGATGGCCGGCCCGCGAACGGATCCGGAGGCGGATGCCGCACGCGGACGTGCCGCCGATGGCGATGTCGCCGCAGGCGCAGACATCCGTCTCGTCATCGTCGGAGACGGGCCGGAACGGGTCCGGCTCGAGTCGCTCGCCGATGAGCACGGGCTTGCGGGTCGCGTCGAGTTCGCGGGCCGCCTCGACTCGAGCGGCGTCGCCGACGCGATGGCCGGAGCGGTGGCCGTCATCGTGCCGAGCCGGACGGAGGCGTTCGGCATCGTCGCCCTCGAGGCCTGGCGGTCCGGGGCCGCGCTCGTCATGACGGACCGCGGCGGTGCGCGGGGCTTCGTGGTCGACGGCGTCGACGGACTGCTCGTCGATCCGCTGGACGTCGACGCGTTGCGAGCCACGATCGGTCGCGTCGTCGCCGACCCGCAACTGCGCTCGCGCCTCGTCGAGGCCGGGCGTCGGCGCGTGCCCGAATTCACCTGGCGTCGCGTCGCCGAGGCCTATCTCGAGGAGTACGCGCGGATCCTCGACGGCCCCGACGCCGAGGAGCGGTGAACGGAGAGCGGTGAGCGGCGGAGTCGGCATGACGACGCCCTCCACGTCGCGCCCCTCGCTCAGGCCAGGGACGCCCAGATGCGGGCGTGCTCCTCGGCGCACCGCTCCCAGGTGAACTCCCCGGCACGGGCTCGCCCCGCCGCGACGAGTGACGACAGGTCGGCCGTCGCGCTCGTGGCGTCCAGGAGCCCCGCGGCGATCGCAGGTCCGGTGGGATCGACGAGGATGCCGGCATCGCCGACGACCTCGGGCAGGGAGCTCGTCGCCGCGGCGACGACGGGGACGTTCGCGGCCATCGCCTCCAGCGCGGGCAGGCCGAACCCCTCGTACCGCGAAGGGACGACCACGACCCGGGCACCCGCGACGAGGCCCGGCATCACCGCATCAGGCAGGCGACCGACGAGGCGGGTACCGGGCATGCCATCGAAGAGTGCAGTGCGTGCCGGGTGCGGCGGGCCGGCGAGCACGAGTTCGAGGCCAGGGCGCTCGCGGTGCACGCGTGGCCACGCCTCGGCGAGGGCATCGAGGTTCTTGCGCTTCGTGGCACCGCCGGCGTGCAGCACGTACCGCTCGGGCAACGCGTGCACCTGCCGGGTGGCGGCATCGAGCGGCGGGGCGTCGAAGAACCGCGAGTCGACGCCGTTGTGCACGACGTGCGGCTCCCGGATGCCGAGCAGGTCGACGGCCTCCTGGGCACTGAACGCGGAGACGCAGATCACCGCTGCGGCACGGCGAGCTTCCTCGATCGCCGCGGGCACGGGAGCGGACTCGTCTGGGAAGCGCCACGCCACCACGTCGTGGATCGTGATCACGTCGCCGTGCGGCGACGGCGGCAGCTCGAGGTTCATCCGGTGCGAGACGGCATCGCCAGCGTAGATCAGGCGACCGAGCGCGCGGCGCTGCCCGGCCGACGCCCGGGCGACGCGGCCGAGGGGGAGTCGTCGATTGCCGTCGAGCTCGGACCGCATCGACCGGAACACGAGCCTCCGGTACTCCCAGTGGCGCTCATCGATCGAGGCGAGCGTCGATGAGGCCCGCGCGGCCACCTGCTCCTGGTAGGCCTGGGCCCCCATCGGAGCTCCCGTGGCGATCGTGGCGATCGTGAGTCGCGGGGCGACGGGCGTCATTCTCGGGCGAGTCCCTCCGGGAGCGTGCGCGCCGCCCTGTCGACGGCGATGTGAACACCCTAGACGCCGGGTGCCGCGAGCGGGCGCGGGTGCGGTCGCGCCCGCTCGACGTGCGGTGTCGGCTCGCCGGACCGCTCGGCCGGCTCGCTACGCTGATCGATGGAGGACGGAGGAGCGTGGACGAGACTCGGGTCAGCGTGCCGCTGCAGGTGCGCCTCCAGTTCGGGCACGCCGCCATCCAGTACGTCGCCGACGAGGTCGGCGTCGATCTCCTCCACATCAAGGGCGCAGCGGTCGATCCGACCCTGCGAGCCGGCTTCTTCGGCACCGACGTCGACGTGATCGTGCGGCCCGCCCAGGTGGCGATCATGGACCGCGCCCTCCGACGGGCGGGATGGTCGCTGTACAGCACCTTCGCCAACGGATCCCCGTTCGGGCATGCGCAGACCTATCTCCACCCGGACTGGGGGTACGTCGACGTCCACCGCCGTTTCCCGGGTATCGGAGTGGAGGCGGCGGCGGCCTTCGACGCGCTCTGGGAGGACCGGGCCAGCGTCGAGATCGCCGGCGTGCGTTGCGCGGTGCCGAGCGTCACCGCGCAACGCGTGTTGCTGATCCTCAACGCCGCGCGCTCATCGAACCGCGGGCGTCGTGACGTCCCATCCGTCTGGGACGGAGCGGATGGTGCGGCGCGCGCGGAGGCGGAGGCGCTGGTCGCCCGGCTGCACGCCGGAGTCGCATTCGCAGCGGCGACCGGGGACCTGGAGCAGTACCGCGGCGATCGCGCGTACCTGCTGTGGAAGGTCGTCTCCCAGGGCGGCCCGCGCTCGGTCGAGTGGTGGGCGCGGATCCGGGCCGAGCCGGACCTCCGCGAGCGACTGCGACTCATCGGCCGAGCCCCGCTCGTCAACGTCGACCACCTCGCCCACCGTCTCGGACGCCGACCCTCGAAGCGGGAGATCGGCGTCGAGTTCGTGCGCCGACCCGTCATCGCCCTGCGCGAGGCGGTGCGGGCGGCGCGGATGCGCGTGCGGGGAAGCGGGGCGTCTCGATGACTCGGTCGCTGCGGCCATCGTCGGCGACCGCCGAGTTGATCCAC
Source organism: Agromyces sp. GXS1127 (assembly GCF_050565425.1). Classification (NCBI taxonomy): domain Bacteria; kingdom Bacillati; phylum Actinomycetota; class Actinomycetes; order Micrococcales; family Microbacteriaceae; genus Agromyces; species Agromyces sp. GXS1127. Next base: position 17,678 of record NZ_JBOCIG010000006.1, read on the forward strand.
GCGGACGTGCGCTACGCCGCGGTGCTCCCGTCCGGCCCGATCGTCGTGCTGGACGGGGTCGCCGGACTCATCTGGGCGGAGGCCTGCGGCGGGCCCGCCGAGACGATCGTCGACCGTGTCGCCGCATCGACGGGAACGGAGCCCGACGAGGTCCGGGCGGACGTCGACCGCTTCGTCGCAGAACTCGTGGCACTGGGCCTCCTCGTGCCGGATGCCCCGTGACTCGTCCGCTGCGGTCCGCGCCTGAGGGCCGTGCCGCTCGAACCGCCGGTAGGCTCCCAGACATGTCCACCGCGATCGATGTGCGCGCCCTCTCGAGCCGAGTCCGCATCGAGCTCGACGATTCGCTGAGCGACGCGGAGCAGGCGGCGATCTCGGCGCACTGGGCCGACCTCGCCTGGGACGGCGGCGGCGAACCGGATCGCGTGCTCCGCGCCGGCATCCTGGCCGACGGTGCACCGCTGGACGCCACGCTCACGATCAGCGCGAACTCGCCGCACGCGCTGGCGCAGCGGATCACGTCGCAGGTGACGCTGGAGGCGATCGGGGGACTCCGTGGCGAGGCGCTCATGCTGCACGCGGCCGCGGTGGCGCTCGACGACGGGCGGGTGATCGGATTCATCGGGCCGTCCGGGCGCGGGAAGACCACTGCGGCACAGGAACTCGGCCGTGCCTTCGGCTATGTGACCGATGAGACGCTCGCCGTCAGGGCGGACGGGTCGATCATCCCGTATCCGAAGCCGCTCTCGATCGTGACGGAGTCGGGGGTCAAGGCCACCGAGTCCGCCTCCGGACTCGGCCTCACCGGACTGCCGCAGGCCGAGCTGCAGCTCGCCGCGCTCGTCCTGCTCGACCGGCGCCCAGAGGTCTCGCAGCCCTCGGTCGAGTCGGTGCCGATGATCGAGGCGCTTCCGGAGCTCGTGGCGCAGTCGAGTTTCGTCTCCGCACTCGACCGGCCCCTCGGGACCCTCATCGACACCGTCCGTAGGACGGGCGGTGTGCGCCGCGTCGTGTATTCCGAGGCGGCGTCGATCGCAGGCCTCGTCGACGACCTCCTCGCGACGGTCGAGGAGCCCGCTCCGGTCGTGTTGGACGTCGCCGGGCTGTCGCAGCGCGATTGCGACTGCGCGGGGAAGCCCGTCGATGAGGCTCCCGGTGGCTCGGCGCATGACGTACCCGGCGCCTACTGGCGTGGAGCGTTCGTCGACGCGAAGCTCGTCGATGACGCGCTGGTCGTGCTGGCGTCGGGCCGGCTCACGGTGCTGGCCGGCGTCGGGCCGGCGCTGTGGCTGGCGGCCGACGGGCTCAGCGAAGACGAGTTGAAGGCTGCCGCGAACGCGGATCTCCCGGCACCACCGCCTGGGGTCGACGTCGATGGGATCCTGTCCGAGGCGCTGAGCGGACTCGTCGACGCAGGCATCCTCGCACGAAGCTGAGAAATGATTACGACTGACCCCCGAATGCGGGTGATCTGGGACTCGACGGCGGGTACCCCCTACCCTTAGAGTGTGCTGGGAAACCCGAAAATCCTGATCTTTTCCCACACAGCATAGGAAGGTCTGTCATGAGCGACCTCGAAGAGCAGCGTCCCGGCATCAGTCGGCGCACCGTCGCGAAGGCAGCGGCGTGGTCCGTCCCGGTCGTGGCGCTCGCCGTCTCGACCCCCGCGTACGCGGCATCGCCCGGCATCATCACGCTCGACGGCACCGGCTGCAAGCTGCCCGGTAACTCCGCGTCGACCTACAAGGGGTACGCGTTCTCGGCGACCATCACGAACGACTTCAATGTCCCGATCACCGTGACGATCACGTCCGCCACGCTGGGAGGGGCCGACCTCGGTGGAGTCGCGGTGGTCAACCTCGACACCTGTCAGGGGACGGCGGGCTCGTTCGTCATCGCGCCGAACACCACCTACCCGAACATCGCGATCGTCACGCAGAACGCGCCGAACAGCCAGAACAACACGCTCACCCTCAACTACACGATCTCGGGTGGTCCCGGTGGCTCGGAGGCCGTGAGCGCATCGGTGCCCGCAGTGCCGCCCGCCCAGGGCGAGTCGTGCTCCGGGTTCACGGCGGCCCAGAAGCTCTGCCTGCTCTCGCTGATCATCGGCACTCCCTGATCATCGTCAGCTGAGCCCCGCACGTGGAGCCCGGTGGACCGCATGGTCTGCCGGGCTCCTGCGCGTTCGCGATCCTCGTGATGCAGGTGCTGGAGGAACTGGAGTGATCGACGTCATCCACGCGATCACACCTGGCGACCACTTCTCGCCGCGCACAGGCTCCGCCATTCCCACCGTCGTCGACGGGCTCGCCGGTGCGGCTCGGCGCGACGTGGACCGCGTGAACCACGCCGTCCTGCTCGACCGCTCGACGATGCGACCGTGGTATCGAAGCGCCGAGCCCATCGAGTACGAGCGGGCAGCCTGGCTGACCCGACGCGACCGAGCCATGGACCTGGCGAGGGCACGGTTGGGACTGCGACGCAGCGCTGTCGAGCGCTTCTACGCCCCGCTCGTCGACGCCGTGCGGCAGCGGCCGCCGGCGTTCGTGCTCGCGCACAACGCGCCGGTGCTCCCGTCGATGCTGCGCGACAGTGGTCACCGAGTGGTGTTGTACGCGCACAACGACCTCCTTCGCACGTACTCCCGCTCGGAGGCGGTCCGAGTGCTCGGGAGTGCTGCGGCCATCGTCTGCGTCGGCGATGCGCTCGCCGCGCGGACGCGGGCCGCGCTGCCGCCGTCCCTCGCGGAGCGGATCCATGTCGTGCGGAACGGGGTCGAGACCGAGCGGTTCCATCCCCCGGCGGATGCGCCGCGTCCTGGCGCCCGCCCGCGCCGCCGGTTCTGCGCGATGTTTGTCGGTCGGGTGATCCCGGAGAAGGGGCCCGATGTGCTCGTCCGGGCCGCGGCGCTGCTGCCGCCCGGCGAGGTCGAGGTCGTCATCGTCGGGAGCCGCGGGTTCGCCCGCGATGCACCCCTCTCTCGCTACGAGGAGGAGTTGCGACGTCTCGCCCGTGCGTCGGCCGCCGAGGTCCGGTTCGAACCCTTCGTCGACCGCGACGCGCTGCCGAACCTGCTCCGAGCGGCGGACGCGCTGGTCGTCCCCTCGACCTGGGAGGAACCGAGCGGGCTGACCGCCGGCGAAGGCATGGCCAGCGGTCTCCCCGTCGTCGCGTCACGGATCGGCGGATTGCCGGACGTCGTCGGCGACGCCGGGATCCTCGTCCCGCCGAACGACCCCGACGCGCTCGCGGAAGCGCTCCGCGCGCTGATCGACGACCCCCTCGAACGAGCCCGTCGTGCCGAGGCATCCCGAGCCCGCGCGCTCGCGCGCGACTGGAACTGGGCCTGGGCGAACCTCCGCGGGGTGCTCGAACGCCTCTGACCGGAGCGAGGGGCTGGTCGGTATCGGCCGGCACAGCCCGGCGTACTGCACGCCGATCGCGCCGGGTGATTCGCTCCACGTCATCCCCTCGTTCCGGGCCGGCACGTTCCCGCCGCGCTCGAGCAACGTCCCGTTCCCACAGGGCCGGCCGACCTGCGACCCGCCGTTCCTATCGGTGATCAGACGGTACCGGGTGTCGCGAGGCGCTCCAGCACCTCGCGCATCGCGAGGACGCGTTCGCTCCAGTCACTCGCCGAGCCGTCGGCGCCGTGCGGGAAGGGTCGTGCCTCGGGCATCGCGACAGCGACCGCGGCCGGGAATGCGTCTGGCTCCGCGACCGTGACGCGCGGATCCGTGACATCGCGGAACCCCGCCACCGGCGTCGACACGACCGGCCGACCCGCGGCCTGGTACTCGTAGAGCTTGATCGGGTCGAGGCTGTCGGTGAACGGCGTGACGACGTGCGGCACGAGGAGCACATCGGCGTGCTGCAGGTACCCGACGACGTCGGCGCTCGCGCGAGGCCCGAGCAGCACCGCCCCGGCGGCCTCGAGGCGCGCCGTCGCGGCCTCGTCGAGCAGGTTCGGTCCGACGAGCACGAGCGTGCCGCCCACGTCGGACACGGTACTGGCGGTCGCCTCGCACAGGTCGATGTCGACGCGATCCGGGTGCGCGGTGCCGAGGTACAGTGCAGTGCGGCCGGCGGGCAGGTCGGCGGGGCGCGGCGCGGGCCGCCGGTAGGCGGCCGCGTCCACCCCGTTCGGGATCAGCGTGACCGATCGGGTCGCGCCCTTGCGGCGTTCCAGTTCGGCCGAGCAGACGACGACCTCGCGGGCGACCTCGAGCAGCCGTGCCTCGGTGGCGGCGGCGCGGGCGCGTTCGCTCTCCGAGCGATCGGCGGCGACCCAGTCGTCGGTGATGTCGTAGAGCGTCGGCCATGCGGTGCGTTCGGCGAGCTCGACGGCACCGGGGTCGTTCAACCAGAGCAGCGGATGACGCATGCCGAGCGACGCGGCGGCGCGCTCGACGCCCGCGGCCAGACGCTGATCGGCCCGCGGATCGAGACGACGCGGCAGCCACTTCGTCGGGCGGAACGTCCAGAGCCGACCGGGTGCGGGTTCGCCGACCTCCTCGATGCCGCTTCCGAAGGCGGGGCGGCGCCGCGACGCGATGTCGTGAGTCGGGTCCGCCGCCGGCTCGACGAAGAGCACGCGCAACTCGGGGTCGGTGCGCAGGAGCCCCGCGACGAGATGCTGGTTGCGCCGCCAGACCTCGTCCCAGCGCTCGAGCGAGAGCACGACGAGGTCGCTCACCCGATCGCCTCCCGGTACACGACCTCGGTTCCGTCGGCCTGCGCCCGGAGCGAGAACCGTGACTGCTGGCGCTCGCGCGCGGCGGCGCCGAGGGCGGCACGCCCGGCAGGGTCTGCGGCGAGGGAGCGCAGGCGTTCACCCGCGGCATCCGCATCGCCGGGCGCGAAGCTTGCTCGCTCATCGAGACCCGCGAGCAGCTCGACGTGACCGGCGGCGTCCGCGGCCACGGGCGGCAGCCCCGACGCCATCGCCTCGAGAAGCGTGAGGCCGAGGCCCTCGATGGGACAGGGCGCGAGCAGCATTCCGGCGCGCAGGAGCAACTCCGGCAGGTCGGTGCGGTAGCCGCTGAACCGCACGGATGCCGCGATGCCGAGGTTCTCGACGAGCCGCTCGAGCGGCTCGCGCTCGGGGCCGATTCCGGCGACGTCGAGCGTCCATCCCTCATTCGCCAGGCCGGATGCCGCGAAGGCGCGCACCCCGACGTCGGTCCGCTTCTCGGGCTGGAGTCGCTGCGCGATCAGCACGGTGTGCTCGCGCATGTCGGGGTCGCCGGCCGGTCGCGGGTCGATGCCGGTGTGCACGACCGTGCTGGAGCCGTCGATCGCCTCGGCGACGGCGGCCGAGATCGCGATCTGCGCGTCGATCCGACGACGGACGAGCGCCTCGATCGGAACCGGGCCGACGCGGCCCCGAGGCCGCGCGAAGTGGCAGGTCGCGACGATCGCCGGTCGGCGCGTGCGCCGGCGGCTCGCGATCGCGGCGGCGGCGGCGACATCCGCGGCCGTCATGTGCGTGTTCACGACATCGACGTGGTCGGCCAGGTGCCGCACGGCGCGAACCACCTCGACCGTGCGCGCGGCCGGGATGTGCGCGACGCCCGCCTCGACCAGGCCCGGCCGCATGCGGGACGGATCGCCGCCGATGACGTGCACGGCGTGACCGTCGGCGGCCTGCGTCCCCGCGAGCCTCAGCACGAACTGCTCGACGCCCGAGAAGCCGTCGGAGCGGATGGCGTGCAGGATGCGCAGCGAGGCGGTCACGAGCCGCTCGTCCGTTCACGCTCGATCGAGCGGGCGAGCTCGAGGTAGCGCGCGGCGACCTCTCGCCACGAATGCTGCTCGCCGGTGCTCCGTGCACGCGCGCGCCAACGATCGCGCTCGGCCTCGTCGAGGGCGTCGAGTTCGGACAGCCGCGCGCCGATCGACTCCGACGTCCGCTCGGCGAGGAACCCGTTCTCGCCGTCGGCCACGAGGTCGGGCGCGAAGCCGACGCGCGTCGAGACGACGGGCACACCGCAGGCCAGGGCCTCGAGCACGACGAGCGCGTTGGCCTCGTAGGCGCTCGGCAGCACGAGCACGTCGGAGGCGCGCAGCATCGGCACCGGGTCGGAACGTTCGCCCGCGAACACCACACGGCCTGCGACGCCCCCACGGCGTGCCTGCCCGGCGGCGCGCCGGATCATGTCGGGCGTTCCGCCGACGACGAGGAGCACGACGCCCCGCGCCATCCGCAATGCGTCGATCGCGAGATGCAGGCCCTTGCGCTCGAACTCATGGCCGATGAAGACGGCGACCGTGGTCTCGCCGGCGATGCCGAGCTCCTGTCGTACCGCGGTGCGCTCCGAGCGGTCCCCGGGGCTGAACCGTTCGGTATCGACGCCGTTCGGGATGACCGTGACCGGCGGTCGCACGCGACCGTAGACCTCGGTGAGCAGACCCGCCTCCTCGCCGGTGAGCGCGACGACGGCGCGATGCGTGCGCCCGCGGTAGCGGATGCGGTCGCGCACCGCGGTGAACAGGTGGACGGGATTGCGAACCATCCGCCAGGCGTAGTTGCCGCGGGCGCGCATCGCCGCCTGGAGCAGGCCGTGGTTCACGTAGACGTCGCCGGCCATGACGTCGTTGTGGGTGATCGAGACCGCGTCCGGCCGCTCCGCGAGGAAGCGCTTCGCGCGGCGCGTGCCGACGGTGCTGAACCAGATCACGTTGCCGGCGCGGGCGAGATGCAGGCCGAGTGCCGTGCGGTGCGGCCGGTCGAGCGTGCGGCCGGCATCCGCGGCCGTGAACCCTTCGACCGTCACGCCCGCAGCGCGGAACTCGCGCTCGAGGGCCGCCGCGACGCCTGCGACGCCGCTGCCGGGTTCGATCGAGGGGGCGATCTGGACGATCCGCGTCATCCGCTCGTCCCGTCGCGGGCGGCGCTGTCGGCCCGCGCACCACGACCACCGTCTCGCTCGGCCCGGAGATCCTCGACGAGGGCGAGGTACCGACGGGCGACCTCGCGCCATCCATGTGGCTCGGCCGACGCACGCGCCCCACCCCGGAGCGCGGCGAACGCCTCGTCGTCGAGGGTCGCAAGCTCCTCGATCCGAGCGCCCACCGCCTTCGGATCGCGTTCGACCAGGTAGCCGTTCTCGCCGTCTCGGATGATCTCGGGCGCGAAGCCGACCGGCGTCGCGATCACGGGCAGGCCGCTCGCGAGCGCCTCGAGCACGACGAGCGCATTCGCCTCGTACGCACTCGGGAAGACGAAGAAGTCGCACGCGGCGAAGTGGGTCGGCAGGTCCTTGCGCACCCCCAGGAAGAGCACGCGGTCGCCGACGCCGTGCTCGATCGCCTCGGCGTGCGCCTCGGCGATGATGTCGCTGTTGCCGCCGATCACCATCAGCAGCGCGCTCGGGGCTGAGGCGAGCCCTCGGATCGCGACCGAGAGGCCCTTGCGCGAGAACTCGTGCCCGACGAACACGCCGACGCGCTGGTCATGGCCGAGCCCGAGCTCCGATCTCGCGGCGGCCCGCTCCTCAGCGGTCGGCGGCCGGAAGCGATCGAGGTCGACGCCGTTCGGGATCACCTCGATGCGGGGGCCGATCGGGCCGTACGTCGCCCGCAGGTCGGCGGCCTCGTGCTCGGACAGGCAGACGGCGACCCGGTGCGCATGGCCGCGGTAGCGGACCCGGTCGCGCAGGTAGATGAAGTCGTGCACCGGGTTCCGATAGGTGCCCCAGAACGACCGGCCGCGTGCGCGCATCGAGGCGAGCAGCAGACCGTGGTTGACGTAGATGTCGCCCGCCACCACGTTGTTGTGGCAGATCGAGATCGCGTCGGGCCGCTCGGCCAGGAACTGCTTCGCGCGACGAGTGCCGACCGTGCTGAACCAGATCATCCGCCAGCCGCCGCGGATGCGCGCGAGGATGCTGTTGCGCGAAGACCGCACTGTCGGTCGCCCGCGGCGTGCGGACTGGAACGTGAAGACCTCGACGTCGGCGCCGAGCGCGCGAAGCTCCTGGTCGAGGTGCCAGGCGACGCCCGCCACGCCGGTGCCCGGACCGATGAACGGGACGATCTGCACGATCCGCGTCATGCCGTGGCCTCCGAGGGGGTGTCGATCGGGACGGGCGGCGCCGTCGCGGGGGTCTCAGCCTGCGCGTCGCCATCCGCTCGCCTGAACCTGGCCTCGACCCGCACGGGCCCGAGCCGCATGATCGCCGCCCGCCGCCGTGCGGCCGCACCGCGCTCGCCCGGGAGCACGACCGACCGGGCCATCGCCCCGAGCCACTGCCCGGCCCGCGCCCACTGCCAGCCGGCCGCGCCGAAGTGCTTGCGGAGGAACCGCTCCTGCGAGGCGTGGAAGTGCGCCTCCCGTCGGCGTGGATCGCCGCCGGTGCCCGCGCCGACGTGCACCGCCCGCGCCTCGGGCACGACCGCGTGCCGCCAGCCCAGCCGGTGTGCGCGGTAGGCCCAGTCGGCCTCCTCGGCGTAGAGGAAGTAGCGCTCGTCGAACCAGCCGACCTGCTCGAGCGCCTCGGCGCGGAGCAGCATGACGGAGCCGATCACGTACGTCGGGTCGCGGCGGAGCCGCGCGAGGCCGAGCGCCTCGAGCCAGGAGCCCGACGGCGACGGCAGCCACCACTCGACGCGCGCCTCGTGGCCCTGCTCGTCGACCTGGGCGGGGCCGACGCTCGCGAGGTCGGGGCGCGCGCGCAGCGCGCGGTGCAGCCGTGCGACGTCGCCTTCCGAGATCTCGGCGTCGGGGTTCAGCAGCAGCACGTCGGCGCCGGGCGCGATCCGGTGCGCGAGGCCGTGGTTCACGCCGGCAGCGAAGCCGCCGTTGCGGCCGGGATCGAGGTAGCGCACGCCGAGCTCGTCGCAGAGTGCGCGGATGGCGGGCAGCGAGGAGTTGTCGACGACCGTGACCGGCAGGCCCGCGACCGGAGCGAGGGCGCGACGCAGCAGCTCGGGCGAGCCGTAGGCGACGACGACGACCTCGAGCGGCGGGGTCGGTTCGGGGGCGACGGATGCCTCCCGCACGATCGACCGGTACAGGTCGAGGTAGTCGCGGCCGACCGCGCCCCAGCTGCACTTCTCGGCGCGGGCGAACCCCGCGGCCCGCAGTTCGGCCGCGCGAGCGCCGGATGCCTCGACGAGCGCCTCGGCGAGGGCGACCGCGTCGCCGGTCGGCACGACCAGGCCCGCACCGCCCACCACGTCGGGCAGCGCGCCCGCATCGCTCGACACGACCGGGACCCCGCACGCCATCGCCTCGACGGCGACCCGCCCGAACTGCTCCGTCCACGACGGCGTCGGCAACGACGGCACCGCGAGCACGTCGAACGAGCGGAGCACCTCGGGGATGCCGGCCGGGTCGACCGCCCCGACGAGCTCGACCCGGTCGGCGACGCCGACCGATGCCGCGCGCGCGGGCAGCTCGGACGCGAGCGGCCCGGTGCCGACGACGCGCAGTCGCAAGCGCGGTTCGCGCGCGAGCGCGTCGAGCAGCAGGAGCACGCCCTTCTCGGGCACGAGCCGTCCGATGAAGCCGACCGTGACCGGGGCGGGCGCGGCATCCGTCGTGCCGGTCGTCGCCGGGACATCCGTTGCCCTACCGGTCGTCGCCGCGGCATCCGTCGCCGCGGGATCGGCTGCCGGGACATCCGCCGGGACATCCGCGGGCCCCGCCGGCCCCGCGCCATCCGCGGGCCGAAAGCGCTCGAGATCGACGCCGAGCGGAATCACCCGCGCGCGCCCGGCGAAGCCCTTGTCCTCCGCGATGCGCGCCGCCTCGGCGTTGCAGGCCGAGACTCCCGACGCCGCCCGGAGCGCCGCCCGCTCGATCCAGCCGAACGGGATCGGGTAGCGCTTGCGCAGGTTCTGCGCGGTGTAGAGCACGACGGGCGTGCGCCGCGATCGGGCGCGCAGCGCGCGCAGCAGCAGGATCTCGGCCGTCGCGAGCGCGAACGGCTCCTCGTGCACGTCGATGACGTCGAAGTCTCCGCCGAGCGCGCGCCAGAGCGGGATCGGATCGTAGACGAAGAGGGCCGGATGCCGCCCGAGCGTGCGCACCCCGCGCACGCGCTCGTCGGGTCGGGGCTGCAGCGTCACCTCGGTGCCGCCGGCGTGCCACCGCCGCGCGCAGCACAGCTCGACGTCGACGCCGAGCGCGGCGAGCGCGCGCTCGCGACCGCGCCACTCGTCGACGACGGCGCTGTGCGAGACCCTGAGTACGCGCACCGCACCCCCTCTAGAATCCTTTGCAGAAACCTTATCCGGGGCCCCGCTCCCGGGTCGTGGCGAGCCGGGGGTGATCGCGCATGGAATCCGACGAGTTCCGCGTGCTCGCGGTCTGCACCGGCAACCTCAACCGCTCCGCGCTCGCCGCGGCGCTCCTGCGGCGCTGGGCCGACTGGTACCTGCCGGCGGATGTCGCGGCGCGCGTCGTCGTCACGAGCGCGGGCCTCGCGGCGCCGGTCGGCCAGCCGATGCGCAGCCGCACCCGGGTCATCGCCGAGCGGCTGGGGGCGGAGGGGCGCACGCATCGCGCGACCCAGGTCGACGAGGCGACGATCCGTGCGGCGGACCTCGTGCTCGGCGCGGATGTCGCGCACCGCGACGGCGTGCTCGGCATGGTGCCGTCGATGCTGCGCTCGGCCTACACGATCCGCGAGGCGGGCGGCATCGCCGCGGCGCTCGGACCCGCCGCGCCGCCCGCGTCGATCGACGAGCTCCGCGCCCGCGCCGCCGCGTTCGCCGAGCGGCGCGCGCTCGGACTCGACGCCGACGGCGACATCACCGACCCGCAGGGGCGCGGCGACGACGCCTACCGCGCGATGGCGCGCGAGGAGGTGCCGCCGTTGGCGAGCCTCGCCGCGACGCTGTTCGGGATGCCGCGGGCGGAGGTCGTCGCGGTCGTCGACGCCGCACGCGCGCCGGACGCCTTCTCGTTCGATGGGGTCGGCCGATCCGGGTCGGGCGGGTCTGCCTCGGGGCGGGCGGGGTCCGGCGACGCCGGAACCTCCGCCTCGTCGCCCGAGCGGCCGCGCCGCCGCTGGTTCGGACGGCGCGACTCGTGAGCACGATCGGCGGACGCCGCCTGCGCGTGCTCCACCTCGACCACACGGATGCCGCCGGCGGAGCCGAGCTCGCGCTCGTCCGGATGCTGCAGGCCCGGCCCGACTGGGCCGCGGTGCTGCAGACGCCGCCGCTCGATCCCGGTCCGGGCGTGTGGGACGCGGTGCCGCCCCGCGTGCCGCGCCGCACGGCGGGCATCCGCCAACCGGCGGGTGCGAGCTCGGGCGGCGCGCTCGCCGCGGCCGGCTTCGGCGCGCGACTCGCGGTGCAGGCGCTCGCCGTCCGCACGTCGGCGGCGTTCCGGTCCGCCGACCTGGTCGACGCGAACACCGCGCGGTCGGCGGCCTACGGGGCGCTGGCCGCGCGGCTCACCCGCGGGCCGTTCGTCGTGCACCTGCGCGATCTCGTCGAGCCGGAGGCACTCGGTGCCGCCGGGCACGCGCTCATGACGCGCATCGTGCTGCCCCGCGCGGACGGTGTCATCGCGAACTCGCGGGCGACGCTCGAGACTGCGCGGCTGTTCCTCCGTTCCGACGCCGTCGCCGAGGTCGTCCCGAGCGCGTCGGGGCTCACGGTCGGCGCTGCGCTCCTCGTGCGATCCGATGCGCCGCTCCGAGCCGTCGGCATGGTGGCCCGGATCGATCCGTGGAAGGGTCAGGCCGAGTTGCTCGAGGCGTTCGCCCGGGCGTTCGCCGGCCGCGACATCCGCCTGCAGCTCGCCGGCGGCGCGCCGTTCGGGCACGAGCCGTACCTCGCCGCGCTGCGACGTCGGGCCGACGAGCTCGGCGTCGGGGGTCAGGTCGACCTGCTCGGTCACGTCGACGACGTGCCGCGCCTGCTCGACGGATGGGACGTGGCCGTGCAGTACTCGACCCGCGCCGAACCGCTCGGCCAGAACGTGCTGCAGTACCTCGCCGCCGGTCGCGTGGTCGTGGCCGCGGACGAGGGCGGGCCGACGGAGTGGGTGACGGACGGCGTGAACGGGCTCCGCGTGCCTCCGCGCGACGTCGATGCGCTCGCCGGAGCGCTGCGACGGCTGGACCAGGATGCGACGCTCCGCGCACGCCTCTCCGGCGCGGCCGCCGCGACCCCCGGCCTGCTCGACGACCTCGCGGTGGCGCGCGCCCACCTCGAGGTCTACGAGCGCGTACTCGCCGCCCGCCGCTGAGACGCCGACGCCGACTCGGCGATGCCGAGCCGATCGACGCCGTCCAGCCCGCCGGTGACGAACGCGGTGACGGCATCGAGCGTCGCGTCCGCTCCCAGCACCCGGTTGTGGCCGGCGCCGTGCGTGAGGACGAGCCGTGATCGCGCGCCGTGCGCGTCGTGCAGGCGGATTCCCTCGCTCGCGGGCACCTCCCGGTCGCCGCGGTCGTGGACGACGAGCAGCGGCACGTGCCCGGGCAACGGACGGGCGGCGCCGTCGAAGCGCGACCAGGGGTCGGCGACGTCGGGCAGGATGCCGCGCGCGAAGCGCGCGGCGAGCACGTCGGCGGTGCCGGAGCGCAGGCCGATCCTGCCGGCGAAGGCGTCGACGAGGTAGCGCGCCCGCGACGGACCGGCGATCGCGACGAGGCTGCCGGCGGCGACGCCGTCGCTGATCGCCGCGCGTGCCGCCATCGCCCCGAAAGAATGCCCGATGATCGTGTGGAAGCGACCCTCGCGCGACTGCATCGCCTCGATCGCAGCGAGCCAGTCGCGGATGTCGGTACGCCGCCCGGCCGATTCCCCGTTGCCGGGCGCCTCGAATGCGACGAGCCGGGCGCCCTCGGCGCGAAGCTCGCGCACGATCGGCCCGAACTGCGACGCGCGGCCGCGCCAGCCGTGGGCCAGCAGGATCGTGTCGGGCCCGCTCCCCCACTCGTACGTCGCCAGCTCGCGCCCGCGCACGCGGATGGTCGAGCGCCGCGCGGTCTCGTGCACGGCGCGGTCGGCGGGCCGCACGGGGAGGCGCCCGCCCAGGCGCATGAAGAGCGGCAGCGCCAGCGCAGCGGATGCCTCGGGGGAGACGGATTCGGCGGCCCTGATGCCGGCGACCCGGCCGGTGAGCGCAACGGCGGCAGCTGCCTTGGTGATGGTCGACACGATGCTCCGATCAATGAATACGAACGGTCGTGCGTAGAGTATACGAACGTTCGTGCGTAAAATCGAGGGGTGAGTGTGGATTCCTCGATCGGAGTGGTCGACGGTCGACGCGTCCGCGGGGATGCGTCCCGTCGTCAGGTGCTCGCCGCCGCCGTCGACCTCGCGTCGGTCGAGGGGCTCGACCAGCTCTCGATCGGTCGCATCGCCGATGCCGCATCGGTGTCGAAGAGCGGCGTCGCCACGCTGTTCGGCAGCAAGGAGCGCCTGCAGCTCGCGACCGTCGAGTCCGCGCGCCAGCGCTTCGTCGAGACCGTGATCGCTCCGGCTCGGGAGCGGCCGCGCGGGCTCGGCCGCATCCTCGCGCTCGCCGATCGATGGATCGCCTACTCGCGCGATCGGGTCTTCCCGGGCGGCTGCTTCTTCGCCGAGGCGTCCGCGGACTTCGACGCCAAGCCAGGTCCCGTGCGCGATGCCATCGACCGAGCGCTCGCCGACTGGAGCGGCTACGTGGCGGCCTCCCTCGCCCACGCCCGCTCCCTCGGGGAACTGCCCGAACTCGACGACCCCGAGCAGCTCGCGTTCGAGTTCACCGCCCTCCTCGACCTCGCGAACCGCGACTCGGTCATGCGCGGCACGAACGCCTCCTACGCCCGCGCCCGCCGCGGCATCGCCGCCCGCCTCCGCGCCGCAGGCGCCGACCCCGCAGCGATCGACGCCTTCACCTCCGTCGCCGACGCCTGAGCGGCTTCGCCCAGGCCCGTCCCGACGGGTGTTGCGGGTACGGCGAGCACCGCACCCGCAACGACCGTCGAGACGGGCCGGGTCGTCGTTCGGGCGTCAGCCGGCGATGAGCGCTTCGGCGCGCGACAGCGCGACCTGCTCGTCGCGGGGCACGACCTTCACGCGCTCGCGCGCGACCGGTCCCTCGAACGACTCGCCGAGCGCGCGCTCGTGTGCGTCGAGGGCGAGCCAGCCGTTCCAGGTCGTGAAGCGGATGCCGCGGGCCTCGAGCAGCTCGAGCACCTCGTCCCCGCCGGCCGCGTCGACCGTCGGCGCGATGCCGGGTGCGGCGAGCACGCCGGCCTGCGCGTCGGCCACGAGGTTCGTGATCGTCTCGAGCGCGTCGCCCTTGGTGTGGCCGATGAGGCCGACGGGGCCGCGCTTGATCCAGCCCGTCGCGTAGACGCCCGCGACGGGGGCGCCGGAGGCATCCGTCACCCGGCCGCCGACGTTCGGGATCACGCGGGCCGACCCGTCGAACGGGACGCCCTCGATCGGCGAGCTCGCGTAGCCGACGGCGCGGTACACGGCCTGCACGGGCACGTCGACGAACTCGCCGGTGCCCGCGACGGAGCCGTCGCCGACCGGGCGGGTGCGCTCGAAGCGCACGCCCTCGACGGCGTCGGTGCCGAGCACCTCGACGGGCGTGTGGAAGAAGTGCAGGTGCAGGCGGCGCGACGCGGTGGGCTGCCAGTCGGCGGGCTTGCGCCATCCGTTCAGCGTGCGCGTCATGACCTTGACCTGGTTGTTCGTCGCGAGCAGGTGCGCGGCGTGCTCGTCGCCCTCGGCGCGGTCGAAGTCGTCGTCGTACACGACGATGTCGACGTCGGGCACCTCGCCGAGCTCGCGCAGCTCGATCGGCGTGAACTTCACCTGCGACGGGCCGCGGCGTCCGAAGACGTGCACGTCGGTGACGGGCGATGCGAGCAGGCCCGCGTGCACGTTCGCCGGGATGTCGGTCGAGAGCAGGTCGGCGGGGTGCTTCGCGAGCACGCGGGCGACATCCAGCGCCACGTTGCCGTTGCCGATGACCGCGATCGACTCGGCCTCGAGCGGCCAGTCGCGCGCGACATCCGGGTGGCCGTCGTACCAGGCGACGAGGTCGGCGGCACCGTACGAGCCGGGCAGGTCGATGCCGGGGATGTCGAGCGGGGCGTCCTTGAGCGCACCCGTCGCGAAGATCACGGCGTCGTACCGCTCGCGCAGCTCGTCGACCGTGACATCCCGACCTACCTCGACGTTGCCGATCAGGCGGATCGTGCCCTCGTCGAGCGTCTCGTGCAGCGAGTTCACGATGCCCTTGATGCGCGGGTGGTCGGGCGCGACGCCGTAGCGGATCAGGCCGTACGGCGCGGGCAGCGACTCGAACAGGTCGATCGCGACCTCGCCGCCGGCCTCGTCGACCTGGCGGCGCAGGATGTTGCCCGCGTAGATGCCGGCGGGGCCGGCGCCGACGATCGCGACACGGAGGTTGAGGGTCATGAGGGCATGGCCTTTCGGTGGGGAGCTGGGGTCAGTCGAGGGTCGGGGGCGCGACGAAGGCGGATGCCGCGAGCGCGGCGGGCGCGTACGGGCTGAGCCGCACGACGTCGCCGACGACCACGACGGCCGGCGAACGGACGCCCCGGACCGCCGCCTGGTGGGCGATCGTCTCGAGCGTGCCGATCGTGACCCGCTGCCGCGGGCCGTACCCATCCTCCACGATCGCGACGGGGCACTCGGCACCACGCTCGCCGCGGGCGAGCGTGATCGCGGAGTTCGCGAGCGTTCCGACGCCCATCAGCAGCACGACCGTGTGGTCGCGCCCGCCGCCGAGCGACTGGATCTGGTCGTGGCCGGTCACGACGGTGAACGTCGTCGCGAGGCCGCGATGGGTGAGCGGGATGCCGGCGATCGCCGGCACCGAGACGGCGCTCGTGATACCCGGCACGACCTCCACGTCGACGCCGCGCTCGCGGCAGAACGCGAGCTCCTCGCCGCCGCGTCCGAAGACGTATGGGTCGCCGCCCTTCAGGCGCACGACGCGCTTGCCGCCCAGCGCGAGCGTCACGAGCAGCTCGTTGATCGCGTCCTGCGGCACCGCGTGATGGCCGGGCAGCTTCCCCACGTCGACGACCTCGGCGGTGAGTGCCACGCCCTCGGCGGCGAGCCCGTCGAGCACGGAGCGGGCGCCGAGCCGGTCGGCGACGATCACGTCGGCGGCCTCCAGGGCACGCAATCCCCGCAGGGTGATGAGCCCGGGGTCGCCGGGGCCCGCGCCGACGAGCGCGACGCGGCCGCGGTCGGCGCCGCCCGCCTGAGCGTCGCGCCCCGCGCCATCCGCCGGGCGGTTCTCGAAGATGCGATCGGTCATGGGGTTCCTCCCGTGAGTCCGCGGCGGCGCAGCATCCCGCGCTCGACCGGGGCGAAGACGAGCAGCTCGATCACCACGCCGATGGCGAGGATCACGAGGATCGTGCCGAGCACGCTCGCGAGGTCGGCGAGGTCCCGGCCCTGCTGCAGGAGCGAGCCGACGCCGAAGCCCATCGAGCCGCCCATCACGATGATCTCCGCCGCCATGAGCGAGCGCCACGAGAACGCCCACCCCTGCTTGAGGCCCGCCAGGTAGCCGGGCAGGGCCGCGGGCAGCACGACGGATGCCGCGAGCTCGAACCGCGACGCGCCGAGCACCGTGCCGACCCGCCGCAGCTGCGGCGGCACCTGGGCGACGCCGGCGACGAGGCCGTTCACGATCGACGGGATCGCGCCCATGAGCACGACGAAGTAGACCGTGGCATCCGACAGCCCGAACCAGAGGATCGCGGCCGGCACCCACGCGACCGACGGCAGCACCTGCAGGCCCGAGATGAGCGGGCCGAGCGCGCGTCGGAGCGGCGCCCACTCGGCGAGCAGCAGGCCGAGCGGCGTGCCGACGGCGACCGCGATGAGGAAGCCGAGGACGCCGCGCTCGAGGCTCGTCGCGACGGCGAGCTGGAGGCGGCCGTCGGCCCAGGCGTCGCCGAGCGCGGCGGCCACGTCGAGCGGGCCGGGCGCGAGGTCGGGTCGCGGCTGGGCGATCACGGTGTAGGCCTGCCACGCGGCGACGAGCACGACGAGGAGCAGCACGGGCGGGAGCACGCCGTCGATCGCGCGGCGCCACCACGGCGTGCGGCGCGCGACATCCGTCTGGAGCCGGTCGAGCCCGGCCTCGAGCGTGCGGAGGTCGTCGTGGGCGGAGGCGGAACCGGCGCCGGCGCTCACGCCGGTATTCGCGGCGACCGGCGGTGCGAGGGTGTCATGAGGCATTGCGGCGGATCTCCCTTCGCAGGTGCTCGGTGATCTCGACCGAGAGGTCGGAGACGGTCGGCGACTCGATGCGTCGCGGCCCGTCGTCGGCGATGCGCCACTCGTTCACGATCCGGCCGGGACGGCTCGACATGAGAAGAACGCGCTGCCCGAGCCGCGCGGCCTCGCGCACGTTGTGCGTGACGAACAAGATCGTGCGGCCGGTCTCGCGCCAGACGCGCTCGAGCTCCTCGTGCAGCAGGTCGCGCGTGATCGCGTCGAGCGCGGCGAACGGCTCGTCCATGAGCAGCACCGACCGGTCCTGCGCGAGGGCGCGCGCGAGCGCGACGCGCTGCCGCATGCCGCCCGAGAGCTCGTGCGGGCGCTTCTCGGCGGCGTCCGCGAGGTGCACGAGGTCGAGCAGTTCGAGCGCGCGGGCGCGGCGTCCGGCCCGCGAGAGGCTGCCGTCGCCGAACCGCAGCGCGAGCTCCACGTTGCGTCGGGCGCTGAGCCACGGCACGAGCGACGCCTCCTGGAACATCACCGCGGCGCGCCCGTCGACGTCGATGGTGCCGGTGCTCGGCTGCTCGAGGCCGGCGATGAGGGAGAGGAGGGTCGACTTGCCGCAGCCCGACGCGCCGAGCAGGCACGCGAACTCGCCCGGCGCGACCGCGAGGTCGATGCCGTCGAGCACGACCGGGGCGTCGGCCGCGTACTGCTTGCCGACGCCGGTGAGGTGGATGGCGGGTGCCCGCGTCATCGTGTGCCCCCGTCGAGTCCGGCGCCGTCGAGCGCGTCGAGCCCGGCGGCGGCTCGAACGGCGTCGAGCGGCCCGAGGTCGAGGATGCCGGCGAGGTCGCCCGCTTCCGCCGTCCCGGCCGCGACGGCGTTCCGCTGGAGCACGGGCAGCGTCGCCGCGAACGGGTCGACCGTCGGCGCGACGTGTTCGAGCGCGCGCTCGAGCACGGCGTCGGGCAGCGGAGCGCCCGCATCGGCCGCCAGGCGAGCGTTCACGAGCGCCGGCACCTCGTCGGGGTGCGTCGAGATCCAGTCGACGGATGCCGCGTGCCCGGCGACCAGCGCCGCGACCGTGTCGGGGTGCGCCTCGAGGTACTCGGTGCGCACGACGAGCAGCGTGGTCGGGAACGCGCCGCCCGGCCACAGCTCCGCCTCGTCGACGAGCACCTTCGCGCCCGCCTCGATGACGAGCCGCGACGCCCACGGCTCCGGCAGCCACGCGCCGTCGATCGCGCCGGTCGTGAAGAGCTGGAGCGTTCGCGCGTTGTCGGTCGGCACGACGTCGACGTCGCCGCCGCCGGTCGGCGACGTCTCGAGGTCGTGGTCGGCGAGCCAGGTGCGGAGCGCGACATCCTGCGTGTTGCCGAGCTGCGGCGTCGCGAGCGTCGCACCCCGGAGGTCGTCGGCGTCGTCGATGCCGTCGCGCACGACGAGCGCCGCACCGCCGCCGACGGCGCCCGCGACGATCCGGAGCGAGGTGCCGCCCGACTGCACGAAGCTGTTGATCGCCGGGCTCGGCCCGAGGTACGCGGCGTCGATCGCCCCGGCGCTCAGCGCCTCGACGGCGGCCGGGCCCGCGTTGAACGCCTGCGGCTCGAGCGCGGTCGCGCCGAGCTCGCCGGCCAGGATGCCGGTCTCCAGTCCGACGAGGGCGGGCAGGTGCGTGACGTTGGCGAAGTAGCCGAGGCGGAGGGCCGCGGCATCCGTTGCCCCTGCCGCCCCCGGCCCGTCGGCGGCTGCACGGCCGACCGAGCCGATGACCACGGGCACGATGACGATCGCCGCGGCGACCGCGACGCCGGCGACGAGTTCGCCGAGCTGCGCACCGAGCCCGCGGCGGGTCACGCCGGCGCCTCCACGACGATGCCGGCGGCGAGCGTCGCGCCGTCCTGCGGGTGGATCACGAGGAACGCGCCCGCCCGGCGGTGCGCGGCGTACGGCTCGACGACGAGGTCGGCGGCGAGCTTCAGGCGGACGAGCCCGATGTCGTTCGTCGCGAGCGACGCGGTCGGCGTCGTCTCGAGCGTGTCGAGGTCGAGGCGTCCGCGGATGTCGGTGACGATCGCCTGCACGGTCGTGGTGCCGTGCTTCACGAGCACGCGCGCGCCGGTCGTGAGCGGGCGTCCGTCGAGCTGGAACACGTCGGCGTCGAGCTCGCGCCGCGGCGCGGGCAGCGACCCGGCGGCGGCGATGACCGCCCCGCGCGAGGCGTCGACGGGGTCGGCGAGCTCGAGCGCGACCGAGAGCGGGGCGGATGCCTCGACGAGCGGCTCGGGGCCGCGGTGGATGCCCGTGACCGTCGTGCGCACGCCCGCCGGGAACACCTCGACGGGGTCGCCGACCTTCACCGTGCCCGACTCGATGCGCCCGGCGAACGCGCGGTGATCGCGGAACGCGTCGGCCGCGGCATCCGCCAGCTCGGGCGAGAGCCCGCCCTGCGGGCGGATCACGAGCTGCACGGGCAGGCGCAGCGCCTCGAGGTCGGTCTCGAGCTCGTCGATCGTGCTCAGCTCCTCGAGCAGTTCGAGCAGCGACGGTCCGTCGTACCAGGGCGTGTTCGCGGAGCGCTCGACGACGTTGTCGCCCGCGAGCGCCGAGACGGGGATCGTGTGCGCGTCGGCGATGCCGAGGTCGCGCGCGAGCGCGGCGACATCCGACGCCACGGCCTCGAAGGCCGCGCGGTCGTAGCCGACCAGGTCGATCTTGTTCACCGCGACGATCACGTGCGGCACGCGCAGCAGCTGCACGACCGCGAGGTGACGGCGGGTCTGCTCGAGCACGCCGTTGCGCACGTCGACGAGCACGACGACGGCGTCGGCCGTGGCCGAGCCGGTGACCATGTTGCGGGTGTACTGCACGTGGCCGGGGCAGTCGGCGAGGATGAACGATCGGCGCCCCGTCGAGAAGTACCGGTAGGCGACGTCGATCGTGATGCCCTGCTCGCGCTCCGCGCGCAGCCCGTCGGTGAGCAGCGCGAAGTCGATCGCGCCGGGCTCGCCGCCGAAGCCGCGCTCGGCGGAGGTGCGCGCGACCGACTCGAGCTGGTCGGCGAGGATCGCCTTCGAGTCGTGCAGCAGTCGGCCCACCAGCGTCGACTTGCCGTCGTCGACCGAGCCGGCGGTCGCGAAGCGCAACAGCGTGCCGGTGGCGGGCGTGATCGTCGTCATCAGAAGTACCCGTCCTTCTTCCGGTCCTCCATGGCCGCCTCGGACAGGCGGTCGTCGGCGCGCGTCGCGCCGCGCTCGGTGAGGGTGGATGCCGCGACCTCGCGCACGATGTCCGGCACCGTCGCGGCGTCGGAGACGACCGCGCCCGTGCAGCTGAGGTCGCCCACGGTGCGGTACCGCACGGTGCGGCGCTCGACGCGCTCGCCCTCGCGCGGCGCGGACACGTCGCTCACCGCGAGCCACATGCCGTCGCGGGCATACACCTTGCGCTCGTGCGCGAAGTACAGCGGCGGCAGCGCGATGCCCTCGCGCTCGATGTAGCGCCACACGTCGAGCTCGGTCCAGTTCGAGATCGGGAACGCGCGCACGTGCTGGCCGACGGTGTGCCGGCCGTTGTAGAGCGTCCAGAGCTCCGGCCGCTGGTTGCGCGGGTCCCACTGGCCGAACTCGTCGCGCAGCGAGATGATGCGCTCCTTGGCGCGCGCCTTGTCCTCGTCCCGCCGGGCGCCGCCGAAGACCGCGTCGTGCCGGCCGGCCGCGATGGCGTCGAGCAGCGGCTGGGTCTGCAGCGGGTTCCGGGTGCCGTCCGCCCGCTCCTGCAGGCGGCCGTCGTCGAGGTAGTCCTGCACCGAGGCGACCTCGAGGCGGATGCCGAGCCGCTCGACGGTCTCGTCGCGGAACCGCAGCACCTCGGGGAAGTTGTGGCCGGTGTCGACGTGCAGCACCGGGAATGGGACCTTCGCCGGCCAGAACGCCTTGGTCGCGAGGTGCAGCACCACGACCGAGTCCTTGCCGCCCGAGAAGAGCAGGACCGGACGCTCGAACTCGGCGACGACCTCGCGGATCACGTGGATCGCCTCGGCCTCGAGCACGTCGAGGGCGTCGAGGGCACGGGTCGCGCCGTTCGCGTCGGTGGCGCGGGCAGCGGATGCCGCGGCAACCGTCGTCGTCAGGTTCTCGCTCATAGGTGCAACCCGCATTCCGTCTTGGCGAGGCCGGCCCAGCGGCCGGACCTCGGGTCCTCGCCCGCGGCGACGGGCTTCGTGCACGGCTCGCAGCCGATCGAGGGGTAGCCGTGCGACATCAGGAGGTTCACCGGCACGGCGTTCGCGCCCGCGTAGTCGAGGAGGTCGTCGAAGGTCCACGCCGCCACGGGATTGACCTTCACGAGCCCGTTCCGCTCGTCGTAGGCGACGAGCGGGGTGAGCGTGCGCGTCGGCGCCTCGTCGCGGCGGACGCCCGTGAACCAGACCTCGTAGCGGCCGAGCGCGCGCTGCAGCGGCTCGACCTTGCGGCGCGCGCAGCACAGCCCGGGGTCGCGGGCGAAGAGCTCGGCGCCGAACCGGGCGTCCTGTTCGGCGACCGTCTGCTCGGGGAGCACGTCGACGATCCGCACGTCGAGCTGCCGGGCGACCTCGTCGCGCGTGACGCGCGTCTCGGTGAAGTGGTACCCCGTGTCGAGGAAGAGCACGTCGACGCCCGGCAGCTGCTGCGACACCAGGTGGGGGAGCGCGGCGTCGGCCATCGAGCAGGCGACGGCCGCGGCATCCGTCGCGAAGTTCGCCGTGACCCACGCGACGACCTCGGCGGGGGACGCCTCGTGGTCGGTCAGGCTGCCGAGCGTCGTGTTGCCGGCCTCGGCGAGGGCGCGCAGTTCGTCGGGCGAGCGGCGGGCGCGGGCGGAGGCGTCGGTCGTGGGGGCCCCGATCCCGAGGTTCCGCGCGCTCATCGGAGTGCCTCCTCGTCGGCGCGGTGCGCCCACTGGGCGAACGTCTCGTCGGCCGCCGCGTCGCGTTCCTCGAGGAACCGCGTGACCACGCGCGAGACGTAGTCGGCGATGCCGTCGGCTGCGACCTTGAGTCCGCGCACCGTGCGGCCGAGGCCGGCCTCGTCGCGGTCCTGTGAGGCGAGCCCGCCGCCGAGATGCACCTGGTAGCCCGGCACCTGCTCGCCGTCGATCGTGACGAGCTGGCCCTTGAGCCCGATGTCGGCGGTCTGGATGCGGGCGCACGAGTTGGGGCATCCGTTCACGTGCAGCGCGATCGGGTGCGGCAGGTCGAAGGCGGCGAGGCGCTCCTCGAGGTCGAGCACGGCGGCCGTCGCGAACGCCTTGGTCTCGACGATGGCGAGCTTGCAGAACTCGATGCCCGTGCACGCGATCGTTCCGCGCCGGATGAGGCTGGGCCGCGCCTGGAGCCCGAGCTCGTCGAGGCCGGTGATGAGCGACTCGATGCGGTCCTCGGGGATGTCGAGGATGACGACCTTCTGGTGCGGCGTCGTCCGCAGGCGGCTGGAGCCGTGCGCCTCGACGAGGTCGGCAAGCCTGGTCAACGTCGGGCCGGAGACGCGGCCGACGATCGGCGTCGCGCCGACGTAGAACCGACCGTCCTTCTGGCGGTGCACGCCGACGTGGTCGCCGACCGTCGCGGGCGCCGGCGCGGCCGGCCCGTCGGGCAGGGCGGCGCCGAGGTACTCGGTCTCGAGCACCGACCGGAAGCGCTCGACTCCCCAGTCGGCGAGCAGGAACTTCAGGCGCGCCTTGTTGCGCAGCCGCCGGTAGCCGTAGTCGCGGAAGATCTGGGCGACGCCGTGCCACACCTCGGCGACCAGCGACGGCGCGACGAACACCCCGAGCCGCTCCGCCAGCCGCGGCGCCGTCGACAGTCCGCCGCCGACCCAGAGGTCGTAGCCGACGCCGAGCGTCGGGTGCTCGACCGCGACGAAGGCGACGTCGTTGATCTCGTGCACGACATCCTGCGAGGGGTGGCCGGTGATCGCCGACTTGAACTTGCGCGGCAGGTTGGCGAGCGACTCGTCGCCGATGAACCGGCTCGTGATCTCCTCGATCTGCGGCGTCGGGTCGATGAGCTCGTCGGCGGCGATGCCCGCCACCGGCGAGCCGAGCACGACGCGCGGCACGTCGCCGCACGCCTCCGTCGTGCCGAGGCCGACCGCCTCGAGCCGGCGCCAGATCTCGGGCACGTCCTCGACGCGGATCCAGTGCAGCTGGATGTTCTGCCGGTCGGTGAGGTCGGCCGTGTCGCGGCCGAACTCGGTCGAGATGCCGCCGATGACCCGCAGCTGCTCGGTCGTCAGCTGCCCGCCGTCGATGCGCACGCGCAGCATGAAGTACTCGTCCTCGAGCTCGTGCGGCTCGAGGGTCGCGGTGCGGCCGCCGTCGATGCCGGGCTTGCGCTGCGTGTAGAGGCCCCACCAGCGGAAGCGGCCGTGCAGGTCGGTCGGGTCGATCGAGGCGAAGCCGCCGTCGGCGTAGATGCGCTCGATGCGCTCGCGCACCGCGAGGCCGCCGTCGGCCTGCTTCCACTCCTCGTTGCCGTTCAGGGGCGTGGTGCCGTCGACCTTCCACTGCCCGTTCGGCTTCGCCGAGGGGCGGGGCGGGCGGATGTCGCGAGCCGCCCGATCGGCGCGCGCGGGACGCTCGGCGCGCTCGGTGCGCGGCGCGCGCGGCGCGGCATCCGTCGTCTCGATCGTCACGGTTCCCCCTCTCGTCCCGCGCCCCGTTCGGGGCACGTGGTTGACGAAGGTACGAGGCCCGAGCGGATGCCGGTAGGTCGCCCCGTCACGTTCGGTCACCCCGTGTCGCACGGCGTCACATCCCGTCGCAGTCCGTCACGCGCCGGGGCGCGGATGCCGCGACCGGGCGCACGGCGCCGTGTCGCCGGTGCGTGGGACGATCCGCAGGACGGAGGGCGGGAGGACGCGAGTGCGGGGCGAGGCGACCGTGTTGCATGCGGATCTCGATGCGTTCTACGCCTCGGTCGAGCAACGCGACGCCCCCGAGCTGCGCGGCCGACCGGTCATCGTGGGCGGCGGCGTGGTGCTGGCGGCGAGCTATGAGGCCAAGGCTCGCGGGGTGCGCACCGCGATGGGCGGTCGGCAGGCGCGCGACCTGTGCCCGGACGCGGTGGTCGTGCCGCCGCGGATGGATGCGTACTCGGCGGCGAGCAGGGCCGTGTTCGAGATCTTCCGCGACACGACGCCGATGGTCGAGGGGCTCTCGATCGACGAGGCGTTCCTCGAGGTCGGGGGCCTCCGACGCATCGCCGGCACGCCGGAGCAGGTCGCCGCGCGACTCCGCGAGCGCGTCCGCTCGGAGGTCGGGCTGCCGATCTCGGTCGGCATCGCGCGGACCAAGTTCCTGGCGAAGGTCGCGAGCGCCGTCAGCAAGCCCGACGGGCTGCTGGTGGTCGAGCCCGAGCGCGAGGCGGCGTTCCTGCTCCCGTTGCCGGTCGAACGGCTGTGGGGCGTCGGCGCGGTCACTGCCGAGAAGCTGCACCGGCTCGGCATCCGCACGGTCGGGCAGCTCGCCGAGCTCGAAGGCGATGCCGCCGAGCGGCTGCTGGGCCGGGCGACCGGCGCGCACCTGCATGCCCTTGCCCGGTTGCGCGACCCGAGGCCGGTGGACTCGACGCGGCGCCGCGGGTCCATCGGCTCCCAGCGTGCGCTCGGCACCCGTCCGCGCTCGCCCGACGAACTGGAGGTCATCCTCTCCCAGATCGTCGACCGGCTCGCCCGGCGCCTCCGCGACAAGGACCGGGCGTGCCGCACGGTCGCGCTGCGGCTCCGCTACGGCGATTACGCGAAGGCCACCCGGTCGCGCACCCTCCGATCCCCGACCGACCGCACCGCGGTGCTGCTCGACGTCGCACGAGGGCTGCTCGTCGCAGCGCACCCCGTGATCGCCGAGCGCGGCATCACGCTCATCGGCGTCTCGCTGTCGCAGTTGGCGCGCGCCGACGCCGTGCAGCCGGAGCTGCCGATCGACTGGAACGACGGCGTGCGCCTCGACACGGTGCTCGACGCGGTGCGTGACCGCTTCGGTGCGGCCTCCGTCGCGCGGGCCGCGCAGCTCGGCCGCGATCCCGGCGTGGAGGCGCCGCTGCTGCCCGAGCACGAGTGACCGGCGTCGGCCGGCGCGAGGGCGTGCGGGGCCGCGTCAGGCGAGCGAGCGAGCGGATGCCGCGTAGCGGTCGAGCACGACGTCCACGAGTTCCCGCGGCGCAGGCTCGTCGGGCACGAGCAGCGGCGCTGCCGTGACCTCCGCCCCGGCCGCCCGCGCGAGGTCGTCGAAGTACCCGGGCGCGAGCAGGTAGTTCGCGACGACCACGCGGCCCCGGTCGCCGAGTGAGGCTCGCGCCGCCGCGACCGCGTCGGGCAGGCGCGGCTCGGCCGCCGACAGGAACCCGACCGGGACCTCGCGACCGGATGCCGCCGCGAGCCGCCGCGCCTGCTCGACGCAGTCGACGACCGCGCGCCGGTCGCTCGAGCCCGCGACGGCGAGGACGATCGCGTCGCCCTCTCGGAGCCCGGCTTCGTGCAGGCGCCGCAGCAGGAGCGTCGCGAGCCGGTCGTCCGGCCCGAGCGCACCGGCCAGCACGACCGGGCGCGACGTCTCCTCCGCGACCGCCTCGGTGAGGTCCACGTACACGTGGTAGCCCGCCGACAGCAGCAGCGGCACCACCACTGCCGGCTCGCCGTCGGCGAGCGACGCGAGCGTCGCCGGCACGTCGGGCTGCTCGACGTCGACGTGTCCGAGCCGAACGCCCGGCGTGCCATCCGGATGCCGCTGCGCCATCGCCTCGGCGACGGCGACGTGCAGGCCGCGCACCGCGCGCCGACCCTCGGGCGACGAGGTGCCGTGCGAGATGCCGACGAGGGCGGGGAGCTGCGTCATCCGTTCATGCTCGCAGAGCGGCGGGCCGCATGCGCACTGATCACGGCGGGTCTCGGTATGGGCGCTTCGCGTCCTCCTCGACCGCCGGTGGCGGCTAGAAGCTCGTGACGAGGTCACCGAGCACCTCGTCGACCTCGGTCGGGTCGGTCGCGTCGTAGTAGTGGGCGCCCGTCGCGCTCGAGATCGACTGCAGGGTCTTCACGTCGGCGTCGGCGCCGTAGGCCAGCGTGAAGACGAGCACGGGGGTCGAGTGGTGCAGCTCCTCGAGCGTGTCGAGCATCTGCTTCGATGACGTGCTCGGCGCCTCGGTCTCGTTGCGCCCGTCGCTGAGCAGCACGATCGCGTTGATGCGGTCGGGGTCGTAGTCGTCGGCCTGGCGCTTCGCGAAGGTGTCGACCGCCTCGTACAGGGGCGTCCACTCGATCGGCTTCAGCTTCGCGAGGGCCGACTCGAAGCGGTCGCGGGTGTCGGCGATGTCGTCGACGGCGCTGACCTCGCCCGGCGCGAGAGGTCGTGCGTCGACCTCGGAGAACGCAGCGAGCCCGACGTGGTCGCCGTCGGAGAAGTGGTCCAGCGACAGCTCGATCGCCTGCTTCGCGGCCTCGAGCTTCGTCTCGCCCGTCTCGATGGGGTCGCTCATCGAGCCCGACACGTCGAGCAGGAACAGCACGTTCGCGCGCTTGCGCACGTCGGGGAACGCCTCGTGCATCGCGACGACGACCTGCGGCTGGGGGAAGGCGAGGCCCGACTCGGGGGTCTCGGCGAGCGCACCCACCTCCGCGACCTCACTGTCGAGCTCGCGGTTGAGGTCGCGGTAGCCCGCGTCGCGCACGATCGCCTGCCCCTCCGCCGTGCCGGCGAACCGAAGGAAGTCCTCGGCTGCGGCGGCCTCGGCCTCGTCGACCCAGGCTCCCGTGAGCACCACCGCCGGGTTGTCGGCGACGTAGTGGCCGTCGGCCGGGTAGATCGGCACGAGCTGCTCGGAGGGCGGGTCGGCCTCGATGCGCGTGACGCCGTCGCGGCTCGTGATGCCCCGGTTGTAGTCCCACACCGACTTCTCGTCGACGATCACGGCCGAGAGGAAGTCGGCGGCCGAGCCGCCCGCGTCGGCGGCCTGCCTGGCGTGCCAGAGGAAGTGCTCCGGCGTGGCCATGTAGTGGCTCGTCGCGAGCTCGTGCTGCTTCACCTCGTCGGTGACCTCGTCGTCGGCGATGTCGTCGGCCGTGAGGTCGGCGACCGAGCCGGCGGCGGCACCGTACGACGCGAGCATGGCGGCCTCGCCCGAGCTGGCGATCACGGGGCTGGTCTTGCCGAGCTTGAACTCGCCCCACTCAGGGTGGTCGAGGTCGGCCCAGACGTCGGCGTCGTCTGCGGTCGCGAACACCTCGGACCAGGTCGGCGGCTCCTCGTCCCAGCCGATCGCCGCAGCGAGGGGCTCGGGCATGGCGAGCACGATGTCGGACGACCCGACGCTCGTCCCCTCGGCGGGGACGTTCGCCGATCCGCCCGCCTCGCGGGCGACGCCGAGCCACGACCGCGCGTCCGGGATCCAGACGACGGGCCGCTCGTCCTCGGCGGCCTCGGAGAATCCGACGGCGGCCTCCTCGGCCGCGATGCCCGACTTGTCCTTCGACGCCACGACCGTGACGCACGAGCCCTCGACGTCGCGCGGTTCGGCGTTGTACGCCTCTGCGAGCCGTTCGACCATCTCGGCGTTCTCGAAGGACGACAGCACCGGGACCGCCGTGCACGGCTCGTCGCCCGCCTCGGCCGCGGGTTCGTCGTCGGGGAAGACGATGGGGTCGGGTTCGGCGGGCTGGCTCGGCGCGGCCGCCGTGCCGCCCCGGTTCACCATGACCAGGGCGGTCACCGCGCCGCCGATGACGAGGACGGCGACGATGCCCGCGGCGACGGCGAGCCACGCGCCCCGGCGGCGTCGGCGTCGGCGCTCTTCGCGCAGCTGACGGCGATCGCGTCGGGCCGGGACGTTGCTCGGTGCGTCGGGCATCGGTCCTCCAGTCGGGGCGGCTGGCTCGTTCGTGAGCCTAGCTCAGCTGACCGTGACGCGGCAGGGAAGGTCCGCAGCCGGGCCCGGTGCGCCGGCGACCCGCGCCCTCGTCCGCGCGTCGCGGGTCGCGGGTCGCGGGTTGCGGGTTGCGGGTTGGACGGACGTTCACCCGGTCGCGTTGAGCAGCCCGACGACCACGGCCGTCCACCAGGCCGTCTGCGACACGACCGCGCTCGCCGCGAACCAGACGCGCGCCCGCCGCGGGAGCGAGCGGAAGCGGGCATTCGCGGGGAGTCGCCCGAGGCCGGAGGTCCAGCGGGTCAGTGCGACCCCGTTGAGGCTGAGCACGAGGACGGCGACGAGCTTCACCTGCGTCGCCGTCGCGGTCAGGTCGGGCTCGAGCAGCGCCCCGCTCGCGAGCAGCCCGACGAGCCCCGCCCAGACCGGGAGGATCATCGTGCGGTCGGCCTGCCGGAGTTCCCGGACGCTGCTCCACCCGGTCGCCCAGAGCAGCGCGTGCCACTCGATCATGAGCACGGCGCCGAGGCCGACCACGAGCGACGCGAGGTGCACGAACAGGGCCGCGCCGTGCAGCCAGTCCGGCGGGGCGACGATCGCGCTGAGCCAGACGGTCAGGGCCCAGGCGACGGTCACCGCGGCATAGGCGACGGCGCGCCCGCGTCGCCTGCGGGCCTGCTTCTGCCTGATCGTGGTGGTCACGAGCGAGCGCCGGCCTCTCGTCAGTCGCACGCGATCGCACGTGCGCATCCCGTTCCGCTGGCCCTCACCTTAGCGAGCGGAGGTTCCGGCATGGTGACCGGCGAGCTGATGCGCCTACTCGGCGACGACCGCCAGCGACGTGTCGCCGCAGGGCACGACGTCGGCGCCGCCCGGCAGGCGCAGCGCGCCGGTGACGCGGCCGTCGGCCTCCGCCTCGCGCAGGGGCGCGAGTGCGTCGGGCAGCCCCTCGAGGCGCAGCAGGGCGCCGGTCGCGCGATGCGCGTCGGTCGAGGTGACGATGCGGCCGGACGCGTTCACGACGGTGAGGGTGCGCTCGGCGCCGTGGAGCACGGGCAGCAGCACCTGCTCCAGCCGCGCCACGTACATGTCGGCCCCCACGAGCCCGACCATGTCGCCGGCGACCGACACGGGCGTCGTCACCGTCACGGTGTAGTCGTCGGTGCACAGGTAGTCGACGTAGGGGCCCGTCAGGTGCCGGGAGCCGGTGCGCTCCGGCACGCGCCACCACTCGAGCGTGGTGTAGTCGCGGAAGGCCTCGGCGTCGGGGTCGCTCACCGCGTCGAGGCGACGGATGCCGCGTGCCGGCACGCCGCGGAACGGGTTGCCGTCGCTGAGCCACCAGGCGAGGTGCCACGGCGCGTCGGCGAGGTAGCCGGGTGCAGCGACGAATCCGGCGCCGGTGATGAGCGTTCCCGCGCGGTCGAGCTCGGCGGCGACGGTCGCCGCGACGACGGGGTCCAGTTCGGCGGCCCGCGGCTCGGGCTCCGCGGCGAGACGTTCCTCGAGCGCGTCCCGCCACGCGTCGATCAGGGCGAACACGGGGTCGATGACCTCCGCGATGCTGGTCGCGATCGCGGTGGCGCCCGCGGCGACGGCCTGCGTCATGGCGCGCTCCCTTCCTCACGGGCGATCGACGGTGCCGACGTCTCGAGCCGCACCTTCTCGTCGATGAGCCATTCCACCGCCGAGCCGATGTGCGTCGTGGTCGCCCGGCGGGCGGCCGTGCCATCCGCCGCCCTGATCGCGTCGATCACCTCGAGGCGGTGTTCCCTCGTGCGGTCACGGTACTCCTGTTCGCGCAGGCAGAGCCAGAGCAGGGCGCCCGCTTCGGCCTGCAGGCGCAGCTCCTCGTGCACGAGCCGGGGGGACTGGCTGATGGCGGCGACCTCGAGCTGGAACCGGCCGACGGCGCGACGCGCGCCGCCCGGCGACGCGAGGTCGGCCCGGGCGTCGATCTCGACGAGGCTCTGCAGGTCGTCGTCGCTCGCACGGTCGGCGGCGACCTCGGCGGCCATGCCCGCGATGGCGGCGTAGTGCAGCGAGAGGTCGCGCAGCTCGATGCGGCTGAGCGCCCGGACGCGCTCCTCGGTGAGGCGCAGCGACAGGTCGTCGTCGTAGGTGACGAAGCTGCCGCCGTCGCGTCCGCGGCGCGTGCGCACGAGTCCCTTGTGCCGGAGGGCGACGAGCGCCTCGCGCGCGGTCACCGGGGCGACGCCGAGGAGCTTGGCGAGGTCGGCCTCGCTCGGGAGGCGTTCGCCGTCGCGGAGCACGCCCGACGCGATCGCGTCGGTGAGGCGCTGCTCGACGAGCTCTGCCCTGCCGGCGCCCTCGAGCGGGGAGAAGACGACGGCGCGGGCGGCGTCGGCGCGCGCGGTGGCGTGCGGCATCCGTCCTCCTCGATCGAGCGCCCGCGGATCCCCTCACCCCCCGGACTGGGGACGGTCGCCGGCGAATCCGTGATGAGACCGTAACACGGACCTCTGGACTATGACATATGGATTCATAGGATTAGGAACCACGCCATCGAAGGAGAGGCCCATGACCGACCTGCAGCCGGCCATCCGGCTCACCGGACTCACCAAGGAGTTCGGCGCCGTCACCGCCGTCGACCACGTCGACCTCGAGATCGCCGCGGGCGAGTTCTTCTCCATGCTCGGTCCGTCCGGCTCGGGCAAGACGACCGTGCTCCGGCTCATCGCCGGGTTCGAACAGCCCACGGGCGGCACCATCGAGCTCTTCGGCGACGACGTCACCAAGCGCGCGCCGTTCGACCGCGACGTGAACACGGTGTTCCAGGACTACGCGCTCTTCCCGCACATGAGCGTGCTCGAGAACGTCGCCTACGGCCTGCGCGTGCGCGGCATCGGCCGCAAGGAGCGCGTCGAGCGCGCCCGCCGGGCGCTCGCCTCGGTGCGCCTCGAGCAGATGGCCGACCGCAAGCCGTCGCAGCTCTCCGGCGGCCAGCGCCAGCGCGTCGCGCTCGCCCGCGCGACCGTGGTCGAGCCCAAGGTGCTGCTCCTCGACGAGCCGCTCGGCGCACTCGACCTGAAGCTCCGCGAGCAGATGCAGGTCGAGCTGAAGGAGATCCAGCGCGACCTCGGCATCACCTTCATCTTCGTCACGCACGACCAGGAGGAGGCGCTCACGCTCTCCGACCGTGTCGCCGTGTTCAACGACGGCCGCATCGAGCAGCTCGGCACGCCCGCCGAGCTCTACGAGCGGCCCACCTCGCGCTTCGTCGCCGACTTCGTCGGCACGTCGAACCTCTTCGACGACGCGGTCTCGCGCGAGCTCCTCGGTCGCGGCGGCGTCCACTCCGTGCGCCCCGAGAAGATGTCCGTCGGCTCGGGCGAGACCGGCGCCGACGTGCGCAACGCCCCGGGCACCGTCGTCGAGACCATCTACCTCGGCAGCGGCATCCGCCTCGTCGTCGACCTCGACGCCGGCGTGCGCGTGAGCGTGCTCGAGCAGAACGACCGCAACCGGGTCCACGACGACGAACGCGGCGATCGCGTGGTCGTCAGCTGGCACGACGACGACGTCGTCGCGCTCGGCGGGGCGGATGTCGCATCCGCACCGGCCGCCTAGACGCACCACCTCCACCCACCAAGAGAAACCAGGAGAGAACCATGATGCGCACCCCGCGCACGGCGCGCCGCGGCGCGACCGTCGGCCTGGCGATCGGCTCGATCGCCCTGCTCACCCTGACCGCCTGCGGTACCACGTCGGGCGGCGACTCCGCGTCGACGGACGATACCCTCACCGAGCTCGGCGAGGCCGAGGGCCAGGTCTCGATCCTCGCGTGGCCCGGCTACGTCGAGGACGGCACGAATGACCCGACGGTCGACTGGGTCACGCCCTTCGAGGAGGAGACGGGCTGCGAGGTCACCTCGAAGACCTACGGCACCTCCGACGAGGCCGTGAACCTGATGAAGACCGGCGAGTACGACGTCGTCGCCGCCTCGGGCGACGCGACCCTCCGCCTCATCGCCGGCGGCGACGTCGCGCCGGTGAACACCGACCTCATCCCGAACTACGAGGGCATCTTCTCCTTCCTCAAGGAGAAGGAGTGGAACTCGGTCGACGGGCAGAGCTACGGCGTGCCCCACGGCTACGGCGCCAACCTCCTGATGTACAACACGGAGACCTTCGCCGAGGCTCCCACCTCGTGGGACGTCGTGTTCGACGGCGCCGGGGAGAACACCGGCAAGGTGACCGCGTACGACTCGCCGATCTACATCGCCGACGCCGCGGTCTACCTGATGGCCCACCAGCCCGAACTCGGCATCGAGAACCCCTACGCCCTCGACGAGGAGCAGTTCCAGGCCGCGGTCGACCTCCTGAAGGCGCAGCGCGAGCACGTCGGCGAGTACTGGAGCGACTACCTCAAGGAGATCCAGGCCTTCACCACCGGCGACTCGGTCGTGGGCACGACCTGGCAGGTCATCCAGAACGTCCTCGCGGGCGAGGGTGCACCGACCGAGGTCGTCCTCCCCGAGGAGGGCGCGACCGGATGGTCGGACACCTGGATGGTCGCCTCCGACGCGGCCAACGTGAACTGCGCCTACATGTGGCTCGACTACATCGCCAGCCCGGAGGCGAACGCGACCGCGACCGCCTACTTCGGCGAGGCGCCCTCGAGCCAGGAGGCCTGCGAGTACCGCGAGGACTGCGAGGCCTACCACGCCGGTGACGAGGAGTACGCCTCGCAGATCTGGTACTGGACGACCCCGATCGCCGAGTGCGTCGACGGTCGCACCGACGTCGAGTGCGTCGACTACGCGCAGTGGACCGCTGCGTGGCAGGAGATCAAGGGCTGACCTGACCGCCCGCGCGGGCCGGGGAGCACGCTCCCCGGCCCGCACACCCCAGTTTCCCCCGAGCACCACCCGACAGGAAGCAGCATGACGATGAACGCGACGGCACCCGCATCCGTCGGCTCCTCGACCGGCCCCGCCCCGGACGGCCCGCCCCGCCGCGGCATCCCCAGGCCGAAGGCGACGCCCGCCCGCCGTGCGTCGGTCTTCCTGAGCTCGCACCCGCGTGTGCGGCTCGGGTTCCTGCTCGCCGCCCCGCTGTTCTGGCTCGGCCTCGTCTACGTCGTCGCGCTCGCCGCGCTGCTCGTCACCGCGTTCTGGTCGGTGAACAGCTTCACCGGCGAGATCACGACCGACTGGACGCTCGACAACATCGTCACGGTGCTCACCGGCTCGCTCTACCAGACGGTCACCCTCCGCACGATCGGCGTGGCGCTCCTCGTCACGGTCATCGACGTCGCCCTCGCCCTGCCCATCGCGTTCTACATGGCGAAGGTCGCCTCCCCGCGAGCTCGCCGCATCCTCGTCATCGCGGTGCTCATGCCGCTCTGGGCGAGCTACCTCGTCAAGG
Organism: Agromyces sp. GXS1127; assembly: GCF_050565425.1. Taxonomy (NCBI): domain Bacteria; kingdom Bacillati; phylum Actinomycetota; class Actinomycetes; order Micrococcales; family Microbacteriaceae; genus Agromyces; species Agromyces sp. GXS1127. The sequence goes on from NZ_JBOCIG010000006.1 coordinate 51,147, forward strand.
CCTACGCCTGGCGGTCGGTGCTCTCGCAGGACGGCATCCTCGAGTGGGTGCTCGCGCCGTTCGGCCTGCACACGCCCGGCTACGGCCTGCCCGCCACGGTCATCACGCTGTCGTACCTGTGGCTGCCGTACGTGATCCTGCCGATCTTCGCCGGGCTCGAGCGCGTGCCCGATTCGCTGCTCGAGGCATCCGCCGACCTGGGGGGCAAGACCTGGCCGACCATCCGCCACGTCGTCTTCCCCATGGCGCTGCCCGCGATCATCGCCGGCACGATCTTCAGCTTCTCGCTCTCGCTCGGCGACTACATCACGGTGAACATCGTGGGCGGCGCGAGCCAGATGCTCGGAAACCTCGTCTACACGAACGTGGGCGCGGCCAACAACCTGCCGCTCGCGGCGGCGATCGCGCTCATCCCGATCGCGATCATCTTCGGCTACCTCGCGCTCGTGCGTCGCACGGGCGCCCTCGACAACCTCTAAGGGGCGACGGATGCGACTCTCCCGACTCTCGCGCACGACGCTCGCCGTCGTCGCCGGCCTCATCCTCGTGATCGTGTACGTGCCGCTCGGCGTCGTGCTCGTGAACTCCTTCTCGACGTCGACCTCGCTCAGCTGGCCGCCGCCCGGCTTCACGCTCGAGTGGTGGCAGCGCGCCTTCCAGTCGGCGGGCGCGATGGAGGCGGTCGGCACGAGCGTGTTCGTCGCGATCGTCTCGACCGCGATCGCCCTCGTGCTCGGCACGCTCATCTCGTTCGCGCTGCAGCGGTTCGACTTCTTCGGCCGCCACACCGTCGACCTGCTCGTCATCCTGCCGATCGCGCTGCCCGGCATCATCACCGGTATCGCGCTGAACAACTTCTTCCGCACGATCATGGGCGTGCCGCTGTCGATCTGGACGGTGATCATCGCCCACGCCACGTTCTGCATCGTGACCGTGTTCAACAACGTGATCGCGCGACTGCGCCGCACGGGCACGAAGCTCGAGGAGGCGTCGGCCGACCTCGGCGCCGGTGTCTGGACGACCTTCCGCCTGGTGACCTTCCCGCAGCTGCGCTCGGCGCTCCTCGCGGGCGGCCTGCTCGCGTTCGCGCTGTCGTTCGACGAGATCATCGTGACGACGTTCACGGCCGGATCGGGGGTCACGACCCTGCCGATCTTCATCCTGAACAACATGTTCCGGCCGAACCAGGCGCCCATCGTGTCGGTCATCGCGGTCGTGCTGGTGCTCGTCTCGATCATCCCGATCTGGCTCGCGCAGCGGCTGTCGGGCACCGAGGACCAGAAGGCGCCCTAGTCGCGTCGCGGGTGGAGAATGGGCGCATGGATGCCACGCCGACGTCGTCCTTCTCCGCCGCGCTGCCCGACTGGCTGGTCGCCGAACTCCCACGGATCGCGGCCGAACCGCTCCCCGACGACGACGCGCGGATGGCGCTCGCGATCGAGCTCGCGGACCGGAACTGGCGGGAGGGCAGCGGCGGGCCGTTCGCCGCTCTCGTCGTCGACGCGGCATCCGGTGAATTGGTCTCGGCGGGGGTCAACATCGTGCTCTCGAGCGGGCTGAGCTCGCTGCACGCCGAGGTGACCGCGCTCTCGCTCGCGCAACGACGGCTCGGCCGCTGGGACCTGGGTGCGGGCGGCGCCGAACTCGAGCTCGTCGTCAACTGGGCGACGTGCGTCATGTGCTACGGCGCGACCATGTGGTCGGGCGTGCGCCGGCTCGTCCTCGCGGGCGACGGCGAGGAGTGCGAGCGGCTCACCGGCTTCGACGAGGGGCCGATGCCGCTCGACTGGATGGGCGAGTTCGAACGCCGCGGCATCCGCGTGCACTCGGGCGTGCGCCGCGACGAGGCCATCGAGGTGTTCCGCGCGTTCGGCGCCTCGGACGCGGTCGTCTACAACGCGCGCGGCGCGACCGAGCGGTAGCCCGGCCGCGCCGCGGCGTCGAGTCCGGGCGACGGGTCAGCGGTCGCCGTGGTCGTGCGCGCCGTCGTGGTGCAGGTGGACGTGCACGTGGAGGTCGTCGCGCCGGCGGCCGCGACCGTAACCGCCGCGGCGCCGGTCGTGCGGGTGCTCGCACGGGTCGACGTCGTGACCGCGGGAGTCGTCGAACGCCGACGGATGCCGCATCGGCTCGCCGTACGGAGCGCCGGCGGCCCAGGGCGGCATGCCCCGGCGTCCGCCGCGGCGCATCCAGGGCGCGGGCCCGAAGCCGGGTCCGAAGCCGCCGCCGAACCCGGGGCGTCGCCGACCGCGCCGGCCTCGAGGCTCGGGCGACGACTCGTCCCAGCCGAGCTCGCGCGCGATGGCCTCGAGCGAGGCGATCGTGGTCGCGTAGTCCTCGTCGGAGACGGCCGAGCGCACGCGGTCGCGCACGACCTGCACGCGCTCGGTGAGCGCGTCGAGCGCCTCGCGCCCGGCGTCGGTCAGCGACCAGGTGCCGGGCTCGCCGGCGACCCAGCCGCGCTCGACGAGGTCGTCGAGCTTGTGCGGGCGGGCGGCGAGTCGTGCCTCCAGGCGTTCGTCGCGGACCTCGCCGGCGATCAGGTTGAGCCGGCGCCAGTCGCGCAGGTCGGCCTCCTGGTCGGCGAATGCGGCGTCGACCTCGGCGGCGATGCGCCGGTCGACGACCTTCAGCCAGAAGCCGAGGGGTCGGATGCCGGGTGCCGGCGTCTCGCGGGCGTCGTTCGCGCCGTTCGAGTCGGCGGGCCGGTCGTGGTCGTGGTCGTCGAATCCATCGTGGGTGTTCATGGGAATCCTCTCGTGGCGCGCGAGCGCGCCGTGGTGCTGCGCCCGCACGGATGGCGGGCGTGACGGCGTGTGCCGCGATCGCGGCGTCGGTGCGGATCGCACCGACGTGGGAACCGGCGGGACGATCCGCGCGGTCCATGTCCCCCGACATGTATATGCACTATGACATGGACCAAGGTCGCATGTCAAGTGACATGTAATCTGGAGGGATGAGCGAGCAGCACGGCGGCAACGGTGACGGCGATGCGGTCGATCGCATCGAGCAGGCGCTCGCATCGCTCCGTCGGGGCGGCCGACCCTCGTGGGCGGGCCAGCACGGCGAACCGGGATCCGGCGGCCCGTTCGGTCATGGCGGTCCGGGCCGCCATGGCGGCGAGTCGTCCCACGATGCTCACCCGGATCACGGCGAGCCGCACGGTCACGAGGGCAGGCACCGGCACGGCCCCCCGTTCGGCGGCGGTTTCGGCGGGCCGTTCGGCCGCGGCGGCTCTCGGGGTCCGTGGGAGTTCCGCGTCGGCCCGGTCGCGCGTGCGCGCCTGCTCGCGATGCTCGATGCCGCCGACCGACCGATGTCCGTGACGGAGCTCGCGGGGGCGATCGGCGTCGACCAGCCGAGGGCGAGCCGGCTCGTGCAGGCCGCGGTCGGGGAGGGCCTGGTCGTGCGCGAGGCGGACCCCGACGACGCCCGCCGCACGCGCGTGCGCATCACCGAGCAGGGCCGCGAGCTCGTGCGCGCGGCGAGCACGAGCCGGCGGCGCGCGATCGAGTCCGCGCTCGACGGGTTCACCGAGGAGGAGCGCGAGCGGTTCGCCGAGCTCCTCGGGAGGTTCGCCGCCGGACTGCGTCGGTCGCACCCGCCGCACGCGTGACATCGGCGCCGGGCGCCCGCCTGCTCATCTGAGCAGCGGCACGTGGCAGCGGTGCACATATGCGTGCATCACGTGAACGTCTCGTGACGGGTCTTCCCCGACGCACTCGTCCTCCATAGGCTGACGCCGTCCGGGGGTCATGGTGGCCTTCGGTCGTGTGCCGGAGGTGCCGAGATGCAACGACCCGTCCAACGCCTGACCGTGGGGCTCACCGCGGCCGCCCTGATGGGGGTGGGAATGGCGGTACCCGCGACCGCCGCCGTCGCGGCGGAGGTCGAGCCATCCGACCTCATCATCAGCGAGTACGTCGAGGGCTCGTCCTTCAACAAGGCCGTCGAGCTCTACAACCCGACCGATGCCGACATCTCGCTGGCGACCTATTCGCTCGGCGTCTACTTCAACGGCAGCTCCACGCTGACCGCCGGCGGCACGTTCGCGCTCGAGGGCACCGTGGTGGCAGGCGGCACGTTCGTCTTCGCCGACGAGGATCTCGAGGACTACGCCGACCAGATCACGTCGGCCAGCCTGTGGAACGGCGACGACGCGATCGTCCTGAAGCGCGGCGACAACGTGGTCGACTCGCTCGGACAGGTCGGGTTCGACCCCGGCGAGCGGTGGGGCGCCTCCCCGACGTCGACCCAGAACAACACCCTCCGACGCAACGCGGACGTCTGCGTCGGCGACACGAACCCGTCCGATGTCTTCGACCCGGCCGTCGAGTGGACGGGCTTCGCGCAGGACACCTTCGACGGCCTCGGCTCGCACACGTGCGGTGACACCGGCCCGCAGACGCCCGTGATCAACGAGTTCTCGGCCTCGACCGCGGGCACCGACGTCGAGTACGTCGAGATCCTCGTCGAGCCGGGCACCGACGTGAGCGGCTATCGGGTCCTCGAGATCGAGGGCGACTCGCCCGTCACCGGAACGGTGGACGAGGTCATCTCGTTCGGGTCGGTCGACGACGGCGGGCGCTCGCTCGCCTGGCTTCCCGCGAACGCGCTCGAGAACGGCACGGTCTCGCTGCTGCTCGTCAGCGGCTTCACGGGTGCGGTGAACGACGACCTCGACGTCGACGACGACGGGGTCATCGACGACGTCGCAGGCCTCGAGATCCTCGACACCGTCGCCGTGCACGACGGTGGCGAGTTCGACCTGGCCTATGGCGACACGGTGCTCACCGAGCTCTACGACGGCCTCGCCTTCGCCCCCGGCGGTGCCTCCCGCATCCCGGACGGCGTCGACACCGGCACGACCGCCGACTGGGTGCGCAACGACTTCAATCTCGCCGGCATCCCGGGCTACACGGGCTCCCTCGTCGACGGCGAGGCGGCCAACACGCCGGGCGCGACGAACTCGCTGACCGTCGTTCTCGTGCCGCTGCCCCCGGCCGACTGCAACGCCGCGACCGTGTCGATCGGATCCATCCAGGGCTCGGGCGACACGTCGCCCGTGGTCGGCCAGTCCGTCCAGATCGAGGGTGTCGTGGTCGGCGACTTCCAGGACGGCGGCTTCGACGGCTACTACGTGCAGGACGCCGGTGACGGCGACCCCGCGACATCCGACGGCATCTTCGTCTACGCGCAGACCGGGATGGCGGTCGCCGAGGGCGACGTCGTCCACATCGCCGGCGTCGTGAGCGAGTTCTTCGGCATGACCGAGATCACCGCGACGGCCAACTCGGTGTGCGAGACCGGCGCCGCGCTTCCGTCGGCGGCCGAGCTCACCCTGCCCGCGACCGACGAGCAGAAGGAGCAGCTCGAGGGCATGCGCGTCACGCTCCCGCAGGATCTCGCGATCCTCGAGTACTTCAACTTCGGCCGCTACAACGAGGTCGCGCTCGGCACGGAGCGGCAGATGCAGCCGACCGCCGTCTACGAGCCCGGGTCGCCCGAGGCGATCGCGCTGGCCGACGCCAACGAGGCGAACCGGATCACCCTCGACGACGGACGCAGCATCGAGAACCCCGACCCGGCGATCCACCCGAACGGTGAGGAGTTCGCGCTCGACAACACCTTCCGGGGCGGCGGCCTCGTGTCGAACGCCACGGGCGTGCTCGACTACCGGTTCGACCTGTGGCGTGTGCAGCCCACCGAGGGCGCCGACTACGAGGCCGTGAACCTCCGGACCGACGCGCCCGAGGTCGGCGGCAACTTCACCGTCGCGAGCTTCAACGTCCTGAACTACTTCACGACGCTGAACTCGCGAGGCGCGAACACCCAGGCGGAGTTCGACCGGCAGGAGGCGAAGATCGTCGCCGCGCTCGCCGAGATCGACGCCGACGTGTTCGGCCTCATCGAGATCGAGAACAACGGCGACACCGCCGTCGGCACGCTCGTCGAGGCGCTCAACGAGGTGGTCGGTGCGGGCACGTACGACCTCGTGTCGACCGGCGTGCTCGGCACGGACGTCATCACCACGGCGTTCATCTACAAGCCGTCCGAGGTCGAGCTCGCCGGGGACTTCGCCGTCCTCGACGAGACGGTCGACCCGCGCTTCGACACCGACCGCAACCGGCCGGCGCTGGCGCAGACGTTCGCCGACGTCGAGTCGGGCGAAGAGGTCACCGTCGTGGTGAACCACCTCAAGTCGAAGGGCAGCGACTGCGACGACATCGGCGACCCCGACACGGGCGACGGACAGGGCAACTGCAACCTGACCCGCACGGCGGCCGCCGAGGCGCTGGCCGACTGGCTCGCCACGGGACCGACCGGCGCCGAGCCCGGCCGCGACCTCATCATCGGCGACCTCAACTCGTACGACAAGGAGGACCCGATCCAGGCCCTCCTCGAGGCCGGGTACACCGACCTGCTGCTCGCCGAGCAGGGCGAGTACGCGTACTCGTACGTGTTCGACGGCCAGCTGGGCTACCTCGACTACGCGCTCGCCGGCCCGGGGCTCCTGCCGCAGGTCACGGGTGCCGCGCCGTGGGCGGTCAACGCCGACGAGCCGAGCCTGCTCGACTACGACATGACCTACAAGAAGGACGCGCAGGACGCGATCTTCGCGCCCGACGCGTACCGCTCGAGCGACCACGACCCGGTGCTCGTCGGCTTCGACTTCGTGCCGCCGGAGCTCTCGGTGACCGTCGACCCCGAGCTGGTCTTCCCGCCCAACGCGAAGTGGCACACGGTCGAGTTCGAGATCGAGGCGACGGATGACTCGGGCGGCGAGGTCACGGTCGAGATCATCGAGGCGACCGCCGAGGGGCACAAGGCCGAGGTCGAGGTACTCTCGAGCACCGAGGCGCGGGTGCTCGCCCGCCAGGGCGCGATCTACACCTTCGTGTTCGAGGCGACCGACCCGAGCGGCAACACCACCACCCAGGAGGTGACCGTCACGGTCGGACCGTAGTCTCGCCCCCGAGCCGACGGCGCGTCGCTCCCCTCCCCGGGGCGGCGCGCCGTCGGGCGTCCGGGTGGGACCGCCGGGCCGCTACGCCGCCGAAGGGGCGGACGCGGCATCCGTCGCCCGCTGCGGCACGCGGACGAACAGCATGAGCACCAGCCCGGCGGCGAGCACGAGCACGATGCCGAGCACGCCCCAGTAGGTCGCGCCGAAGATCGCGATGAACATCGACCAGAGCAGCGGCGAGAGGAAGCTCGCCGCGCGACCGGTCGTCGCGTAGAGGCCGAAGATCTCGCTCTCGCGTCCGGCGGGCGTGACGCGCGCCAGGAACGAACGTGACGCGGCCTGCGCGGGCCCCACGAACAGGGTCAGCACGAGGCCGAAGATCCAGAACGGCAGCTTGCCGGCGTCGTGCAGGAAGAACACGATGAGCCCGGCGCCGACCAGGCCGCTGAGCGCGGTGAGGATGACGGCGCGCGGGCCGAACCGGTCGTCGAAGCGCCCGGCGACGATCGTCGAGACGCCCGCGAGGAGGTTCGCGGCGATGCCGAAGATCATGACCTCGTTCGAGGTGAAGTGGAACGCGACGGCCGCGATGACGGCGCCGAACGCGAACACGCCCGCGAGCCCGTCGCGGAAGACCGCGCTCGCGAGCAGGAACCAGAACGTCGGACGCGAGTCGCGCCAGAGGCGCACGATGTCCTGCACGAGGACCGCGTAGCTGCGGAAGAAGCCGACCCGCTCACGGCCGGGCGCCGGCGGCGCCTCGGGGACGTAGACGAGCACGGGCCAGGCGAACACGAGCGTCCAGATCGCGCAGCCGACCGCGATGACGCGGTAGACGAGACCGTCCTCCGTCGGCATGCCCCACCAGTCGAACGTCGTCGCGATGACGACGAGCACGAGCGCGACGATGCCGCCGAGGTAGCCCAGGCCCCAGCCGAGGCCGGACACCTTGCCGACCGTCGCCGGCGTCGAGACCTGCACGAGCATCGCGTTGTAGTTGACGCCGGCGATCTCGCTGAAGACCGTGCCGGCCGCGATGAGCGAGATACCGAGCACGAAGTACGACGGCGAACCCTGCACGAAGAACAGCGCGAGCATGCTGGCGACGAGGGCCGCGGTCGCGCCGCCCAGCCAGAGCTTGCGACGCCCCGCGGCATCCGCTCGCTGGCCGAGCACGGGGGCGAGCACGGCGATCAGGACGCCCGCAATCGTGATGGCCCAGCCGAGCCCGCTCGCCAGGTCGGCGAGGCCGCGCTCGTAGGCCGGATCGCCTTCGCCGAGCGCCGCCACCTCTGGGTCGAGGAACCAGTCGCTCGTGAGGTAGAGCGCCGTGAAGACGAAGGTGAGGATGACCGAGTTGAACGGCTGGGTCGCCCAGTCCCAGAGCGCCCACGACCACACCTGCCGCTTCGGCACCGTGCGCTCGGCCTGCAGTTCGAGGCCGGTCACGGCCCGCAGCTCGGCGGTCGAGATCGGGGGAGCGACGACGCCGGGGCGGGTCGGCTTCGCGGGTTCGGGCGACTGGGGCTGGTCGGTCATGGGGGGAGTCTTCCGACGTGGGGTGAACGGGCGGTGACGACGCGCCCGGCCGGAGACGATCCGCGTCGATCCAGTGCAGGCTAGCGCCTGGCCCTCGTGCCCCGATACCCCGCGGGCGCGCTGGAAGCCCCGCCGTGCCCCGCGTCAGCGGGAGCGGCTGCGAGCCGTCCGTCGTCGACGGTCAGGCGACGCCTTCGGCCTCGGCCTGTCGCTTGATCGCCGAGATCTCGAACTCGAGCGTGATCTTCTCCGACACGAGCCAGCCACCCTGGTCGAGCGCCATGTTCCACTCGAGGCCGTACTCGCGACGGTCGATGCGACGCGTGCCCTCGAAGCCCGCGCGCTGTACGCCGAATGCGTCGACCTGGGCACCCGTGAACTCGATCGGGATCGTGATCGGCTTCGTCACGTCGCGGATCGTCAGGTCGCCGGAGACGACCAGCGCGTTCTCGCCGACCTCCTCGATCCGCGTGCTGCGGAACGTGATGTCGGGGAACTTCTCCACGTCGAAGAAGTCGGCGCTGCGCAGGTGCTCGTCGCGCTGCGCGTTGCGCGAGTCGATGCTCGCGACCTTCAGCACGATCTCGGCGTTCGACTTCTCGGGGTCGTCGAAGTCGACGTGCAGGGTGCCGGTCACGTCGTTGAAGGCGCCGCGGACGTTCGCCACCATGGCGTGCTTGGCCGAGAAGCCGATGCGGCTGTGCCCGGGATCGATGTCCCAGTCGCCGCTGAGGTCGGGTCCGTTGTCGGTCATGATCTCCCCACAAGTCAGTGCACGAACTCCACCATCCTCTCATCGACTCGGATGGGAGAACGCCCACCGCCGAAGCTGGACGCGACGTCCGGCCCTCGAAGTCACCGGGTGACGTCCCCGACCAGCTCGGCGAAGAGCTCCTCCGCGTCGCACTCGAGCCGCTGCCGCGTGAACCACTCGCAGACGTTCACGCAGTCGCGGTGCAGCAGGTCGAACCCGTTCGGATTCGCCACGACGTCGACGACCTGCGGCAGGTCGATCGCGACGACGCGGCCGCGGTCGACGAGCAGGTTGTACGGCGAGAGGTCGCCGTGCGCGAGGCCCGCGTGCGCGAGCGTCCGCATGAATCCGGCGACCTGGTGGAACAGGTCGCGGAGCTCCTCCGAGCTCGCCCGCACCTGTGCGAGCCGCGGCGCGGCGACCCGGCCCTCGCCGATGAACTGCATGAGCACCTCGGTCTCGCTCACCTGGACCGGGTACGGCACCGCCGCCCCGAGCTCGGTGAGTCGCGACAGGGCCGCGAACTCGGCGTACGCCCACTCGACGCGGGCGACTTCGCGCCCGTACGACGACGAGCGCTGCACGGCGCGAACGTCGCGCGAGCGCCGGGTCCCGCGCCCCTCGGTGTAGATCGCCGACCGGTGGAAGAGCCGGTTCTCGGCGCCGCGATACCGCTTCGCGGCGAGCAGCGTCGCATTGCCGGGCACCTCGGCGGGCGCGCCGGGCACGGCCCGTTCGATGAGCCAGAGGTCGGCCTCCTTGCCGGTCTTGACGATGCCGAGCTCGGTGTCGATCGCCGCGGCGGAGGTGACGAGCCAGTCGGGCCGCGGCTGCGGCCCGCGCTCGCTGGGCTGGGTCGCCGGCCAGGTAGACCAGCGCTGGTCCTCGCCGGGCTCGACGTCCGAGAAGGCGAGTGAGGCGGATGCCGCGCCGAACGGCGCAGCGGTGGCCGCGCGCGATCGCGCGGCGGAATCGTCCAATGACGACAGCATGTTCACGGTGGTGTCTCCGAGATCGTGGAGGCCACCGGTCGCTGATGCTAGCGGGCGGCCTCGCAGGGAAGGGTGTCTGCGATACGCGCGACAAGGACGGTGTTCATCGCTTCACTCCTTCCGCTCTCGGCCCGCTTCGGGCTGTGTGGTCGCCTCGATCGGGCGACGGATGCCGCGTGGCGCGGCCCGGTCGAGCATACGCCGCGCCGCGGCATCCGTAAAGACCTCTCGCCGGACCCGACCCGGGCCCTGGCTCGTGCCGCCCGGCGCTCAGACGGGCGTGACGGCGGCGGCCGCCTCGTCCTCTTCCGTCGCGACGAGCTGCCCGCAGGCGCCGTCGATCTCCTTGCCGCGGGTGTCGCGGATGGTCGTCGGGATGCCGGCGTCCGAGAGGCGCCGCACGAACTCGCGCTGCACCTCGACGTCGCTCGCCGTCCAGATGGAGCCCGGCGTCGGGTTCAGCGGGATCGGGTTGACGTGCACCCATCCGCGGCCGCGCTCGTTGAGCTTCTCGGCGAGGAGGTCGGCGCGCCATCCGTGGTCGTTCATGTCCTTGATGAGCGCGTACTCGATCGAGACGCGGCGACCGGTCTTCTCGAAGTACTCGCGCGCCGCGTCGAGCGCCTCGTCGACCTTCCAGCGCGAGTTCACGGGGATGAGCTCGTCGCGCAGGCCGTCGTCGGGCGCGTGCAGGCTGAGCGCGAAGGTCACGGGCACGTGCTCGTCGGCGAGCTTGCGTATGGCGGGGACGAGCCCGACCGTCGAGACCGTGATGTTGCGGGCCGACATGCCGAGGCCCTCCGGCGCCGGTGCGGCCATGGTCCGCACGGCGCGCGTGAGGCGGGCGTAATTGGCGAGCGGCTCGCCCATGCCCATGAAGACGATGTTCGAGACCCGCTCGGGCGTGCCGTCGTCGGTTCGCTTGCCGTGCAGCGCGCCCGATGCGATCACGCGGTTCGCCTCGACCACCTGCGCGAGGATCTCGGCGGCCGACATGTTGCGGGTGAGGCCGGCCTGGCCGGTGGCGCAGAACGGGCAGTTCATGCCGCAGCCGGCCTGGCTCGACACGCACAGCGTGATGCGGCCGGGGTAGCGCATGAGCACCGACTCGACGAGCGCGCCGTCGTGCAGCTTCCAGAGGAACTTGATGGTGTCGCCGCGGTCGGTCTCGAGGCGCCGCACCTCGGTGAGCAGCGGCGGGAGGAGGCCCGCGACGAGTTCCTCGCGGCCGGCGGCCGGCAGGTCGGTCATCTCGGCGGGGTCGCTCGTCCAGCGGGTGAAGTAATGGCGCGCGACCTGCTTCAGCCGGAACGCGGGGATGCCGAGCTCCTCGGCTCTGGCCTTCCACTCCTCGGGGGCGAGGTCGGCGAGGTGGGCCGGCGGCTTGCCGCGCTTCGGCGAGGCGAACTGGAGCAGCGGGCGGCCGTCGGGGCCCTTCGCCTGCTTCCAGCCCTCGGTCTTCGGGCGGACCTGGCGGATGCCCGCGGAGCCGGCGGGGGTCTCTGGGGCGTCGGTCGGCATGGTTCCAAGGGTACGCGCCGACGCCCGTGCATCGGCTGGATGCACGGGCGTCGCGGCCGTTCGGCGCGGTCCGCGGGCCGGTGCGCCCGGCGCGCCGGCCCGCGTCAGCTCGCGGGGAGCAGGAACTCCGCGAAGGTCGGCGTGCTCACATACGTCAGGGTGCCGCCCTCGACGACCACGACCGGGCTGATGCCGTTGCCCGCATCGGGCTGGCCGCGGTAGCCGCCGGGCACGGGGCCGTCGCCCGGAACGTAGCCCGCCTCGGCGAGTTCGGCGATCCACGCAGCCTCGTCGTCGCCGATCGCGATCTGGGCGACGTCGAGCACGAGGTCGGTGTTCGGCCTGCCCCACGAGCAGACGAGCCCGCCCTCCTCCTCGATGGCGATCGCGATGGGATCGAAGAGCGTCGCGGCGCGGGCCTCGAGTCCGTCGGCCTCGAGCTTCGCGTACCCATCGGGCACGAGGACGGTCTCGCAGGTGGCGGGCACCGATTGCGCATCGCCGGTCGGCTCCGCGCTGGGCGAATCGGCCGGTGCGGGGGTCGACGCCGTCGGCTCCGGCGAGGACGAGGGGGCGGGGTCGGCGCCGGTGCATCCGGCGAGGCCGACGACGAGCAGGGCGGCGGCGACCGGCGCGACGATGCGCGGGTGGGCGAGTCGAGTCATCCGCTCAGCGTAGGGCCGCCGGGCGGGCCGGGCCGGTCGCTCTGCACAGCGACCAGCCCGTGAACCATCGCTACGGCGTGGTCCAATCGGCCGGCGGCTTCTGCTGGTCGTAGAGCCAGACCCGGAAGAAGTCGTCGAGGTCCTGGCCCGAAACCTCCTCGTAGACGGCCTGGAAGTCCTCCGAGGTGCCCGCCGAGTCGTCGTAGCGCTCGACCCAGAGCTGGGCGGCCGCGAAGAACGCGTCGTCGCCGACCTCGATGCGGAGGGCGTGGAGCGCCCCAGCGCCGCGGTTGTAGACCTGCGTCGCGAAGAGCCCGAGCTCACCCGGGTCGCCGATCTGGAGTTCCCAGTAGCCGGCCGGCCGCGCCGCGTTGTACCAGTTGTCGTACGCGGTCTGCGCGGTCCGGATGCCGCGCTCCTCGTTCCACATCCAGTTCGCGTACGTCGCCCAGCCCTCGTTGAGCCAGATGTCCTGCCACCGCTCGGGGCTGACCGCGTTGCCGAACCACTGGTGCGCGAGCTCGTGCGAGACGGTGCCTTCGCTCGCCTGCGACGAGTACACCGGCCGCGTCTGCGTCTCGAGTGCGTAGCCGACGCTGTCGTTGTCGACGATCGAGCCGTAGGCGACGAACGGGTAGGGACCGAACTTCGACTCGAAGAAGTCGAGCATCTCGTCCTGCCATCCGAGGCTGGCGTTGGTCGTGGCCAGGCGCGGCGCGGTCAACTTCGTGTCGACCGCATCGATGATCGGCACGCCGCTGCCGGAGGTGTACGTCTCGCGCAGGTCGAAGTCGCCCACCGAGGCGGTGGTCAGGTAGCTCGCCTGCTGGTCGGGGGCGTCCCAGTACCACGTGGTCCAGCCGTCGGCGGTCTCCTCGGGCTTCGGCTGGATGCCGTTGGCCACCGCGACCTTGCCCTCGGGCACGCTCATCTCGAAGGAGTACGTCGCCTTGTCGGTCTGGTGGTCGCTCACCGGGTACCAGGTCATGGACCCCTCGGGCTCGCTCACGACCATCGCCCCGTCGCGCATGGTCACCCAGCCGTACAGCGCGCCTTCGATATCCGTCGGGCGGGCGGTCGTGCCCCCGTACTCGACGACGACCTGCACCTGCTCGCCGGCCTTGATCTTGGGTCGCGGCTGCACGGTGAGCTCCCAGATCCGCGCGTCATCGTCCTGCACATGCCAGTACGCCGCGCCCTCGACCTCGGCGCCGGCGAGGGGCGGGGCGACGGATGCCGCGGGCCTGCCGTCCACGCTCAGCGCGCTGACGTCCATCCCGCGCAGGTCGAGGTTGAACCGGTCGAGGTCCTGGGTGGCGACGAGGTCGATCGTGGCGACGCCCTCGAACTGGCCCTCGAGCGGTGCGGGCGCCGCCGCCGGCGGCGTGTAGGTGATGTCGAGGTGGTAGTGCTGCACGTCGTAGCCGCCGTTGCCCGCGTAGGGGAAGTACGCGTCGCCGACGCCCTCGGCGCCGGCGGTGTACCGCGGGCCGCCGGGCTTGCCGGGCGCGGCCGCCGCGCCCGCTGCGCCGATCGCACCCAGTGCGAACGTCGCGACGGCGATGCCGCCGACCAGTCTCATCCTCGATCTCATCCCCGCGCTCCCGGTCCGCTCGTGTGTGACCGCACTCTATGGGTGGAGCCAGGTCTCCGGTAGCCCCCGTCCGGAGCCCGAGCGCCGGAGGAATACTGAGATCTCGCCGAGAGTTGAGTCGAGTACGCTCAAGTTCTCCGGTCTCGACTTGACATCGATTCGGCCGGGATCGACACTTGAGTCGTCGAGGCTCAAGTCTCGACGAACATGGACTTCGGCCGCGGGCGGGCATCGCCGGGCCGATCGCCGAGGGGCGACATCCGAGACCCCGCGGCAGAAGGAGAGACACACATGTCACGTGCAGTCGGAATCGACCTGGGCACCACCAACTCGGTCGTCAGCGTCCTCGAGGGCGGCGAGCCCGTCGTCATCGCCAACGCCGAGGGCTTCCGCACCACCCCGTCGGTGGTCGCGTTCACGAAGGACGGCGAGGTGCTCGTCGGCGAGACCGCCAAGCGCCAGGCCGTGACCAACGTCGACCGCACCATCTCGTCGGTCAAGCGCCACATGGGCACCGACTGGAAGTCGGCCTCGATCGACGGCAAGGAGTACACGCCGCAGGAGATCTCGGCGCGCATCCTCCAGAAGCTCAAGCGCGACGCCGAGCAGTACCTCGGCGACACCGTCACCGACGCGGTCATCACCGTGCCGGCGTACTTCAATGACGCCGAGCGCCAGGCCACGAAGGAGGCCGGCGAGATCGCGGGCCTCAACGTGCTGCGCATCATCAACGAGCCCACGGCCGCCGCACTCGCGTACGGCCTCGATAAGGGCAAGGAGGACGAGCTCATCCTCGTCTTCGACCTCGGCGGCGGCACGTTCGACGTGTCCCTCCTCGAGGTGGGCAAGGACGACGACTTCTCGACCATCCAGGTCCGCGCGACCGCCGGCGACAACCGCCTCGGCGGCGACGACTGGGACCAGCGGATCGTCGACCACCTGATCAAGCGCTTCAAGGACACCACGGGCGTCGACGTCTCGAAGGACAAGATCGCCCTGCAGCGCCTGAAGGAGGCCGCGGAGCAGGCCAAGAAGGAGCTGAGCTCGAGCATGAGCACCAGCATCCAGCTGCCCTACCTCTCGCTCACCGAGTCCGGACCGGCGAACCTCGACGAGACGCTCACGCGCGCCCAGTTCGAGAACATGACCTCCGACCTGCTCGACCGCACCAAGAAGCCGTTCGAGGACGTCATCCGCGAGGCCGGCATCAAGCTCTCCGACATCGCCCACGTCGTGCTCGTCGGCGGCTCGACCCGCATGCCCGCGGTCTCCGAGCTCGTGAAGAAGGAGACCGGCAAGGAGCCCAACAAGGGCGTGAACCCGGACGAGGTCGTCGCCGTGGGCGCCGCCCTGCAGGCCGGCGTCCTGAAGGGCGAGCGCAAGGACGTGCTGCTCATCGACGTCACCCCCCTGAGCCTCGGCATCGAGACCAAGGGCGGCATCATGACGAAGCTCATCGAGCGCAACACGGCCATCCCGACCAAGCGCAGCGAGACCTTCACGACCGCCGACGACAACCAGCCGTCGGTCGCGATCCAGGTCTTCCAGGGCGAGCGCGAGTTCACCCGCGACAACAAGCCGCTCGGCACGTTCGAGCTGACCGGCATCGCCCCGGCGCCCCGCGGCATCCCGCAGATCGAGGTCACCTTCGACATCGACGCGAACGGCATCGTGCACGTGTCCGCGAATGACAAGGGCACCGGCAAGGAGCAGTCGATGACGATCTCGGGCGGCTCCGCGCTGCCCAAGGAGGACGTCGAGCGCATGGTCCGCGACGCCGAGGAGCACGCGGCCGAGGACAAGAAGCGCCGCGAGTCCGCCGAGACCCGCAACCAGGCCGAGCAGCTCGCCTATTCGGTCGAGAAGCTGATCAAGGAGAACGAGGACAAGCTCCCCGCCGACGTCAAGTCCGACGTGCAGGGCGACGTCGACGCGCTGAAGTCGGCCCTCGCAGGTGACGACGACGACGCGGTGAAGTCGGCGTTCGAGAAGCTCTCCCAGTCGCAGGGCAGGCTCGGCGAGGCGATCTACGCGCAGGGCCAGCAGGCGGATGCCTCCGCCGCCGGCGCGAACCCCGGTGAGGACGCGAACGCGTCCGGCGCCGAGGGTGCCGAGTCCTCCGACGAGGACGTGGTCGACGCCGAGGTCATCGACGACGAGGACGAGAAGAAGTAACCATGACGGACGAGAACCGGAACCAGGACGAGCCGATCATCCGCGACAAGCGGCGGATCGACCCCGAGACGGGTGAGGTTCGCCAGCCGCAGGCCGAGGGGGCGGATGCCGCGGCATCCGCCTCCCCGGAGGCCGCCGACGCGCCGGCCGCCGACGCGGACGCCGCCGAGGCCGGCACGGTCGACGAGGCGGAGCTGACGGTCGACGACATCCTCAACGCGGCGCAGGCCGAGGTCGAGGACCCGTCGGCGGAGCACCTCGCCGACCTGAAGCGCGTCACCGCCGAGTACGCCAACTACCGCAAGCGCACCGAGGCGAACCGCGAGGTCGAGCGCGAGCGCGCGATCGGCGCCACGGTCGCGGTGCTGCTGCCCGTGCTCGACGACCTCGACCGGGCCGAGAAGCACGGCGACCTCGAGGGCGACACCCCCTTCGCGACGATCGCGGCCAAGCTGCGCGCGTCGGTCGAGAAGCTGGGGCTCGCGAAGTTCGGCGAGGTGGGCGAGCCGTTCGACCCGCAGCGCCACGAGGCGATCTTCCAGCAGCCCTCCGACGAGGTCGAGGTCGACACGGTCGCCGACGTCGTCGAGACCGGGTACCTGCTCGGCGGCACGCTGCTGCGTGCGGCGAAGGTCGTCGTCAAGACGCCCGCGTAGCGGCATCCGGTCCGGTTCGCGGCATCCGTTCCCATAGCGGATGCCGCGGGCCGGCCCTCCACGGTTCCCAGTAGATTCAGCAGGGAGGAGGCGCCGATGGCCAGCCAGGATTGGTTCGACAAGGACTTCTACGCCACGCTCGGCGTCTCGAAGGACGCGAGCGACGCCGACATCAAGAAGGCGTACCGCAAGCTCGCGCGCAAGTACCACCCCGACCAGAACCCGGGGGATGCCGCGGCCGAGGCGAAGTTCAAGGAGATCAGCGAGGCGAACTCGGTGCTCTCCGACCCCGAGGAGCGCAAGGAGTACGACGCGGTCCGCGCCATGGGCGGTGGTGCGCGGTTCACCGCCCCCGGCGGCCCCGGCGCCGGGGGCTTCGAGGACGTCTTCGGCGGCATGTTCGGCCAGCAGGGCGGCGGCCAGCGCTACACGTTCCGCCAGGGCGGCGGAGGCGGCGACTACGACGACCTGCTCGGCGGGCTCTTCGGCGGCGGCCGGTTCGGCCAGCCGTCGGGCGGCTACCGCGGCTACGGCGGTCCGACCAAGGGTCGCGACGTGACCGCGTCGACGACGCTCGACTTCATCACCGCCACGAAGGGCGACCGCATCACGCTGCAGACCGCCGAGGGGCGCGAGATCAGCGTGAACGTGCCGGCCGGCGTCGCCGACGGCCAGAAGATCCGGCTGCGCGGCAAGGGGCACCCGTCGCCCGACGGCGGCGAGGCCGGCGACATCGTGCTCACCGTGAAGGTACGCAAGCACCCGGTGTTCGAGCGCGACGGGCTGAACCTGCGCGTCACGGTGCCGGTCACCTACGCCGAGGCCGCGCTCGGCGCGACGATCCAGGTCCCGACCCTCGGCGGCGAGCCCGTCAAGCTGCGCGTCGCACCCGGCACCCCGAGCGGCCGCGTGCTGCGGGTCAAGGGCCGCGGCGTCGAGACGAGGAAGGGCACGGGCGACCTGCTCGCGGTCGTCCAGGTCGCGGTGCCGGCGCACCTGTCGAAGGACGCCGAGGAGAAGCTGCGCGAGTTCGCCTCGCAGCTGCCCGACGAGGACCCCCGCGAGGACCTCCTCGCCAAGGCCCGGAGCGCCTGATGCAGGTCGACGGCGAGAGCCCGCTGTTCGTCATCTCGGTCGCGGCCGAGCTGGCGGGCATGCACCCCCAGACGCTCCGCCAGTACGACCGCATGGGCCTCGTCTCGCCCAAGCGCACCGCGGGCAAGTCCCGTCGATATTCGATGCGGGATGTCGCGCAGCTCCGCGAGATCCAGCAGCTCTCGAGCGAGGGCGTGAGCCTCGAGGGCATCCGCCGCGTGCTCGGCCTCGAGAACGAGGTCAACGAGCTGCGCGGTCGAGTGCGCGAGCTCGAGCGGGCGCTCGCCGACGAGATGCTGAACCGGCCCGGCCGTCGCGTGTTCGCCGCCGGGTCGGAGGGTGAGGTCGTCACGCTCCGCTCGGGCACCCGGGTTCGGCGCGAGAACGCGGTCGTCGTGTGGCGTCCGCTCGAGCGGGGATGACCACCCGGAACAGGGCTGGTGCGCATTATACGAGTTCGGCCGACGCCGCAAGGTGGTTTGACGGATTTCGGATACCGTAGGCACAATGCTCTGGTCCCGATCGGGACGGGGGAAGGTGTGTTGACGTGCGATCCGACCAGTGGGTGATCCGCGAGTTGCCGAACGCGGCGGCCCGCGGTGAGATCGCGGCGTTCTTCCAGTCCCAGGTCGACGCGGCGACCGGCGACACCGTGGCGCTCGAGGCGCTGAGCCGCTGGATCCACCCCGAGCGAGGCGTGATCCCGCCGCAGGAGTTCATCCCCGTCGTCGAGGAGAGCCCGTCGATGGACGTCCTCGGCGATGCGATGCTGCGAGCCGCCTGCACGTACGGCGCCGAGCTCGTCGCCGCGGGGCGGCGCATCGAGATCGCGGTGAACGTCGCGGCCGTCCAGCTCGCGCAGGTCGGGTTCGCCGACCGGGTGGAGCGTCGGCTGCTCGAGTCGGGGCAGCTCCCGGAGCTGCTGACGCTCGAGCTCACCGAGGCGCGGCCGTCACCGCCGTCCGCGTCGGCCGAACTCCACCGGCTGCGCTCGCTCGGCCTCGGCATCTCGCTGGACGACGTCCGGACGGTGGACGAGGCGGACTTCCGCGCGGGCGGTTTGCCGATCACCGAGATCAAGGTCGACCGGTCGATCATCGAGCGGCTGCCCGAGGACGACGAGGCCGCGGTCGAGCTGGTCGCGTGCGCGCGTCGCCACGGCGTGCGTTCGGTCGCCGAGGGCGTCGAGACCGAGCGGCAGTGGGACGCGGTCCGGCGCCTCGGCTTCGATCGCGCCCAGGGATTCCTGTTCGGGCGACCGATGCCGCCCGAACAGGTGACCGAACGCCTCGACGCCGAGGCCGCCGGCCCGGGTCAGAGCGAGCTGTAGGGGTCCGGGAAGGACTCGTCCGCGTCGCCGGCTGCCGTGGCCTCGCCCTCGCCGATGTCGAGCTGGGTCCAGGTCACGGGCATGCCCGGGGAGAAGAGGATGTCGACGCCGGGCCCGCCGCGGAGCGGCGGGATGTTCACGTAGCCGCCGCCGGCCTTCACGGCCTCGAGCACCTTCGAGCGCAGTTCGTCGATGGGGTCCGGGAGGAAGTAGTCCTTGCCGTCGACGGTCAGACGATGGATCAACACAACGGGTCTCCGTTCTCTGGGAGTTGGTCGGGGAGCCGGGCTCGGGCCGAGGTCAGCTCGGCGCGCCCTCGGCCGGTTCCGGCACCCAGTGCAGGCCGGCGCGGCTGTTCGCACTGTCCATCAGTGCTTCGAGCCAGACGCGATTCAGCTTCGGCGGCCGATTCCCGCTGAACCGGAAGTGGACCTGCGCCGAGGGGCTGATCCAGATCGCACTGCGACCGCTGCCGCGCTCGACGCCGTGGCTCCAGGTGAACATGAACTGCTCCCCGCGCTGCAGCTTCGCCGCGATGACGAACTGCAGGTGGGCGAGCGTCCGATCCTCGATCTCGAACTCGGAGATGCGCGGGCCGTAGATCAGGGTACCCATGCCGTTCCTTTCGTCGTCGGGTCCGTGGTCGTGCGGGTCGGGGCGGTGCGGTGACGGGTGGCGCGGTGCCCGCTCATGCGGTCCGCGGCGATCCGTCGGCCGTCGGTTCGGGCAGCAGTCGCAGCCCGCCGGCGGAGTTCGCCGCCTTGGTCAGCAGCTCCAGCCAGTGCGGGTTCAGCTCGGGCATGTCGGCCTGCTCGAACTGGAACGTCATCGGGATGGTCGGGCTGCACCACACCGACGTCCGCGGCGGTGCCGCCTTCTCGTCGGTCCACGTGAACGCGAAGTGCTCACCGCGGCGGAGCTTGGACCAGATCACCACCTGCAGGTGGGCGAGCGTCCGGTCGTCGAACTCCGCCGAGAGCTTGGAGTCGTACTCCAGTGTTCCCATGTCGTCTCCTTCCTCGGGCATCGTGCCGCAGGCCGGTGGCCCGCGGCGCGGATCGGCCCGGGCCGGCGCCGCGCACGTGTCGGATGCTACGCCGAGACCGTCGTCACGCGGTTCCGGCCCTCGCCCTTCGAGACGTACATCGCCTCGTCCGCCAGGTGCAGCAACCGGTCGGTGTCCAACGGCTCCGACCCGAGTCCGGGGTCCCACGTCGCGACGCCGATGCTCGCGGCCACGGCATACCTCCGGGGGAGGGTCTGCAGCGGCAGCTCCACCTCGGCCCTGAACCGCTCCGCGATGACAGCGGCCGAGGCGGCATCCGCGTTCTGGCACACGACCACGAACTCGTCTCCACCATACCGGGCGACCTGGTCGGACGCCCTCGCAGCACGACGCAGGCGCTCGGCGACCTCCACGAGCACCTCGTCGCCCACCCGGTGTCCGAGCTCGTCGTTGATCGGCTTGAAGCCGTCGAGGTCGATGAACACCACCGACAGCGGACGGCCATCGCGTTCGGCGCCCGCGGCTTCCGCCTCGAGGGTCTCCTCGAGGAGCTTCCGGTTGGCGAGGCCGGTGAGCTGGTCGTGGAGCGCGCGATGCGCGAGCTCGTCCTGCAGTCGGACCCGTCGGATGACCTGCGCTGCATGACGCGCGAGCGCGGCCTGCACGTCGCGGGTCTCGGCGTCGAACACCTGGTCGCGATCGTAGAAGCTCAGGAGCACGCCCTTGGTTCCGGTGGCGCCGCGGAGCGGGCCGATGCTGAGGGCGCAGAGGTGCTGCTCGCGCATCGCGGAACCCAGGTCGGGGGCGATGGCGTCGACCTGCTCGAGGCTCTCGATGGTGATGATCTCGTCGGATTCGATCGCCTGGGTGATGAGGCTGACGATGGCCGTCGAGAGCAACGGCTCGATCTGCACGCCCTCCGCGACCATGCCGCTCTGCCGGCCGTCCTTCATCAGCAGCACGGCGGCGCCGACCGCGAACAGGCCGGTGCGGACCGTCGAGACGAGGGCCTCGGCGAGCTGCTGCTCGCTCATCGCGAGGCCGAACGCGAGTGAGGCGTCCTGGAGGAGCCGGACGCGGGCCTCCGACGCCTCGGCCTGTCGGCGCGCCAGGAGGAGCTGCCGTTCGTAGTCGTGGCGCTCGGTGGCGTCGAACACCGCCACCCTGATCTCCTCGCATGCTCCGTCTTCGGCCCGCACCCGGATCGCGTTGACGAGCACGGGAAGATCGCGGCCGTCGGCGCACTGCAGCGACAGCACGACCTCGTGGACCTCGCCGCTCTCGCCGAGCGCCGCGGCGAACCGCGATTCGTAGAACAGCCGGCCGGCGGCCCCGAGCAGGTCGACGAA
Organism: Agromyces sp. GXS1127; assembly: GCF_050565425.1. Lineage (NCBI taxonomy): Bacteria > Bacillati > Actinomycetota > Actinomycetes > Micrococcales > Microbacteriaceae > Agromyces > Agromyces sp. GXS1127. The sequence goes on from NZ_JBOCIG010000006.1 coordinate 72,790, forward strand.
CGGCGCGCCGAGGAGGTCCGCGCCGGGTCGGCCGGTCCAGGACTCGAGCGTGCCGTTCACGCGGGTGATGACGCCGTCAGGGGTCGTGGTGACGTAGCCGCACGGCGCGCGATGGAACAGGTCGGAGTACGCGGTGCCCAGGTCTCCCGCGCCGCGACCGAGGGGTGCGGGAGCTTCCGAGATCGTCATCGGACACCCCCGGACATCGTGCCGGTGCGCGTGGCGATGGGCGTGCACAGCACATCGACGCGGCATGCGAGTGTGCTGTGGCTCATTCGGCTCCGGAGGATCGTGTCGGCGCGAACGCCGATCGGGTTTCGATCGCGCGGGGAGGAATGGTGCTGCGCGTCGCTGGTCCTGTGACTCTATCCCGCGCCGACTGCGCGGCCTATTCTGCCCGATTCGGTCAAGAGGGGTTGACCGAACCAGTGATCCCGTGTTAGCGGATCTGGATGTCGCTGCGGTCAGGTCGCCGCGATGACCGACCAGATCCCCACGGTCGCCGCGGCCCCGGCCGCGACGAGCGCGATCCCGATCGCGAAGCGGCGTCGCTCGCGGTACTCGCGGGCGACGAGCACGAGGAGGCCCGCGGTGGAGGCGGTCGTCACGACGGCGACGAGCCACAGCCACAGGTCGAACGTCGGATCGGCGCCGGCCGCGCCGTCGGCGAGCATTCGGAGTCCGCCGCAGATCGCGGTGACGAGGACCCCGAAGATGAAGAGCAGCCCTGCCCAGTCCCGGGCAGTGGCGCCGGGTTCGACCGGCTCCACGTCTGGCGTCATGTGGGAAGGATGCCACGCCCGAATGCGCGCGTCGAGACATCCCGGCGCATTCCCGGCGCACGCATCGGCGATGACGGGGCGCGGTCAGACGGCGGCGGCCGCCGGGGCGATCTCGGCGAGCAAGCGCTCGACGTGCGTGCGGATGCCGTCGCGCACCTGCCGCACGCCCGCGAGGTCGAGGTCGGCGGGGTCGTCGAGGTGCCAGTCGAGGCAGCGGTTGCCGGGGTGGACCGGGCATGCGTCGCCGCAGCCCATCGTGACCACGGCGTCGCCGACCTGCCCGTCGCGGGTGCTCATGCGCGGGCCGCTTCCGGGAGGATCTCTCCGAGCAGCTCCTCGATGCGGCGGCGGATCTCGTCGCGGATGGGGCGGACGGCCTCGATGCTCTGGCCCGCCGGGTCGTCGAGCTCCCAGTCCTCGTAGCGCTTGCCGGGGAAGATCGGGCACGCGTCGCCGCAGCCCATGGTGATCACGACGTCGGATTCGCGGACGGCCTCGGTGGTGAGCACCTTCGGCGTGTTGCCGGCGATGTCGATGCCCTCCTCGGCCATGGCCTGCACGGCGACCGGATTGATCTCGTCCTTGGGCGCGGAGCCGGCCGAGCGCACCTCGACGCGGTCGCCGCCGAGCTCGCGCAGGTAGCCGGCGGCCATCTGCGACCGGCCGGCGTTGTGGACGCAGACGAACAGGACGGTGGGCTTGTCGGACATCGTGACCTCGTTTCGCGCGGAACGGTTAAAGCATAGAGCCACATCTATGTGTTGTCGAGCGGATGGCGCGCGGCGACCTCTCCGCGTGCGCGAAACCGTGGCGGCGACGGACGGCGCGCGGCCGCGGCATCCGCTCGATCTCAGGTCAGGCTCGCGATGAGCTCGCGCACCCGGCGGTCGATGTCGTCGCGGATGCCACGGACCTCGCCGAGCGGCCGGCCGACGGGGTCCTCGAGCTCCCAGTCCTCGTAACGCTTGCCGGGGTAGACCGGGCACGCGTCGCCGCAGCCCATCGTGATGACGACGTCGGCCGCGCGGACGACCTCGTCGGTGAGCGGCTTCGGGAAGGCGCCTCCGACGGGGACGCCGATCTCGTCGAGCACGCCGACGACGGCCGGCGACACGGCGTCGGCGGGCTCGGACCCGGCCGTGCGGACGTGCACGCGGTCGCCGGCGAGGTGCCGGAGGATCGCGGCCGCCATCTGCGACCGGCCCGCGTTCTGCACGCAGACGAAGAGCACCTCGGGCGTGGTCGCGGCCGACCCGCGCCCCTGCGCCGCGAGGGCGGCGAGGCGCTCCGCGGCGAAGCCCGCGGCCCGCGACGTGAAGCGCTTCGAGATCCCGCTCCGCTCGGCGAGCAGGTCGCGGCTCTCGCGCACGTAGCGCTCGACCGTCTGCCGGCCGAACGTGCCCGCGAACCGCGTCGCGAGGTCGTCGACCACGCGGACGATCGCCGGCTCGTCGTCGGGCGAGGGGGTCGTGGTGGGCACCTCGAGCAGTTCGGTGACGCGGTCGAGCTGGTCGGGCGCGATCGAGTACCAGGCGCGACGCCCCTCGGGCTCGCGCACCAGCACGCCGTCGTCGAGCAGCGCCTTCGCGTGGTGCGACACGGTCGGCTGCCGGAGCCCGAGCTCGTCGGCCAGCGCCGTCACGGTCGCGCGGCCGTCAGGGCTCGCGAGGATGAGCGAGAGCATGCGCGCCCGCGTGGGATCGGCGATCAACGCGAGACCGCCGGCCGCGGCATCCGCCCCACCCGTGTGCATAGACGACAGTCTATGCGAGCAGCGGATGTCGCGGCCGATCGCCGTGCTCAGCAGCAGCCGCTCGACCCGTCGAGGCTCGTCGAGCACACGCCCGTCGCGGGAAGCTCGAGCCGCACGTTCGCCGCGCCCGCCGGGTCGCCCGCGAGCCACGCCGCGATGGAGCGGACCTGCTCGTACCCGGTCGCGAGGAGGAAGGTCGGCGCACGGCCGTAGCTCTTCATCCCCGCGAGGAAGAAGCCGTCCTCCGGCTGGCGGAGCTCGGCGAAGCCGTGCGGCTCGACCGTGCCGCAGGTGTGCACGTTCGGGTCGACGAGCGGCGCCAGGCGCTTCGGGGCCTCGACCACGTCGTCGAGCTCGAGGCGGATCTCGCGGAGCATCCCGAGGTCGGGGCGGAAGCCCGTGGCGTTGACGACGACGTCGGCCTCGTGCTCGACGAGTTCGCCCGCGCGCGCGCCGACGACGCGCACGCCGCCGTCGGTGCCGCGGCCGAGCCGTACGATCTCGAAACGGTCGAGCACCTCGATGCGGCCCGCCGCGACGAGGTCGTCGACGCGGCGCCCGATCGAGGCCCGCGCGGCGAGCCCGTCGTCCTCCGAGGTCGTCACGCGCACGGCCGAGGCATTGCGGATCGCCCAGGTGATGCGGGTCTCGGGTACCTCCCGCGCGAGGGCCGCGAGGGCGAGGAGGGTGTTCGCGGCGGAGTGCCCGGCGCCCACGACGGTCGTGCGACGTCCCGCGAAGCGGGCGCGGTCGGCGCCGAGCACGTCGGGCAGGGCGTGCGTCACCGAGTCCGCGACCTCGTCGAGCCCGAGCGGGTCGAGGCCGCTCGAGCCGAGGGAGTTGGGGTTCCGCCAGGTGCCCGACGCGTCGATGACGGCGCGGGCCGCGACATCCTGCACCGCACCGGATGCCTCGCGCACGCGCAGCACGAACGGCGTATCCGCACGCCCGGCGGTGCGGGTCCGGTCCATGCCCTCGCGCGCGACGGCGGTCACGTCGACGCCGAAGCGGATGCGCGAGGCGATCGGCTCGAGCGCGGCGAGCGGCTCGAGGTACTGCTCGACGAGCTCGGCGCCCCTGGGCAGGCGGTCCTCCTCGGGGTGCTCCCACCCGGAGGCCTCGAGCAGGCGCCGCGAGGCGGGGTCGACGAGCATGCGCCACGGCGAGAAGAGGCGGATGTGGCCCCACTCGCGGATGCTCGCGCCGACCCGGTCGCCGGCCTCGTAGACGACGACGTCGAGGCCGCGCTCGAGCAGGTTCGCTGCGGCGGCGAGGCCGATCGGCCCGGCGCCGATGATCGCGACGGGCAGGGTGTCCAGGCGCTCGGAGCGCGTCGTCGGTCGGGTGAGGTCGAGCAGGGTCATGGCGGGCCTTTCCGGCTACATCGAAGTTCGTCGATGCCCAGTGTCGACCCGTTCATCGAAGTTTGTCAATATTCGAGCTAGGATCGGCGGCATGACGACCTTCGAACTCACGCCCGTCGGCGTCGGCGCCCGCGTCGACCTCGGGGTCGAGGTCCGGCCGGCCGCGAGCGGCGCGTGCTGCAGCCCGCTCGTGACGGAGCCGATGGACGCCGCCCGCGCCGACCGGCTCGCGGCATCGTTCAAGGCGCTCGCCGACCCGACGCGGTTGCGGCTGCTCTCGATCGTCGCGAAGTCCGAGGGCGAGGAGGCGTGCGTCTGCGACCTCATCGAGCCCGTCGGCCTCAGCCAGCCCACCGTCTCGCACCACCTGAAGATCCTGACGACCGCCGGCTTCCTCGAGCGCAGCAAGCGCGGCACCTGGGCGTACTACCGGCTCGTGCCCGGCGCACTCGATCGGATGTCGCAGCTCCTCGCCGACGCCTGAGTGCCGGACCGGCCTCGGGTCGGCTCAGCGCCCCCAGGCCGACGCGGGCGCGGCGACCACCGGCACCGGCGCCGTCGACCACCACGCCCCGTTGCCGTAGTGGCTCGACGCCCAGGGCGACGCCCAGATCGCTCGCGCCGTGGCATCCGCCGACGTGCCGGCCTCGAGCCCGGCGACGATGCCGGCGTAGAACGAGCGCTTCTCCAGGTTGGACGCGGCGTACTCGGCCGCCGTCACGAGCGTGTCGTAGCTGCCGAGCCCGCTGCCACCGCCCGAGCCGTAGCCGTTGTTCAGGGGGTTGTTCCGGTTCCACCAGTTGTCGGGGCCGTTCTCCTCGCGCATCCACTCGACCATGAGCCGCACGTTCTCGTCGGTGAGCGGCCAATCGCCGAACACGAGCACGAGCTTCGCCCAGTCGTAGTTCGTACCGGACTCGACCAGCGTCTCGGGCCCCGTCGTCGTCGAGTACCCCTCGCGCGACACGCTCGCCGCGGAGATCCCGGCGTCGACCTCGACCTCCTGCGCGGCGCCGGCGAACGGCGACAGCGAGGTGACGGATGCCTCGGCCACGGGCAGCTCGGCCCGGGGCAGCGGCGCGAGCGCGAGGGTCGCGAGCAGGCCGGCGACCGCGAGCGTCGCGCCCAGCGCGGCGGCGAACCGTCGGCGACGATGCGGGCGGGCGGATGTCGCGCCGCGACGGGACGGCGAGGGCCCCTGCGTCGGCGGTGCGGCCCGCCGACCGGATGTCGCGTCCCGCGCGCTCGGCGCGGCCCGGCGGCCCGACGGCGCAGACGACGGACGCCGCGCCGACGATCCCCTCGCCGCGCGGCGCTCCCCCGATGCTCCCGCCGTGTCTCGCATTCGGGGGCAGAACCTACCAAACCCGGCTGGGCGCCGCCATCGGATTGCGCGGGTCGATCAGGCCCGTCCGCGACGCCGACGTCAGTCCTCGGTGAGCGAGCGCAGCGTGTGGAGGTTCGGGACGTCCGTGGTGGAGGGCTGCGTCTGCACGAGCATCGCCCGGTCGAGGCTCTCGATGCTGAAGCCGCTCAGGGCCCAGCCGAGCGGCGGCATCACCGCGGGCACCGTCGAGGGCGCGACGATGACCTCGAGGCCGGGCAGGCAGCCGTCGTTGGCGCAGTCCTGCACCTCGTCGATCACCCGAGCGCCCGCGCGGTCGCCCTCGCCGATCGTGACGAACGCCGCGGTCGCGCGCTGGCGCAGCGCCTGTTCGGTGCTGGACTTCGTCAGGGCCGGGTAGCCGACGAGGGGCACGAGCGGCTCCGCGGTCACGTCCTCGAGGCTCCGCCGGAGGTCGTAGCCCGCCGAGTTCCTGAGGTAGACGAGGATCGGCACGATGGGATCCGCGGCCGGGTGATCCCGGTTCCACGCCGCGATCCGGTCGGCGATGACCGGCGCCAGGTCGGCGGCCGTGCCGAGGCCCGTCGGTTCGGCGTAGCCGCCGTCGACGAGTTGCATGCTGGCGTCGCCGCACACGCTCTCGCCGGGCATGCGCGCGGCGGGCGTGATGACGGCGAAGCGTGCGGAGAGCATCGCCGCGGTCGCCCACTCCATCTCCGAGAAGCACGCGGATGCCACGGGCAGGCTCGCGGCCGGCGCCGTCGCGGGCATCTCGCAGCCGACGCTCGGGTCCGCCTCGACGGCGGCCGCTGCGGCCTCGGCGTCGGTGTCCGGCGCGGCCTCGCCGGCGCCGGACGTCGAGGGCGGCACCGGCGGCGGTCCGGCCTCCGTCATGAGCCCGTTCGACACGAGCACCTTGCACTTGGAGCGGATGTCGGTGGAGTTCAGCACCGGGATCCCGATCCGATCGGATGCCGCGAGCGCGACCGTCTCCTCGAGGCCGTTGACGGAATCGACCCAGACGCCCTCGATGAGGGCCGCCCGATCGCGCCACGCCCATTCCCCGGCCACGTTCGACGGCATCCGGAGCCCCGTCACCGAGGCGACCAGGTCGCCGACCAGGAGCGAGGCGGCACCGGTGCCGACGGCGTCGGGGCCGGCGAGCGCCTCGAGCTCCGTCGCGCTGCGCCGTTCGGTCGCGGCGACGGCGAGCCCGACCGAGCCGCCGCTGACCCCGCTCGAGGCGAGCACCGAGGTCGACATGCAGTCCGGGTCGTCGACGGGACCGCGGAGCTGGTCGAGCGCGCGGGCGGTCCAGTACGCCGCGCGGATGCCGCCGCCTTCGGCGACGACCACCAGGGCGGGCGTGAACGACGCGTCGCCCACGCGGGCGGTGCAGCCGGATGCCGCGAGCCGGTCGAGTCGGTCGGTGATCTGCTGCTCGAGCGAGTCGTCGGCCTTTCGCGCCGCGGCGGCGTCGCCGTTCCCGACGGCGCCGGTGCGGGTGCCGTGGAGGCCCGGGTCGTCGGCGCCGAGCACGGGCGCGATGATCGCCCAGATCAGCGGGATCGTGATGGCGAGGGTCAGGACCGGGTCGGCGCGGAGCCGCAGGAACCGGAAGACGGGTGCGGGCGGATGGTCCTGCAGCACGACCGTGAAGGTGCCGAGCACCGCGCCCCACGCGGTGAGCAGCAGCACCGCGAGCGCGGGCGCACCGAAGAGCGCCGCGGTCTGCACGGGCAGCAGGCCGATCAGCGCCAGGAAGACGAGGCCGGCGGCGAACCCCAGGACGATCACGCGGAGGTGCGCGCGTCGCCGCCGGGACGGCACGACGGGGTCCGCATCGACGCGCACGGTCGGATCGAGGAGCACCGGCACGTGCCACCGCCACCGCAGCAACCAGGGCGAACCGACCGCCATCCCCAGCCCGAGCAGCAGCAGGACGACCGAGAACGGATAGCTCAGCCCGCTCTCGTACGGCAGCTGCCCGGCGAAGACCGGGGCGGTGAACGACCGGACGAGCCCGAGCCCGGCGATGACCGGGATGGCGACGGCGATCGCGTCGCCCGTCAGCCAGGCCCAGCGCGCCCGATCGAGGCGATCGACCCGTGGGGCGACCGCCCACTCGGCCTTCCACCACGGGAGATAGGTGAGCATGACGAGCGCCGGGACGGCGAGGAACGCGATCGCCGCCCAGCCGGGCAGCCAGGCGCCGGTCAGCCACCCGGTGATCCCCCAGAGGACCAGCCAGACGACCATGGGGGCGAGCCACCACAGCGCGTGCTTCCGATGGGGCTTCACCTTCGTCACGTCGAAGCCGCGGACCCCCGAGGCCAGGGCGCGCGTGCGCGCCCGCCCGAGGGCCCAGGCGCAGAGCACCGCGACGGCGATCGCCACGAGCGCCCACCCCATGTGCAGCAGGGCCGTCCCGTCGACGCCGGCCTGGGCCCACCGGCGCTGGAGGTCGGGCAGCTGGTCGAGCACGCCCTCGGTCGGGATGCAGGTCAGGACCGCGAGCGCGAGGACGAGCACGGTCGAGAGGCGGTGCAGCCAGAGTGCCTGCGCGAGACGGCGGACGGCCGTCCAGATGATCCGCCGCGCGAGGCCGTCGCGCACGATGAAGACGGCGAGGAGCACGACGAGCGCGCACTTCAGCGTGCCGAGCACCGCCTCGGTGATCGCGACCGGCCCGATCGGCGCGAGGAGGCCCGCCTGGTCGGCGGGGACCGGGCCGCCGCCGAACACGAGCAGCAGTGCACCCGCGAGCAGCACGACGAACTCCGCCGCCTCGATGCCGAGCAGCACGATGAGGGCGGTGCGCGCGTACCGGCGCGGCTCCTCGTCGCCCATCCGCGAGATGATGCGCTTCGCCATCCAGAAGTACGCGGCGATGAGCGCGAGGTCGATGAGGATCGACGCGATGATCCAGCCGCCGATCGAACCGCGGCTCGCGCTCGACGCCCACTCGGCCCAGCTCTCGCGGGAGAGCAGCGCGAGGGGGCCGATCGTGCCGTTCAGCGAGGCGCTGCGCCCGGTGGCGCTCAGGGCGCCCGCGATGAGCCGGTCGATCTCGGCGAGGGCGATGACCGCGGCGAGGGCGATCGCGACCGCGACGATCGCGCGCAGCGTGCGCGGGCGCCGCGAGCGCACCCAGCGCCTCAGCGACGCCGCGGCGCGCGCCTGCGCGGCGACGGTCGAGGTCGAGGCAGGTTCGACGACGGCGGCCATGGTCCCCCCTCCCGGCCTGCGCGGCACGATAGTCCTCGAGCGGATGGCGCGCCGAGCCCCGTTCGGGGGTGGAATCCGCATCGCGGCCGAAGCCGCGTGCCCATATGGTGGGCGGAGGGTCGTCGCCGGGGGCGAGCGCGACCCGGCGGTCGCGGGAGGGGCCCGGACCCGGGGGAGCGGCGATGACGGAGCCATCCGACCAGACCGAGCGGACGCCGGCGGGCGACGCCGAACCGGCGCAGCAGGCCATGCCGGCGCCGACGCCGGGCCAGCTGGCGCTGCTCGCGGTGCCCGCGATCGTCATCGGCGTGCTCTCGGCACTCGTGCTGCGCCTGCTCGACGTGAGCGCCGGCGCCCTGGAGGACCTGGTCTGGACCACCCTGCCGGAAGCCCTCGGCATCGCACCCGACGGCTGGTGGATCGTGGTCGTCCTCACGGCCACGGGACTCGCCGTCGGACTCTGCCTGCAGGTCCTGCCCGGGCACGGCGGCCCCGACACCGCCACGACGGAACTCGTCGAGGAACCGCTCCGCCTCCGGGTCCTGCCGGGCCTCGCCGTGGTCACCGCGCTCGGCCTCGCCGGTGGCGTGAGCCTCGGGCCCGAGAACCCGATCATCGCGATCAACGTCGCGCTCGCCGTCGCCGTGCTCGGACGGTTCATGCCGCGCGTGGGCGCGAAGCTCGCGATGCTCATGGCCGGAGCGGGCACCATCGGCGCGCTGTTCGGCTCGCCCGTGGCCGCCGCGCTGCTCTTCACCGGCATCCTCGCCGCGGTGCGCGGCGGCGGCGCCCTGTGGGACAAGCTCTTCCTGCCGCTCGCCTCCGCCGCCGCCGCCGCGCTCACGATGCACGCGCTCGGCGAACCGCCGCTGGAGTTCCACATCCCCGCGGAGGCGCTCGAACCCGTCGACCTGCTCTGGGGCACGCTCATCGCCCTCGCGGCCGTGCTCGTCGGGCTCGCGGCGACCTATCTCTTCCCGCTCGTGCACCGCGCGTTCCACTCGCTCCGGCAGCCGATCCTCATCGCCACGGCCGGCGGGTTCCTGCTCGGGCTCCTCGGCCTGCTCGGCGGACCGATCACGCTGTTCAAGGGTCTCGACCAGATGGGCGAGCTGCTCGAGCACCCCGAGGACTACGACGCGCCGACCCTCGCGCTGATCGTCGGGGTCAAGCTCGTCGCCCTGCTGGTGGCCGCGAGCGCGGCCTTCCGGGGCGGCCGGGTCTTCCCGGCCGCGTTCATCGGCGTCGCGTTCGGGATGCTCGGCCACGCGCTGTTCCCCGACATCCCGCTCGCGTTCGCCGTCGCGTGCGCGCTGCTGGGCATGCTGCTCGTCGTCACCAGGGACGGCTGGCTCGCCCTGTTCCTGGCAGTGGCGGTCTCGGGCGACATCTCGCTGCTCTCGTGGCTGTGCGCGATCGTGCTGCCGGCCTGGCTGCTGGTGTCGAAGGCGCCCGAGTTCCGGATCGTCCCCCGCCAGCGGGCCACCGCGTCCGACGGCCCGCCCGAGGAGCGCGGGTAGGGTTCCGGGGTGGACTTCGACGCCCTCCGCCGGTACCCCGACCTCGAGGCGCCCGGCCTGGCCGCATCGGATGCCGCGGACCGGCTGATCCTCGACGAGGCGGCGACGGCGCTCGCCGAGGCCGCCGGGGCCCCGGGCTCGGTGGTCGTCATCGACGACGCGTACGGCGCGCTCGCCCTCGGCGCCGTCGAGGCGGGCGCACGCGGCGTCCGCGTCCACCAGGACCCCCTCACGGGCGAGCGCGCGCTCGCCGCCAACGCGGCCCGGCTCGGCGTCCCCGCCGACGAGCGTCCGCGGAGCTCGCCCCTCGCCCCGGAGCTCGTCGCCGGGGCGAGGCTCGTGCTCATGCGCCTCCCTCGCTCGCTGGACCGGCTCGACGAGGTCGCGGCGCTCGTCGCGCAGCATGCGGCGGCCGACGTGCGCGTCGTCGCAGGCGGACGCATCAAGCACATGTCGGTCGCGATGAACGACGTGCTCGGCCGGTGGTTCGCGCGCGTCGACGTCACCCATGCCCGCCAGAAGTCGCGGGTGCTCGTCGCGACGGCACCTCGCGACCGGCCCGCCACGGCCGCCCCGCCCTGGCCCCGCCACGCGCACGACGACGCGCTCGGCCTCGAGGTCGTCGCGCACGGCGGCGTCTTCGCGGGCACGACGGTCGACATCGGCACGCGCTTCCTGCTCGACGTGCTGGGCGAGGCGGTGCCGGATGCCGCGACCGCCGTGGATCTCGCGTGCGGCTCGGGCGTGGTGGCGGCGTGGCTCGCGCGCGAGCGCCCGGGCCTCGTGGTGCGCGCGTCGGACCGGAGCGCCGCGGCCGCGGCATCCGCTCGCCTGACCGCCGCCGCCGACGGCGTGGCCGACCGCGTCGAGGTCGTGCGCGCCGACGGCCTCGAGCACCTGCCCGACGCGAGCGAGCGGCTCGTCGTGCTGAACCCGCCGTTCCACTCGGACGCCGCGGTGCACACGGGCATCGCCGCCCACCTCTTCGGCGAGGCCGCGCGGGTGCTCGCATCGGGCGGCGAACTCTGGTGCGTGTGGAACTCGCACCTGCGCTACCGGCCGCTGCTCGAACGCCTCGTCGGGCCGACCCGCCAGGTCGCGCGCAACCCGAAGTTCACCGTCACCGCCTCCACCCGGCGCTGAACGCGGCGCGCCCGAAGTGGGGCGTGCGCCGGCAGCGCGAACATGTCAGGCTCGGAGGGTGACCACCACGGCTGCGACGAGCCGTCGTCGTCTCCCGACGGGGACGGTCACCTTCCTGTTCACGGATGTCGAGGGGTCGACCCGTCTCGTCGAGGCTGCCGCCGAGCGGTGGCCCGCGTTGCTCGAGGAGCACGACCGGCTGCTGCGCGAGGCCATCACGGACTGCGGCGGCACGGTGGTCAAGACCGAGGGCGACGGCTTCTTCGCCGCGTTCGCGTCGGCGGTCGACGCCGTGACCGCCGCAGTCGCCGCGCAACGCGCGATCGCCGGCCACGACTGGCCGGAAGGGCTCGCGCCGCGGGTCCGGATGGGCCTGCACACCGGGCTCGGCCTCCTCGGCGGCGACGACTACATCGGGCTCGACGTGCATCGGGCGTCGCGGATCACGGCGACCGCGCACGGCGGCCAGGTCGTGCTCTCGGCGACGACGGCCGCGCTCGTCGAGCACGAACTCCCCGGCGGGGTCGCGTTGCGCGACCTCGGCAGGCACCGCCTGCGGGACCTGTCCCAGGCCGAGCACCTCTTCCAGCTCGACGCCGACGACCTCGACCACCGCTTCCCGGCGCTGCGGTCGCTCGAGGCCGTGCCGAACAACCTGCCGTCGCAGGTCACCCACTTCGTGGGCCGGCGTCGCGAGAGCGCCCGGGTGCGCGAACTGCTCGAGACCTCGCGCGTCGTGACCATCACCGGCACCGGCGGGACGGGCAAGACCCGGCTCGCCCTGCAGGTCGGCGCCGAGATCGGCGACCGCTTCCGCGACGGCGTGTGCTTCGTCGACCTGGCGCCGGTCGACGACCCCGACGTCGTGCCGTCGCAGGTGCTGCGGTCGCTCGGCGAGGATTCCGCGCCGGGGAACCGGCCGCCGCGCGACGCGCTCGTCGACCGGATGGCGGACCGGGAGGTGCTGCTGATCCTCGACAACTTCGAGCAGGTCATCGCCGCGGCATCCGTCGTCGCCGACATGGTGCGCGTCTCGCCGCGGTCGCGCTTCCTCGTCACCTCCAGGGGACCGCTGCGGATCGCCGCCGAGCAGGAGATGCCGCTCGAGCCGATGGAGCTCCCGGACCGGCGCAACCCCGCGCTCGTGACGGAGGCGGACGCGGTCGCGCTGTTCGTCGACCGGGCGATGGCCGTGCGCCCCGACTTCGCGGTGACGCCCGAGAACGCCGCCGCGGTCTCCGAGCTGGTGCGCGGACTCGACGGGCTGCCGCTCGCGATCGAGCTCGTCGCCTCTCGCGTGCGCCTGCTCCCGGTGCCCGAGATCCTCGCGCGGCTCGATCCCGCGCGGCCGGGAACCGGATCGATCGACCTGCCCGAGCGGCAGCGCACGATAGAAGGCGCGATCGCCTGGAGCCACGACCTGCTCGAGCCGTCCGTGCGGGAACTGTTCGCGCGGCTCGGCGTGTTCGCCGGCGGCGCGAACCTCGAGCAGATCGAGCGCGTGTGCGACGACGTCGACGTCGACCTGCTGGCCGGGCTCGCCGAGCTCGTCGACCAGGGGCTGCTGCGACAGGTCTCGTCGCCCGGCGGCTGGGCGCGGTTCCGCACCCTGCACGTGATCCGCGAGGTCGCGCTGCTGAAGCTCGAGGCGAGCGGCGCGGCGGAGGCGATCCACCGCCGCCACCTCGAGGCGTACGCCGACTGGGCGGAGGAGGTGGCCGTCCACGTCATGGGCGAGGACCGGTCCGCATGGCTCGACCGGTTCGACGACGACCACGACAACGTCCGCACCGCGCTCGACTGGGCGGCCGTCCACGGCGAGACCGACCTCGCGCTGCGGCTCGCCGCGGCATCCTGGCGGTTCTGGCAGTCGCGCGGCCACCTGCACGAGGGCCGCAGCCGGCTCGAGACCGTGGTGTCGCTGGAGGGCGGCGAGCCCCGGAACCGGGCGAGGGCGCTCGAGGCGCTCGGCGGCGTCTACTGGTGGCAGGGCGAGATCGACCGCTGCGTCCCGCCGTACCGCGAGGCGCTCGCCATCCAGCGGGAGGTCGGCGATCCGGCCGACGTCGCCAACGCGATCTACAACGCCGCGATCGGGCAGTCCGTCGCGGCCGTCACCGCCGGGATCACGGACGAGGTGCGGCGCGAGGTGTACGGGCTCTACGACGAGGGCGAGGCGATCTACCGGCGACTCGGCGACGAGGACGGGCTCGGGAACATCACGTGGGGCCGCGCGCTCGCGATCTCCGACCTCGACGACGACGTGCCGCGTGCGCTCGAGCTCTTCGGCGAGAGCATCGAGCACTACCGACGCGCGGGCAACGAGTTCGGCATGGGCTGGGGCATGTTCGAGGTCGCCATCTTCAGCGCCAGGCTCGACGACATCGACACCGCCTGGGTCTACCTCGAGGAGGGCCTCGAGCTCTTCGCCCGGCACCGCGACGTCTCGGCGGTCGTGCTGTTCCTCTCGCTCGCGGCCGCGCTGGCGCAGGCCGCCGGCGACGACGAGCGCGCCGCGCGGCTCGCCGGGGCGGTGCGCGGCCTCCGCAACTCCTCGGGCGCGAAGATCGTCGACCACGAGATGACCCGCATCCGCGGCCTGTCGGTCGACGAGCTCGATCCGGCGCGCGAGGACCTGGCGCCGCTCTACCGCGCCGGCATGGCGATGGACCTGCCGCAGGCCGTGGCCTACGCGCTGGGCCGCGACCCGGCGGCCGACGCCGGCTGACGGCGCCGCCGGGGCAGGCGCCGGCGGCGCGCCGGACGGCCCGCGTCCTGACGAAGGGGGACGTGCGGCCGGGCCGGGAGCGTGTCAGTCTGGGATCGTGACGTCCACCATCGAGCAGCTCGACACCGACCTCGTCGCCGACGAGGCCGTGCTGCCCGACCTGCCCTGGCAGACCATCGTGTGGGACGACCCCGTCAACCTCATGACGTACGTCACCTACGTCTTCCGCAGCTACTTCGGCTACCCGCGCGAGGAGGCCGAGCGGCTGATGCTGCAGGTCCATCACGAGGGCCGCGCGGTCGTGGCATCCGGCAACCGGGAGGCCATGGAGCGGCACGTGCACGCGATGCACGGGTACGGCCTGCAGGCCACCGTCTCGAGGGTCGAGCCGTGATCGTCGCCGGACGCGAGGGGGGCGCCGACGGCGTGCGGATCGTGCTCGAGACCGAGGAGGCCATGCTGCTCTCCGAGCTCGCCGACCAGGTCGACTCGGTGCTGCTGCTCGGCGGCGACGACGACCCGGCGCTCGGCCGGCTGTTCCCGTCCGCGTACCCCGACGACCAGCAGGCCGCGCACGACTTCACCCGCTACACGCGCGACAGCCTCGTCGACGGCAAGCGGCAGGCCGCGCAGTCGGTGCGCGACGCGACCGCGACCGAGCGAGACGCGGGCCTCGTCGAGATCGAGCTCGACCAGGCCCAGGCGTGGGGCTGGCTGACCTTCCTGACCGACCTCAGGCTGATCCTCGCGGAGCGCGTCGGCGTCACCGACCCCGACGAGGCAGAGCCCGCCGACGACGAGCGCGACGACTACCTGCGCGCCGCGTACGAGTGGGCGGGCATCGTGCAGGGGTCGATGCTCGAGGTGCTGGACCCGATCGGGCGCTGAGTCACGGGCTGCCGTGCCGAGGAGCGCGCCGCGGGCCGGCGGCGGTGGGCCGAAAGTCCCGCGGCCGCGCTCCCGGATCGCGGGACGATGCGCGTGGGCACGCCCACGGGGGGACGTGCCGGAGGGAGGCGCGCCATGTCCGACACGAACGTCACCGGCTGGGTCGGCTGGGGCTGGTTCGCCGGGGTGATGATCATCATCTCCGGTGCCATCGGCGCCATCTACGGGCTCATCGCGATCCTGCTGCCCGACAACACGTACTTCCTGAAGCCGTCCGACGGCGAGCTCCTGATCCTGAACGCGACCGGATGGGGCTGGCTGCACCTGTTCCTCGGGATCTTCCTGATCCTCGTCGGCGTCGCACTGCTCGCCGGCGCGTCGTGGGCGCGGGTCGTCGCGATCATCCTGGCCGCCTTCAGCGTCCTGGCGAACCTCATGGTCCTGCCGCTGCAGCCCTGGTGGTCGGCGATCGTCATCGCCGTCGACGTGTTCGTGATCTACGCGCTGACGGTGCACGGCAGGGAGCTCGCCGCGAACCGCTGACCTGCGGCGGCCGACGTCTGCTCCGGAGCGACCGGAGCGCCATCCTCGCGCGCGCCCGCCCGACTGGCAGTCTGGTGCCGCGGGCCCGGCGCCTGCGCCGGAGGACGGCGCGACGAGCCCCGACCGAGTGGAGGAACGATGTCCCAGCCGTCGTCGATCGCGGGGATCCTGCGGGAGCCCACGCGTACGACCGAGTCGATCGAGTCGACCGCCCTGATCGTCGGGGCGCTCGTCTTCGTCGTCGCGGCCCCGATCGGCCTGCTGATGTTCTGGGGGCGCGACCTGCCGATCGCCGGCCCCGGCTCCCTCGGGACGAGCGTCGCGATCGGATCGGCGATCGCGGGCCTCCTGGCGTTCGTGGTGGGGCGGGTGCTGTGGCGACGCCGCTTCGGTCCGGCGCCCGACGATCCCGCCGTCGAGGACGCCGCGGCGACGCGGAGCGCGACCGGCCCGCGCGGCGCCGAGGCGCCGCCCCTGCGCTGGTTCGACGTGCTCGCCCTCTCGGTGGCGCACGGCATCATCGCGCTCCTCGGTTGGACCGGCCTCGCCGACGTCCTCGAGCAGAGCTTCGTCGGCGCCGAGGTGTTCCCGATCCCCGGCGCGCTCCTCTTCGGCGTCGCGCTCGCCCTGACCGCCTACGTCTGCTTCCTGTCGTCGGTCCGGATGACGCCGATGCTCCTCTCGATCGTCCTGGCCGCGTTCCTCGTGGTCGGCGTCATCACCGCCATGCTGAGCTCGAGCGATCCGCTCTGGTGGCAGATGAACCTCAGCGCCCTCGGCATGACGGACGACGTGTCGGCCCTCGCGTTCAACCTCACGCTCATCATCGCCGGGGCGATCGTGACGATCGTCGCGCGCTACGCGACCGCCGGGCTTCCCGTGACGACCGACCGCGACCGCCGCGGTCGCGACTTCGTGCGCTACGGGCTCGTGCTCATCGGCATCCTGCTCGCGTGCGTCGGCATCTTCCCCGTTGACGACTTCTTCGCCCTGCACAACACGGTCGCGAGCGGGATGGCGGTCGTCTACGCCGTGATCGTGATCGGGCTGCCGCGCTTCCTGCCGTCGATGCCGCGCGTGTTCGTGATCCTCGGCTGGGTCTACGTCGGCGTGATCGTCGTGCTCGGGGTGTTCTTCGCGATCGGGTACTACAACCTCACGGCGGTCGAGCTCGTCGCCGGCCTCCTGATCTTCAGCTGGATCATCCTGTTCCTGCGGAACACGGGGTCGGTCGGGGCGAGGCGGGTGGTCGCGGTCACCGCGTGAGACGGCGAACGGCCGGGCACCCGCGGGTGCCCGGCCGTTCGCGGTCGGTGCGTCAGGCGGTGAGCGCCTTGGCCTTGATGGCCTCGTACTCCTGCGCCGTGATGGTGCCGGAGTCGAGGAGCGCCTTGGCCTTGGCGATCTCGTCGGACGGACTGGCCGATCCGCCGGCGGTCTGCCGGATGTACGCCTCGGTCGCCGCCTGCGCCTCGGAGGCCTGCTTCGCCGAGCGCTTGGCCATGCCGTCACCGCGCGCGATGAGGTAGACGAGGGCCGTGAGGAACGGCACGAAGATCAGGAAGATGATCCAGACCGCCTTCCACCAACCGCTCAGCTGGTGGTCGCGGAACAGGTCGCCGATGATCGCGAACAGCGCGAAGAGGTAGGCGATGAATGCGAAGCTCCAGAAGAAGATCCACACGAAGCTCCAGAAGTTGTCCCAGAAGTCCACGGGGGTGCGCCTTTCCAGTCGATGACGGGGACGCCCGAATGCCGCCCCCGGTCGTCACATTAGCGGCGCCGGTGGCCCGCGCGGCGCGAAATCACGCGAAACGGGTGAACATCCGTCTCACGGGCGGTTCGCTCTGGTGCGGCGCGCTCCGCGCCCCTAGGGTGCTGATCGGGGGGTTGCGATGACTGCATTCGAATACGGTCCGGTCGACGTCTACGTCGTGAGCTTCGAGGGGGATCGCCTCGATTCCGCGACAGCGAGCGCCCTCGGCGAGTTGATGGTCGGCGACGAGATCCGGCTGCTCGACCTGCTGATCGTGTCGCGCGACGACGAGGGCGGGGTCACGGTGCGCGAGTACGAGGAGTTCCGCGACGAGGCCGGCTTCACGGTCGTCGAGCTCGAGGCATCCGGCGTCATCGGCGACGAGGACATCGACGAGCTCGCCGAGTCGATCCCGCCGGGCACGTCGGGCGCCATCATGGCGATCGAACTGCTGTGGGCGAAGAAGATCGCGTCGGCGTTCGCCGCGTCCGGCGGCGAGGTGCTGCAGGTCGAGCGGATTCCCGCGACGGTCGTCAACGAGGTGCTCGCCGAGGCGAGCGACGAGGAATAGGGGGAAGGTCATGCCGATCCGGAGGATGGGACGACCCGGGCTGATCGGGATGGCGGCGCGCACCGCCGTCGTCGCGGGCACCGCGACGGCGGTGAGCGGACGCGTCGCGCACCGCCAGCAGGAGCGCTACGCCGGCCAGCAGGCCGAGGAACAGGCTGCGGCGCAGCAGCAGTGGGAGGCCGAGCAGTACCAGGCCCAGCAGGCCGCGGCGCAGCAGGCGGCCATGCAGGCCGCACCGCCGCCCGCACCGGCGGGCGGGGTCGATGTCGTCGCCGAGCTGCAGAAGCTCGCGACGCTCAAGGAGCAGGGGATCCTGAGCGACGCCGAGTTCGCGGCAGCGAAGG
Organism: Agromyces sp. GXS1127; assembly: GCF_050565425.1. Classification (NCBI taxonomy): domain Bacteria; kingdom Bacillati; phylum Actinomycetota; class Actinomycetes; order Micrococcales; family Microbacteriaceae; genus Agromyces; species Agromyces sp. GXS1127. The sequence goes on from NZ_JBOCIG010000006.1 coordinate 90,755, forward strand.
CGAAGCTGCTCGGCTGACGACGCCCGATGACCGAACACGAGACGCGCGACCGCTGGACGCGCGCCACCGAGATCGTCGGCGTGTTCCTGCTGTCGATCACGGCCGTGCTGACGGCGTGGTGCGGCTTCGAGTCGTCGAAGTGGGGCGGCGAGATGTCGATCGCGTTCAGCCAGGCGTCGAGCGCGAGGATCCAGGCGGCATCGGCGGAGGGTGAGGCGAGGTCGGCGGAGATCTTCGACCTGACGATCTACGCCTCCTACGTCGAGGCGGTCGGTCGCGGCGAGGACGAGCTCGCGGAGTACATCCGGGCGCGGTTCACGCCGGAGTTCGAGGTCGCCTACGTCGAATGGGTCGCCGACGGGCAGGTGGAGCGGGCGCCCTTCGCGCGCGAGGAGTACGTGCCGGACGGCACCGAGGAGGCCGAGGAGCTGAACGCGCGGGCCGACGCCAAGTTCGCCGAGGCGCTGGAGAACAACCAGCGCGGCGACAACTACTCGCTGCTCACCGTGCTCTTCGCGCTCGTGCTCTTCCTCACCGCGATGTCGCAACGCGAGATCGCGCCGTGGGTCGCGCGCACGCTGCTCGGCCTCGCCGCGGTGGTGGCGGTGATCGGGGTGGTCATCCTCGCGACGTTCCCGGTGAAGATCTGATCCCGTGATGCGCTCGAGCACCCGGATCGCCCCGCCGCGCGGACGGCGCGGCCGCCCGCTCGCCGGGCTGACGCGGGGCAACCTCGTCCGCGAGCTCGGTGCCGGCGTGACGCTCCTCGCGATCGCCGTGCCGCTCAACATCGGCTACGCCCAGATCGCGGGCCTGCCCCCGACGGCCGGACTGTACGCGCTCGTGGTGCCCTCGATCGTCTTCGCGCTCACCGCGTCGTCGCGGCAACTGGTCGCCTCACCGGATGCCGCGGCATCCGCCCTGGTCGCCTCGTCGATCGGCGGACTCGCCGTCGCGGGCAGCGCCGACTACGCGACCATGGCCCTCGCCCAGGCCATCATCTGCGGCGTGGTGTTCGCGCTCGCCGCGGTGTTCAAGCTCGGCTTCCTCGCGAGCTTCCTCTCGAAGCCGGTGCTCGTCGGGTTCATCGGCGGCCTCGCGCTCGACATCCTCGTCAGCCAGGTCGCGAAGATGCTCGGCGTGCCGATCGACTCGAGCCGGGAGTTCGTCGAGAAGCTGGCCGAACTCGCCGGCAACCTCGGCGAAGCCGACCTGTGGTCGGCGGTGATCGCGACCGCATCGGTGCTCGTGCTCGTGGTGGGGCGGCGCATCGCGCGCCTCGTCCCGTGGGCGCTCGTCGTGCTGGTGGGCTCGACCATCGCGGTCGTGCTGCTCGACCTCGACGGCGCCGGCGTCGACGTGCTCGGCGAGGTGCCCGCGGGTCCGCCCGTGCTCACCTGGCCGATCCTCGAGTGGGCGACCTGGTTCGCGCTCGTGCCCTCGGCGCTCGCCCTCGTGCTCGTGACGATCGCGGAGGGCCTGCTCGTCGCCCGCGCGTATGCCGAACGGCACGGCTACCGCGACGACCCGAACCGCGACCTCTTCGCGTTCGGACTGGGCAACATCGCGGCCGGCGCGACCGGGGGCTACGTCGTCGGCGCCTCCGCATCGCGGACCGCGGCCGTCGACCTCGCGGGCTCGCGCACGCAGTTGCCGGCGATCGTCGCGGCGATCGGCACGCTCCTCCTGCTGCTGTTCGGCACCGCCGTGCTCGCCGACATCCCGTCGCCCGCGATCGGCGCGGTGGTCGCCGTGGCGGTGGCCCCGCTCCTCGGGCTCCGGGAGTTCGCGCAGCTGCGGCGCACGGCCCGGTTCGAGTTCTGGATCGCCGTCGTCTGCTTCGCGGCGACCCTGTTCATCGGCGCCATCCCGGGCATCCTCGTCGCCTTCGTCCTCGCGCTCGTGAACCTCGCGCGCCGCGCCGCGCGACCGGCCCTCGACGTGCTCGCCGCCGACGGCGTCCCGACCGACTCGCTCCTCGATCCGGCGCCGAAGGGCAGCGTGACCGAGCCCGGCGTCGTCGTGCTCCGCCTCGCCGCGCCGCTCTTCTTCGCCAACGCCGCGTCGTTCGCCGACGCGTCGCGCCTGGCGGTCACGGGCGCCGCCGAGCCCGTGCACCACCTCGTGCTCGACTGCGAGGCGATCACCGACGTCGACGTCACGGGTGCCGAGGCGTTCGCGTCGCTCCGCGACTGGCTGCGCCAGCGCGACGTCGCACTCGCGATGAGCCGCGTGCGACCCGGGGTCCGGGACGCGTTCGAGCGGTTCGGCCTGCTCGACGGCGTCGACATCCATGCGACCAACCGGGCGGCACTCGCCGCCGCGGCCGACACGACCCGGAGTGCCGGCGCGGCGCGGGTCGCCGATGCGACGCCGGTCGCAGACGAGGAGGATGCCGATGGGCGCAGCGATCGGTGACATCCTGCCGCTCGCGGTGGGGATCGCGATCAGCCCGATCCCGATCATCGCCGCGATCCTGATGCTGCTCTCGCCGAGGGCGCGAGTCACGAGCGTCGGGTTCCTCGGCGGGTGGGTGCTCGGCATCGCCGTCGCCGCGACCGTGTTCACGCTGCTCTCCGCGGTGCTCCCGCAGGGCGACTCGGATGACCCGAAGCCCGTGACCGCCGTGATGCAGCTCATCCTCGGGGCCGGCCTGCTGTTCCTGGCCCTCCGCCAGTGGCGGAGCCGCCCGGCGCCCGGCGAGGAGCCGCCGCTGCCGAAGTGGATGGCGGGCATCGACGCGATGACCGCCGGCCGTGCCTTCGGACTCGGGTTCCTGCTCGCGGCGGTGAACCCGAAGAACCTGCTGCTCGGTGCGGGCGCGGGCCTCGCGATCGGTTCGGCCGGACTCGGCGTCGGGCCCGCCGCAGTGGTGCTCCTCGTGTTCACGGTCATCGCCGCGGCATCCGTCGCCCTGCCGGTGATCGCCTACCTGGTGGCTTCGGATCGGATGTCGGCACCGCTCGAGCGCCTGCGCGGCTGGCTCGTGCACAACAACGCGACCGTCATGGCCGTGCTCCTGCTCGTGATCGGCGCCGTGCTGATCGGCAAGGGCATCGCCAACTTCTGACTCGGCGCCGCACCAGCGCGCCGCATCGGCCGAAAGGGAAATGGAGACAGGAACCATGCACCAGAACGACGCGACCGAAGCGATCCGCGCCCAGCAGCGCGAGCTCGCGTCATCCCTGCCGTTCGACGACCGGCGCGACTTCGAGGCCGCCGACCGCGGCTTCATCGGCGCGCTCGACCCGGCGGAGATCCGCGACGCGGACGGCGACGTGGTCTGGGACGCGAACGAGTTCGCGTTCATCACCGGTGACGCGCCCGACACGGTCAATCCAAGCCTCTGGCGGCAGTCGACGCTCGCCGCGAAGCAGGGGCTCTACGAGGTCGTCGAGGGCATCTACCAGGTGCGCGGGCTCGACCTGTCGAACGTGAGCTTCGTGGAGGGCGACACGGGCGTCATCGTCATCGACCCGCTGATCTCGAAGGAGACGGCGGCCGCGGCGCTCGCGCTCTACCGCGCCCACCGCGGCGACCGGCCGGTGACCGCGGTCATCTTCTCGCACAGCCACATCGACCACTTCGGCGGCGTGCTCGGCATCGTCGACCCGCAGGACGTCCGGCCGGGCGGCGTGCAGGTCGTCGCGCCGATCGGCATCGTCGGCGAGGCCGTGGCCGAGAACGTCTACGCGGGTACCGCGATGTCGCGCCGCGCCGGGTACATGTACGGAGCGCGGCTCGAGCGGGGTCCGAAGGGCGCCGTCGGCGCCGGGCTCGGCCAGTCCACGTCGACGGGCCACCCCGGCATCCTCGTGCCGACGCTCGAGATCCGGAGCACGGGCGAGACGCACGTCATCGACGGCGTCGAGATCGAGTTCCAGATGGCGCCCGGCACCGAGGCGCCGGCCGAGATGCACTTCCTCTTCCCGGGCAAGCGTGCGCTGTGCATGGCCGAGAACGCGACGCACACGCTGCACAACCTGCTCACGCTCCGCGGCGCGCTCGTGCGCGACCCGCACGTCTGGGCGGGCTACCTGACCGAGGCGATCGAGCGGTTCGGCGGTCGGGTCGACGTCGTGTTCGCGTCGCACCACTGGCCGACGTGGGGCGCCGACGAGATCGGCGAGTTCCTCGCACTGCAGCGCGACCTCTACGCGTACCTCCACGACCAGACGCTCCGCATGCTCAACCTCGGCATGACGGGCGCCGAGATCGCCGAGGAGATCCAACTGCCGCCCGCACTCGAGAACGCGTGGAACGCGCGCGGGTACTACGGCTCGGTCAGCCACAACGTGAAGGCCATCTACCAGCGCTACATGGGCTGGTTCGACGGGAACCCCGCGCGGCTCTGGCCGCACCCGCCGAAGCCGCTCGCCGAGCGGTACGTCGCGGCGATCGGCGGCATCGACCGCGTGGTCGAGGTCGCGCAGCAGGCCTACGACGATGGCGACTTCCGGTGGGCGGCGACCCTGCTCGACCACGCCGTGTTCGCCGCCGCCGACCACGCCGCGGCGCGCACGCTCTACGCCGACACGCTCGAGCAGCTCGCATACGGCGCCGAGAACGGCACGTGGCGGAACTTCTTCCTCTCGGGGGCGACCGAGCTCCGCGGCGAGAACTTCGGCACGCCGACCGCGACCGCGGCGCCCGAGATCCTCGCCCAGCTCTCGCCCGAGCAGATGCTCGACGCCATCGCGATCAGCGTGGACGGGCCGCGCGCCTGGGACCTCGACCTCGCGCTCGACCTCACGTTCACCGACATCGGGCGGAACTTCCGGGTCACCCTCCGCAACGGCGTGCTCGTGTACGTCGAGAAGGCCGCCGACGAGTCGACCGCGCAGGCGACGGTCTCGCTGGCGAAGCCGCGCATGCTCGCGCTCATCGGCGGCGACCGGGAGAGCGCCGGCATCGAGCGCACCGGCGACCAGGGCGTGCTCGACCGGCTGATGTCGGTGCTGCAGCCGGGCGACCCGTCGTTCGACATCGTCCTGCCGTGACGACGGGAGGGGAGGCGCCGCCTATGGTGGGGTCCGTGACCGATCAGGCGCCTCCCCTCCCCGTTCCCGGCGCGTCCGGGCCCGCCGCCGATCGCGGCCCGACCGTGCGCGGTGCCGTGACCGTCATCGCCGTGCTGCTCGTGCTCGTCGCGCTCTGGTTCGCGCGCGAACTCGTCGCACCGCTCGCGCTCGCCCTGGTACTCGTCGTGATCGTGCACCCCGTCCGGCATCCCCTCGAACGGCGGGGGTGGCCGCGCTGGGCGGCCACGACCGTCGTCATCGCCGTCGCGTACCTGATCCTCGCGGTGCTCGCGGCCCTGCTCGTCTTCGCCGGGGTGGAGTTCGCCGACCTCGTGGTCGACGTCGTCGACGAGCTGCAGGCGGCCGTGGCATCCGTCGCCGCCTGGCTCTCGTCGGTCGGGCTGGGCGACCAGCTCGCGGATGCCACGGCGTCCGCGCTCGATCCGTCCGCGCTGCTCGACCTCGCCCAGGGCCTCGGCGGGTGGCTGCTCGGCTTCCTCACCGCCGCGTTCTTCGTGCTCGCGTACGTGATCTTCATGGCCGCCGACGCGGCGCGCTACCGCCGAGCCGAGCAGGCGTTCGGCGCCGGCGTCCGGCCGCGGGTCGACCGCATCCGCTCGCTGAACTCCTCGATCCGCCGCTACTACGTCGTCAACGCGACCTTCGGCGCGATCGTCGCGGTCGTCGACGGGCTCGCCCTGTGGGCGCTCGGCGTCCCGATCCCGGCGGTGTGGGCGATCCTCGCGTTCGTGACGAACTTCATCCCGAACATCGGGTTCGTGCTCGGGCTCGTCCCGCCCGCGGTGCTCGCCTTCGTCGTCGGCGGCGTGCCGCTGCTGCTCGTCGTGATCGCCGTCTACTCGGTGGTGAACGTCGTGCTGCAGGTGCTCGTGCAGCCGAAGTTCGTGAGCGACGCGGTCGACCTGTCGCTCACGCTGAGCTTCTTCTCGGTGGTCTTCTGGACGTTCGTGATCGGCCCGCTCGGCGCCATCCTCTCGATCCCGCTCACCCTGACGGCCCGCGAGGCGCTGCTCGGCGATCGCGACGGCTGGCTGCGCTGGCTCTCGGGCAACGCGGCGATCAGCGCGCCGCCCGCACCCGATCCGGAGCCCGCGCCGCAACCTCTGGATCAGGATCGCCCCGCCGGTTAGTCTGCAAGCGGGGAGAGGGGGCACCCATGCCGCAGCGACCGACCGACCGGAGGCAGGCCGGATGAGCGCGGGGGTGCACCTCAGGGGTCTCTCGACCGCCGTGCCCGCCACCGAACTCCCACAGCCCGCCGTCCGCGACGTGTTCGCCGCCCAGCCCGGCCTCAACCGGCTCGCGCAGCGGATCATCACCACGTCGTTCGACGTCTCGGGCATCGAGCGCCGCTACACGGTGCTCGAGGAGCTCACGTTCGACGACCGGGGCGACGAGCCCGTGTTCTTCGACCGGACCACGGGCGACCTGCTCCTGCCCGGCACGAAGGCGCGCAACGAGATCTACGCGGTCGAGGCGACGAAGATGTACCTCGAGGCGGGGCGGCGCGCCATCGCGGCGACGCCCGGCATCGAGGCATCCGACATCACGCACGTCGTCACCGTGTCCTGCACCGGGTTCTACGCGCCCGGACCCGACTACATGCTCGTGCGCGACCTCGGGCTCGGGCCCGCCGTGCAGCGCTACCACCTCGGCTTCATGGGCTGCTACGCCTCGATGCCCGCACTGCGGACCGCCGCCCAGTTCTGCGTCGCCGACCCCGACGCGGTCGTGCTCGTCGTGAGCGTCGAGCTCTGCACGCTGCACCTGCGGTCGTCGAACGACCCCGACACGATCGTCGCGTCGTCGCTGTTCGCCGACGGTGCCGGTGCCGGCATCGTCACCCGGCGGCCGCTCGAGCCGGGCGAGCGCGCGTTCGCGCTCGACCGCTTCGAGACCCGCATCACGCCCGTCGGCGAGGGCGACATGGCGTGGAAGATCGGCGACCACGGCTTCGAGATGGTGCTCTCCAACGCGGTGCCGGCCATCATCGACGACCACATCACGGGGGCGCTCGAGCCGCTGTTCGCAACCGACGACGACCTCGCCGGGGCCCTGGCGACGGATGCCGCGGGGGAGGCGGTCGCGCACTGGGCCATCCACCCCGGCGGTCGGAGCATCCTCGACAAGGTCGAGACGCGGTTGAAGCTCACCGAGCCGCAGCTCGAGCCCGCCCGCGAGACGCTCCGCGACTACGGCAACATGTCGAGCGCCACCGTGCTGTTCGTGCTGCGCAACATCCTCGACCGCTCCTCGTCGGAGGACGGCGATCGGGTCGCCGCCATGGCGTTCGGCCCCGGACTCACCGTCGAGTCCGCGCTCATGACGGTGAAGGGGTGACGGATGCCGCGAGCTGACGCCGGCGGGTCGGGGCTGCTGCAGGCGCTCGCGACGCTCGACCGCCGCGACGTCGACGTCAGGGAGCTCATGGACGATCCGGCCGCCGATCCGGAGGCCCTCGCGCGCACGTTCCGCCGGTTCGGGCTCGTGAACCGGATCGTCTCCCGGCCTGCGGCCGTCTACGAGGAGTGGGTGCGCCCGCGGCTCGCGACCACGCACCGGGCGCGTCTGCTCGACGTCGGGGCGGGCGGCGGCGACCTGCCGTTCCGGATCCTGCAGCTCGCGCGTCGCGACGGGCTGCGGCTCGAGGTCGTGGCCATCGACCCCGACGAACGTGCGGTGCGCGCGGCGGACCGGTTCGCGACGGCCGGCCTCGAGTTCCGGGTCGCGACGACGGCCGACCTCGTCGCCGAGGGCGAGGTGTTCGACGTCGTGTGGTCGAACCACGTGCTCCACCACCTGGCCGCCGCGGAACTCGGGGCGCTCCTCGCCGACACCGAGCGGCTCGTCGCCCCGGGCGGCATCGGCGTGCACGGCGACATCGAGCGGACCCGCGGCGCCTACCTCGCGTTCTGGGCGGCGACGCTGCCGTTCGCATGGAACGTGTTCGCGGGCTCGTTCATCCGACCCGACGGGCTGACCTCGATCCGACGCAGCCACACCGCGCCCGAGCTCGCCCGGGCCGTCCCGCGCGGATGGCGTGTGAAGCGCGGGTTCCCGTCGCGGCTCGAGCTCGTCTGGGGGAGCGAGATCCCCGATGAGTGAACCGGCCGCGTCGGCACGGCCGGCCGCCGAGCGCCCCATCCACGACGTCGTCGTCGTGGGCGGCGGCGCCGTCGGGCTGCTGCTCGCGTGCCTGCTGTCGCGGCGCGGACTCGACGCGGTCGTGCTCGAGCGGCGCGATGCGCCGGACCCGGCGACGACGCCGTCGCGGGCGATCGGGATCCATCCGCCGGGGCTGCGCGCCCTCGCCGCCGCCGGCATCGGCGACGACGTGCGCCGCCGGGCCGTCGTCATCCGCGACGGTCGCGTCACGTGCGACGGGCGCACGCTCGGCCGGCTGCGGTTCCCCCGCTCGGGACTCGTCCACTCGCTGCCCCAGCTCGAGGTCGAGGCGCTGCTCGAACACCGCATCAGCGGCGCCCGGACGGTCTCCATGCGCCGGGGCGTCGAGGTCACGGGAGTCACCGATCGCGGCACGCACCTCGTGGTCCACGCGCGCGTCGGCGGCGAGCGACTGGACCTGCCGGCGCGCTACGCGGTCGGCGCCGACGGCGTGCGCAGCGGCATCCGCTCGCTCATCGGCGCCGACTGGAAGCCGCGCCGCGGGCGCGCCACGTACGTGATGTGCGACACCCGTGACGACACGGGCGCACCCGAGACGGCGCTGCTGCACTTCGAGCCCTCGGGCGTCGTCGAGTCGTTCCCGATGCCCGGCGGACGGCGGCGGTGGGTCGCCCGGGTGCGGCGGGAGCCGACCGATCTCGACGCCGCCACGATCGCGACCGTCGTCGAGGCGCGCACCGGCTCCCGGTTCGACACGGATGCCGCGACGGCACCGACCGCGTTCGAGGCCGCCCAGCACGTCGCCCACCCCATGGCCTCCGGCCGCGTCGCGCTCGTCGGCGACGCGGCGCACGAGATCAGCCCGATCGGCGGGCAGGGGATGAACCTCGGCTGGAGCGACGCCGTGCACCTCGACCGGGAACTCGCCGCCGCGCTCGCCGCGGCCGCACCGATCGACGTGTTCGCGGCGTACGACCGGTCGCGACGCGCGGCCGCGCTCCGCGCGACCCGGCAGGCCGCCTTCAACATGCGCATGGGCGCGCCGGCCAGCGGCCTGCGCCTGCGCCTCCGCAACGCTGCGGTGCGCGTGCTCGGGCTGCCGGGCCTGCGCGGGGTGCTCGGCCGGGCGTTCACGATGCAGTGGCTGTGAGGCCCGCGGCATCCGCTCGGATCAGGCGGCGGTGTCCTCGCCGGCGCTCGCGGACGTCTCCGCCGTCTCCGGCTCGAACGGTGTGAGCACGAAGATCGGGATCTCGCGGTCGGTCTTCGCCTGGTAGCCGTCGTAGTCGGGCCAGACCTCCGTGGCGCGTGCCCACCAGGCGTCCTTCTCGGCGCCCGTGACCTCGCGGGCGAGGTAGTCGCGCTTGACGTCGCGGTCCTGCAGCTCGACGTGCGGCTGCTGCTTCATGTTGAAGTACCAGGCGGGGTGCTCGGGCTCGCCGCCCTGCGACGCCACGACCGCGTACTCGCCCTCGTGCTCGATGCGCATGAGCGCGGTCTTGCGCAGCTTCCCGCTCTTCGCGCCGACCGTGGTCAGCACGATGACGGGCCGGCCGCGCAGCGAGTTCGCCTCGCGCCCTCCGGTCGCCTCGTAGGTCTCGGCCTGGTCGCGTGCCCACTTCGATGTGCTCGGCGCGTAGTCGCCCTGCAGCGGCATCCGTTCCTCCTCGTTCGGGTCCGTGATCCAAGGTAACGCGCTCCCCCGCCCCCCGATTCCCCCTGTGCCCTGCTCTTCTCAGGAACGGGGGCGGCGTGTCGCGGTCGAGGTCGGCGTTTCCTCCTGACAAGCGGACGGATCGGGCAGGTGGTTCCTGAGAACGGTGCCGCTACCGGGGCGAGGACTCGTGGGCGGCGCTCGGGCGGGCGTGGAGCGTCGGGTGCCGCCGGCGCAACCCCGAGCGGCGGAGTCGGCGCGAGCCTACGCTGACCGGATCCGACCGACGGACGAAGGAGCGATGATGGGCACGACGGATGACGCGGAGCGGCGTTCCGACGCGGTCACCGAGGCCATGCGGGCGGGCCAGGCGGCGGCGTACGGCGACGGGATCGTCGACAGGTCGACCGGGCCGGATCCGGCGCACGGCAGCGGAACCGACTCGCGCACCGGCACGCCCGACGGATCCGACGAGGAGCGCTTCGTCGAGGGGGGTCCGATCGACGCCGGTGAGGATGCGGGCGGGAGTCGGGCCGGGATCGGCGAGGTCGCGGCCGACCGGGCACGCGCGCGCGACGCGCGCGAGGCCCAGGAGGAGGAAGGGCTCGCCCCGGGCGAATCCGACTGAGGGGAATCGGCGCGCCCGCCCGCGGGCCGAGCATCCTCGCCCTGACCGCGATGCCGCGCCCCGATCCATCCGATGCCGTTCTCAGGACCGGCCGCGGCGTGTCGCGCGAGCGGTCGGTGTTTCCTCCTGAGAAGCGGGCGGATCGCGGCCTCCGTTCCTGAGAAACGAACTGGCGGGAGCGGAATAGGGGTCGTGGCCGCGAAGTTGAGCGTAGTAGACTCAAGTTTGTCGGAAGGAGTCCCGTGGCCAACATGCAGGGCGCGCCGAGCTCGCAGGAGGAGCAGAAGTCGGCGCTCGAACAGTACGGCGTCAACCTCACTGAGATCGCCCGGCAGGGCAAGCTCGACCCGGTGATCGGGCGCGACGCCGAGATCCGCCGCGTCAGCCAGGTGCTCACGCGGCGCACGAAGAACAACCCCGTGCTCATCGGCGAGCCCGGCGTCGGCAAGACCGCCGTCGTCGAGGGGCTCGCCCAGCGCATCGTGGCCGGCGACGTCGCCGATTCGCTGAAGGACAAGCAGCTCGTCGCGCTCGACATCTCCGCGCTCGTCGCCGGCGCCATGTACCGCGGCCAGTTCGAGGAGCGCCTGAAGGCCGTCCTCAAGGAGATCAACGACGCCGAGGGCCGCATCATCACGTTCGTCGACGAGCTGCACCTGCTCATGGGCGCCGGCGGCGGCGAGGGCTCCGTCGCGGCGTCCAACATGCTGAAGCCCATGCTGGCGCGCGGCGAGCTGCGCCTCATCGGTGCGACCACGCTCGACGAGTACCGCGAGTACATCGAGAAGGATGCCGCGCTCGAGCGCCGCTTCCAGCAGGTCTTCGTCGGCGAGCCGAGCGTCGAGGACACGGTCGCGATCCTCCGCGGGCTCAAGGGCCGCTACGAGGCGCACCATGGCGTGACGATCACGGATGCGGCGCTCGTCGCCGCGGCGGCGCTGTCGAACCGGTACATCACCGCGCGGCAACTGCCCGACAAGGCCATCGACCTCGTCGACGAGGCCATGAGCCGCCTCAAGATGGAGATCGACTCGAGCCCGGTCGAGATCGACCAGCTCAAGCGCCAGGTCGACCGGATGCGCCTGGAGGAACTGGCCCTCAAGAAGGAGAAGGACGAGGCGTCGAAGGAGCGGCTCGAGCGCCTGCGCGAGACGCTCGTCGAGAACGAGCGCGAGCTCGCCGCGCTCGAGGAGCGCTGGACGCGCGAGCGGATGTCGCTGAACCGCGTCGGCGAGCTGAAGAAGCAGCTCGACGAGGCCATCACCCAGCGCGACCGCGCCATGCGCGAGGCCGACTACGCGACGGCGTCCAAGCTCGAGTACGAGACGATCGCGCGCCTGCAGCGCGACCTCGAGGCCGCCGAGCAGGCCGAGCAGGCGCCCGACGAGCCGCGAATGGTGAACGAGCAGGTCACCGAGGAGGACATCGCCGCAGTCATCGCGCAGTGGACCGGGATCCCCGTCGGCCGCCTCATGCAGGGCGAGACCGAGAAGCTGCTGCACCTCGAGCAGGAGCTGGGTCGCCGGGTCATCGGGCAGCGCCGCGCCGTCGAGGCGGTCGCCGACGCGGTCCGGCGCGCCCGGGCGGGCGTCTCGGACCCCGACCGTCCGACCGGGTCGTTCCTCTTCCTCGGCCCGACCGGCGTCGGCAAGACCGAGCTCGCGAAGGCGCTCGCCGAGGTGCTCTTCGACGACGCCCACGCCATGGTGCGCATCGACATGTCGGAGTACGGCGAGAAGCACTCCGTCTCGCGGCTCGTCGGCGCCCCTCCCGGCTACATCGGCTACGAGCAGGGCGGTCAGCTCACCGAGGCCGTGCGCCGCCGGCCCTACTCGGTGATCCTCCTCGACGAGGTCGAGAAGGCGCACCCCGAGGTGTTCGACGTGCTGCTCCAGGTGCTCGACGACGGCCGGCTGACGGATGGCCAGGGCCGCACGGTCGACTTCCGGAACGTGATCCTCGTGCTCACCTCCAACCTCGGCTCGCAGTTCCTCATCGACCCGACGCTCGCCTGGTCCGAGAAGGAGGAGGCCGTCCTCGCCGCGGTGCGGCAGGCGTTCAAGCCGGAGTTCGTCAACCGCCTCGACGACCTCGTCGTCTTCTCGGCGCTCACGCAGGAGGAGCTCGGCGAGATCGTCAACCTCTCGATCGACCGGCTCACGGCGCGCCTGCACGAGCGTCGGCTCGAGCTCGGCGTCACGCCCGATGCCCGGACGTGGCTCTCCGAGCGCGGCTACGACCCGCTGTTCGGCGCACGGCCGCTCCGCCGACTCATCCAGACCGAGGTCGCCGACCGGCTCGCGCGGGCCCTGCTCGCCGGCGAGATCCGCGACGGCGACACGGTCGTGGTCGCGCTCGCGGAGGACGGCGAGCACCTCGCGGTCGCCCGGGCACCCGAACCGGGCGAGGTGCCCGAGGGCGGCGACCACGACGTGATCGACGCGGAGATCATCGAGGAGTAGGCGGGTCCGTGAGGCCGGTCGCGGCCTCGGCGCCCGTCGCGGGCGTCGGGGCCGTCGCCTCGGTCACGCCGTTCGCCGCCGGCGGGACGCGCCGCTCCAGGGCGATGGCGAGCACGGCGATCGCGACGCAGCCGGCGACCATCGTCGCGATGTAGCCGGCATCCCACCCCTGGTCGAGGAGCAGCCCGGCGGCGATCGGCCCGGTGATCGCGCCGCCCTGGAACGCGGCGGCGTTCACCGCGTTGACCCGCCCGCGGTTGCGGTCGGTCGCGAGGTCGTTGTACATCGCGGGCACGGTCGGCTGCAGCATGGTCTCGCCGAAGGCGAAGACGCCCATGAAGGCGAGGACGCCCATCGCGGCGACGAGCGAGCCGGGAAGGAGGCCGGTCGCGCCGAGGATCAACCACGAGGCGGCCCACACGAGCGCCATGACCTGCATCACGCGCGTGCGCCGGTGGCCGGAGATCAGCTTCAGCACCGCGAACTGGAGCAGGACGATGACGGCCGTGTTGACCGCGAACGAGAAGCCGACGACCTGCGTCGAGACGCCGGAGACCTGGCGGGCGAACGCCGGGAACCCGGCCTCCATCTGGCCGTAGCCGATGAACATCGCGATGAACGTGAGCAGGGTGAGCCAGAGGATCGCCGGGCGACGGAGGATCGCCCGGTAGCTCACCGCGTCGCCGTCGTCGGCCGGGCCGTCGGCGCCGCCCTGCGTGCGGACGCGACGCAGCGGACCGAGCAGCAGCGCCATCGGGATGAGCTGGCTCGCGGCGTCGGCCAGGAAGATCGTGGTGAAGGTCACGGGTTCGTCGACGTCGACGAAGAAGCCGCCGATGATGCCGCCCACGCCGATGCCCAGGTTGACGAGGGCGAAGTTGATGCCGAAGTACTGCTGCCTGATCTCGCCGTCGACGACCGTGGCGATGAGGGCGTTGAAGCCGGGCCACGACACGCCGAAGTTCACGCCCATGAGCACGAGCGCGATCGCCGCGACCGCCGGATGCGTCGCGAAGGCGAGCAGGGTGCAGCCCGCGATCATCGCCGTGAGCCCGACGAGCAGCACCCCACGTGCGCCGTAGCGGTCGATGAGCGTGCCGCCCGGGCCCGTGACCGCGAGCGCGGTGATCGCGATGATGCTCATGAGCGCACCGGACAGCGCCAGGTCGAACCCCCGCACCTCGTGCAGGTAGATGATCGTGAACGGCAGCGTGAGCCCGCGCCCGAGCGTCTGGACGGCGACCGTCGAGAGCAGCCACCGACCCTCGGTCGGGAGCGCGTTCCAGAAGCCCGTCATGCCGGTCACGCGTGCAGTCTGCCGCAGTCCGCCGACAGCGCGCGACCTCATCCACCGCCGCGGGTCGCGGCGCGGTGAACGCGCGTCCGCGACATCCGCCACCGGCCGTTCACCCGGGCCGCCTACGGTCGTGGCATGGCGCTGGGGGTGCGGGCGGACGGATCGCTGGTGGTCGAGCTCGATTCGGGGGCGGCGCGCGGTCGGCGCCGCCGCGGCACGCGCCAGTGGCGGGGCATCCCGTATGCTGCCGCACCGGCGGGCGACCTGCGGTTCCGGGCGCCGGCGCCGCCCGGTGCATGGGACGGCGTGCGCGATGCCGCGGCGTTCGGGCCCGTCGCGCCGCAGCACCGCCGGGGCCAGTTCCTCGGCGCGGCCGAGCATCTCGCGCGCAGTGAGGACTGCCTGCGACTCAACGTCACCGCACCCGACCGCGACGACGACGCGCTGCGCCCGGTCATGGTGTTCGTGCACGGTGGCGCCTACAGCGTCGGGTCGGCCGCCGAGTACCCGCGTCAGGGCGAGCGGATGGCACGCGAGCACGGCGTCGTCTACGTCGGCGTCGACTACCGGCTCGGCGCGCTCGGATGGCTCGACCTCAGCGCCTACTCGAGGCCGGGCCGTCCGTTCGAGGTCAACCTGGGGCTGCGCGACCAGGTCGCCGCGCTCGAGTGGGTGCGCCGCAACATCCGCGCGTTCGGCGGCGACCCCGGTCGCGTCACGCTCTTCGGGGAGTCGTCGGGAGGCAACTCGGTGACGACGCTGCTCACGGTGCCCGCGGCCGAGGGACTGTTCGCCCGCGCGATCGCGCAGAGCTCGCCGGCCAACGCCGTCTACCCGCCCGAGGTCGCGCAGCGATGGGCGGCCGAGTACGTGCGGATCCTCGCCCGGCTCGTCGACGATGACGACCTCGACAGCGAGGCGCCCGAGGATGCCGCGGAGATGCTCCGCACGGCCGATCCCATGCGGCTCGCCGACGCGACGACCGAGCTCACGGTGCGGACGCCGGACGAGCAGCCGGGGACCATCGCGCTGGCGCCCGTAATCGACGGCGTCTTCCTGCCGCGCCGGCCGCTCGACGCCTTCCGGGACGGACTCGCGCACCGCGTGCCCCTCATCATCGGCACGAACGATCGCGAGGGGTCGCTGTTCGAGGGGCGGATCGACATCCTCCCCACCACGAGACCGCGCATCCGGGCGATCTTCGCCAACACCCCCAAGAAGGCGCGCAAGGCGATCAAGGCCCGCTACCCGGGCCTGCCCGACCGGCGCGCCGCCGCCGACTTCGCCGGCGACTTCACGTTCTGGTTCCCGAGCGTGAAGGTCGCCGAACGCCACGCCCGCTTCGCGCCGACCTGGTGCTACCGGTTCGACGCCGCGCCGCGCGCGGCGCGGTGGCTCGGCCTCGATGCGACGCACGGCCTCGAGCTCTTCGCGCTGTTCGAGAAGTTCGACACCCCGGTCGGCGCCGGGCTCACCGTGCTCGGCGGGCGGCGGATGCTCCGCGCGGTCGGGCGGCGGATGCAGGCGCACTGGACCGGCTTCGCGGCATCCGGAGCCCCCCACCCCGACTGGCCGCGCTACGACGAGCGGCACCGGCGCACGCTCGTGTTCGACGCCGTCGATCGCGTCGTCGCCGACCCGCGCAGGCGGAAGCGGCTCGCGTGGCAGGAGTTCGTGCCGCACGTGTGACGGCCGCCGCCGACTCCCGGCGTGTGGGCGCACGCCGGCTGCCCGCTCCCGGTGCCGCGACAGCGGTCGCCCGCGGGCTCGGATGCTGCGGAGTCCGGCCTACCCGCCGCCGTGCTGCGCTCGGCGGCGGAGCACCCAGGCCCGCATCAGGAGCAGCGCGCCGATGCCGACGAGGATCGCCGACACGATGATGAGGCCGCCCTGGAAGGCGTAGTCGGCCTGCGCGTTCCCCTCGACCGGGGTGTCCCGCGGCATGGACGCGTACACGCCGACGCCGATCAGGCCGAGGACCCCGATGATCGCGCCGGCCACGAGCAGCCCGGTCCTCCTTGCCGGGGTCGTCCGCAGGTCGCCGGCACCCCGGCCCACATCGCGGACGCCGGGTTCCAGGTCCCGGATCCGGTCGGCGTCGTCGTCGTCGTCGCGATCGTTCCGGGCAGGATCGGGGCGATCCGGTGTCTGGCGCGCGTGCTCGTCCATCCGTCGACGCTAGGCCGGGATCCCGCGATGCGGTCAGGGGGTTGACGATCACGGGACGGGGTGCGGGGGTCGCATCCGCCGAGGCGACCAGCGGATGCCACGGGCGCCGCCGCGCCGCACGCGCGTAGTCTCGGACCATGCTCGCCACCGTGATCCATGCCGCCCGTGACATCCGCGTCGAAGACGTGCCCGACCCCGAGCTCTCGACCGGCGGCGACGCGATCGTCCGCGTCGTGGCCGCCTGCGTCTGCGGCTCCGACCTGTGGCCGTACCGCGGCGTCACGCCGACGCACGCCCCGCATCGGATCGGCCACGAGTTCATCGGCGTCGTCGAGGCGGTCGGGCCCGACGTCTCGCTCGTCGAGGTGGGCGACTTCGTGATCGCCCCGTTCTACGTCTGCGACGGCACCTGCGCGAACTGCCGGAACGGGGTGAGCACCTCGTGCCTCTCGGGCAGCTGGTGGGGCGGTGACGACCGGGTGGGCGGCGTCGCCGACGGCGGCCAGGGCGAGCGGGTGCGCGTGCCGCTCGCCGACGGCACGCTGTTCGTCGTGCCCGGCCCGGTCTCCGACGACGAGATCCCCGGGCTGCTCACGCTCAGCGACGTCATGGGCACCGGCCACCATGCCGCGGTGTCGGCGGGTGTGGGCCCCGGCGACTCGGTCGCGGTCGTCGGCGACGGCGCCGTCGGGCTCTGCGCGATCATCGCCGCCAAGCGGCTCGGCGCGACCACGATCATCGCGATGTCGCGGCACGCCGACCGGCAGGCGCTCGCGCGCGAGTTCGGGGCGACGCACGTCGTCGAGGAGCGGGGCGACGAGGGCGTCCGTCGCGTGCAGGAGCTCACCGGCGGCATCGGCGCCGACCGCGTGCTCGAGTGCGTCGGCACGAAGGAGTCGATGGACCAGGCGCTGCGCTCGACCCGACCCGGCGGGATGGTCGGCTACGTCGGTGCGCCGAACGGCGGGCCCGAACTGCCCGTGCGGCCCATGTTCAACCGCAACGTCGGCGTGAACGGCGGGGTCGCGCCGGTGCGCGGGTACATCGGCGAGCTGCTGCCCGACGTGCGCTCCGGCGCCATCCGCCCCGGCCTGGTCTTCGACCTCGAGCTGCCGCTGGCGGATGCCGCGGAGGCCTACGCCGCGATGGACGAGCGCCGCGCGATCAAGGTGCTGCTGCGGCCGTAGGTCGGCGGGCTGGGTTGCCCCGTGTGATACACCTCGCGCCGAGTGATACCGGTGGACCGGTATCACTCGGCGCGCGCGGTATCACACCGCGGGATGCTGCGACCCGATCAGGCCGCCGCGATGACGATCTCGTCGAGCGGCTTGCGGCTGCGCGGGGCGACCTCGCGCTCGCGGAGCGGCTCGGGGAGCGCCGACGCGTCGCCGACCTTGCCGATGGCGCTGACCGACACCACGTCGAGGCCGGCGCGGAGACCGAACACCTCGGCGAGGCGGGCGCCGTCGAAGCCGCCCATCTGGTGCGTGTGCAGGCCGTCGTGCTGGGCCTGGAGCGACATGTAGGCGACGGCCTGGCCGAGGTCGTACTTCGCCCACGGGCGCGGGGTGCCGGCCTCGTCGACCGTCTCGGCGACGTTCACGACGAGCGCGGCCGCCGAGTCGGCCCAGGCCTGGTTGAAGCCCATGAGCGCGTCGTGGATCGCCGTGAACGCCGCGCTGCCGCGCCGGGCGACGATGAAGCGCCACGGCTGGACGTTGTTCGCCGACGGCGCCCAGCGCGCGGCTTCGAGCAGGGTACGCAGGCTCTCCTCCGAGAGCTCGGCGGTGGGGTCGTAGGCGCGGGGGCTCCAGCGCTCCACGAGGGGCGCGATGAGCGGGGCGTCGGTGGGGACGTGGCGCGAGGTGTCGACGAGGGTCATGGTGACGGTGCCTTCCGAGTGGATCCGATGGTTCTGCCGGGACACCGTCGTCCCAGTGCATTACAACGCATGGATCCTGCACGTATTCCGCACGCGGGTCCCGTTCTCAGGACCGCTCGTGCGTCTGCGTGCGTTGCTCAGGAGGACACCCCGCCGGAGGGCGACCGGCGCGGCGTGTCGTCCTGAGGAACGAGATCGGCGGATGGCGCGCCAGTCGAGCGACCGACCGCGGCGACGGTCGCCGCGACGACGCCGACGACCAGGCCGAGCACGGCGCCGGTGAGCCCCGACACGGCGATGTTCCCGAGCATCGTGCCGAGGTAGGTGCCGGGGTCGGCATACACGACGAAGGAGGAGAACACCCCGCGGATGATGTTGCCGGCGATCAGCGCGAGGGTCGTGACGCCCACCGCGCGCCCGAACGCCCGCGCGGGACCCGGATCGGGCCGGCGGCGCTGCGCGGCGCGCAGCAGCACGAACGCCGATCCGAGCATGACGGCGGCGCCGGCGATGTCGGCTGCCCAGAAGGCCCACGTCGTCTCGCCGACCGGTGTCGTGCGCAGCGGTGGGATGAGGAACGGCAGGCCGGCCGCGGCGGGCACGGCGAGCACCGGCGCGAAGGTGGCGAGGGGCCCCACGATCGGCTGGATCCCGGCGAGGATCGCGAGCACGGAGAGGCCGGCGAGGACCGCCCACGAGACGCGACCGAACGGAAGTGGGTCAACTGTCCCAGTCGGCATGCGAACGATGATAGCGTCGCGCTCACGCGCGCCGACAGGGGCGCCGGGAGTCGAGGAGGACGACGTGGGATTCGGTGCTCGTTCGGTGCTCGCCGCCGGCCTGGTCGGGCTGATGGCGGTCGGGGCGGCGGCCGCGGCGCTGCGCACGCCCGGACCCGCCGCCATCGGCGCGCACCTCGCCGACGAGACGGGCCGCACGATCGTGGCGCGCGGCTTCAACACCGCGAGCAGCTCCAAGAGCGCTCCCGACGGACTCCCCGACTTCACCGAGGCCGACCTCGACGCCGAGCACGCGGACATGGGCACCGACTTCGTCCGCTTCCTCATCTCGTGGCGGAAGGTCGAACCAGAACCGGGCGTCTACGACCAGGGCTACCTCGACGACGTCGCCGAGCGCGTCGACTGGTACGCCGAGCGCGGCTACCGCGTCATGCTCGACATGCACCAGGACCTCTGGGGGCCGGCCATCACCGAGGCCGGCACCGCCGGCAACGGCGCGCCCGCGTGGGCGACCCACCTCGACGGCCTGCCCGTCGCCGACCAGGACATGTGGGAGCTGTACTACCTCGAGCCCGGCGTCATCCGCGCCTTCGACCACTTCTGGAACACGACCGGTGAGCATCCGGAGCTCATGGAGCACTACGCCGGCGCCTGGCGTGCCGTCGCCGAGCGGTTCGCCGACGTCGAAGCCGTCGTCGCGTACGACCTCATGAACGAGCCCTACGGCGGCACGGTGCAGGGTCCGGCGTTCGAGTCCGGCCCGCTCACGGCGCTCTACCAGCGCACCGTCGACGCGATCCGCGAGGTCGACGACGACACGTGGGCCTGCCTCGAACCGCAGGCGCTCGGGTTCAACTGGGGCCTGCCGAGCGGGCTCGGGCGGGTCGACGACCCGCGCGAGGGCGACGCCCGGATCGCGTTCTGCCCGCACATCTACCCGCTGCCCATGGACCTGGGCGACGGCTTCACCGGCACCTCGCGCGACCTCGTCGAGGGCACCGTCGCCGCGTGGCGGTCGAACGTGCTGCGCACGTCGGAGGCGCTCGGCGACGTGCCCGTGATCCTCGGCGAGTTCGGGCTCGACACGAGGCTCCCCGGAGCGCTCGACTACGTCGACCTCATGTACGACACGGCCGACGAACTCGGGATCGGCGTCACCTACTGGTCGCGCGACCCCGGGAGCTGGGGCCCATACGAGGACGACGGCACGCCGCGCAACCTCGTCGACGCACTCGACCGCGCCTACCCGCGCGCGATCGCGGGCACGCCCGCGGGCTGGTCTGCGACGGATGCCGCCTTCGAGCTCGTCTTCACGCCCGACCCCGAGGCATCCGCGCCCACCGAGCTGTACCTGCCCGACGCCTTCGGCGACGACCCTGCCGTCGAGGGCGCCGAGGTCGCGGCGTGGGACGCGGAGACGCGCGTGCTCGTGCTCACCGCCCCCGAGGGCATCGGCGAGCAGCGGGTGGTCGTCACGGCCGGCTGAGGGGGTTCGGGCCATGGCCCTCGAACGGGGGCATGTGGAGCGACGTGTCCCCTCGCTTCGCGCCCCCTATGCTGCGATCACCCCTACAGACAGGAACCCCCTTGGACCCGAACCTCCCGGGGCGGCGACCGCGGTCGCTCGTCGCCCTGTTCATCGCGGTGCTCACCGCGCTCTCGATCCTGCAGCCCACCGCGGCGATGGCAGCCGACATCGCGCCGAACCTCGTGTCGCTCGAACGGACCTCGCCCGACCTCGCCGCCGAGGGGGACGAAGTCGTCGTGGCCTGGGAGTTCGACGCCCCCGTCGAGTCCGTCACGGTGGCCGTGCGCGATGCGCTCGGTCGCACCCACTACCTCTACGGCGGCTGGGAGGGCGGCGCCGCGGGCGATGCACGCGGCATGATCGACACGGCGTCCTGGGCGGGGGGCATCGTCGCCCTCGCGGGGGTGAGCTACTCGTGGACGGTCGGCGACACCTACCACTACGTCGAACTCGATGCCGCCGGTGAGGTGCTGTGGTCGAGCGACGGGCTCGCGCCCATCGGATCGGCAGCCGACGCGATCCGGTTCACGCCGTTCGAGGTGCATTCCGACGTCGACCTCTCGATCCCCCCGACGCTGATCGGTGCCACGCGGCTCTCGGCGGACAGCCTGGTCGACGGCGAGCGACTCGAGGTGGCGTGGGAGTTCGACCGACCGGTGGACTCGGTGACGTTCTCGTTCCGCGACGCCTTCGGTCGCGACCACCGCGCGGAATGGAGCTGGTGGTACGACGGAACCGGCCCGGCGACGGCGGGCACGGTCGGGCTCGAGGTCGACACCCCAGCCTGGGCCGGCGGTGCCATCCAGTTCGCCGAGCTCAGCTACGGCTGGGACGGCGGCTACATGACGATCGACGCCTCCGGCGCCGTCGTCTACAAGTCCCCCGAGGGCATCGCCGACGCGGTGCTGCAGGACGGTGCCCTCACCGGACTCGACTTCATCGTGATCTCGGACCACGACCCGTCCGCGGTGCCGGTGCTGACCATGCTCGCCAGGGCATCCACGGACCTCGTCCGCGAGGGCGATGAGATCGTCGTGGACTGGGCGGTCGACGGCGTCGTCGACTCCGTCTCGGTCGTGCTGCGCGATGCGCTCGGCGGCAGCCACTACCTCTACGGCGACGCGTGGGGTGGTGCCGCGTCCGGTCAGATCCGCAGCTACGTCGACACGACGGAATGGCCGGCCGGCACGGTGGAGCTCGAACAGATCGGGTACTCCTGGATCGGGGTCGGTGGCGAGCACTTCTCGGTCGCACTCGATGCGAGCGGTCAACTGCTCTGGAGCACGGCCGACGGAGCGGTCCCGCCCGCGCCCGAGGCGATCGCCTTCGCGCCGTTCACCGTCGAGTCCGACGTCGACCTGTCCGTGCCGCCATCGCTGACGGGGCTGGTCCGGACCTCGCCCGAGGTGCTCGGCGAGGGCGAGGAGCTGCTGATCTCCTGGTCCGCAGACCGGCCCGTCGGGTCGGTCCAGCTGACCTTCACCGACGCCATCGGCCGGACGCACCTCGCGGACTGGTCGATGTGGCAGGAGGGAACGGGGCCGGCGACCGAGGGCGTCGCGCGTGCGGCGATCGACACGACGCAGTGGGCCGGAGGCGCCGCCGTGCTCGAACAGCTCAGCTACCAGTGGGCCGGCGGATCGATCACCGTCGACGCGAGCGGCGACATCGTCGCGAAGGAGCCGTCGGGTCTCCAGGATCCGACCGTGCCCGTCGGCGACCTCGACGGGCTGGGCTTCGCCGTCGATTCCGACGTCGACCTCGCCGCCGTTCCGACGCTGACCTCGGTGTCGCGCGTCTCGGCCGAGGTGGTCCGCGACGGGGAGGCGCCCGCCATCGCGTGGGAGTCCGACCGGCCCCTCCAGTGGATCGGATTCCTCTACGTCGACGGCCTCGGGCGTCAGCAGATGCTGATGTGGAACGGGGACCCCGCGACATCCGGGATCGCCGAGGTGACGCTCGAAGGCGCGACATGGGCGCCCGGCATCGCCGAGCTCGTCCAGGTCCGTTACTCGGCGCCCGGCGACGCGAGCGTCGTCCTCGGGCGGGACGGCACGGTCGTCTCGAAGTGGCCGGCCGGCGTCGACGATCCCGGCGCGTACGAGCCCGGATTCGCCGCGCTCGACTTCACGGTCGAGACGGATGCCGCGTTCGAGACCGTCACCGTTCCCGAGCCCGTGTTCACGCCGGCGACCTGCGATGCACCGGCGCACCTGCTGCTCGAGGACTTCCCGCACGGCTGGTGGTCGTGGACGGCGAACGGCGGCGTGTCCGGCGACGGCGGCGAGTCCTACGACGGCGCGCCGTGGGGTGTCCCGGCATCCGGCGAGTACCGCGTCTCGTACACCGTGACGGCCGTCTTCGAAGACGGATGGGGCACCACCGGCGAGTCGCAGTGGACCCACGTCTACACGGATCCCGGTTCGTGCGAGGCGCTCCTCGACCTCGACTCCGCACCCGCCCCGCTCATCGACGGCGATCCCGTCGTCGGGGGGACCGTGACGGCGGTCGCCGGTGACTGGCAGCCGGCACCGGTCGAACTCGCGTTCCAGTGGCTCCGCGACGGCACCCCCATCGCGGGAGCCGTCCAGCCGAGCCTCGTCCTGACCGCCGCCGATGCCGGTGCGGCCATCTCGGTCGAGGTCACGGGCACGAAGGCGGGCTACGTGCCGACCACACGGACGAGCGTTCCGGTGTCGATCGCGAAGCCGGCTCCGTCGGTGGTCCGGATCGCCGGCGACGGCCGCTTCCGCACGTACGCGGAGGCGTCCGCGGCCGAGTGGGCGCCGGGCACCGAGGTGGCCTACGTGGTGAACGGGACCGACCGCGCCGCCGCGGTCGCGGCGGCGGTGCTCGCCGGTCGGCACGGCGGGCCGCTGCTCGCAGTGAAGCGCGAGTCGGTGCCGTCGGAGACCGCGGTCGAGCTCGAGCGGCTCGCGCCCGAGCGGATCGTGGTGATCGGCGGTGCCGACCGCGTCTCCGACGCCGTGATCGAGGATCTCGGCGGTGTCGCCGACGGAGCGGTGGAGCGGGTCTCGGGGGACGGCGACGCCGGTCTGCTCGCCGGGGTCTCGGCCATCGGCACCGACCCGGGCGCCGAGGTGGCGTACCTGGTCGACCCGGCGGACGCGCCGACGTCGTTCGCTGCGGCGGCGCTCGCGGCGGCGCAGGGTGCACCGCTGCTCGCCGTCGGGTCCGACGCGGTACCGGCGGCGACCGCCGCCGAGCTCGATCGCCTGGGCGCGCAGCGTCTCGTCGTGATCGGCGCGACCGAGGTCGTCGCCGACTCGGTCCTGGAGGCGCTCGCCCACTTCACCACGGGGACCGTCGAGCGGTTGGCCGGCGAGGGGCGCTTCGGAACGGTCGCCGCGGTCGCAGCCGAGGGCTGGCCGTCGGTGGTGGACACCGTCTACGTGGTCAACGGATCGGACACGGCGGCCCTCGCCGCCGGAGCGGCACTGTCCGCCGCCGGGGCGCCGTTGCTCACCGTCAAGCGGTCGTCCGTGACCTCCGACATCGCGTCCGAGATCGAACGTCTCGGGCCGAACCGCGTCGTGGTGCTCGGCGACGCGAACGCGGTCGACGGTTCGGTGCTCGCCGAACTCTCCGCGTTGATCGGCGCCGGCCCGGCCTGATCCGAGCGACGAACGCCGCGGGGCCCGCTCGGGAGCCCCGCGGCGTTCGCGGGTGAGGCGGATCCGGGCGCTACGCCGCCGCGCGCGCCAGCTCCTCGCGGATCCCCGCGACGAACGCGTCGATGTCGCCCTCGGTCGTGTCGAACGAGCACATCCAGCGCACCTCGTTCCTCGCGGCATCCCAGTCGTAGAACTTGAAGCCGCGCTCGCGCAGGCGGTCGGCGACGCCCGCGGGCAGCACCGCGAAGACGCCGTTCGACTGGGTCGCCTGCGTGAACGAGAGCCCCGGCAGCTCGCCCGCGGCGATGCCGGCGTCGAGCGCGTCGCGCAGGCGTCGGGCCATGGCGTTCGAGTGCGACGCGTTCCGCAGGTAGAGGTCGCCGTCGAGCAGCGCGATGAGCTGCGCCGACACGAAGCGCATCTTCGACGAGAGCTGCATGTTGAGCTTGCGCAGGTACTTCAGGCCCTCGGATGCCGCGGGGTTCAGCACCACGATGGCCTCGCCGAGCAGCGCGCCGTTCTTGGTGCCGCCGAAGCTCAGCACGTCGACCCCGGCGTCGCGCGTGAACGCGCGCAGGGGCAGGCCGAGGGATGCCGCGGCGTTCGAGATCCGCGCACCGTCCATGTGCAGCGTCATCCCGCGCTCGTGCGCGTGGTCGGCCAGCGCCCGGATCTCCTCGACGGAGTACGCGGTGCCGAGCTCGGTGGTCTGCGTGATCGACACGACGAGCGGCTGCGCGCGGTGCTCGTCGCCCCAGCCCCAGGCCTCGCGGTCGACGAGCTCCGGCGTGAGCTTGCCGTCATCCGTCGGCACGGTCAGCAGCTTGATGCCGCCGACGCGCTCCGGGGCGCCGCCCTCGTCGACGTTGATGTGCGCGGTCGACGCCGACACCACCGCACCCCAGCGGGGGAGCATCGACTGCAGCGCCGTGACGTTCGCGCCCGTGCCGTTGAAGACGGGGTACACCTCGACCGGGTCGCCGAAGTGCCGCGCGAACACCTCGTGCAGGTGCCCGGTGTAGTCGTCGTCGCCGTAGGCGACCTGGTGCCCGCCGTTCGCACCCGCGATCGCGGCGAGCACCTCGGGGTGCACGCCCGAGTAGTTGTCGGAGGCGAAGCCGCGGAAGGCGGTGTCGTGCAGGGGCTGGAACGGAGGGGTCACCGGACGATTCTCCCAGACGCGCGGATGCGGCGGACGCGCCTCCGATCGCTCGCAGCCCGAGGGTTCCGGATGTCGGTGGACCGGCCTACGCTCACCCTCATGTCCGATCACGTCGGGGCGGATGGAGCGTCAGCCCGGAACGAGGCGACGGTGCCGAGCAGGGCGGATGCCGCGGGGCTCGCGCCCGACGTCGAGCCGCCGCCGAACGGCATGCGCACGTTCCTCCAGGTGCTCGTCAACACCGCGCTCGCGAACGTCACGACGAGCTTCCTCTGGTTCGCCCTGACGTTCTGGGTCTACCTCGAGACCCGGTCGGTGCTCGCGACCGGCATCGTCGGCGGCGCCTACATGCTGCTCATCGCGTTCTTCGCGATGCTGTTCGGCACCATCGTCGACCGGCATCGCAAGCTGCAGGTCATGCGGTTCTCGAGCCTCGTCACGCTCGGCTCGTTCGTGGTGGCCGGCGCGATCTACCTGCTCCAGCCCGAGTCGGCGCTCGTCGATCTCGGCGGGCCGTGGTTCTGGCTGTTCGCCGGAATCATCCTGTTCGGCTCCGTCGTCGAGCACATGCGCAACATCGCGCTCTCGACGACGGTCACGCTCCTGGTGCCCGTGGAACGGCACGCGAACGCGAACGGCCTCGTCGGCACCGTGCAGGGCGTCGCCTTCATCGTGACGAGTGTCTTCAGCGGCCTCGCGATCGGGTTCCTCGGCATGGGGTGGACCCTCGTGATCGCGATCGTGCTGACGCTCGTCGCGCTCGTGCACCTGTTCTTCCTGCGCGTGCCGGAGGAGCGGCCCGCCCGCGAGGGCGAACGCGAGCCGATGATCGACGTTCGGGGCAGCATCAGCGCCATCCGGGTGGTGCCCGGGCTGTTCGCGCTCATCATCTTCGCCACCTTCAACAACCTCATCGGCGGCGTCTACATGGCGCTCATGGACCCGTACGGCCTCACGATCTTCCCGGTCGAGGTCTGGGGCGTCGTGCTCGGCGTCACGGCGACGGGCTTCATCATCGGCGGCGCCGTGATCGCGAAGTTCGGGCTCGGCCGCAACCCGATCCGAACGATGCTCCTCGTGGTGGTCGCGATGGGCGTGCTCGGCGCCGCGTTCACGATCCGCGAGCAGTGGTGGCTCTACGCGGCGGGCATCTGGCTGTACATGTGCCTCATCCCGGTCGTGGAGGCGGCCGAGCAGACCGTGATCCAGAAGGTCGTGCCGTTCCGCCGGCAGGGCCGGGTCTTCGGATTCGCCGCGGCGGTCGAGGCTGCCGCGGCGCCGATCACCGCCTTCCTCATCGCCCCGATCGCGGAGTTCTGGATCATCCCGTACATGGAGGCGCCGACGGGCCAGGCCACGTGGGGCTGGCTGCTCGGCGACGGCGACGCCCGCGGGATCGCGCTCGTGTTCCTGTTCGCCGGGCTCGCGACGGTCGTGCTCGCGCTGGTCGCGTTCACGACGAAGTCGTACCGCCTGCTCTCGGAGACGTACCGAGGCGCCGAGGAATCGGTGCCGGCCCCGGAATCGGCACCGGCGGTGGGGCCGGCTGACGAGGTCGGGCGCAGCGTCGAGTTCGACCCGGCGGCGCCCGACCGGCCGTAGCGGTCACCGCAACCGGTAGTGCAGGCTCACATGTCCCGTGGGGTGCGTGTGCAGGTGCTCGAGCGCCAGCGCCTGCTGCCCGAGGGCGGACGGCGTGAACGGGCGCCCCGACCCGATCAGCACGGGCACGATCCGCAGTCGGAGTTCGTCGACGAGCCCGGCTGCGAACAGCGCCTCAGTGAGCTCGAGGCTCCCCCAGAGCACGATCGCGTCGAATCGCTCCTTCAGGCGGGCGACGGAGGTCGCGCCATCCCCCCGCAGCACCTCGATCTCGCCGTCGCCCCACGGCGCCCGCTCGAGCGAGTTCGACACGACGTGCTTCGGCAGCCGCGCGATGGGCTCGGCGACCGCCTCGACGGCGGGGTCGGCCGCGGGCCAGTAGTCCGCGAACATCCGGTACGTGTTCGCACCCAGCAGGATCGCGTCGACGCCCTCGAGGAAGTCGAGCTGATCCTGGTCGGTCGCCTCGAGGCCCGGGACGGCCTCGAAGAACCCGATCCCGCCCTCGGCGTCGGCCGCGTAGCCGTCGGCCGACACGATCTGCTCGACGATGAGCCGTTCCATCAGCGGATCCTCGCCGAGAGCTGCTCGTCGAGCAGGTCGAACGCCGAGTCCCAGCCGTCGTACACGTCCTCGTCGCCGGGTGCGCCGGGGAAGCCGCGCACGTGGAACAGCATCTCCGTCCGGTCGTCGTCGAGCTCGCGCAAGTCGACCGTGATGACGGGCGCGGTCTCGTCGGGATCGCCGGGCGACGCCCAGGTGAAGACGAGTCGCCTGGGCGGGTCGACCTCGCGGTAGACGCCGGCGGTCGGGTACTCGCTCCCGTCGGCGGGATTCACCATGGTGTAGGCGTACCGCCCGCCGGGCCGGGCGTCGACGGAGACGCTGCCGTCCTTGATGACGATGCCGCGCGGGTGCCACCATTCCGCTGCGTCGGCGGACTCGGTCCAGGCCTGCCACACCAGTTCGCGGGGTGCATCGAAGATGCGGGTGATGGTGAACTGCGCGTCGGACTGCGCGGTCATGGGGTTCCCCCTCTCATCCTTCGGAGCTGCTCGTCGAGCAGGTCGAACCGCTCGTTCCACTCGCCGCGATGGCGTTCGACCCAGTCGGATGCCTCGTCGAGCGGTTCCGTCCGCAGCGTGCAGGTGCGCCACTGCGCGGTGACGGTGCGCTCGATGAGCCCGGCGCGCTCGAGCACCGCGAGGTGCTGCGAGATCGCGGGGCGGCTCATCGCGAACGGCTCCGCGAGTTCTCCGACGGTCGCCGGTCCGCGGTGCAGGCGCGAGAGCATCGCGCGCCTGGTGGGATCGGCGAGGGCGCGGAAGACGAGGCTGAGCTCGTCCGCGGCTTCCGCCATGAAAGCAACTCCTTAATTAATGACGTGCTTAACCGTAGGCGACGTCCCGCCGGCCGTCAAGCGATTCGCTCGTGCATGAGGATCCGGTCGATGCCCGCTCGCAGGGCTGCGCGTGCAGGATTCTCATGCGCGGATCACTCGGAGCGGTCGGGCCCGACGGTGACGCCCGGGGTCGAGGTCGAAGTCAGGTGAGGCTAGGCTAAGTTCACCCGCTTTCGACGGGCCCTCACCTTTCCATCGACCGTTGGAGCAGTTCGCCCATGCGCGCACGACGCGGAATCGTCCTCGCCGGAGCCGGCCTCGCCGCCGCGACCCTCGCCCTGACCGGCTGCACCGCGCCGGAAGACGACGCGGAGACGCTCACCGTCTACGTGGGCCGCGACGAGAGCCTCGTCGGTCCGCTCATCGAGCAGTTCGAGGAGGAGACGGGCATCACCGTCGAGGCGCGCTACGCTGCGACGCCCGAGCTCACTGCCCTGCTCCTCGAGGAGGGCGACCGCACTCCCGCCGAGGTGTTCCTGTCGCAGGACGCCGGCGCGCTCGGCGCGCTCGCCGACGCCGACCTCGTGACCGAGATCCCGTCCGACCTCGCCGACCTGATCCCCGACGGCTTCACCTCGACGGATGACTCGTGGATCGGCGTGACCGGCCGTGCCCGCGTCATCGCCTACGACGGCGAGCAGCTCAGCGAGGACGAGGTGCCCGACACGGTCGACGACCTCACCGGCGAGGAGTGGTCGGGCCAGGTCGCCTTCGCGCCCGGCAACGCCAGCTTCCAGTCGTTCATCACGGCGCTGCGAGTGCTCGAGGGCGAGGACGCCGCAGCTGCGTGGGTCGAGGGCATGGCCGCGAACGACCCCGAGCTCACCGAGAACAACCTCGCCTCGCTCGACCTCGTCAACACCGGGCAGGCGCAGCTCGGCCTCATCAACCACTACTACTGGTTCCGCCAGGCCGCCGAGGTGGGCGCGGAGAACATGCGCGCCCGGCTGAAGTTCCTCCCGGGCGACCCGGGCGGCATCGTGAACGTGACGGGCGCCGCCATCATGGACGGCGCGGAGGACGACGAGGCCGCACGCACGTTCGTCGAGTTCCTCGTCTCCGAGCAGGCGCAGCAGTACTTCGTGGAGGAGACCTTCGAGTACCCGCTGCTGCCCGGCATCGACGCGCCCGAGGGCCTGCCCGCGATCGACACGCTCGTGAACCCCGGACTCGACCTCAGCGACCTCGACTCGGTCGGCGAGTCGCAGCAGCTGCTGGCCGACAACGGCCTGATCTGACCCCGAGGGGCGAGCGGATGCCGCGGGGCCGACGACCCCACCGCAGCGCTGCGCCGCACGCCTACGCTGGAACCGAGATGACCGACCGAGTCGCGACGCCGAGCCCCCGCCGTCCGTGGGGGCTCGTCGCGGCGTCCCTCGTCGCGGTCGCGCTCGCCGCGATCCCGGTCATCCACCTCGTCGTCCGGGTGCTCTCGGCCGACCCCGACGCGCTCGCCGCGGTCTTCGACCGGCCCCGGATCCCGCTGCTCGTCGGCAACTCGGTGCTGCTCGCGGCATCCGTCACCCTCACCGCGGTGGCGCTCGGCGTGCCGAGCGCGTTCCTGCTCGCCCGCGCCCGGCTGCGCTGGCGCGGCGCGTGGGCGGTGCTCGCGGCGCTCCCGCTCGCGATGCCCTCGTACCTCGCGGCCTACGGATGGCTCGCCTGGCAGCCGTCGATGAAGGGCTTCTGGGCCGCCTGGCTCGTGCTCAGCTTCGTCTCGGTGCCGTACGTGACGTTGCCCGTCGCCGCGGCGCTCCGGATCGGCAGCACCGGCCTGGACGACGTCGCCCGCACGCTGGGGCGCGGGCCGTTCGGCTCGTTCATGCTCGGCACGTGGCCGCAGATCCGGCCGGCGGTGCTCGCGGGCGCACTGCTCGTCTGCCTCTACACGCTGAGCGACTTCGGCGGGGTCGCGCTGTTCCGCTTCCCGGTGCTCACGACCGCGATCCAGCAGGCGTACTCGGCGAGCTTCAGCCGCGACGAGGCCGCGGTGCTCGCGGTGCTCCTCGTCGCGCTCGCGCTGCTCGTCGTGATCGGCGAGCAGGTCGCGCGCGGGCGCGCGGCACGACGCATCCAGGCGGCGCCGACGGCCGGGCGACGACGGATGACCCGGCTCGGGCCGTGGACCGTTCCCGGCCTGCTGCTGCTCGCGCTCGTGCCCGTGGTGGCGGTCGTCGTCCCGGTCGCGGTGCTCCTCGGCCGCGTGCTCACCGCCGAGACGCTGCAGGCCTTCGACGGCGCGAACCTCGCGCGCGCGGTCGGCAACACGGTGCTGCTCTCGGCGGGGGGCGCGGTCGTCGCGGTCGCGCTCGCGCTGCCGATCGGCGTGCTCGCGGCGCGGCACCGCGGCCGGATGGTGCGGGGCATCGAGTCCGCGGGCTACCTCGCGCTCGGCCTGCCCGGCATCGTCGTCGGCCTATCGCTCGTGTTCTTCTCGCTGAGCGTCGTCCCGGCGCTCTACCAGACCGCGCTCGTGCTCGCGTTCGGCTACGGCATCCTCTTCATGCCGAAGGCCATCGGCTCGATCCGTTCGGCGACCGGCCAGGTGCCGACCTCGCTCGAGGACGTCTCGCGCACGCTCGGCAACTCGCGCGCCCGCACGTGGTGGTCGGTGACCGCGCGCCTCGCGCGCCCGGGCATCTTCGCGGCCGCACTGCTCGCCGCGGTCTCGGCCATGAAGGAGTTGCCGGCGACCCTCATGCTGCGCCCGACGGGCACCGACACGCTCGCCGTCGAACTCTGGCAGCGCACCGACATCTCCGCCTACGGCGCCGCCGCGCCGTACGCGGTCGCCCTGCTGCTCGTCGCGGCGGTGCCCGCGTTCCTGCTCTCCGACGCGCGCGCCGGACGCGAGGCGACCCGGGAGGCGATCGCGCCGCGCGCGGCGGCCGAGCGCGAGACGACCCGGGAGGTCATCGGATGAGCCGGTTGGAGGTGCGCGACCTGACGGTCGGCTACGAGGGCGGCCCGGTCCTGCACGCGGTCGACGTCGAGGTGCCGCACGGCGAACTGCTCGCCATCGTCGGGCCGAGCGGATGTGGCAAGACCACCCTGCTGCGCACCATCGCCGGTCTGCTCCGCGCGCAGTCGGGGGAGATCCGCATCGGGCAGCGGATGGTGACGACGCACGGCATCCACCTCGCGCCCGAGAAACGGCGCATCGGATGGGTGCCCCAGGATGCCGCGCTCTTCCCGCACCTCACGGTCGCCGAGAACGTGGCGTTCGGCATGCTCGCCGGCCGCGGCTCCGCGCGCGCGGCCCGCAGGGCGGCGAGGTCCGACGAGGTCCGGCGCCTGCTCGACCTCGTCGACCTCGCGCCGCTCGCGACGCGCGCCCCGGGCCAGCTCTCGGGCGGGCAGGCGCAGCGCGTCGCGCTCGCGCGGGCCCTCGCGGCCGGCCCCGAGCTCGTGCTCCTCGACGAGCCGTTCGGTGCGCTCGATCCGATGCTGCGCGCCGATCTCCGCGCCGCGGTGCGCGAGCTGCTGCGCACCGAGGGCGTCACCGGCATCCTGGTCACGCATGACCAGGCCGAGGCGCTCTCCGTCGCCGACCGCGTCGCGGTCATGCGCGGCGGCGAGGTGCTGCAGCTCGGCACGCCGGAGGAGGTCTACCGGGAGCCGGTCACGCCCTGGGTGGCGGGGTTCGTCGGCGACGCCGTGTTCCTTCCCGGGGTGCTGCACGGCGACGAGGTCGCGACCGCGATCGGGCGGCTTCGCGCGGTGCCGGTGGCGGATGCCTCGGGGCTCGCGCCCGAGGACGGCGAGCCCGTGACGGTGCTCGTGCGCCCGGAGGAGCTGCACGTGGAGCGTGCGGACGCGGAATCCGTCGGTCGGAGCGGATCGGGGTCGGCCGCCGTCGGCGGCACCGGACCCGGCCCGGCCGCCCCGCTCGACGCGATCGTCGCCGACGTCGAGTACACGGGTCACGACGCGATGCTCGCCCTCGCGCTCGCCGACGGCCTGCGGCTGCGGGCGCGGGTCACGGCGTCCGGGGTGGTGCCCCGCGGCACCGAGGTCCGGGTGTCGGTCTCGGGTCCGGTCCGGGCCTTCCGTCCCGAGCCGGCCTGAGTCGCCGCGGCCGGGCTGCGCCGCATCGGTTCGCTGCGCGTCGCGGCGCATTCCCCCGCGCCGCTCAGGGCGCCGGGCACTCGCGCTCGGCCTCCGCGGGGAACTCGGGCACGGGGCGCGCCTCGGCCTCCTCGGTCGTCGTGGCGGGGCCGTTCTCCTCGATGTCGCGGATCAGCCAGTCCATCTCGTCGATCTCGCGCCGCTGGGCCTCGCTGATCTCGACCGCGAGTTCGCACACCCGGACGTCCTCGTTCTGGAAGCGCTCGGATCGCGTGATCGCCAGCGAGTGGTGCGGGATCATCGCGCGCATGAAGGACGTGTCGTTCACGGTGGCCTGGGTGCGGTCGAGGGCGATGCCGCCGCCGATGAGCAGCACGCTCGCCGCGATCACGGCGATGTTGCCCTTCGTGCTCTTGTACATGCCGAGCATCCAGGCGAGCATGACGAGTCCCATGGTGCCGCCCATGGTGATCGCCATGAAGACGCGGCTCTGGCTGAAGCGGATGTGGCTCCACTCCCACGAGCCGGCGAACATCACGAAGTACATGACCACCATCGACGTGAGGATCATCGCCCCGAACCGCAGGTACATATTCAGCGTCGGACGCGACTGCTGCTCGTGCTCGTGCTGCTGCTCGTGCTCGGATTCCGGGTCGTGCCCGGACTTCGGGTCGTGGGCGTCGGGGCCGTCGTGCCGGGACCGCCCTGACGCGTGCTCGTTCGTCGTCATGGTGCTTCGCCTCCTCGATCGGGTCCTTCCATGCGATCGTGGAGGCGCGGAGGCGGCAAGGGCGTTGCGCCCGGCGAGGCCCTCTGGTACCCGGGGGGTATCCGGGCGTCGGCGTCGGACCTCGGCGCCGCGACGTCAGCTGGTGGCGCGACGGTCGTCGACGCGGCCCTTCAGCCACCAGAGGCCGAGCAGCCAGGTGCCGAGCGCCGTGATGATCCACATGATGAGCGTCGCGAGGATCCAGGTCACGATGCCGTCGACGCGGATGCCGTTCGGGAACAGCGACGCGATCAGCAGCGCGACGAACGTCGAGACGAGCCCGATGCCGCCGAGGATCGCCGAGGCGTACTGCCGGGCCACGTTGAAGATGAACGGCGCGAGGACCGCCTGGGCGATCGTGAACACGAGCACCGCCACGATGAACCCGGCCGGGTCGACATGGAAGTCCGGGAGGATCCAGGACGTGACGAGCAGCCCGATGGCCGCCGTGATGAGCGAGATCGCGATATTGATCAGGAAGCGGATCATGAGCGAAGGCTAGCGCCGGACGCCCGTCGCGGGCCGGTGCCGACCGGCCAGCCGTTCGTTCCGCCCGCCGCGCGGGCATGGGAACGGGCCGCGTCCCCGAGGGAGCGCGGCCCGATCCGTTCTTGGTGCGGCCGGAGGATCCCGCCAAGGTCGTTTCCCGACCGCACCGGCCTGATGCGCGGCGGCGGGGAGGGCCCCGCCGCCGCGGGGTGCTACTCGAGCTCGGCGATCAGCGCCTCGACCGCGCGGACCACGAGCGCCGCGGCGTCCGCGTCGGTGCGGATGCGGTTCGGCACCTGGCTCGCGATGAACTCGAGCCGGGCGATCGCCGTCGCGGTGTCCTCCGCCTCGAGGGCCGCGTCGACCTCGGCGAGCACGTCGCCGAACGAGGCCTCGACACCGCGGGTGATGCTGCCGTCGGCCTTCAGGGCCGCGAGGAGCGCCCGGATGTCGTCGACCGACGTCGTGAACACGAACTGGTCGAGGACGACCCCGCCCGTCGAGGTCACGAGCACGCGACCGGTGCCCTCCGGCACGGTCACGAGCGGCACCGAGACATCCGCCCAGCCCTCGGAGTCGACCGCGAAGGTCGCGAAGGCGTCGGCGTCGGCGTCACCCCAGTGCAGCGACACCTCGCCCTCACCCGAGGCGCGGACGGCGGCCCCCGTGATGCCGCCGAACTCGACCGGCTGGTAGGCGATCCACTCGCCGGCGTCCAGGCCCGCCAGGTGGCGGAAGCCCTCGGCCGACTCGTCGTCGACGACCGTCACCTCGCCGCTGCGGGCGTCGTTGTGCTCGGCCTGCAGCGCGCGCGGGTTGAGCAGCGCCACGTCGTCACCCGTCAGCGCGGGAGCGGTGTCGGTGCCGGCATCGGTGTACGACGCGCCGATCTGGGCGTAGATGTTCTCGGTGTCGCCGTGGCCGGCCTCGAGCGCCATCTCGATCGTGGCGGTGCAGCCGTTGCCCGTGAACAGCGGGTGCGTGTGCGTGTTGTCGTGGCCGAGGCCGTAGCTCCACAGCACGCGGTCGCAGTCGATCGTCTCGTCGGGGTCGGTGACCTCGACCACGAACTCGATCTCGTCGCCCCAGTCGGCGAACGAGCCGTTCGCCGGGGAGATGATCTCGACGACGGGCGCGGTGTTGCCGACCGTGATCGTGACCGAGGCGAGGCTCACGCGCCCGCCCGTGTCGGTGACCCGGACGCGAGCCTGGTACTGGCCGTCCTCGGCGAAGGTGTGCGACGCGGTCGCCTCGCCTGCCTCGAACGTGCCCGTGCCCTCGAAGTCCCACGCGTAGCTCAGCGCGAGCCCGTCGGGGTGCGTCGAGTCGGACGCGTCGAAGTCGACCTCGAGCGGTCCCTCACCCGACGTGGGCGAGGCGTCGAGGATGACGCGCGGGCCCTTGGTGCCCTCGACGTAGTCGACCCGGTAGAGCCCCGCGTCGGGGTTCGGCCGGAAGAACCCGTCGCCGTAGTCGAGCACGTAGAGCGAACCGTCGGGACCGAACTCCATGTCCATCACGTTGTCCCACGGCGGCATTCCGGCCGCGTTCAGCGACGCGTTCGGCAGGAAGTCCTCGATCCTCGTGACGGGCCCGTCACCCTCGTCCTGCGAGAAGACGAACACGCGGTCGCGCGAGAACTCGCCCATGAACGTCTTGTGGTTCCAGTACTCCGGGAACTTCGTCTCCGAGGGGTTCTCCTCGTCGTAGACGTAGGTCGGGCCGCCCATGGGGGCCTGGCCACCCGAGCCGAACTCGGGCCACGGCTGGTGCTCGGGACGGTCGCCGTACCAGAGCTGCGGCTCGGTCGCCGTCGGGAGCTGGTCGAGGCCGGTGTTGTAGGCGCTCGTGTTGATGAGCGTGCCCTCGCAGTCGAACCACTCGCCCTGGGTCGCCGTCTCGAAGTCCCAGTCGTTGTAGTTCGCGTTCGGACCGTGGCAGTACGGCCATCCGCCATTGATCGCCGTGGTCGTCGACTGCCACTCCACGTAGCCCATCGGGCCGCGCAGGTCGCTCGCCGTGCCCGCGTCGGGGCCGTAGTCGCCCCACGTGACGGCGCCGGTGACCGTGTTGAAGTCCATGCGGAACGGGTTCCGCACGCCCATCACGAAGATCTCCGGTCGCGTCTCGGCCGTGCCCGGCGCGAACAGGTTGCCCTCGGGGATCGTGTAGCTGCCGTCGTCCTGCACGTCGATCCGGATGATCTTGCCGCGGAGGTCGTTCGTGTTGCCCGCACCGCGTCGCGCGTCGAAGCCGGGGTTGTAGCCGGGGCGGTCGTTGTTCGGCGCGTAGCCGCTCGCGCCCGGCGTGCTGGCCGGCGTGTTGTCACCCGTCGAGAGGAGCAGGTTGCCCTCGTCGTCGAAGGCGACGTCGCCGCCGACGTGGCAGCACTGCCCGCGCTGGACCTCGACCTTGATGATGTCCTGCTGCGTCGACATGTCGAGCGCAGACGCCTCGGCGTCCCACGTGAAGCGGCTGAGCTGGTTGTAGCCCTTCCACTGGTCCCAGTACGAGGCGTCCTGCCCGCTCGGGAGCGTGTTCGGCGCCGATCCGACCGGCGTCGTCGCCGGGTACGGTGCCTCCATCTCGCGCGGGGCGTAGTAGAGGTAGACCCAGCCGTTCTCCTCGAAGTCCGGGTCGAGGGTGACGGTCTGCAGGCCGTCCTCGGAGTTCGAGTAGACGTCGATCGTGTTGACCGTCGTCGTCGTGCCCTGCGCCGGGTCCGTGAGGCGGACCTGACCGTTCCGCGTCGTGTGCAGGACGCGGGAGTCGGGGAGGACCGCGAGGTCGATCGGCTCGCCGACGCCTTGGGTGCCGGCGAGCCGGACGCGCTCGTAGTTGGCCCAGGTCGTGGCCGAGACCGCGTCACCGTGGTCTTCGCCGTCGTGGGCGATGGCGGGCCCCGCGACGATCACGGATGCCGCGACCGCGACTCCGATCACCAGGGTCGCGAGGCGCGAACGTGCGATGTGCATGGATGTGCTCCAGTCAACGAGTGGAAGGAGGTTCGGCGGGATCCATGTGATGTCCGAGCCGCGCGGGGAGTCGGGTCACCCGCGCGGCCCGGGGTCGTGCGTCGGACGCGGAGCGCGCCCGACGGGCCGTGCGTCAGCCGCGGAGCGCGGCCAGGTTGCCGTAGCTGTATGCCGAGTTCTCGAGCGACAGCGAGGCGGAAGGTGCGTTCTGGTTGAGGTGGTTGATCGAGCTCGCGTTGTCCTGCTCGTACATCGCGTTGTGGTAGCCCTTCGCGCCGATCCGCTGGAAGAACGTCGTGTAGTCGATGTCTCCCGCGCCGAACGGCACGATCGAGTAGCCGGCGGCGCTGTCGTTCTTCGCGCCGTCCTTCGCGTGGAAGAGCGGGAACCGGGTGGTCTGCTCGGCCACGAGGCCGGCCGGGTCGAACCAGTCCGCCACGGTCGAACCGTCGGCGGCCGTGTAGCTCTGGTACCGGTGCTGGGCCACGTGCGCCCAGTACACGTCCATCTCGAGGTAGACGTAGTTCGGGTCGGTGTTCTGCAGGAACCACTCGAGGCGGCGGATGCCGCTCGATGCGGTCGGGTTGCCGGCCGCGTCCAACGGTCCGCTGTCGAGCAGGAAGCTGTACGCCTGGTCGTGGTTGTGCGTGTACAGCTTCAGGCCGTGCGACGCCGCGCGCTCGCCGAACACGTTCCACACCTCTGCAGCGGTCTGCCATGAGGAGAGGTAGGGGTCGCGGGTCGGGTCGTTGCCCGTGCCGATGTGGCCGAAGCCGAGGATGTTCGCGATCTCGCACGCCGCGTCGAACTGTGCGAGCGTGGTCTCGTTGACGACGTTCGGGATCGACCCGTGGTTGCCCTCGGCCTCGAGCCCGTTGTCGTCGAGCCACGTGCGCAGCAGCTGCGCGCCGGCGACGTTGTTGAGGTTGCCGCCCTCGGAGTTGGCGTTCTGGCTGTAGCCGGCGAACTCGATCTGCTTGTACCCCTGACGTGCGAGCTCCTCCAGGACCTGCTTGAAGCCCGAGGGCAGCCCCGGGTTCGTCAGGGGGTTGCGGCTGATCGCGTCGCGGACCGTGTAGAGGATGATGCCCCGCTTGCCGGGCGGGACGAGCACCCCGTTGCCGTTGCCGGGCGCAGCGTGCGCGTGCGTGTGGCCGCCCGCGAGGCCGACCGCTGCCGCGGCCGCCATGCCCGTCGTCGCCGCGAGCAGCTGCCGGCGGGTGAGACCCAGTCGGGTCCCGAGGAGCCGGGCGTCGTGCTCGGCCTGTTCCGTCAGTTCATCCATGATGCTCCCTTGCACTGAACCGTTATGGGGTCGGGCTCAACGCCCGCGACGCGGGACCAGGACCCGCGCCCGGCGCGAAGGGTCACCATCAGCCACTCTTCGCACCGTTGCTCGTGAGTTGGCGTCCACGAACTTTTCCGGACATTACGGCATTTGTTTCGGCGCAGTCAAGCAAAAGAATTCTCTTGCTGCGCGGCTTTTAACGTTCTACGGTAAAAGCGCCGCGAACGGGGGGTGTGCAGCACGGCGGCCCGCCAAGGCTGGCGTCGGCGCCGCCGAGGCGGGCATGATTGGGCGGGTGGGGAGTCGGAGGCGCGACGCCGACGCCGCCGCCGAACAGGGCGACGACGGGGGGCGCGCCGCGCGTCGCGTGCAGGGCACGTACTACACGCTGACGCTCGGCAACACCCTCGCCGCGTCGTTCATCTGGGGCATCAACACGCTGTTCCTGCTCGATGCCGGCCTCACGAACCTGGAGGCGTTCGCCGCGAACGCGTTCTTCAGCGTCGGCATGTTCGTCTTCGAGATCCCCACCGGCGTCGTCGCCGACACGGTCGGTCGCCGCGCGTCGTACCTGCTCGGCACGATCACGCTCGCCGCCACGACGGCGATGTACTGGATGCTCTGGGTCTGGCAGTCGCCGTTCTGGGCGTGGGCGGTCGTGTCGGTGCTGCTGGGGCTCGGGTTCACGTTCTTCTCGGGGGCCGTCGACGCGTGGCTGGTCGACGCGCTCCAGGCGACGGGGTACACGGGCAGCCTCGAGTCGGTCTTCGGCCGCGCGGTCGTCGTCGGCAACGTCGCCATGCTCGGCGGTTCGGTGCTCGGCGGTGTCATCGCCCAGCTGTCGAACCTCGGCGTCCCGTTCCTGGTGCGCGCCGCAATTCTCGTCGTGATGTTCGTCGTCGCCGCCGTGCTCATGCACGACCTCGGCTTCACCCCCGAGCGCGGGGCCGGTCCGGTGAAGGCGACCGGCGAAGTGCTGCGCGCGTCGGTGAAGTACGGGCTCGGACGCCGCCCGGTGCGCTGGCTGATGTTCACGACGCCGTTCACCACGGGCGTGGGCTTCTACGCGTTCTACGCGCTGCAGCCCTACTTGCTCGAGCTCTGGGGCGACGAGGGCGCCTACTCGATCGCCGGACTCGCCGCCGCCCTCCTCTCGGGCGCCGGCATCGTCGGCGGTTTCCTCGCCCCGGTCGTCCGGCGGCGCTTCCACAAGCGCACCTCCGTGATCCTCCTCGCCACGATCCTCAGCACGATCGTGCTCCTCCTGCTCGGACTCGTCGCGGACTTCTGGCTCGCGGTCCTGCTGATCGCCCTGTGGGGCGTGTCGTCGTCGATCGACGATCCCGTCCACCGGGCGTACCTGAACGACATGATCCCCTCGCGGCAGCGCGCGACCGTGCTCTCGTTCGACTCGCTGCTGGGCAGCGCCGGAGGCGCCGTCATCCAGCCGGCGCTCGGACGCGCCGCCGACCTCGGCGGGTACGGCTTCTCGCTCCTCTGCAGCGGGGCGGTCCAGCTGCTCGCCGCACCGTTCGTCCTGCTCAGCCGGGCCGAGCGGGATCCGGCCGACGCCGCGACCGCCGTGACGTCGGATTCGGAGGGGACCGGGGCGAGCCGTGCCGCCGGCGGTCCCGACGAGGGGCCGGCCACGGATGCCTCGCTGCCGCCGACCGCATCATGACGCCCTGAACCGCCGCGAACCGAACCGACCCGACCGAACCGACCCACCCGAACCGACCCGACCGAACCGACCCCAGCCGAGGAGCCCCATCCGATGCCCCGCCATTCCCCTGCGCCGACCGACACCCTCGCCGATCTCCGGCGCGAGATCGCGCCGGAGCGGCTGCTGACCGAACCGACGGAGGTCGCCGGCTATGCGCACGACGACGCCGAATGGGCCGACTTCGCCGACCCGGTCGCGGTGGTGCTCGCCGAGTCGATCGACGACGTCGTCGCGACGGTGCGCGCGGCCGCGGCATCCGGTCTGGCAGTCGTGCCCCGCGGCGCCGGGACGGGACTCTCGGGCGGCGCGAACGCCGTGGCGGGCTCGATCGTCCTCTCGCTCGAGCGGATGACGCGGATCATCGAGATCGACCCGGAGGAGCGCCTCGTGGTCGCCGAGGCCGGGGTGCTCAACGACGATCTCCGGCAGGCGGTCGCCGCGCACGGCCTCTGGTATCCGCCCGACCCGGCCAGCCATCGCATCTCGACGATCGGCGGCAACGCCGCCACCAACGCCGGCGGCATCTGCTGCGTGAAGTACGGCGTCACACGCGACTACGTGCTCGGCATGACCGTCGTGCTCGCCGACGGCGAGGTCGTGCGCCTCGGGCGCCGCACCGCGAAGGGCGTCACCGGCTACGACCTCACGGCGCTGATGGTCGGTTCCGAGGGCACGCTCGGCGTCATCGTCGAGCTCACGCTGCGGCTGCTGCCGCTCGACGGCCGCGAGGACCGTGCCATCGTCGGGTCGTTCGGCTCGCTCGAGGCGGCGGGCGACGCGGTGGCCGCGATCGGAGCCGCGGGCATCGTGCCGTCCGCCCTGGAGCTCATCGATCGCACCTGCATCGAGGCGGTCGATGCCTGGCAGTCGCTCGGCCTGCCGCACGGCGTGGAGGCGATGCTGCTCGCCCGCGTCGACGAGGTCGGTGCGGCCGGCGAGGCGCTCGCGGCGGCGGTGGCCGAGCGGATGTCGCGGGCCGGCGGCCTGACGGTCGAGCGCGGCGCCTCGACCGAGGCGGCGGATCGGCTCTTCCTCGCGCGACGCCTCGCGTATCCCGCACTCGAGCGCCTGGGTCCGGTGCTCACCGAGGACATCTGCGTGCCCCGACGGCGTGTTCCGGAGATGCTCGCTCGCATCCAGGCGAGCGCACGCGACCACGACGTCGTGATCGCGAACATCGCCCACGCCGGCGACGGCAACCTGCACCCGCTGATCATCGCGCCCGAGGGCGACGACGCCGCGAAGGCGCGGGCGAAGCTCGCGTTCGAC
The DNA here is from genome assembly GCF_050565425.1 of Agromyces sp. GXS1127. Lineage (NCBI taxonomy): Bacteria > Bacillati > Actinomycetota > Actinomycetes > Micrococcales > Microbacteriaceae > Agromyces > Agromyces sp. GXS1127. The sequence continues at coordinate 131,665 of NZ_JBOCIG010000006.1, forward strand.
CGGATCGTCGACGACTGCCGGGCGCTCGGCGGCACGGTCACGGGCGAGCACGGCGTCGGCCTGCTGAAGCTGCCGGGTGCGGCGCACGAGTTGAGCCCGCGCGTGGTCGAGCTGCACCGGGCGGTCAAGCAGGCGATCGACCCGCACGGCGTGCTGAACCCGGGCAAGGCGTTCCCGGTCTGAGCCGCGGCGCCCCCTCAGGGCGTGCGCTGCAGCCGCTCGAGCAGGATCCGGTTGAACAGGAGCGGCTGCTCGATGTTCGCGGCGTGCCCGTCGCGCGGGATCACGACCGAGTCGGCGAGCGGGTTCAGGGCCGCGGCGGCCGCCGCGTGGTCGGCCGGCCACAGCTCGCTCTCGGCGCCCGCGACGAACAGGACGGGCACGTCGCAGGCGGCGACGACCGGCCGCCAGTCGCGCTTCGCATGGTCGTTCAGGAGCGCCAGCTCGGCCTCGGTGAAGGCGGGCGCGCCGCCTCGCGGCAGGTCGAGCGAGGTGAGCAGGCGTCCGATGCGGACGAGCCCCTTCGACTTCGCGGGGAAGCGGCCCGGGTCGGGGATCCCCGCCGCGAAGAAGCTGTCGCGGTTGCCGTCGACGTAGTCGTAGAACCCGTTCGGCCAGTCGTCGGAGTTCAGCATGCACGGGGTCTGGTCGACGATCACGAGGTCGCGGATCCGCTCGGTGCCCCGTTCGGCGACGAGCGCCCAGAGCGCGTTCCCGCCCATGGACTGGCCGACGAGCGTCGCGTCGGTCAGGTCGAGCCCGTCGAGCAGGTCGAGGATGTCGCGGCCGTGCCGTTCCATCGTCGGCTCGCCCTCGCCCGGATCGGACTTCCCGTGGCCGCGCCGGTCGAGGGCGATGACGCGGTAGCCGGCCCGGGCCAACGGCTTGACCTGGTACCGCCAGCTGGTCGCGGGCGCCTTGAACCCGGCCACCAGCACCACGGGCCGGCCGCCCGGGTCGCCGTACTCGAGGTAGTTCAGCCGGGTGCCGTCGGATGCGATGAGGTCGACCACGCTCCGCCCCCTTCCGGGTCGTGTGGATGCACCCTATCGGGGCCGCCGCGGCTCAGGCGAGCGGATCGGCCCCGAGGTCGCGCACGTGGTAGAACTCGTGGTCCCAGAGCGCATAGATGAGCCACGTCGGCAGGATGTAGGACGCCGGCATGAAGTCGCGCTGCGACGCGTGGATCTGCCAGCCCTCGTACTTCTTGCCGACCTCCGCCGGCATCGCGTAGTCGGGCTCGGGCTGGTTCGCGACGACGAACGCCCCGGTCTCGCCGCCGAAGGCCGTGAGCGCCTTCGTCGGGCTGATCGTGTAGACGAGGTGGTCGGGCCCGGAGTACGAACCGTCGGATGCCTCGAGCTCGGCGATCGCGAGCTCGGTCACGCGGCCCATCTCCATGTGGTCGGCGTGGCCGGTGGCGCCGCTCTCCGGCCAGAACGCGACGACGACGTCGGGCCGGAACTCGCGCATCGCGTCGGCGACGCGTTCGACGAGCTCGTCCTCGTCCTCGTCCGGGAGCCCGCCGTCCGGGTACTCCCACACCTCGTGCTCGTCGACGCCGAGGTTGAAGCTGTTCTTCAGCGCCTCGGCGGCCCGGACCGTGCCGAGGTCCTCCTGCCGGGCGACGACCGGCACCTGGTGCCCGGCCTCGCCGCGCGTGGCCGTGATCATCGCCGTCTCGGCGCCGTCCTGCGCCGCACGCCAGAACAGCCCGTTCACGGTCTGCTCGTCGTCCGGGTGGGCGAAGACGCCGAGCACGCGCTCGCCGTCCAGCTCGGCGACGACGGAGTCGACGCCGCGGGCGCTCGGCTCGTGGAACAGGTCGCGACCGGCCCAGTAGGCCGCGCCGAGCGCGGCGACGACGACGGCGGAGACGGTGATGAGCGCGACGGTGCGCTTGCGCATGGGCGGGACTCTCGTTCGGGTGCGCCGTGGTGGCGGGGTGCGGGGGTGCGGGGGTGCGCGGGAATGCTACCTGCATGAACATCGAATCCCGAATCGCGCTCGGGCGACGGATGGCGCGGCGTGCGCCCGCGCCATCCGCTCGTCATCGCCGCGGCATCGTCGATTCACCGCCGATGCATAGCGAACCCATACGCATCGCCCGTAGGGTCGGTCGGGTCCGTAGCGACGCCCTGCGTCTCCCGTCGAAACCGAGGTCCTCCCATGCCTGCGCCCCGCCGTTCCATCTCCCTCGCCGCCCTGGTCATCCCGCCGGTCGCGCTCGTCGCGTCCGTCGCGGTGCTCGTGCTCGGGATCGTCATGACGATCGCGGAGAACGACGCCCTGGTCGCCGCCCTGAACAGCCCGGATGCCACGGCCGCCGACGTGTACGGCGGCCAGTCGCGCGTCGTGGTCGCCGGCGCCGTCCTCGCCGCGGGCATCCTCGCGGTGGTGATCTCGCTCGCGACGATCGCGATCACGGGCAGCATCCGCGCCTTCGCGCCGCGCCCCGTGGCGGCCTCCGGCCACCCGATCGACGCCGACGACCTCGATCACGTGGAGGACGTGGACGACCTCGACGACGACGGCTTCGAGGCCGAGGCCGAGGCCGACGCCGAGACGGACGCCGAGACCGACGTCACGACGTCGTCGTCCGCGACGGAGCCCGCCGCGCCCACGCGCTGAGGACGCGGGCGCGGACCCGATCGAGGTCCGCGCCCGGCCTCAGCCGGCCAGCGTGGTGACGCGCCCGTTGAGCTCGGGGGCCGCGGCATCCGTCGACCAGAGGGCGACCACCTCGTCGGCGAGCCGCTGCTCGAGCCCGGCGAGCGCCGTGACCCGGAAGGTCACGGCCGCGGCCGGCGCCCCGGCCTTCGCGAACCCGTCGGCGAGCGAACGCACCCACGACTCGCTGGCGGACTTGATCGCGGTGTAGTTCGCGGCCCCGGCGGTCGGCTTCTCGACCGTTGTGGACGAGACGATCGCGACGCGGCCGGCGTTGGAGGCCACGAGGTCGTCCCAGAAGACGCGGCTGGCGTAGCGGAGCGAAGTCAGCGAGCGCTCGAGGAGGCGGTAGTCCTCCTCGGTCTGCCCGGGGATGCCGCCGCCGCCGCGCCATCCGCCCACGAGGTGGACGAGGCCGTCGATGTCGCCGAGCTTCGCGTGCACGCGCATCGCGAGCTCGAGCACGTCGTCGCCGTCCGTGAGGTCGGCCCGCTCGCCGACGACGCCGGGGATCTCGACCTCGAGCTCGTCGAGCCGGCCCTGGTGGGTGCCGACCACGACGACCTTCGCACCTCCGTCGACGAGCGCGCGAGCGACCGCGCGGCCCGAGGCGCTGGTGGCGCCGGCGATGACGATGACCTTGTCCTGCAGGGTGTTCACGGTAGGGGATCCTCTCATGGCGCGAGCCATCCCGAACAACCGGCTGATGCCTCGGGTGCGGTGTTCGGGATGGCTCGCGGGTGCGCCTCCGGGGGGCGAGGCGGCTCGGGGTCAGGCGCCGGCGGCGGTGATGCCCACCGTCGACTCGATGACCGGCTTCATCTTCTTGTCGAGCGCCTCGAAGAACATCGAGAGCGGGAACTCGTCGTCCATCACGAGGTCGGTGTAGCCCTTGGGCGGGCCGGCGAGCACCTCGCGCGGCAGGCCCTCGGCCCACACCGACGCCGGGTTGGGCGTCAGCACGCCGCGGACCAGTTCGTAGGCGGCGAGCCAGTGCGCGGTCTTCGGCCGGTCGATCGACTTCCAGTACAGCTCGTCGATGGCGTCGCCGAGTTCGACGACGGCGTCGGGCACCGCGTCCCAGTCGAACGTGAGCTTCACGTCGGTCCAGTCGAGCACGTGCTTCTGGTGCAGCCACGCGAACAGCAGCTGGCCGCCGAGCCCGTCGTAGTTGCGCACGCGCGAGCCGGTGATCGCGAACCGGAAGATCCGGTCGAAGATCACGGCGTACTGCACGAGCTTGCCGGTCGTGCGCATCTGCTCCTCGACCTCGCTGAGCTCCTCGCCCGCCGCGAGGCGTGCGTCGAGTCCGCGCTGGATCTTCACCGACTCGCGGAACGCGGTCAGGTCGCACCGCAGCTCCTCCAGCGAGTAGAGGAAGAACGGCATCCGCTGCTTGATCATGAACGGGTCGAACGGCAGGTCGCCGCGCATGTGCGTGCGGTCGTGGATGATGTCCCACATCACGAACGTGCGCTCGGCGAGGTCCTGGTCCTCGAGGAGCGACGCCGCGTCATCCGGCAGTTCGAGCTTCGTGATCTCGGAGGCCGCACGCACCACCCGGCGGTACCGGGCGGCCTCGCGGTCCTGGAAGATCGCACCCCAAGTGAACGTCGGGATCTCGCGCATGGCCACGGTCTCGGGGAAGAGCACCGCCGAGTTCGTGTCGTACCCGGGCGTGAAGTCGACCAGGCGCAGGCTCACGAAGAGCGTGTTGCCGTAGTCGCCGGCCTCGAGATGCGCGATGAACTCCGGCCAGATCGTCTCGACGACGAGCGCCTCGACGTGCCGGTCCTGCGAGCCGTTCTGCGTGTACATCGGGAAGACCACGAGGTGGCGGATGCCGTCGACGCGGTGCAGCTGCGGCTGGAACTCGACGAGCGAGTCGAGGAAGTCGGGCACGCCGAGGCCGTCGGCCTGCCACTTCCGGAAGTCGGCCTGCAGCGCCTCGAGGTACGCGGCCTCGTGCGGGAACCGGGGCGCGAGGGCCGCGACCGATTCGACGATGGCGTCGACGAGGGCGGATGCCTCGGGACGGTCGGACTCCTCGGCGACCGAGCCGTCCTTCACCTGGAGGGACTGCAGGCGGGTCGCGGCCTCCTTCAGACGCAGCCAGGCGGCGTCGGACTCGACCTCGTCGGCGAGGGCGATGAGCTCGGGCGTGATCTCGACGCGGCGCTCGTCCTCGAGGACCTCGGGTTCGCCAACGATCGTCTCAATGGTGCTCTGTGACATCGGAAACCTCCGTTCCTCATGGGTCGGGCCGCTCGCCGCGGCGTTCATCGGCGCGGCGGATCCGCGCGCAGTCCAAGGCTACGTTCGCGGCCTCCGCGATTGATTGCGGTCCGGCGCGGGAATGTTGCGTCGGCGCACGAATCGGCGCGCGCTTCCTGCGCCGCTTCCGTCCGCCGCGCTGTGCGTCGCTCTCGCTCCGGAGCGGGTTCGGGTGGCATCGCCCCTGAGGGGACCGCGGACGGACACTGAGGAAAACTCGGGAAAACCGGTCCCCGTTCCGCGGGATCGCACGGATCCGGACCATCGTCGCGCTTCGTAGCTTGACCGTATCCCGACAAGTGGCCCCGATCGATGGAAGGAATGGAGCCATGAACAAGAGGACGGCGGCCACGGTGATCGTCACCGGGTCGCTCGCACTGCTGATCGGCAGCGGAACCGCGTCCGCAGCCTGGGGCGGACCCGTCCGGGAGGACCGCGTCCCGTCGGTCGTGGGCCTCGCTCGGGGACACGTCATCATCCGCGACGATCTCTCGCCCGCAGCCGTGAGCGGTCCGATCTCGGCGGCCGTCGAGCGCGTCGCCCAGGCGCCGGGGTTCAACGCCGACGCGCGTCGTGAACTCCACGCGTCCCTGCGGACGAGTGCCGCGACCCCGTTCAGCGCGGATCAGCTCCGCGAGCTGCGCTCGGTCGAGGTGCCGAGCGCCGCCGCGCCGCTCAGCGCGGAGAAGCTCCGAGAGCTGCACTCGGCGGCCGTGCCCGGCGCGCAGTCCGCGATCGGCGCCGACGCGCGTCGCGAACTCCACTCGATGGGGACCACGGCAGGAAGCGCCGAGATGCAGGGCGACCGGCTCGCGGAGTACGCCGAGGCCATGAACGCCTCTTCGACCTCGGGGACGGACGCGCAGGGGCAGCGCCTCACCGCGTACGCCGAGGCCATGCAGGAGCTCCACGCCGAGGGCGCGAGGTCCGCGACCGCGGTGACCGACGAGGGCGACGACCTCTCCCCGCTCCGGAGCGGCCGATGAGGCCGGATCGGGAGCGCACGATCGACGGGCGCGGCAGGTCGGGTCGACCGCCGCGCCCGTTCCCACGGTGACGGCCGGTGGTTCTGAGGGGACGGAGCGCAGATCTGAGGACCGTCCTCGGATGCGGCGGTGCATCGCCGATCCTACGTTCGCCCTGTTCGAGTCCGATGGGGGGGCATGATGGAGATCCGGAAGCACATCGGCGTCGCGGCGCTCACCGCGGGCGCGATCGGGGTGCTCGGCGGCTGCGCGGCCCAAGGGGCGGCGTTCGCGCTCGGAGGGGCGACGAGCTCATCGCACCAGCAGGGAGAACGGCTCGCACGCCTCGCCGAGGCGATGGGTGCGAGCGACACGACGGACGGGCGCTGACCGCTCGAACCACGGCCCCAGGCCGCGCCCGCCGACGGCGGGCGGTCGCGCGAGCACCGGCGACCGCCCGTTCGGGGCGTCTCGTCGACCGGGGCCGCGCGACACGACGCACCGGGTGACCTTCGGTCCGTCGTCACGGGGGCGGCGCGCGCCAAGATACGGGCATGGATGCCCAGCGCCCGAGACCCGACCGCACGCTCATCGTCATCCTCGCGGTCCTGGGGGTGCTCGTCGTCGTCGCCCTCATCGCCGTGTTCACGCGGGGCGAGCCGGAACCGCTCGACGAGGGCACGCCCGAGGGGGTCGTGCAGCAGTACTCGGCCGCCGTGATCGACGGCGACGAGGAGACGGCCATGGAGTACCTCGTGCCCGAGGTCGCCGAGGAGTGCGTGCGGATCCCGCTCGGAGAGCCGGACGGCATGCGCGTCACGCTCGTCGAGACCACGGAGCGCGACGACACGGCCGACGTCGACGTGCTCATCGTCACGACCTACGGGGGCGGACCGTTCGGCTCGAACGAGTACGAGGAGCGCGGCACGTTCGACCTCGTGCGCGTCGACGGCGAGTGGCGCATCGAGACAGCGCCGTGGCCGCTCGCGATCTGCGACCCGACGGCGGTGAAGCAGTGAGCTCGCCGACCGGCGGGTCCGCGCAGGGCGCTGTCCGCCGCCTGATCGTCTTCGTCCTGCTGTTCGTCCTGGTCACGATCACCGCGATCGGAGCCGGCGGGCTCCTCGAGCGCGCGCTCGATGTGGAGCGACGGCTCGCGGAGGGCGGCGCGAGCGACCTCGCGCTGCAGCTCGCATTCGCATTGATCGGTGGGCCGCTCGCCGCCCTGCTGTGGTGGGCGTCGTGGCGCCGGCTCGCCGACCCCGCGGAGCGCGGCTCGATCGCCTGGGCGCTGTACCTCACGGCGATGACCACGGTCTCGCTGATCGTCGCGACGGTGGCGATCGGGAACGGGCTCACGGACCTGGTCGAGGGTCGGTGGTACGGCGGCGGCTTCGCGATCGGCCTGGTGTGGGCCCTCGTCTGGCTGTGGCATCGCTGGATGCTCGGGCACGCCGCGAAGGGGCCGACGCGCCTCTCCACGGTCCCGCTCGTCATCGGGGCGGCGTATGGGCTCGCCGTCGGTGCGATCGGCGCGATCGCGGCCCTCGGAGCCGTGTTCGACGCGGCGGTCCGCGGAGCGGCCGAGACCGTGCTGGTCGGAAGCGTCTCCTGGAGCCGGACGGCGTTGCAGGCGCTCGTGTGGACCGCGCTCGGCGCCCTCGTGTGGTGGTGGCACTGGGTGCGCGACGACGTCCGCCGCATCCCGACCGGGTTCGCGGCGGTCGCCCTCGTGGTCGTCGGCGTGCTCGGCGGCGCCGCCGCCATGCTCGGCGGTCTCGGCACCGCGTTGTTCGTGGGGCTGCGCCTGGCGTTCGATCCGAGCGAGTCCGCGAGCGCTGTGCTCGTGCCCCTCGGAACGTCGATCGCCGCCGCCGGCGTCGGTGCGATCGTCTGGGTCCTCCACGCGCGCATCGCCGTGACGCACTCCGACGCCACGCGACGCGCCGCCGTGCTCGTGATGTCCGGTCTCGGCCTCATCGCCGCGGCGTCGGGCATCGGCGTCGTCGTGAACGCCCTGCTCGCCGAACTCGCCGCGCCGCTCGCGTCCTCCGGGAACCGCGCGCTGCTGCTCGGCGGCATCAGCGCGATCGTGGTCGGCGGGCCCACGTGGTGGCTGAACTGGCGGCCGATGCGCCGGCCCGAACCCGCGGAGGCCGTCGACGTCGGTCGGCGGGTGTATCTCATCGCGGTCTTCGGTGCGAGCGCGGTGGTCGCGGTCATCACGCTCCTCGTCGTCGGGTACCGCGTCTTCGAGTTCGTGCTCGATCCGGCGACCGGCGCCTCGCTCGTCGACCGCATCCGCGCGCCGCTCGGACTGCTCATCGCGACCGCGCTCGTGTTCGCCTACCACTTCGCGGTCTGGCGGCGGGATCGCGCGATGATCGCGGACCGCGGCGTCGCGGCGCCCGCGCGCCGCATCGGACGCGTCGTGCTCGTGGCGGCCGGCGACACCCGCGAGCTGGAGCGCGCGATCGCCGGGACCACGGGCGCGAGCGTCGTCGTGTGGCGTCGGGTCGAGGCGGGCACCGAGACGGCCGCGGGTGCCGAGCCCGGTGCGGCCCCGACAGGGCCGGGGCTCGGTCCGGATGCCGCGGCGGTGGTCGCCGCACTCGAGGGCGTCGCCGCGCGCCGGGTGCTCGTCCTGGCCGGGCCGGGCGATCGGGTCGAAGCGGTGCCGCTCCTCGAGTGACGGGGCACGCCCCGGCCGGCTCGCGTCAGCCCTCGGGGCTCACGCCCAGCGGCGGACCGCCCACCTCTCCAGCAGCCCCACGAGCGCGTCGCTCAGCTTGCCGAGCACCGCGAGCAGGATGATCGCCAGGAAGATCCGGTCGATGCGGCCCGTGTTGCCCGAGTCGCTGAGGAGGAACCCGAGCCCCATCGACGACGCGATGAGCTCGGCCGCGACGAGGAACAGCCAGGCCTGCGCGAGCGCGAGGCGGAGCGCAGCGATCACCGACGGCACGACCGCCGGCAGCTGGACGGTCGTGAAGAGCGTCGCGCCGCGGAGCCCGAAGGCCCGGGCGGCCTCGAGGAGGCGCTTGTCGACGTGCCGGAGCGACGCGGCGACGATCGTGTAGACGGGGAAGAACGCCCCGATCGCGATGAGGATGACCTTCGAGTCCTCGCCGATCCCGAACCAGAGGATGAGCAGCGGCACCCACGCGAGCGAGGGCAGCGCGCGCACCGCGCCGAGCGTGGGCGAGAACAGCACGTCGCCGAGCCGCGAGAGCCCGACAAGCGCGCCCGCCAGCAGCCCGAAGAGCGCCCCGAACGCGAAGCCGATGAAGACGCGCTGCGTCGAGATCGCGACGTAGAGCCCGAGCAGCCCGCGTTCGGCGAGGTCGACCGCCGCGAGCCACACCATCTCGGGGCTCGGCAGCTGCGACACGGGCACCGCGCCCGACGTCGAGACCAGCTGCCAGGTCGCGAGCAGCGCGAGCGGGATGAGCGCCCCGCCGACGATGCGGAACCAGCGGCGGGTGGTCAGCGGTCGCCGATCGTCGCGACCGGCTCGACGCTCGCCGATGCTCGGTCGGCCGCGACCGAGGCGTCGAGGGCCGACGGATGCCGCGGCGCGCCGGTCCTCGTCACCCGCGGGCCGCGCGTCGACGCCGACCGGCCCAGTGGCATCCGTCGTCGCCACCGGCCGCCCGGCGACCACGACGGGTGCCGCGAAGGCCGACCCGACCGAGCCGTCGGGCCGGCCCGAGCGTTCCGTGTTCGTCGTCTTCGCGGCATCCGTCGTCATGTTCTGCTCCTGTTGCTGGAAGCGGGCCGCGCCCGCTACTTCGCGAACCGCTCGGGGTCCGCCTGCGTGACGTACGAGTCGTCGATGAGGGTCGCGAGCGCCTCATCGACCTGGTCCTGCGAGGCGACGTCGCCGAGCTCGACGAACACCGGGCCGATCTTCTCGAGCAGCGCGACCTGCGCGTCGCCGGGGACCGGGTCGACGTCGAGGTTCGAGCGCTCGAGGATCACCTTCGAGGCGACGGCCTCGTCGAGTCCGGCGACCTCGGCGAGGATCGCGGCGGTCTCCTCGGGGTTCTCGGCCGCCCAGGCGCGGGCGCGCTCGTACGCGTCGACGACGAGCTGTGCGAGCGCGGGCTTCTCCTCGAGGAACGACTCGGTCGCGTTCAGGAAGCCGTAGCTGTTGAAGTCGACGTTGCGGTAGACGAGCGTCGCGCCCGCCTCCTCGGCACCGGCCATGATCGGGTCGAGGCCCGCCCACGCGTCGACGGCGCCGTTCTGGAGCGCCGCCCAGCCGTCGGCGTGCTGGAGGTTCTCGACCGTGATGTCCTCGGGCGTGAGGCCCTCGGCCTCGAGCGTCTGCAGGAGGAAGAAGTACGGGTCGGTGCCCTTGGTCGCCGCGACGGTCTTGCCCTCGAGGTCGGCGACCTCGTCGACCTCGCTGCCGGGACCGGCGACGATCGCCGACCACTCGGGCTGCGAGTAGATGTCGATCGTCTTGATGGGCGAGCCGTTGGCGCGCGCGAGGAGCGCCGCCGAACCCGCGGTGGAGCCGACGTCGATCGCTCCGGCCCGCAGTGCCTCGTTCGCCTTGTTCGAGCCGGCCGACTGCACCCAGGTGACCTCGAGGCCCTCATCCTCGAGCCAGCCCTGCTCCTTGATGATGAGGCTCAGCGGGTTGTAGGTCGCGAAGTCGATGTTGAGCGACTGGCCCTCGAGCGAGTCGCCCTCGGCGACGGCCTCGGCGGACTGGTTCTCGCCGGCGACGCAGCCCGACAGCAGCAGGGCGGTCGCGGCGGCGCCCGCGACGAGCGCGGTGCGGAAGACGGTGGTGCGGGACACGGGTGGCTCCTTCTCGGTGGGACGGTGGGACGTCGACGGCGCTGCTGTGGTCGGGCCGTCGACGCCCGTCAGTACGGGTAATGCGGGATGGTCGTGGTGGCCTGGATGCCGCGTGCGGCGCCGTGCCGGTCGATGCCGAGGCCGTCGAGCAGCCGGCCGCGGAGCTCGGCGAGCTCGGCCGAGCCGCGGTCGCGCGGGCGATGGCCCGGCACGACGACGGTCTGGCGGATGTCGGCTCCCGGCTCGTCGCCGTCGGTGCCGAGCAGCACGATCCGGTCGGCCAGCTGCAGCGCCTCGTCGACGTCGTGCGTGACGAGCAGCACGGTGGTCGGCTCGGCGGCGTGCACGTCGAGGAGGAGGTCCTGCATCTTCAGGCGCGTCAGCGCGTCGAGCGCGCCGAACGGCTCGTCGAGGAGCAGCACCTCGGGGTTGCGGGCGAGGGCGCGGGCGAGCGAGGCGCGCTGCGCCATGCCGCCGGACACCTCGTGCGGGCGGTGGCCGGCGAACTCGGCGAGGCCGACCAGCTCGAGCAGTCGGGCGATGTGCGCACGGCCCTCGCGTCGCGGGGTGCCGCGCGGCAGGCCGAGTGCGACGTTCTGGGCGATGCTCCGCCACGGCAGCAGGCGCGGCTCCTGGAAGCCGACCGCACAGCGCACGTCGTACGGCCGCACGGGGGCCTCGTCGATCGACACCTCACCCGAGGTCGGGTGGTCGAGGCCCGCGACGATCCGCAGCAGCGTGGACTTGCCGCAGCCGCTCGGCCCCAGGATCGCGACGATCTCGCCGGCGGCGACGTTGAGGTCGACACCGCGCAGCACGTCGCGCGTGCGGCCGTCGGGCGCCGTGAACGCGCGGCCCACGCCGCGCAGCGCGACCGGGGCCGCGGGCGCGGAGGTCCGCTCACCGGCGGAGGCGGCTCCGGCGGGTGCGGCGGGTGCGGTCGTCATGTCGTGCTCCGGGTCGTGGCGGGCGGATGCTCGACGCTAACCGGAAGCCGCGGTCCGCCGCCGGGCGCGCGAAGCACGGCGTAACACCCGGGTGACACGGGACGTCACACGCCGATCGCGCACGACACCGGATCGGCTCGCGCGCGCCCCTAGAGCGGCTTGACCATGTGGAGCGAGGCGACGTCGTAGCCGAGTCCCTCGTACAGCGCGATCGCGCCGTCGTTGTAGCCGAACACGTTCAACATGAGCCGCGACGCCCCGTGCTCGCGCGCGACGTCCTCGCCGAGGAGCATCGCACGCCGGGCGATGCCGCGACGCCGGAACCCGGGATGCACCTCGAGGTCCCAGATCCACCAGAGCTCGCCGCGCTCGTTCCACGGCCCGAGCCAGAGCCATCCGGCCTCGTCGTCGCCGACCCGGATCGAGTGCAGCAGCTGGCCCTCGACGAGGCGGCCGTCCGGGAAGAAGCGCTCCTCCGACGCGCGCCGGCCCGCCGCCGCCTCCTCGGGGGTGTCGCCGGCCTCCATCCTGGCCTGCTCGTAGTGGGCCATCGCCGCCGGGAGCCAGGCGGCCACCTCGGCATCGGTCATCGTTACGAGCCGCACGTCGGGTCCGGTCATACGGGGATTGTGCCGCCTGCAGCGACCCTCGGCGCGGCGAGGCGCGCCGGGTTGCCAGAATGATGCGCATGGCGAGAACCGTTCGGGGCGCGAACCTCCTGATCACCGGCGCGGCGGGCGGCATGGGCCGCATGTACGCCGAGCGTGCCGTGGCGGAGGGCGCGGCATCCGTCGTGCTCTGGGACCGCGCCGCCGCGGCGCTCGCGCGCACCGCCGACGAGCTCGGTCGGCAGGCGCAGGGTCGCACGCGGGTGCGCTCGTACGTCGTCGACGTCGCCGAGCCCGGCGCGATCGCGAAGGCGGCGCACGAGGTCCGGCGCGACCTCGGATCGCCCGACGTGCTGATCAACAACGCCGGGATCGTGCGAGGCAACGCGTACTTCTGGGAGACCGACAGCGGCGAGGACGTTCGACCGACCGTGCTCGTCAACGCGCTCGCGCCGATGTACGTCACGCGCGAGTTCCTCCCGGCCATGATCGGGCGCGGTCGCCCGGCCCGGATCGTCAACGTCGGCAGCGCCGCCGGTACGCTCGCCAACCCCCGCATGGCCGTGTACGCCGCATCGAAGGCGGCCCTGAACGGATGGAGCGACTCGCTGCGACTCGAACTCGAGCAGGCCGGTCACCGGCACGTGAGGGTGACGACCGTGACCCCGTCCTACATCTCGACCGGGATGTTCCAGGGCGCCCGCGGGCCGCTCCTCGCGCCGGTGCTCGAGCCCGGATACGTGGTCGACCGCGTGTGGCGCGCCATGCTCGCGGGTCGTCCCATCGTCGAGCTGCCGGCGTCCGTCCGGCTCTCCCGCGCGCTGCGCGGCATCCTGCCGACCCGCGTCTTCGACCGGGTGGTCGGCGACGGCTTCGGCGTCTACCGGTCGATGGAGCGGTTCACCGGTCGGGCCTGAGCCCGCGTCTCGCAGGGTCCGCGGGCGGATTCAGTCCTTGCCCTTGCCCTTGCCCTTCTCGTCGCCCTTGCCCTTCTCGTCGCCCTTGCCCTTGTCGCTCTCGCCGTCGTCGTCGCCCGACCCGCCGTCGTCCGACCCGTCGTCGTCGCGCGATTCGTCGTCGGCATCGTCGTCGGCCGGCGACGGCTCCGGGCTCGGAGTCGCCGCGGCGATCGCCGCCTCGAGGTCGGCGCGGACGATCGCGATCGACTCGGTGATGTCGGCCGCACGATCCGCGTCGAGGCTGCCGTCGGCGACGGCCGCGTCGACCTCCGCCTGGAGCACGTCGAGCCTCGTGAGCGCGTCGGCGAAGTCGCCCGCCGAGGACGATTCGGCGATCGAGACGACCTGCGCCCGCAGGCCGGTCGTGCCGTCGTCCGAGGTCTCGGCGCCGGGCGCGCAGCCCGCGAGGCCGACGGCGAGGGCGAGGGTGACGGATGCCGCGGCGACCCCGCGGCGCAGTCGGGAGATCACGGCGACACCGCCTCCTCCAGTTGGTCGAGGTGGACGCCGAGGTCGCCCTCGACGCTCGGCATGGGCGCCTCGGACGGCGAGGCCGGCGTGGATCCGGTCGTCCCTCCGTCGTCGGGCAGCGCCCCGATCGTGAGCGGGACGACCACCGCCGCGGCCAGCACGACCGCGGCCGCGGCGATGCCGAGGACCGCGCGCCGGGGCAGCCGCCGGTCGGCGCGCTCGGACGCCGCGGACGGAGTTCCCGGCGCTCCCGGCGCAGCCGTCGCGGCCGATGCGGCGGGTGCCGCGCCGACGCCGGTCAGCACGCGCGTGGCCGCCGTGGCGTCGTCCGCCGGCGTGCCCGCGGTCCGCGTGGCGGGCAGGATGCGGGTGTCGCCCTCCGCCGGCACGTCGCCGGTCGTGCCCGCCTCGGTCGCGAGCGCCTCGGTCGCGAGCGCCTCGGTCGCGAGCGCCACGTCGAGCGCCGTCGGCCGCTCGGCGGGGTCTCGCGCCGTCATCGCGGCCAGGAGCTCGCGCCAGTCGAGCGGGAGGTCGCCCGGGATCTCGGGGTCGCGCACGAGGCGAGCGCTCGCCGATTCGAGGGCGGGGCCGGGGAACGGCTGCCGGCCCGTGAGCGACTCGAGCACGAGGAGGCCGAGCGCGTACACGTCGGCGCTGCTGCCCACGGCCTCGCCGCGGACCTGCTCCGGGCTGAGGTAGCCGGGCGTGCCGATGATCCGGCCCGTCGCGGTCAGCCGCGACTCGTCGAGCAGCCTGGCGATGCCGAAGTCGGCGAGCTTGGCGTTCCAGCGCCGCGTCGGCAGGTGCGCCGGGGCGAGGAGCACGTTCGCGGGCTTCACGTCGCGGTGGACGATCCCGCGCGAGTGGATCACGTGCAGCCCCTCGGCGAGGTCGGCGAGCATGCGTGCCGCGTCCCGACGGCCGATCGGGCCGCGCTCGAGCACCTTGCGGAGGTCCTCGCCCTCGACGAGTTCCATCACGAGGAACTCGCGTCGCGAGGCCGGATCCTTGGCGGCGTCGTACAGCGTGACGAGCGCCGGGTGCGTGAGGCTCGCGAGCAGCGCCGTCTCGGAACGGCGACGGTCGGCGTCGTCGATGCCCTCGGTCGAGGCCGTGAACACCTTGACGGCGACGCGACGCCCGAGCGCGACGTCGTCCGCGCGGTACACGGCGGCCATGCCGCCGCGGCCGATCAGGCCGTCGACGCGATACCGGTCGTCGAGGATCGAGCCGAGGATCGGGTCGATCGCCGGGCCGGCGACCTCGTCCGTGGGGGAGTCCATCTGACGAAGGGTAGCCCGTCGGGCTGGACGCCCGGACGGGGTTGCGGACGACCGGCGCGGCACCTCAGCCGAAGATCATCGGCAGGTCGTCGTCGTCGGCCGACTCGTCGCGCGAGAGTTCCACGAGCACGGGCACGTGGTCGCTCGGCGCGTCGCCCTTGCGCTCGTTGCGGTGGATCGAGGCGCTCGTCACCTGGTCGGCGAACGCCGCCGAGCCGAGCACGAAGTCGATGCGCAGGCCCTCGTTGCGCGGGAAGCGGAGCTGCTTGTAGTCCCAGTAGGTGTAGCCGTTCGGCACGAGCGGGCGGACCACGTCGGTCATCCCCGCCGCCTCGAGCGCGCGGAACGCCGCCCGCTCGGGCGGGGAGACGTGGGTCGTGACGCCCTCGATCACGGTCGGGTCGCCATTGTCGTCGTCGAGGGGCGCGATGTTGAAGTCGCCCATGAGGGCGAACGGGCGCTCGGGGCGGCCCGTCGTCTCGGCGCGGGCCAGGTCGGCGAGCGCGGCCAGCCAGTCGAGCTTGTAGGCGTAGTGCGGGTCGCCGAGCGACCGGCCGTTCGGCACGTAGAGGCTCCAGAGCCGGATGCCGTCGACCGTCGCGCCGATCGCGCGGGCCTCCTTCGGCAGGTCGGGCCCCTCCTGCCCCTTGAGGAAGCCCGGCATTCCGGGGAACTCGGTCTCGACGTCGGCGATGGGCCGGCGGCTCGCGATCGCGACCCCGTTCCACTGGTTCAGCCCGTGCAGCGCGACGTCGTAGCCCGCCCGCTCGAACGCCTCGTGCGGGAACTGCTCGGCCTTGCACTTGATCTCCTGCATCGCGAGCACGTCGACGTCCTCGCGCACCATCCAGTCGACCACTCGGCCGTAGCGGGTGCGGATCGAGTTGACGTTCCAGGTGGCGATGCGCATGGATGCCAGCCTAGGGTCGCCCGACGACCTCCCGGTCGCACCGCCGGTTCACGCCGGCCGGTCACGCCGCGGGGAGCCGAATCACTCGAGGCGGCGGCGCTCGTGCCGGCCGATGCGCGGCACGACGATCCAGAACGCGAGGAGGAGCAGCAGCGCCACGCTGCCGGCGATCCATCCCGCCTCGGTGCTCATCGTGACGTCGAAGATGAGCATCGCGACGCCCGCGGACACGAGGGAGACCACGACCAGGAGCGCCAGCAGGAGGGCGTTCGCGATCCGCACGACCCGGTCCTTCTGCTTCTTGCCGCTCAGCTGCCGGTGCAGGATCACGGGCGCGAGGCCGAGCATCGTCGCCGTCGTCGCGAGCACCACGAGCACGAGGTAGAGGGCCACCTCGTGCGGCTGGAGGTCGGCGAACTTCGGCTGGAACGCGACCGCGAGCAGGAAGCCGGTGATGAGCTGCGTGCCCGTCATCACGACGCGCAACTCCTGCAGGATGTCGTTGAACTTCCGATCCTGCCGCTCGGCCTCGGTCTCGTTGCGCTCCTCTGCGCCCACCGAGCGATCGTCGTCGTCGGGGTCGCGGTCCGCCTGCGGTGCCATGGCTCGGATGCTACGCCGTCGATGCGCCCGCATGCACGTGCTTGCGCGTCGGGAGCATTTCGGGCACTCGCATCGGCGCGCGGGTCATCCGAGCGCGGCGATCCGAGCCGGCGTCGTCGATCATCAGGCCGGCTGCACGGCGGCGGCCGTGATGCCCGCACCGAGCGCGAAGGCGCCGACCATCAGCACCATCCCGACGAGGGGGATCCAGAACGCGATCCGCTTCAGCACGAGCACGACGACCGCTCCGACGAGTGCGATGACCGCGACGACGATCGGGAGGATCATCGCGACGAGCATGCCCGTGCCCATCCGGTCGAAGTCGCACGTCGACGATGCGCCGCACGAGTCCCCGGCGAACGCGAGGAAGAAGGAGAAGAAGAGCAGCAGGAACGCCAGGCCAGCCATGACCGCGAGCAGGACGATGGTGAGCACCAGGTCCCACACGATCACCGGTCGCTTCGCGGGTGCGGCGCCGACCTCGGACATCCGCCCCTCCCCCCCGGGCGCACCCCCGGCGCCTGACCGAAGTCTGACAGCGACCGGCGCAGCTGCCAAGATGTCAGGAGGACCGAGCGGAGGGTGGGCGCGTGAGGTACAGCATCGAGGGCGTGGAGGGACTGCCGGAGATCGGCCCCGGGGTCGACCTGGCGGCGCTCATCGTCGGCGCGATCGACGAGCCGCTCGGCGACGGCGACATCCTCGTCGTGACGTCGAAGATCGTCTCCAAGGCCGAGGGCCGTGTCGTGCGAGCCGACGATCGGGAGCAGGCGATCACCGACGAGACGGTGCGCGTCGTCGCCACCCGGCAGACGGGCGAGTTCACGACGCGCATCGTCGAGAACCGGCTCGGCATCATCGGCGCCGCCGCGGGTGTCGACGCGTCGAACGCCCCGGAGGGGACGGTACTGCTCCTGCCGGTCGACCCGGACGCGTCCGCGCGGGCACTGGCCACCGGCATCCGCTCGCTCACGGGCGCCCGCGTCGGCGTGCTGCTCTCCGACACGCTCGGTCGGCCGTGGCGCGAGGGCCAGACCGACATCGCGATCGGCGCGGCCGGCGTGCACGTCTTCGACGACCTGCGCGGGCAGGCGGATGCCTCGGGCAAGCCGCTCGCGGTCACCATGCCGTGTGTGGCCGACGAACTGGCCGGCGCGGCCGAACTCGTGAAGGGCAAGTCCGCCGGCGTGCCCGTGGCCGTCGTCCGCGGCCTCGGCAGCCTGGTCGGCGACCTCGACCTGCCGGGTGCCCGCTCGATCGTCCGACCGGCGGATCGCGACCTGTTCCGCCAGGGCGCCGAGGAGGCGTACGACGAGGGCTACCGCGCGGGCTTCGACGAGGCGCAGGCGGAGGGGCCGCTGCGCACGCAGTGAGCGGGGCCGCAGGTTCGGGTCGCGCGCCGATCGCGCGCCGATCGCGTCCGGTTCCCGCCCGTACGGACCCGGCCGCCCGAATGCGGGGGAGGATGGAGGGGTGAGCCCCCACATCGGTTACGCCGTGATGCTCGAGCGGTTCCCGCCCGCCGAGGCGGTCGAGCTCGCGGCTCTCGCGGAGCGCAGCGGGTTCCGCGGCACGATGGCGAGCGACCACTTCCAGCCGTGGCTGCCGACGCACGGCGAGTCGGGGTTCGTGTGGAGCGTGCTCGCCGGCATCGGCGCGGCGACCTCCGGCGACTTCGGCCCCGGCGTCACGACGCCGTCGTTCCGGATGCATCCGGCCGTCGTCGCCCAGGCGTCCGCGACCCTCGCGGCCATGCACCCGGGGCGGCACTGGCTCGGCATCGGCTCCGGCGAGGCGATCAACGAGCACGTCACGGGCACCTACTGGCCCGAGCCGGCCGAGCGCATCGCGCGCATGTTCGAGGCGGTCGAGGTCATCCGGAAGCTGTTCACGGCGTCGGCCGCCGGTCGCGACGTGCGGCACTCGGGCGAGTTCTTCAAACTCGAGTCGACCCGGCTCTGGACCATGCCCGAGCGGGCGCCCGAGATCCTCGTCGCGACGCAGGGACCGGTGACCGCGCGCCGGGCCGGACGAACGGTCGACGGACTCATCACCACGAACGCGCCCGCCGACCGCCTCGCGGAGCTGCTCGCCCGGTTCGCCGCAGGAGCGCGCGAGGCGGGTCGCGACGCGGCCCGCATGCCGCGAGTGCTCCAGCTGAACCTCGCGTGGGCGCCGACCGACGAGGAGGCGATGGCCGACGCGCTCGCCGAGTGGCCGGTCGGCGCGCTGCGCTTCCCCCGAGGCGACATCCGCTCGCCGTTCGAGGTCGAGCAGCTCGCCCGCGGCGTGCGGCCCGACGACTTCGCCGGCCGCATGCTCGTGTCGGCCGACCCCGACGCGCACCGCGCGAACATCCAACGGCACCTCGACCTCGGCTTCAGCCGCATCTACCTGCACAACGCGGGGCGCGACCAGGCCCGGTTCCTCGAGGTGTTCGGCCGCGACGTGCTGCCCGGGCTGCGCGCATGACGGCGTCGGGCAGGACCGGGGCGCCGGATGCCACCGGCTGGACGCTCGTCGTCCCCGTGAAGTCGCTGACCGGTGCGAAGACCCGGCTCGCGCCCGAGCTCGGGCCCGGGGAGCGGGCTGCGCTCGCCCGGGCGTTCGCGCTCGACACGATCGACGCCGCGCGTGCGGCGCGCGCAGTGCGGCGTGTGGTCGTCGTCACCGATGAGCCGGTCGTCGAGCGCGAGCTGCGCGGCGTGCCCGGGGTCGACGTCGTGCCGGAGTCCGGCCCGCGCGGGCTCGCCGCCGCGATCGCGTACGGCATCGCCGTCGCCCGCGCCGACGCCCCGTCGACAGCGCCGTCCGCCGCATCCGCACCCGCACCCGCATCCGCATCCGCGATCGAGACGTCGCAGATGCAGGGTGCGGATCGCCATTCGGGACGTCTCGATGCCGAGGCGCTGGGCGGTGCGCGGTCGCCGGCGGCGGCGGGCGCCGCGGTCGCGGTGCTGCTCGGCGATCTGCCGGCCATGCGATCGGGCGACCTGGATGCGGCGCTCGAGGACGCGGCGCGGCATCCGCTCGCCTTCGTGGCCGACGCCGAGGGCAGCGGCACCACGCTCGCGACCGCGCTCGCCGAGGTGCCGTTCGTCGCGCACTTCGGACCCGACTCCGCCGCGCGGCATCGCGCGGCCGGCTTCGCCGACCTCATCGCCGAGTGCCCGGGGTCGATCGCGCCCGGGCTCCGCCGCGACGTCGACACGGCCGCCGAGCTCGACGAGGCCGCGGCGCTCGGTGTGGGCACGCGCACGTCCGAGGTGCTGCGGTCGCTCCCCTACGGCGTCGACGGCCCCGCACCGCGCACGTCCGCCACGGGCGCCCGCCGGCCCGACCTCGCCCACGGCGCGGCGCCGCGGCATCCGCTTCCCCCATCGACCGCGCCCACGGGCGCCGCAAACGCGCCCGACGGCGCAGACAGGAAGGCAGCATCGTGACCCTGACCCTCGGATACAAGGCCAGCGCCGAGCAGTTCGACCCACGCGAGCTCGTCGAGATCGCCGTCGCGGCCGAGGCGCACGGCATGGAGTCGGTGTGGACGAGCGACCACTTCCAGCCGTGGCGGCACACGGGCGGGCACGCGCCGTTCTCGCTCACGTGGATGGCCGCGGTCGGCGAGCGCACGTCGACCGTGAAGATCGGCACGAGCGTCATGACGCCGACGTTCCGGTACAACCCGGCGGTGCTCGCGCAGGCGTTCGCGTCGCTCGGCGTGATGCACCCCGGCCGGGTCATCGCGGGGTTCGGGACGGGCGAGGCGCTGAACGAGATCGCGACCGGCTTCCGCGGGGCGGGTCCGCAGGAGTGGCCCGAGTTCCGCGAGCGGTTCGCGCGCCTCCGCGAGTCCGTCCGGCTCATGCGCGCACTCTGGACGGGCGACGACCAGGTGAGCTTCGAGGGCGAGTACTACTCGACGCACGACGCGTCGATCTACGACCGGCCGGATGTCCCGGTGCCGGTGTACATCGCCGCCGGCGGGCCGACCGTGGCCAAGTACGCGGGGCGCGCCGGCGACGGCTTCATCTGCACGTCGGGCAAGGGGCCGGAGCTGTACGTCGACCAGCTCATTCCCGCCGTGAAGGAGGGCGCCGAGGCGGGCGGACGCGACTACGACGCGATCGACCGGATGATCGAGATCAAGGTGTCGTACGAGGAGACCGAGGAGGCGGCGCTCGAGAACACGCACTTCTGGTCGCCGCTGTCGCTGTCGAAGGAGCAGAAGCACGACATCCACGACCCGGTCGAGATGGAGCGGGTCGCCGACGCCCTGCCGATCGAGCAGATCGCCAAGCGCTGGATCGTCGGGACCGACCCCGACGCGGTGGTCGCCGAGATCGGGCGGTACGTCGACTGGGGCTTCACCCACCTCGTGTTCCACGCGCCCGGGCACGACCAGCGCCGGTTCCTCGAGCTGTTCGAGCGCGACCTGGCACCGCGGCTGCGCGCGCTCGGGTAGCCGCGCGCCCGACGGTCGAGGAGGACGCGCAGGTCCGATCGGTGGTCGGTGAGGACGCGCAGCGCCCGTATCGAGACCCGCCGCGCGGCTACCCGACCACCCGGCACCTCACTCGGCCGGCTCGAGCACCAGCCCCGTTCCGCCTCCGCGCCGCTCCGGCTCGGCCGCGGCGATCATGAGACCGTCGGCATCCACCTCGATCGTCGCGGCCGCACCGATCTCGCCGGTCGGGTTGATCACGTGACCGTAGGGCGCGAGGTCGTCGGCGTACTCGGCGATGAAGTCGGCCTCGGCGAGGACCGCGGCGGTGTTGCGCTGCGTTGCCCGCGGCGCCGCGACCGCCTCGGGCATCGACATGCCGAGGTCGATGCGGTTGAGCAGGATCTGCACGACGGTCGTGATGATGGTCGACCCGCCGGGCGAGCCGACCACGTACCGCACGTCGCCGTCGTCGAGCACGATCGTCGGCGACATCGACGAACGCGGACGCTTGCCGGGCTCGACGATGTTCGGGTCGTCCGGGTTCGGCACGAAGCTGAAGTCGGTCAGCTCGTTGTTCAGGAGGAACCCGCGGCCCGGCACGGTCATGCCCGATCCGCCCGTCTGCTCGATCGTGAGCGTGTACGCGACGGCGTTGCCCCAGCGGTCGACGACCGAGAGGTGCGTGGTCGACATGCCCTGGTCGACGGATGCCGCGGCCGCGGCGACCTCGCAGCCGGTGGCGCCGAGGTCGCCGGGCGCGACCGGCTTGACCGATGCCTGCTCGGGGTCGATCTCGCAGGCCCGAGCGTCGGCGAACGCCTGGCTGAGCAGCGTCTCGGTCGGCACGTCGACGAACGCCGGGTCGCCGACGTACGCGTTCCGGTCGGCGAACGCGTGCGCGGTCGACTCGAGGTAGAGGTGCAGCGCCTGCCCCGGGTCATCCGCCGACGGTTCGAAGTTCTCGAGGATGTTCAGCGACTCGCCCACGGTCGTGCCGCCCGACGACGACGGCGCCATGCCGTACACGTCGAGGCCGCGGTACTCGACGTGCGTCGGGTCCTGCAGCAGCGTCTCGTAGTCGGCGAGGTCGTCTGCGGTCATGAAGCCCGGGTAGGCGGGCAGCGCGGCGCCGTCGGTCGTGATCGGGTCCTGCACGAGGTCGGCGATCTCCTCGGCGATCGCGCCGTCGTAGAACGCGTCCGTGCCGCGCAGCGCGATCTCCCTGAGCGTCCTCGCCAGGTCGGGGTTCCGGAACGTCGAGCCGACCACGGGCGGCTCGCCGTCGGGCAGGAACAGCTCGGCCGTCGCCGGGAACTGCGCGAACCGCGCCTCGTTCGCCGCGGTCTGCGCGCGGAAGGTCTCGTCGACCGTGAACCCGCGCGTCGCGAGCAGGATCGACGGCTTCAGCATCTCCTTCAGCGATTCGGTGCCGAATTCGTCGAGCGCGGCCTCCCAGGTCGCGAGCGTGCCGGGCACGCCGACCGACAGGCCGGACGACACCGCGTTCGAGAACGAGTAGGGCGTCCCGGTCGCGGGGTCGATGAACGCGTCGCTCGCCATCCCCACGGGCGCCGTCTCGCGCCCGTCGATCGTCGTCACCTCACCCGTCGCGGCGTCGAAGTACACGAAGTACCCGCCGCCGCCGATGCCGGCGCTGTACGGCTCGGTCACGCCGAGCGCGGCGGCGGTCGCGACCGCGGCGTCGGCTGCGTTGCCGCCCTTCCGCAGCACCTCGAGCCCGATGCGGCTGGCCTCGGCGTCGACGGATGACACGGCACCGCCGTACCCCGTCGAGGTGGCGGGCGCCGGCGGTGCGGGCCGGCCGGCGCTCGCGGGCGGACCCGGCGGCGTCGTCGGCGGTGCGGCCGCGGCGGGTGCGCCGATGGCGAGTGCCCCGGCGGCGGCGATGGCGACGGCGGTCATGAGGCCGGTGCGCCGGAGTGCTGAGCGCGAACGGACGTCGGTGTCCATGGTTCCCCCCGAACTGGTTACAGACGAATGGTGCCCACGCTAGCCCCACGGGGCGACACCGGGCTAGAGGGTTGCGACGATTCGGCGTTGCGCGCCGGCAGCCTGCGAGTTCTCTCCGGACGGGCGCCGGGGCGCCGCAGCGGGCGTAGCCTGAGGACATGAGCCCACGCCGCACCGGGCCGTCGCGAGCCCGCATCGTCGTCCCCGCCGTCGGCGTGCCGGTGGCGATCGCAGTGGCGGTGCTCGTTCCGATGCAGGCGAACGCCACCGTCGACCTGCCCGACCTCACCGCCGAGGAACTCGTCGAGTTCGCGCACACGAGCGACGTCGACGCGCTGTCCGGTGCGATCGAGCAGCGATCCGAGCTCGGGCTCCCCGACCTCGGATCGCTGATGGGCGGCTCGCGCGCGGCCGCCGACGACGCGGAGGCGGATGCCGCGGCATCCGACGCCCTCACCGACCTCGTGTCGCTCGCCACCGGGAGCTTCGACGCGAACGTCTACCTCGACGGCGACTCGGCGCGGTTGCAGGTGCTCGACCGCATGGCCGAGCGGAACGTGTACGTGAACCCCGGCGAGGCGTGGTTCGTCGACTCCGAGTCGCAGACGGCGACCCGGCTGAGCGTCGACGACGACGCCGACCTCGAGGGCCTCGAGGCCGAGCTCGACCGCCTCGCGGACGAGGCGGAGGCCGACGCCGAGGCCGCCCTTCCCGACGGCGAGCAGCTGCCGACCCCCCAGCAGCTGCTCGACCGCGCGCTCGATCGGCTCGACGAGACCACGGAGGTCTCCGTCGGGACCGACGGGCGCGTCGCGGGCCGCGACGCCTACGAGCTCCTGCTCGAGCCGCGCACCGACGAGACGCTCGTCGGCGAGATCCGCATCGCGATCGACGGCGAGAACGGGGCGGCGCTGGCGGCATCCGTCACCGCGCGCGGCGCCGAGGCGCCCGCGTTCGAGGTCGCGTTCACCGAGGTCTCGTTCGAGGCGCCCGACGCGTCGGTCTTCGCGTTCGAGCCGAGTGACGCGTATGCCGTGGAGGAGGAGGTCCTGCCGCTGCCGACGGTGGACGAGCTCCGGCAGCGGATCGCCGACGTCGAGGCGCGCGCGGCCGAGGGGACCGAGGGCGGGACGGATGCCGCGCCGGACCTGCCGCACCCGATCGTCCACGGCGGGGGCTGGGCGACGGCCGTCGAGATCGATGCCGCGACCGCGGCGACGCTGATGGCCGAGCACCGCGCCGGCGGCACCGGCGACGAGCCGCCCGGCACCGGCGACGCCGAGGCGGTCGCACCGGCCACCGAGCCGCCGTTCACCGAGGGCGAGGCGCTCGACCTGCTCGACGCCCTCACCACGCCGGTCGACGGCGGGCGGGCGCTCCAGACGTCGCTGCTGTCGGTGCTGTTCACCGACGACGGTCGGGTGCTCGCCGGGTCGGTCCCGGTCGGCACGCTCGTCGGCTACGCCGGGTCGGGTCGCTGACGGGCCGCCGGTGAGCGACCTCGCGATCCGGACGACCGGGCTCACCAAGCGCTTCCGCGCGCAGACCGCGGTCGACGGCATCGACCTCGCCGTGCCGCGCGGCTCGGTGTTCGGGTTCCTCGGCCCGAACGGATCGGGCAAGACCACCACGATCCGGATGCTGCTCGGGCTCGTCGGCGCGACCTCCGGAACCGCGATCGTGCTCGGCACCGACATGCCGAAGGGGCTCGATGCGGTGCTGCCGCACGTCGGCGCGCTCGTCGAGGGTCCGGCGTTCGCGCCGTTCCTCTCCGGCGCCGCGAACCTCGCACGTTTCGACGCCGCCGACCGGCACGCGCCGCCGTCGACCCGTGCCGACCGCGTCGCGGCCGCGCTCGACCGCGTCGGGCTCTCGCACGCCGCCCGCAAGAAGGCCGGCGCCTACTCGCTCGGCATGAAGCAGCGCCTCGGTCTCGCCAACGCCCTGCTCATGCCGCGCGACCTGCTCGTGCTCGACGAGCCGACGAACGGCCTCGACCCGCAGGGCACGCGCGAGGTCCGATCGCTCATCCGCTCGTTCGCGGCCGACGGCACGACCGTGTTCGTCTCGAGTCACCTCCTCGCGGAGGTCGAGCAGCTCTGCACCCATGTGGGCGTGATGAGCGCCGGTCGGCTCGTCGCGCAGGGCACGCTCGACGACCTCCGCCGGTCGGGCGTGTCGCGCGTGGAGGTCGTCACGCCCGATCCCGGGGCTGCCCGCGTGGTCCTGGCACGGTCGGGTCTGGCGACGGATCCCGCCGCGCCCACCGACGCCGGCGACGCCGTCGTGACCGCCGAGCTCGGCGAGCACGCGCCGGCCGCCGAGGCGATCGTCGCGGCGCTCGTGCGCGACGGCGTGCGGATCCGCGGGTTCGCGGTGCGCCGCACGAGCCTCGAGCAGCGGTTCGTCGAGCTCACGGGGGAGGGCTTCGATGTCGTCGCCTGAGGCCGCGACGGCCACGACCGTCGTCGGCGCCGCGACGAGCGGGGAGCCGACGCGCCGCGGCGGCGGCCTCGCCTCGCTCCTCGCCTCCGAGACCGCGACGCTCTTCCGCCGGTGGCGCACCTGGGCGATGCTGGCCGCGCTCGCGCTCATCCCGATCCTCATCGCCGTCGCGATCCGCCTCGCGGGGCCCTCGAGCCCGGGTCGCGGGCCCGCGTTCCTCGACCAGGTCGCCGGCAACGGGCTGTTCGTCGGCGTCACGGCCCTCGTCGTCGCCACGCCGCTCTTCCTGCCCCTGACCATCGCGGTCGTCTCGGGCGACGCGATCGCGGGCGAGGCGAGCTTCGGCACCCTGCGCTACCTGCTGATCGCGCCGGCCGGTCGCCTGCGCCTGCTGTCGGTGAAGTACGTGGTCGCCGCCGTGTTCTGCGCGGCGGCCGCCCTCACCGTCATCGCGGTGGGCACGCTCATCGGCTGGACGCTGTTCCCGATCGGGCCGGTGACGCTGCTCTCCGGCGGCGAGATCTCCGTCGGCGAGGGGGTGCTCCGCCTCCTCGCGATCGGGGCGTACGTCGCGGTGTCGATGCTCGGCCTCTCGGCGATCGGCCTCTTCGCCTCGACGCTCACGGTCGTGCCGGTCGGTGCGATGGCCGCGACCGCGATCCTCGCCGTCGTCGCGCAGATCATCGGCGCCATCCCCCAGCTCGAGTGGGCCCACCCGTTCCTGTTCACCGACCGCTGGTTCGACTTCGCCGACCTGCTGCGCTCGCCGCCGTCGTGGGAGTCCTTCGGCGACAACGCCATGCTTCAGGCCGCGTGGATCGCGCTGTTCGGCGGGCTCGCCGCCTGGCGGTTCGCGACGCGCGACATCCTGTCCTGAGGTCGGCCCGGGCGGTGCGGATGCCGCGACCGCGCACTACCCGTAGATGCGCTCGGCGTACGACGGGCCGTAGTACTCGTCGAGGTCGGCGACATCCGCCTCGGGCCGTTCGAGGGCCTTGGCGATGAGCGCGCGCCGGCGGACGGCGTCGGGCGTCCACGACTCCGGCTTCCACGTCTGCGAGCGGAGGAACGCCTTCGAGCAGTGGAAGAACACCTCGTCGATGTCGACGATGAGGGCGAGGGCGGGCCGGTGCCCCTTCACGACCAGCTCGTCGAAGAACGGTGCGTCGCGCACGATCGTCGCGCGGCCGTTGATGCGAAGGGTGTCGCCGCGGCCCGGCACGACGAAGATCAGCCCGACATGGGGGTTCCGGAGCACGTTGTGGAATCCGTCGGCCCGCCGGTTGCCCGGTCGCTCGGGGATCGCGATGGTCGTGTCGTCGAGCACGTGCACGAACCCTGCCGGGTCGCCCTTCGGCGAGACGTCGAGGTCGCCGTGGTCGTCGCCGGTCGCGACGAAGGCGAGGGATGCCGCGGCGAGCCATTCGCGGTCGATCTCGCTGAGGTTGTCGCGCGCCTTCTCGGCTGCCGCTCTCGTCGGGGCGCCGAGGATCGCCTCGAGTTCGTCCGACGTGGTCACCGGGATGCCGCGTTCGCTCATGCGTCCCATCCTGCACCCGGTGCACCGCACCCGGCGCACCGCGCCCGGCGCACCGCGCCCGGCGCTCGGCGCCGCCGCGGTCAGCCGATCGCGGCGCGGCGCTCGCCGATGCTCGGCGGGAGCTTGCAGAGGTCGTAGAAGTAGCGGGTCGGCGCGGACTCGTCGGTCAGGTCGATGATGACGTTCGTCGACGCGTGGGGGAGTTCGTCGCCCGCGAGCGTCCAGACCGTGAAGTGCCAGATGCCGCGGACGGCGTCGTTGAGCAGGCGCCGACCGTCGACGACCAGCACGGTGTCGTCGGCCTCGGCCCCCGCGAGCCTGCCGGCGCGGAACGGCTCGACGGTCTCCGCACGGAGATCGGCCTCCGAGACGTCGCCGAGCGAGGCCCGCACGGCGGGCTGCCCGCGTTCGACGAGCGTCGTCGCGAGGTCGTCGGCGAACCGTGCGGCGGATGCCTCGGAGGCGCCCTCCACCGCGACGAGCCGTCGCCCGCGCCACGAGTTGTGCAGGAACTCCTCCGCGACGGACTCGACGAGCTCTCGGCGGTCCTCGGTCACCTGTGCCATGGCGGCCACGCTACGCCGATGCCCGCGCTGCGGCATCCGCTCAGGCCGGCTCGGGCGCAGGCGCCGGCTCGGGCGCGACGGGCTCGTCCGCGGCGGCGGGAGCGAACGCGAGCAGCGGCCGACCCGTCGACGGATGCCGCAGCACGCTCGCCTCCACGCCCCAGACCGCGCGGATGAGCGGCGGCGTGAGCACCTCGGACGGGTCGCCCGCGGCGACCACGACCCCGTCGGCGAGCACGACGACGTGGTCGGCGTACGAGGCGGCGAGCGACAGGTCGTGCAACGCCGCGAGCACGCTGAGCCCGTCGTCGGCGAGGCGGCGCAGCAGCCCGAGCGTCGACAGCTGCGAACGGATGTCGAGGTGGTTCGTCGGCTCGTCGAGGAGCAGCAGCTCGGGCTCCTGCGCGAGCGCGCGCGCGAGGTTCACGCGTTGGCGCTCGCCGCCCGAGAGCTCGTCGTAGCGACGGCTCGCGAACGCGGCCGCGTCGGCGGCGTCGAGCGCCCGCGCGACGATCTCGCGATCGCGGACCGAGTCGCCGCCCCACGCCGACTGGTGCGGGATGCGGCCGAGCCCGACCACGTGCTCGACGTCGAGGCCGTCGGGCGCCTGCGCGTCCTGTTCGACGAGCGCGATGCGGCGGGCGCGTTCGCGCCGCCGCAGCGACACGAGGTCATCGCCGTCGAGCGTGAGCGCGGCGACCTCCGGACGCTCGACGCCCGCGAGCAGGTGCAGCAACGTGGACTTGCCGGCGCCGTTCGGGCCGAGGAGCGCGCCCACTGCGCCGCGCGGCACGGTGAGGTCGACGCCGTCGACGACGAGCCGGGAGCCGCGCGCGAACGAGACGCGCGAGCCCTCGAGGCCCGCGCCGGGCCGCGCCGGGCCGAGCCCGTCCGACGCCTCGGGAACGCGGCCGCCGCCGGCCCGCCCGGCGTTCACGACGCCCTCCTCGCGCGCAGCAGCAGCGCCGCGAACACGGGCCCGCCGACGAGCGCCGTGAGGATGCCGACCGGCAGCTCGCGCGGGTCGAACAGCGTGCGCGCGCCCGTGTCGACCCAGACCAGGAAGATCGCACCGGCGAGCGCCGAGAGCGGCAGCAGCGCGCGATGGCGCGCGCCGACGACGAGCCGCACCGCGTGCGGCAGGATGAGCCCGACGAACCCGATCGCGCCGCTCACCGCGACGAGCGCGCCCGTGAGCAGCGCGGTCGCGACGAGCAGCAGCGCGCGCGTGCGCGGCACGTGCACCCCGAGGGCGGATGCCGCGGTGTCGCCGAAGGCGAACGCGTCGAGCGTGCGCCCGGTCGCGAGCAGGGGCAGGCCGACGATCGCGATCGCGGCGCCCGCGAGGGCCGCGGCCGGCCAGCCGGCGCCGGCGAGCGAACCGAGCAGCCAGTTGAGGATCTCGCGGTAGCTGTCGGTCGTCGCGCTCCAGAAGATCACGAGGCTCGTCACGGCCCCGAACACGGCCGACACCGCGAGCCCCGCGAGCACGGTGGTGGTCGGGCTGAGTCCGCCGGCCGCGCGCGCCAGCCCGAGCGTCGCGGCGAGGGCGGCGAGGGCGCCCGCGAAGGCCGCGACCGGCAGCGCGACGGCCATGCCGAGCACGAGCACGATCACCGCGCCGACCGATGCGCCCGACGAGAGGCCGAGCAGGTACGGGTCGGCGAGCGGGTTGCGCGTGAGCGCCTGCATGACGACGCCGCAGATCGCGAGCCCGGCGCCGACCGCGGCGGCCGTGAGCACGCGCGGCATCCGCAGCTCCCACACGATCGCGTCGCGGAGCGGTGCGAGCGTCGGCTCGCCGAGCCCGAGGTGCGCGGCGATGGACGCGAGCACGTCGCCCGGTGCGAGTCCGGCCGGCCCGATGGTCACGGCGAGCACGACGGATGCCGCGAGCAGCGCGACGAGCGCGACACCGACGCCGACCGCGGTCGCCGTACCCGCACGCCGCGGGGTTCGGTCACCGCTCGAAGGTGCGCTGTGCGACCCTCCGTGCGGCCCGCCCGAGCCGCTCGACCCTGGATGCAGACCCGACGCCGGCCGCCCCGACGCCGGCCCAGCACGGCGGGCAGGCTCGACGGTCGACCGCCCCGCGGCATCCGTCGCCCTGCCCGCCTGCATCGCCATCAGACCCCCTCGAGCTGCTCCACGATCGAGGCGACCGCGTCCACGTTGCGGACGCCCGCCTCGGTCGCCGGGAAGTCGACGACCACGTACCGCCCCTGCTGGACGGCCGGCATCGCGGCGGTCGCGGGGTTCGACTCGAGCCGCTCGATCTTCGACTCCGCGGTGTTCCACGCGGCGTCGACGAGCACGATCACGTCGGGATCCGCGTCGACGACGGCCTCCCACGAGAGCGAGGTCCAGGTGTCGTGCACGTCGGCCGCGACGTTCGCCAGGCCGGCGGCCTCCATGATCATCTGCGGCGCACCGATGCCGGCGCCGACGAACGGCTGGTCGTCGCCCGAGGAGTACCAGAGCGCCGTGAGGCCGTCATCGTTCGGCTCGATCGCCTCGAGCGCGGCGCGCTGCTCGGCGACGAGGTCGGCCGCGGCATCCGTCGCACCGAAGATCTCGCCCGCCTCCTCGAAGTCGGCGAAGACGCCGTCGAAGGTCAGCGGGTCGGGCATGTAGCCCTCCGCCTTGCACGCGGCGGGCGCGACGTAGGTGCGCACGCCGAGCTGCTCGAGGGTCGCGCGGTCGCCCGCGCCCTCCGCGGTGAGGTTCGACTCCCAGCCGGCGAAGACCAGGTCGGGCTCGGCGGCGAGCGTCGCCTCCTGCGAGGGCACCTTGTCGGAGAGGGTCTCGATGCCCGCTGCCGCGTCGGCGACCTCGTCGGGGACGGGCCCGTCGGTGAACGCGGCGCCGACGATGCGGTCCTCGAGGCCGAGCGCGAGCAGGAGTTCGAGCGTCGACGACTTGATGGTGACGACCCGCTCGGGGGCGGACTCGAAGGTCACCTCGGTGCCGCAGTTGTCGACCGTGACGGGAAAGCCGGCGGCATCCGTCGCCTCGGCGAGCGGGACGTACCCGCCGTCGTCGGCGCCGGCCGAGGCGCAGCCGGCGAGCAGGGCGACGGATGCCGCGGCCGCGACGAGCGCGCCGGCGCGGCGCGGACGGAACTTGGGGGACGTGGGCATGGAACCTCCGGGACGGTGTGCGCGTTCGTTGACCGACGAAGACGTCGGCGACTCGCGGCCCAATCCCGGGCCGGCCCGACCGGTCAATCCGAACCGGCGGTCGCTCGCCAGTCTACGCAGTGCTCGGAGCGCCGTGCGCGTCCCGCCGTTCCCTGTCGGCGAACGCCGCGTCCGCGTAATCCCCGCGTAAGCGGACGGTAAGCGCACCGTCATCGCTCCCCCGTCGCCGCGGTGGGCGCGCCGGCATTGACTCATGGAGGGCCGCCGCACGGGCGGTCGGACGAAAGGGGAGACCTCATGCACACCACCCGCACCCGTACCCTGCTCGGCGCGGCCGCGGCGCTCGCCCTCGCCGCCGGCGGCGTGCTGCTCGGCGCGGCCGCGGCGAACGCCGCCGGGGTCGGCGGGCCCGCGTTCTGGGTCGACGGCGCGCAGTACCGCACCGTCGGCACGACGACCGACTTCTCGGGAACCGGCGCGCCCGTCGGGTCGTTCCAGCCGATCTACGCGTTCCCGGCCGGAACGCAGGCGAACGTCGCCACGGCCGCGCCCGGCGACGCCGACTACCGCGGCGGTCGCTGGGTCGTCACCGAGGTGCTGCTGCCGAACGGCTACGCCGCGGCGCTCGCCTCGGGCGACCTCGACGGCGACGGCGTGCTCGACTCCGACGAGGAGCTGTGGGCCGCAGCCGACGCGGGCGACCTCGCGATCGGCGGAGTGCTCCGGTCCTTCGAGTGCCCGGTGATCCCGCTCCCGGGCAACGCCTGAGCCGGTCGCGCTGAGTCAGTCGCGCCCCGCGGGCGCGGTGCCGGTCGCGGCGATGCACGCCGCGAGATCGAGCGCCGCGCCCGCGAGCGCGGCCGACGTGTCGAGGTCGCGCATCCAGAGCGGGGCGGATGCCGCGGCGAACCCGTCTCCGACGAGGTCGGGCACGGCCGCGGCATCCGTCTCGTCGACGAGCCAGCCGTCGAGCACGCCGCTCGCCGCGCGCGGGCCGTAGTGGCGGGCGACGGCCGCGGCATCCGTCTCGACGCCGATCGCGGAGAGGCACGCGTCGGCCATGCCGCGCACGACGCGTCCGCCGATGATCGGGGAGACGCCGACGACGGGGGCGGAGGTCGCGGCGAGCGCCTCGCGGATGCCCGGGATCGCGAGGATCGTGCCGATCGAGACCACGGGGTTCGACGGGGCGAGGAGCACGACGTCGGCGTCGGCGATCGCGGCCTCGACGCCCGGTGCGGGTCGCGCGCCGGCGAGGTTCCGCTGGTCGAAGCCGAGCGCCGGGATGGCGGCGCGGTAGCGCGTCCACCACTCCTGGAAGTGGAGCTCGTCGCGGCCCGCGGCGTCGGGATGCGCCGGGTCGATGCGCACGTGCGTGTCGACCTCGGTGTCGGTCGCGGGGATGAGCCGGACGCCGAGCCGCCACCGGCGCTGCAGCCGTTCGGCGACGTCGGACGGCGCGAGCCCGTCGCGGAGCCACGACGTGCGGGCGAGGTGCGTGCCGAGGTCGAGGTCGCCGAGGGTGAACCACGGCCAGCCCACACCCCACTCGCGGAGCTCGGCGGCGGCGCGCTCGGTCTCGCCCGCGCGACCCCAGCCGCGCTCGGCGTCGTTCACGCCCGCGAGGGCGTAGAGCAGCGAGTCGAAGTCGGGCACGAGGCGCACGCCCGAAAGCCACAGGTCGTCGCCGGTGTTCACGACGACGGTGATCTCGGCGGCGGTGGCCGGTGTGCCGTCGGCGGCGGGTTCGGCGCCTGCGTCGGACGCGACCGGCCACCGCCGCGCGCACTCCTCGCGCACGCCGCGCACGAACCGCGCGCCTCCGACCCCGCCAGCGAGCACCGTGATCTTCACCGTTCCACGCTAACGCCGCCGGGGCTCTTGTCCGCAGGCGCTCGGTACGGGAGTCTGGCGGAGTGCCCGCGAGGGTCGCGGGCACTCGGGGGGGACGAGATGACGCATGCCACCGGTGGGTCGACGGAAGACGGGCCGGAGACGACCTCGCCGCTCGTGCGGCAGGTGAACGGGGGCAACTGGCTGCCGCAGGCCGAGGCCGAGGGGCTTCGCGCCGAGCTGTTCCACCAGCGCGCGGTGCACGCGTACTTCACGATGCAGCCGGCACTGAACGTGATCGGGATGCGCGACGGCTCGGAGGCACGGTTCGGGAAGGGCTACCAGGTCCTGCCGATCTGGAAGGACCGGATGGACAGCCGGGCGTGGGTGCCGACGCCGAACGCCGACGTCATCTACTCGATGAGCTACCTCGACCTGAAGCAGACCGGTCCGCTCGTCGTGAACGCGCCGGCGAACGTGATCGGCATGTTCACCGACTTCTTCCAGCGCACGATCACCGACGTCGGTGCCGTCGGCCCGGATCGGGCGCGCGGCGGGCTGTACCTCCTGCTGCCGCCGGACTACGACGGTCCGGTGCCGGGCGGGTACTTCACGTTCACGTCGCGGACGTACAACGTCTTCCTGTTCTTCCGCACGATCATGGGTCGGGGCGATGGCGTGCCCGATCCTGCCGCGGGCGTCGCGGTCGCCGAGAAGACCCGGGTCTTCCCGCTCTGGGAGGAGGAGAAGGACGTCGCGCCCATGGAGTTCCCGAACGCCAGCGGCATCCGCCTCGACATGATGTACCCGACCGACTCGACGTACTGGACCAAGCTCAAGGAGTTCGTCGACTACGAGCCGGTCGCGGCGATCGACCCGGAACTCCGCGGCGTACTGGCCTCGATCGGGATCATCAAGGGTCGCCCGTTCGAGCCGACGCCCTGGCAGCGCGAGCAGCTCGATCGGGCGGTCGAGACCGCGCCGAGGATGATCCTCGCCCTCGCGCAGCTCGGGCGCGAGGACGAGCGCCAGCGGTACTACCACGACCGCCAGTGGGAGCAGGCATGGGCGGGCGGCACCAACGACTGGATGCAGGAGAGCTACCTCGACGTGAACACGAGGGCGCGGTTCTTCCAGTACGCCTACTCGTCGGCACCGGCGATGAACATGCACAGCACCGGCGCCGGATCGAAGTACCCGTACACCTACCGCGACGCCGACGGCGACTTCCTCGACGGGTCGGGAACGTACCGGTTGCACCTGCCGCCCGAGGTGCCGGCCGGGTTGTTCTGGGCGGTCACGGCGTACAACATCACGGATGGCACGATGCCCGAGACGGAGCAGCTGCTGCCGTCGACGAACGGGTACTACGACCTGCCGCAGAACGACGACGGGTCGCTCGACATCTGGTTCGGTCCGGCCAAGCCGGACGGCGTCGTGGATGCGGCGTTCATCCAGACCGTGCCGGGGCGGAACTTCATCGTCGCCCTGCGGCTGTACGGCACGGAGCACGCGTTCTACGACCAGACATGGAAGCCGGACGACATCGTGAAGGCATGACCGTCGGCGGCCTCAGGCGTCGCGGACGAGCACGAGCGAGCCCGAGGTGCGGCCGGCACGCAGATCGTCGACCGCGGCATCCGCTCGGTCGAAGGCGTACGGCGTCGCGCTGGGGGCGAGGCCGAGCCGCAGCGCGAGCCGCAGGAACTCGTCGCCGTCGGCGCGCGTGTTCGCCGTGACCGTGCGGAGGTCGCGTTCGAGGAAGAGGTGGTCGGCGTAGGTCATCGCCGGGACGTCGGTCAGGTGGATGCCGGCGAGCACGACCGTGCCGCCGCGGGTCGTCGCCTCGAGCGCCACCGGTACGAGCTCGCCCGCCGGGGCGAACACGATCGCCGCGTCGAGCGGTTCGGGCGGGGCGTCGCGCTCGCCGCCGACGAAATCGAGGCCGAGCTCGTGAGCGAGCCGCTGGTTCGCCTCGCCGCGGGTCATCGCGACGACGCTCGCGCCCGCGGCCATCGCCAGTCGCGCGGTCAGGTGGGCGCTCGAGCCGAAGCCGTAGAGTCCGAGGCGCCCGCCCGGCGGGAGGTTCGCGCGGCGGAGCGCGCGGTAGCCGATGATGCCCGCGCAGAGCAGCGGCGCGACGGCGACCGGGTCGGCGTCGGACGGCAGCGCGTACGCGAACGCCTCCGGCACCGTGGCGAACCGCGCGTAGCCGCCGTCGGCGTCCCAGCCGGTGAAGCGCGCGTCGGGGCAGAGGTTCTCGCGGCCCGACCGGCACCACCGGCACGCCCCGCAGGTCGAGCGGAGCCACGCGATCCCGACGAGGTCGCCGACGCCCGCCCGGCGCACGGCAGGGCCGGTCGCGACGACCCGCCCGACGACCTGATGGCCCGGCACGACCGGGCTGCGGTGCGACGCGAGCTCGCCGTCGATCACGTGCAGGTCGGTGCGGCACACGCCGCACGCGGCGACCTCGACGACGAGCTCGTCGCCGGCCGGTTCGGGTTCGGGGAGCGTCGTCGCGGTCAGGCGTCCGTCGCCGCGCGTGGTCCAGGCATCCATGGGGACAGCCTGACACCGCACCATCCGGTGTCGCGGGGACCAACGACCTCGCGCGGTCGCGGGAGCGCGCGCATGCTGGAGGCATGTTCCGTGATCGCGCCGACGCGGCGGCCGCCCTGCTCGAGCGGCTGGACGCGTACCGCGACGAGGACGTCGTCGTCCTCGGGCTCCCGCGCGGCGGCGTGCCGGTCGCCGCCGCGGTCGCCGAGGGGCTCGACGCCCCGCTCGACGTCATCGTCGTGCGCAAGCTCGGCATCCCGGGCCAGTCCGAGGTCGCGATGGGCGCGATCGGCGAGGGCGGCGTGCGAGTCGTCGACGACGAGCTCGTGCGTCGCGCGCGGGTCTCCGACCGTCGCCTGGCCGAGGTCGAGCGGCAGGAGCAGCAGACCCTGGGCCGCCGGGTCGTGCAACTGCGCGGCGACCGCCCGCCCGAGCCGCTCGCGGGCCGCACGGCGCTCGTCGTCGATGACGGCCTCGCCACGGGCGCGACCGCCGAGGCGGCGTGCGAGGTGGCCCGGTCGCGCGGTGCGAGCCGCGTCATCCTCGCCGTGCCGGTGGCGCCGAAGGATGCCGCGCGGCGCGTGCCGTCGGCCGACGCGGTCGTCGCGGTCGAGGTGCCCGACTGGTTCATGGCGGTCGGGCAGGCGTACGCCGACTTCCGCCAGACCCGCGACGAGGAGGTCCTCGCGCTGCTCGAGGCGGCGCGGGAACGGATGGCCGGACCGGCGTAGCGTGGCATCCATGCCCGACTACGGCCGCCCCATCGAGTTCGGAACCTTCATCACGCCGTCGGCGCTCGACCCGGAACGCACCGTCGAACTCGCGCTCGCGAGCGAGCGCGCCGGGCTCGAGTTCGTCACCTTCCAGGACCACCCGTACCAGCCGCGGTTCCTCGACACGTGGACGCTCATGAGCTGGGTCGGCGCCCGGACCGGTCGTATCCGCATCTCCGCGAACGTGCACAACCTGCTGCTGCGCCCGCCGGCCGTGCTCGCGCGCGCCGCGGCATCCCTCGACCTCCTCACGGGCGGCCGCGTCGTGCTCGGCCTCGGGGCGGGCGGGTTCGCGCCGGCCGCGGTCGCCATGGGCGCACCGAGTCGCACGCCCGCCGAGCAGGTGGGCGCGCTGGGCGAGGCGATCGCGGTGATCCGCGAACTGCACGACACGGATGCATCGGGCGGGGTGTTCCTCCACCAGGAGCACTACCCGATCCGCGGCGCCAAGCGCGGGCCCGCGCCCGTGCAGCGACCCATGCCGATCTGGCTCGGGGTGCTGAGGCCAAGGGGGCTGCGGCTCGTCGGCAGCGTCGCGGACGGCTGGCTGCCCTCGCTCGGACGGCTCGAGCACGGCGTCGAGTCGCTCGACGCCGGGCACGCGATCATCGACGAAGCGGCGCGTGCCGCCGGCCGCGAGCCCCGCGGCATCCGTCGCCTGCTCAACGTGGGGCCGCGCGACGCGCACCCGGAGGTGCTCGCCGATCTCGCGACGCAGCACGGCGTCGACACCTTCATCGTCGTCGGGGACGACCAGGCGCTGATCGAGGAGCTCGGCGCGCGCATCGCGCCGGCGACACGGGCGATCGTCGCCGAGCGGCGGGCGGCGGCTCCGGCGGACTGAGGGGGCTCCGGCGCGGGTGCGCCCCGGGGCATCCGCTGCACATCGGGACCTCCGCCCTCTGGACCTCCGGGCCTCCGCGCGCGACGATGGACGCACGGAACCGCACCGGCGCGGGAGGCCCCATGAACCAGGCATCGCCCCAGACCCACCGGACCGTCGCCCTGGTGGGCGCGTCGGGCTCGGGCAAGACCACCCTCGCGGAGGCGCTCCTGCATCGCGCCGGCGCGATCCCGCGAGCGGGGTCCGTCGAACAGGGCACCACCGTCTGCGACCACGAGCCCGAGGAGATCGCCCGGCACACGAGCCTCGGGCTCTCGCTCGCGCACCTCGACTGGACGGGGCCGGACGGCACGGCCTACACGGTGACGCTGGCCGACACCCCGGGCCATCCCGACTTCGTGGGCGCGGTCGACGCGGCGCTGTCGGTGGCGGATGTCGCGCTGATCACGGTGAGCGCGGTGGACGGCGTCGTGGCGGGGACGCGTTCGGCGTGGGAGGCCGCCGAGGCGGCCGGTGTGCCGCGGGTCGTGGTGGTCACGCAGGAGGACAAGGCGAGGGCCGACTTCCGGCGCGTGCTCGCGGAGCTCCGGGCCGAGTTCGGCGAGCACCTGTGGGCGCTGGAGCTGCCGATCGGCGAGGAGGCGTCCTTCCGGGCGATCGCCGACGTGCTGAGCGAGGAGGCGCACGTCTACGACGGCGACGGGACGCATCACGACGAACCGCTGCCGCCCGAGGCGGAGGCCGAGGAGCATGCGATGCACGTCGAGGTGACCGAGGACATCGTGTCGCACGACGATGCGCAGCTCGAGGCCTACCTCGAGGGGGAGGAGCCGTCGGCGGCCGAGCTCGAGCGGACGTTCGCGCGGGAGGTCGCCGCCGGCGAGGCGGTGCCGGTGCTCGTGTGCTCGGGGGTGAGCGGCACGGGCGTCGACCGGGTCGCGGACCTCGTCTGCGAACTCACGCCCGCCGCGACCGAACGCGACGGGCGCATCCTCATCGGGGAGGGAACCGGCGGGTCAGAGCTGAAGGTCGCGCCGATCGAGACGGGTGACACGCTCGTGCAGGTCTTCCGCACGGTCGCCGACCCGTTCGTCGGCCAGGTGTCGATGCTGAAGGTGCTCTCGGGGACCCTACGCACGGGCGACAAGCTGCGGAATGCGACCACCGGCGCGGACGAGCGGATCCACGGGCTGTTCCGGCTGCGCGGGTCCGAGCACGTGACCGCGGGCACGCTGGCCGCCGGCGAGGTCGGCGCCGTCGCCAAGCTCACCGGCTCGCCGTCTGGGTCGCTGCTGTGGTCGCGCGCCTCGGGCACCGCGCGTCCGGCGCCGACGCCGCCGCGTCCGCCCGTGTACGCCGTCGCACTCGAGCCGTCGTCGCAGTCGGACGACGAGAAGCTGCCCGTCGCGCTCGCGCGACTCACCGCCGAGGACCCGACGCTCGTGGTCGACCGGGCGGGGGACCGGACCGTCCTCCGCGGGTTGGGCGACACGCATGTGGCCGTCGCGGTCGAACGGCTCGCGCGGATCTTCGGGGTCAAGGTCGAGACGAGCCCGGCTCCGGTCGCGTACCGGGAGACGATCGCGGCTTCCGCGTCGGTCGAGGGCAAGCTCAAGAAGCAGTCGGGCGGGCACGGCCAGTTCGCGGTGGTGCAGCTGACCGTGTCGCCGTTGTCCGCAGGTGACGGGTTCGAGTTCGTCGACTCGGTGACCGGCGGTGCGGTGCCACGGCAGTACATCACCGCGGTCGAGAAGGGTGCGCGCGATGCCCTCGCCTCGGGCGGGCCGAAGGGTCACCCCGTCGTCGACGTGCGCGTCGAGCTCACCGACGGGAAGACCCACTCGGTCGACTCGTCGGACATGGCCTTCCGCACGGCGGCGTCGATCGGCGTGAAGGCGGCGCTCGCCGAGGCCGGGACGGTGCTGCTCGAGCCGGTCTCGAGCGTGACCGTGACCGTGCCGAACGACCTGCAGGGGGCGGTGCTCACCGACCTGTCGGGCCGTCGCGGGCGGGTGCACGCGACGGAGTCGGCGGCCGACGGTCGCGCGCGCGTCGTCGCGCACGTGCCCGAGTCGGAGCTCACCCGCTACGTGCTCGACCTGCGGTCGATCACCGCCGGACAGGCGGAACTCACGATCACGCCCGACCACTACGCCAAGGCGCCGAGTACCGCGCGAGCGTGAGGTCGCCGGTCCGATCGGTGGATTCGGAGGAGCGGGGTGCTGCGCGGTGCGCTGCGGTTCGGTGCGATGTGGTGCGGGGTTGTCGGCCGCTCAACCCGCCGGGGCGGTGCCGGGCGGCCCGTCGAGCACGGTGGGGACGTACTCGAGCAGCTGGAGCCCGCCCTCGAACGTGCGACTCTGCACGAGCTCGAGGCGCACGTCGGGGTAGTCGTCGAAGATGCGGTCGGTGCCGGTGGCCCCGGTGATCACCGGGAAGACGACGAGTCGATACCGGTCGACGAGCCCCGCCTTCAGCAGCGAACGGCACAGCGAGACGCTGCCGAGGGTGCGCAGCGGGAGATCGGACCGCTCCTTCAGCTCGCGGACGGCGGCCACGGCGTCGGTCGTGACCAGGCTGGAATTCGACCACGAGAGCGGCCCCGCGAGGCTCGATGAGAACACCACCTTGGGCACGGCGTCGAGCAGGCCCGTGCCCGGTTCCCCCGACGCCGCGAGCGACGACATGAGCCGGTAGGTCGTGGAGCCCATCAGGATCGGATGATCCTGCTCGGGCGACTCCTCGAGCCACTGGAGGTATTCGGGGCTCTCCATGCCCCACCAGCCCGGCCATCCGTCGGCTGCGCCGTAGCCGTCCAGCGAGACGATGAAGTCGACCGTCAGTCGTTGCATGGTTCTCTCCTTCGCGCCCGGTCGCCCCGAGGGTAGACCGAGGCGGATGCGGCGGCCAGCCCCTTCGGGCGCCGGATCGGACCGCCCGGGCGACCGCGCACCATCACGCTGCGGCATCCGTCATCTGCAGCTCGAATCGCGCGCGCCCGCCGAGTCGCGGCACGCGATCGGGATCGACGTGCGGTGGAGGGATGAACCAGATCGCGCCGGCTTCCGCCCGGATCTCCCACCCCTCGCGGTGGATCAGGCGATGGCAGAAGCTGCAGAGGAGCACTCCGTTCGCGAGGTCGGTCGGGCCGGCATCTCGCTCCCACCAGCGGATGTGATGCGCCTCGACGTAGCCGATGTTCTGCCCGCAGCACGCGCAACCGCCGTCGCGCTCGCCGAGGGCGAGGCGCTGGGCTCGGGTGAAGAGGCGGGCGGTGCGGCCGAGGTCGAGGGGGAGGCTCGGTCCGCCGAGCACCGCGGGGATGAGCTCGGCGTCGGCGGCGAGCCGCCGGGCGGTGGCTGCGGAGATCGGCTGGTCGAGCCCGTCGATGCGGGCATCGCCGAGGCCCTCGACGAGCGTGGCGAGGTCGACCCGCACGACGACGGTGGTCTTCGACAGCGGCGTCAGCGTCGCGTCGCAGCCCAGCGCGTGTCGTGCGATCGCCGCGAGCGCGTCGGCCTGCAGCTGCGGAATCGAGCGGCGATCGTCGACGATCGGGCGCGGCTCGCCGGGGCGCGGGTCGCGACGCCGGAGGGCGTCGCCGACGAGTGCCTCGACGGCGGCCTTCACGGGAGCCGCCGTCTCGGGATCGAGCCTGGCGTGCAGGTGGACGACCCCGTGGCGGTCTTCGCGCATCGTGAGCGAGCGCTCGTCGCGCAGCTGTGCTTCGCGCGGTTCGACCCCGTCGGCGTCGAGTCGCGCCTCGGCCTCGCGGATGCCGCGGACGAGCAGCTCTAGCGGAGCGCGCTCGGCGAGCTCGGTGAGAGCTGCTTCCGCCACGTCCACCATTCCGGAATCGGCGCGCAGCGCCACGCGGTCGAGCATCGTCGCGATCGCGGACGCGGCCTCGAGACTGATCGCCGACCGGGCGAGCGCGCTCGCGACGTGCGGCCGCCGCGGCGGCATCCGTTCGCCGATGAAGGACGCACGGGTGGCGGTCGCCGAGCCGACGGCGATGAGCCGCGCGGCATCGCTGCGAGAGGCGCCGGTCGACGCAGCGACGAGTCGACCCGCATTGTGGAACCCCTGGCCCTTCGACAGCCCGAGCTCGCCGAACTCGGGCCCGGATCGCCGGGCGACCTCTGCGGCGGCGCGGGCGAGCAGCGCATCGACTCCGCGACGCAGCGAGGCGAGCGCGTCGGTCACGTGAACGACACCGCGGTCGCTCATCTGCTCGAGCTCGACCTGCGCCTCACCCGGGATCGAGCCGAACGCCGGCATCGCCTCACCCCACGCATCGCGCAGCGCGCCGAGCTCTCGCTCGAGCGTCGCCAGGGGTTCGTCCATGCTTCGATCCTGCACCCGACCACCGACATTCGAGGCGGCATGAATATCGCCCACGACCAGCAATTTCCCTGTGGAAAAGCAGGGCCAGCAGTGAGCTGTGGAGGACGAGTCCCGCCCGCATGGGCGGCTGACATCCTCTGCGCGATGATGACCGTCCGGACCTGGACCGTCGTCGCCGCCTGCGACATCATGAACCCACCGCGATCCGCGAGCGAACGGGAGTCCGATGCGATCCTCAGTCCCGATCCCGGGGAACCCCTGGCCGCATGAGATGGTGCTCAAGGTCGACGACAGCCCGCACCAGCTCGTCGAACTGCTCTGGATCCGTGAGGCGTGGGAGCTCGACGTCATCGCGATCGACGCCCCGCCGCCCCTCGAAGACCGGCCGACCCCGCCGACGCCGGTGCAGCGCTCGGCGGTGGATGCCGACGGCACGCGCGCCGAGTGGTCTCGGGTGTGGCCCTCGATCTGGTCCAGGGCGATCGACCATGCCGGAGGCATCAACGACGCGCGCGAATTCGCGCTCCTGCAGCAGACCGGCGACGGCTCGCTCGAGCGTGCGGCGATGCTCCGCCGACTGATCGGACCGACCTGGCGAGACGAGTTCGGCGACGCGGCACTCGACGAACGCATCCATGCGTGGAACGAGCGAGCGTTCGCCGAGCGCACGGCATCGCGTCCGAGAAGTCTCGAGGAGCAGCCCGAGCAGAGGAATCTCGACCAGCTCATCCCGGCATGGCGCGCAGGGCTCGAGAAGATCGTCACCATCCCATGCGTCGGCGAGCACACCCGGCAGATCGGCGAGCACGTGCTCCTGGTGACCGAGGCCACTCGCGACGACCCCGAACGCTACGCCCATGCGCTGCGCGAATTCGCCGCGGGCACGGCCATCCCGAACCGCGGTCCGCGGTGAGGGCGAGTCGCTAGTACCCGCCCGCCGCGAGGTGCTGCGCCGCCACCGCGAGCGCATCCGCCACGGACGACGCGTCCTCGCGCACCGCCCCGACGGTGACCCGGACGAACTCCGAACCCCGGGCCGACTCCGAACTCCGCACGCCCCCCGAAGCCCCGCGCCCGCCCCCGGCCCTCGCAACCGACGTCGCCCCCGCCACCGCCGACCCGTTCGCCGCCGCCAGGAACGGCGTTCCGCCCGCGACCCGGATCCCCGCCGCCGCGAGCTGCACGAGCGTCGACCGCTCGGACACGACCGGCATCCAGAGGTTGATCCCGTCGGCGTGCATCACCGGCACGCCCCGCTCGCGCAGGGCGTCTCCGAGCGCGCGCTGCCGGGTGTAGTATGCGCGACGCGCCTCGGCGACGGCGTCGATGGCCGCGCCATCCGTCAGCAGGTCGAGCAGGATCGACTGGAGCATCCGCGACGTCCACCCCGGCCCGAGCATGCGCCGGGACATGATCCGGCCGACGAGGTCGCGTGGTCCGCCGACCGCGGCGATGCGCAGGTCCGGGCCGTGCGACTTCGAGAAGCTGCGCACGTGCACGACGCGGTCGGGCAGGTGCGTGCCGAGTGTCACGTCGCCCTCGGTCGAGATGAGGCCCGAGTGGTCGTCCTCGACGACGACGAGGTCGAGCCCGTGTTCGTCGACGGCCGAGCGGATGGCGCCCGCCAGCGCCGCGGCACGCGACGGCGTCATCGACGCCCCCGTCGGGTTCTGGGCTCGCGGCTGGAGCAGGATGGCGCTCGGCCGCCGCCGGAGCGCGGAGGCGAGGCCGTCGGGCGACATGCCGTGCTCGTCGATCGCCACGGGCACCGCCTCCGCGCCGAGCAGGTCGAGGAGGTCGAGGAACGGCGGGAAGCCGGGGTGCTCGACGACGACGCGATCGCCGAACCTGACCACCTGCTCGAGCGTGCGCGAGATCGCATCGAGTGCGCCGTCGACGACGACGATCGACGCGGCCTCGCTCGGCCACGATTCGCGCAGCACGGCGGCGAGCGCGGGCAGCACGGGCTCGGCCTGGTAGCTGCCGACGTCGGCGCGCGCGGACACGCGCGACAACGCCGGCCCGAGGGGCGGCAGCAGCAGGGGGTCGGGCGTCCCGCGCGACAGGTCGAGCCGGACCGGGTCGTCGGGGGCCGCCATCCCGCGCATGCGCACGGCGGGGCCGGCGGTCGCCCCGCGTCGCACGAAGCTGCCGGCGCGACCGCGCGACTCGATGAGGCCGGCGCGCGCGAGCGCCTGCCATGCCTGGCTGATGGTGGCCGGGCTGACCCCGAGCGACGCGGCGAGTTCGCGCACGGTCGGCAGGCGCACCCCCGCCTCGAGTTCCCCGCTGTTCACGAGCCGTGCGAGGTCCGCGGCGATGCCGCGCGGAGTCGTGTCGGCGAAGGCCGCGAGCGACGTCAGCTCGGAGACATCCATGCGAAGAGCAGATCGCACCATTGCCTCCTCACGAAGCAAGGGACAGGATGTTTAACCACCACGTCACAGAGCGAAACAAAAGGGAAATGTTCAAGCCGAAGAATAACAGAACGGGTCGCAAG
This sequence comes from Agromyces sp. GXS1127, assembly GCF_050565425.1. Lineage (NCBI taxonomy): Bacteria > Bacillati > Actinomycetota > Actinomycetes > Micrococcales > Microbacteriaceae > Agromyces > Agromyces sp. GXS1127. The sequence continues at coordinate 175,132 of NZ_JBOCIG010000006.1, forward strand.
CCCGATCTGGCAAGCCCCGCCGGTCCCCAGCCGGCGTCGATTCTCGGCACCACTGCTCGGCGTCCCCGCGCGCACGGCAGGCACTAGCGCAGCAGTACCGCGCATCGCGCCTGTCCTGTCGCCGGCAACGACGCCGACCGACACAGGAGGCACCATGACGATCGTTCGAGCGGCCATCACCCAGACGAAGTGGACGGGTGACAAGGAGTCGATGCTCGACAAGCACGAGCAGTTCGCGCGCGACGCCAAGGAGCAGGGCGCCCAGGTGATCTGCTTCCAGGAGCTGTTCTACGGCCCGTACTTCGGCATCACCGAGGACGTGAAGTACTACGACTTCGCCGAGCCGGCCGACGGCCCGATCGTGCAGCGCTTCGCCGCCCTGGCGAAGGAGCTCGGCATGGTCATGGTGCTGCCGATCTACGAGGAGGAGCAGCCCGGCGTGTACTACAACACGGCGGTGGTCGTCGACGCCGACGGCACGATCCTCGGCTCCTACCGCAAGCACCACATCCCGAACCTCGACAAGTTCTGGGAGAAGTTCTACTTCCGCCCCGGCAACCTCGGCTACCCCGTCTTCCAGACCGCGGTCGGACCGATCGGCGTCTACATCTGCTACGACCGCCACTTCCCCGAGGGATGGCGCGAGCTCGGCCTCAACGGCGCGCAGATCGTCTTCAACCCGAACGCGACCAAGCCCGGCCTCTCCAACCGCCTCTGGGAGATCGAGCAGCCCGCCGCGGCCGCCGCGAACGGCTACTTCATCGGTGCCGCGAACCGCGTCGGCCTCGAGGACAACGAGTACGGCGACCTCGCCGTGGACTTCTACGGCAAGAGCCAGTTCGTCGACCCGCAGGGCAACATCGTGGGCGAGTACGGCTCGGAAACGGACGAGGAGGTCGTCGTCCGCGACCTCGACATGGACATGATCCGCAACGTGCGCAATGCGTGGCAGTTCTACCGCGATCGCCGGCCCGACTCCTACACGTCCATCCCGAAGCCGTAACCCGTCGAGACGAGAAGGAGCGAAGCGCATGGCCACCACCCTCATCTCCGGCGGCACCGTCGTCAGCGCCACCGGCCGCGCCGCGGCCGACGTGCTCGTCGACGGCGAGAGGATCGTCGCCGTCCTGCAGCCCGGCAGCGAACTGCTCGGCACGGATGTCGCGGCATCCGTCGACCGCGTCGTCGACGCCACCGGCAAGTACGTGATCCCCGGCGGCATCGACGCCCACACCCACATGCAGCTGCCGTTCGGCGGCACCGAGGCGTCCGACACGTTCGAGTCGGGCACCATCGCCGCCGCGCACGGCGGCACGACCTCGATCATCGACTTCGCCGTGCAGACCTACGGGCAGCGCATCGAGGACGGCCTCGCCGCCTGGCACGAGAAGGCCGGGGGCAACTGCGCGATCGACTACGGCTTCCACCAGATCGTCGGCGACGTCAACGAGGCATCGCTCGAGGCCATGCGGAAGCTGCCCGACGAGGGCATCACGAGCTTCAAGATGTTCATGGCCTACCCGGGCGTCTTCTACTCCGACGACGCGCAGATCCTGAAGGCCATGCAGGTCTCGCGCGACACCGGCATGCTCACGATGATGCACGCCGAGAACGGGCCCGCGATCGACGTGCTCGCGCAGCAGCTCGTCGACCAGGGCAAGACCGACCCGTACTACCACGGCATCGCCCGCGCCTGGGAGATGGAGGAGGAGGCGACGCACCGCGCGATCATGCTCGCGAAGCTCACGGGCGCGCCCCTCTACGTGGTCCACGTGTCGGCCAAGCAGGCCGTCGAGCAGCTCGCGTGGGCGCGCGACAAGGGCCAGAACGTCTACGGCGAGACCTGCCCTCAGTACCTCTACCTGTCGCTGGAGGACCAGCTCGGTGCGCGCAGCGACGAGTGGGGCGCGTTCGAGGGCGCGAAGTGGGTCTGCTCCACGCCGCTCCGCAGCCGGGCCGAGGGTCACCAGGACTCGATGTGGCAGGCGCTCCGCACGAACGACCTGCAGATGGTCTCCACCGACCACTGCCCGTTCTGCATGAAGGACCAGAAGGAGCTCGGCCTCGGCGACTTCCGCAAGATCCCGAACGGCATCGGCTCGATCGAGCACCGCATGGACCTCATGTACCAGGGCGTCGTGACCGGCGAGATCACGCTCGAGCGTTGGGTCGAGCTCACCTCGACGACCCCCGCGCGCATGTTCGGCCTCTACGGCACCAAGGGCGTGATCCAGCCCGGCGCCGACGCCGACATCGTCGTCTACGACCCGAACGGGCACACCTCGATCGGCTTGGACAAGACGCACCACATGAACATGGACTACTCCGCGTGGGAGGGCTACGAGATCGACGGCAAGGTCGACACGGTCATGAGCCGCGGCAAGGTCGTCGTCGAAGGCGACGCCTACGTCGGCGCCAAGGGCGACGGGCGCTACCTCAAGCGCGGTCTCAGCCAGTACCTGATCTGAGCGACGGGAGCAGTCATGGAATTCGGAGCGGTCCTCCAGACCAACCCCCCGGCATCGCGGACCATCCAGCTCGCGAAGCTCGCCGAGGTGCACGGCTTCAGCCACGTATGGACGTTCGACTCGCACATCCTGTGGCAGGAGCCCTACGTCATCTACAGCCAGATCCTCGCAGAGACGCAGCGCATCAAGGTCGGCCCGTTCGTGACGAACCCGGCCACGCGCGACTGGACCGTCACGGCCTCCGTCTTCGCGACGCTCAACGAGATGTTCGGCAACCGCACGGTGTGCGGCATCGGCCGCGGCGACTCGGCGGTGCGCGTCACCAACGGCAAGCCGACCACGATGACCGAGCTGCGCGAGTCGATCCACGTGATCCGCGAGCTCGGCAACTCGCGCTCGGTCGAGTACCACGGCTCCACGATCCAGTTCCCGTGGAGCAAGGGGTCCGAGCTCGAGGTGTGGGTCGCGGCGTACGGGCCCATGGCGCTGCGCGTCGCGGGCGAGGTGGGCGACGGGTTCATCCTGCAGCTCGCCGACCTCGACATCGCCGAGTGGATGATCACGACCGTGCGGAACGCCGCCGAGAAGGTCGGGCGCGACCCGGCATCCGTGAAGTTCTGCGTCGCCGCGCCCATGTACATCGGCGACGACTGGGCGCACATGCGCGACCAGTGCCGCTGGTTCGGCGGGATGGTCGGCAACCACGTCGCCGACATCGTCGCGAAGTACGGCGCGCACGGCACGGTGCCGGATGCGCTGACGGACTACATCCGCGGACGCCAGGACTACGACTACAACGAGCACGGACGCGCGGGGAACACCCACACCGAGTTCGTGCCCGACGAGATCGTCGAGCGGTTCTGCGTGCTCGGCTCGGCCGACCAGCACATCCAGAAGCTGAAGGCGCTCGCCGAACTCGGCGTCGACCAGTTCGCCGGCTACCTCCAGCACGACAACAAGGAGGAGACGCTCCGGGTCTACGGCGAGACCGTGATCCCGGCGCTCTCCGAGCACCTCACGGCGAAGCGATGACCGACACCGGTGGCCGAGTGGCGAGCCGCGAAGCGCCTCGCGTATCGAGACCTGACGAGACGGAGACCGGGCACGAGGTCCCCGCACGCACGTCTGCGCCCGCTGCTCGACCACCGGGGAACCGCTCGCGCCGCGCCGGCCGGACCGCCGCCGCGTGGGCGTGGGGCCTCGCCGGCATCGTCGTCATCGTGCTGATCTGGGAGGGCTACAAGGCGCTCGCCCCCGACGACGGCGTGGTGATCGGCGACACGCGGATCCTGCCGCGCAGCACCGACCTCGCGATGCCGCACGTCTGGGACATGTTCGCGCGACTCGGCGAGCCGGTCACGAGCGCGCCGACGGCGCAACCGCTGTGGCTGGTCGTGCTGCTCGCGGCGCTCACCACGCTCGGCATCGCCGCGGCCGGATGGCTCGTGGGCGTCGTCGTCGGCATCGGCCTCGCGCTTGTCATGCAGCGGTGGCGGATCGCCGAGTGGGGCCTCCTGCCGTGGATCGTGCTCAGCCAGACGGTGCCGCTCATCGCCTTCGCGCCGGTCGTGAAGAGCTGGGGCTCCCGCGTCGAGATCGGCTCGTTCGAGTGGCAGGACTGGATGTCGGTCGCCCTCATCGCGAGCTACCTCGCGTTCTTCCCGATCGCGGTCGGCGCGCTCAGGGGACTGCAGTCTCCCGACCGCATCCACACCGAGCTCATGCAGACCTACGCCGCCGGCTACTGGCAGACCCTCGCCAAGCTGCGCTTCCCGGCCGCGGTGCCGTACCTGCTTCCGGCGCTGCGCCTGGGCGCCGCGAACGCCGTCATCGGCGCCGTCGTCGCCGAGGTGTCGACGGGCCTGCAGGGCGGCATCGGCCGCATCCTCATCCAGTTCGCCGGGCAGGCGTCGGGCGATCCCGCCAAGGCGTGGGGCCCGATCTTCGGCGCGATCGTGCTCGGCCTCGTCGCGGCCGGCTCGGTGGCGCTGCTCGGCGTGATCCTCAAGAACTACCGACGAACGGAGGAGTCCGCATGACGGATGCCACCCCCGCCAGCCTGTCGTCCGGCGCAGCGGCCGCCGCGGCCCAGGCCCCGACCGCCGAGGCGTCGTCGGCGACTGCACCGGCCGCCGTCGAGGTGCGCGGCGTCGACAAGGTGTTCGACACCCGCACCGGCCAGGTGCAGGCGCTGCAGGGCATCGACCTCGCGATCGCCCCGGGCGAGTTCGTCTCGCTCATCGGGCCGAGCGGATGCGGCAAGTCCACCCTGATGCGCCTCATCGCCGACCTCGACGATCCGACCGGCGGCACGCTCTCCGTCTTCGGCAAGTCCGCCCGCCAGGCCCGGCTCGACCAGGACTACGGCATCGCCTTCCAGCAGGCCGGCCTCCTGCCGTGGCGGACCGTGGCCGCGAACGTCGCCCTCCCGCTCGAACTGCACGGCGCGGCATCCGCCGACCGCCGCGATCGCGTCGCCCGCCTGCTCGACATGGTCGGCCTCTCGGACTTCGCCGACCGCTACCCCGACCAGCTCTCCGGCGGCATGCAGCAGCGCGTCGCGATCGCCCGCGCACTCGCCGAGCAGCCGCGCCTGCTGCTCATGGACGAGCCGTTCGGCGCGCTCGACGAGATGACGCGCGAGAAGATGCAGACCGAGCTCGTGCGCATCTCGGCCGAGACCGGCGCCGCCGTCGTCTTCGTCACCCACTCGATCCCCGAGGCCGTGTTCCTCTCCGACCGGGTGGTCGTCATGTCGCCGAGGCCCGGGCGGATCCAGGAGATCGTGCCCATGCGGCTCGGTGCGGACGCCGCGCGCGCGGCGCGCACCGAGGAGCTCCGCGAGGAGCGCTCGTTCTTCGACATGGTCACCGCGGTCCGCGAAGCGCTGCACGGCGGCTCGCCCGTGGCATCCGGCCCTCGCGGAGTGGAGAACCGCTGATGAGCGCCACGACCGCCGGACGCGCGAGCCGGATGAGCCCGCGCACCGAGGCGACGCTGCGCGTCGTCGCGCCCATCGCGGTCGGGCTCATCGTGCTCGGCGTCTGGCAGTTCCTCGTCACCGTCGTCGGCGTCTCCGACTACCTGCTGCCGAGCCCCGCGTCGATCATCGAGGAATTCGTCGCGTTCTTGCCGTCGATCGTGTCGGCGACGCTCATCACCGGGACCAACGCGCTCATCGGCCTCGTCGTCGGCACGCTGCTCGGCATCGCGCTCGCCGCGGTCGCCGCGCGGTGGAAGGTCGCCGACCGCATGAGCGCACCGATCGTCGCGGCGCTCGCCGTCGTGCCGATCGTCGCCCTGGCCCCCGTGCTCAACTCCATGTTCGGCGCCGACAGCCAGTTCGGCCGCCAGGCGATCGCGGCGCTGGCGTCGTTCGTCCCCGTGTTCGTCAACACGCTCCGCGGCTTCCGGCAGACCACGCCCGTGCATCGCGACCTCATGAAGGCGTACGCGGCGAGCCCGCAGCAGGTGCTGCGCACCCTCACCCTCCCGACCGCGGTGCCGTTCGTGCTCACCGGCATCCGCATCGCGTCGTCGCTCGCGGTGATCTCGGCGCTCGTCGCCGAGTACTTCGGCGGTCCGCGCGGCGGGCTCGGCTCGCTCATCTCGACGTCGGCGGCCTCGAGCGCCTACGCGCGGGCGTGGGCGTACGTGCTGGCGTCGATCGTGCTCGGCCTCGTCTTCTACCTCGTCACCCTCGGACTCGAACGGCTCGTGCTGCGCCGCGGGCCCGGCGGAGATGCGCGATGACGCGCGCCCGGCCGGCCACGCGGCATCCGCTCGCCCGAACCGCGCACGGCGCGGCCGGGCCCCGACGTCCCCGCACGGCAGGGGACGGCGCCGACGCAGCATCCGGCGCCACCGCACCACCGCACCACCGCACCACCCGGCACCACCAGCACCATCGCACGCACCGAGAACACGGAAGGACTGACATGAAGCACAGCACACGCCGCGGATTCGCGGCCGGAGCTCTCGCCGTCTCGGCGGCACTGCTCCTCGCGGCCTGCTCGGCGGGCGGCGACTCCGGCGACGGCGACGCGGGCGCCGACGGCGACCTCACGCCGGTCAAGCTCCAGCTCCAGTGGCTCCCGCAGGGCCAGTTCGCCGGCTACTTCGCGGCCGTCGAGAACGGCTACTTCGAGGAGGAGGGCCTGGAGGTCGAGATCATCCCGTCCGGCGGCGACATCGTGCCGCAGGACGCGCTCGCCAACGGCGACGTCGACTACGCGATCGCGTGGGTGCCCAAGGTGCTCGGCTCGATCGAGCAGGGCGCGAACCTCACGAACATCGCGCAGATCTTCCAGCGTTCGGGCACCCTGCAGGTGTCGTGGGCCGACTCCGACATCTCGTCGGTGGCCGACTTCGAGGGCAAGAAGATCGGCTCGTGGGGCTTCGGCAACGAGTGGGAGATCTTCGCGGCGATGGCCGCCGAGGGCCTCGACTCGTCGACGGTCGAGATCATCACGCAGGACTTCAACATGAACGCCTTCCTGCAGGGTGACATCGACGCGGCCCAGGCGATGACCTACAACGAGTACGCGCAGCTGCTCGAGACGGTCGACCCCGACACGGGCGAGCTCTACACCGAGGACGACTTCAACGTCATCAGCTACCAGGACACCGTCGGCGCCATGCTGCAGGACGCGATCTGGGCCGACACGGAGCGCCTCGAGAGCGACGAGGAGTACCAGGAGACGACGGTCGCGTTCCTCAAGGCCGTCATCAAGGGGTGGGCGTTCGTGCGCGACAACCCCGAGGAGGCGTCCGAGATCACGATCGCGGCCGGCTCCGGCTGGGGCCCGAGCCACGAGCTGTGGATGGTCAACGAGACCAACAAGCTCATCTGGCCGGCCGAGAACGGCATCGGCGTGATCGACGAGGCGGCCTGGGACCAGACCGTCGAGGGCGCGCTGTCGGCCGTGAACGAGTCGGGAGCGAGCCCGATCACCGAGGAGCCGCCGGCCTCCGCGTGGACCAACGAGTACATCGAGCAGGCCATCGAGGAGCTCGGCGACGAGGTCGACACGACCGGCGAGTCCTTCGAGCCCATCGAGGTCACCCTCACCGAGGGCGGCAACTAGCAGACGGATGCCGCGGGGCCGGCCCGCACGGCCCGCCCCGCGGCATCCACCCGAGAAAGGCGACGACGCTGATGACCGAGAACCTGACCGCCGACCTCGACGCGCTCGCGCGCGAGCTCGACGCCGCCCACGTCTTCCACTCCTGGTCGGCGCAGGGGAGTCCGCCGCAGCTCGTCGTCGCGAGCGGGCGCGGCACCCGCGTCTGGGACCACGCCGGCCGCGAGTACCTCGACTTCTCGAGCCAGCTCGTGAACGTCAACATCGGCCACCAGCACCCGGCCGTCGTCTCCGCGATCCGCGAGCAGGCGCAGCTGCTGGCCACGATCGGACCCGCAACCGTGAACCTCGCGCGCGGCGAGGCCGCGAAGCGCATCGTCGCCCGTGCGCCCGAGGGCATGTCGAAGGTGTTCTTCACCAACGGCGGCGCCGACGCCAACGAGAACGCGATCCGGATGGCGCGGCTCCACACCGGCCGCGACAAGGTCCTCTCGACCTACCGCTCTTACCACGGCAACACGGGCGCCGCGATCGTGTCGACGGGCGACTGGCGCCGCATCCCGAACGAGTTCGCGCGCGGGCACGTGCACTTCTTCGGGCCGTACCTGTACCGCTCCGAGTTCTGGGCGACGACGCCCGAGGAGGAGTCGGAGCGCGCGCTCACCCACCTCCGTCGCGTCATCGAGTCGGAGGGGCCGTCGAGCATCGCCGCCGTGCTGCTCGAGACGGTGCCCGGCACGGCCGGCGTGATCGTGCCGCCGCCCGGCTACCTCGCCGGAGTCCGCGAACTGTGCGACCGCCACGGCATCCTGCTGATCCTCGACGAGGTCATGGCGGGCTTCGGCCGCACCGGTCGCTGGTTCGCCTTCGACGGCTACGACGTGCGCCCCGACCTCATCACGTTCGCGAAGGGCGTGAACTCGGGCTACGTCCCGGCCGGCGGGGTCGTGATCGACGACGAGATCGGCGCCGACTGGGACGACCGCGTCTTCCCCGGCGGGCTCACCTACTCGGGGCACCCGCTCGCGATGGCGGCGATCGTCGCGGCCCTCGACGCCATGGAGTCCGAGGGCATCGTCGACCACGCGCGCCGCGTCGGCGCCGAGGCCATCGCGCCCGCGCTCACCGAGCTCGCCGAGAAGCACGCCGTGATCGGCGAGGTGCGCGGCGAGGGCGTCTTCTGGGCGCTCGAACTCGTCGCCGACCCCGAGACGCGCGAGCCGCTGCCCGCCGCCGAGGTCGGACGCATCAAGGGCGCGCTCATCGAGCGCGGCCTGCTGCCCTTCGTCGCGGACAACCGCATCCACGTGGTGCCGCCGTGCGTCGTCACGGCCGAGGAGGTCGAGCAGGCCATCGCGATCTACGACGAGGTGCTCGGCACCGTCGCCGTGTGAGACGGATGCCGCGGCATCCGTCCGGGGCGCCGCGGCAGCCACCACCCTACGAAACCACCCGGACACCTCGATTCGGAAGGAACGAGACCATGACCGACACCAGGACCGCCCCCAGCGCCGAGGGCACCGCGACCGCCGAGACGGTGGAGCACTGGATCGACGGCGCGCCCGCGTCTGGCGCATCCGAGCGCACCGGCCCCGTCTACAACCCGGCGCACGGCGTCGAGCAGCGGCGCGTGCGCTTCGCTACCGCCGAGGACGTGGATGCCGCGGTCGAGGCCGCCGCCCGTGCGTTCCCCGCGTGGCGCGACGCCTCGATCGCGAAGCGGCAGCAGATCATGTTCCGCTTCCGCGAGCTGCTCGCGTCGCGGACCGACGAGCTCGCCGCCATCCTCACGAGCGAGCACGGCAAGGTCACCGCCGACGCGCTCGGCGAGATCGCCCGCGGCCTCGAGGTCGTCGAGCTCGCGTGCGCGATGCCCGCCTACACGAAGGGCGAGTACTCCGAGAACGTCTCGACCGGCATCGACGTCTACTCGCTGCGCCAGCCGCTCGGCGTCGTGGGCATCATCAGCCCGTTCAACTTCCCCGCGATGGTGCCGCTGTGGTTCTTCCCGCTCGCGATCGCGACCGGCAACACGGTCGTGCTGAAGCCGTCGGAGAAGGACCCCTCGGCCTCGGTCTGGCTCGCCCGCCTCTTCCAGGAGGCGGGCCTGCCGGACGGCGTCTTCAACGTCGTGCACGGCGACAAGGTCGCGGTCGACGCGCTGCTCGAGCACCCGACCGTGCGCTCGATCTCGTTCGTCGGCTCGACGCCGATCGCGCAGTACATCTACGCGACGGCGACCGCGAACGGCAAGCGCGTGCAGGCGCTCGGCGGTGCGAAGAACCACATGCTCGTGCTGCCCGACGCCGACCTCGACCTGGCGGCCGACGCCGCCGTCAACGCGGGCTTCGGCTCGGCGGGCGAACGCTGCATGGCGATCTCCGCCGTCGTCGCGGTCGACTCGATCGCCGACGAGCTGGTCTCGAAGATCAGCGAGCGGATGTCGCGGCTCGTCACCGGCGACGGCACCCGTGGGTGCGACATGGGCCCGCTCATCACGCGCGAGCACCGCGACAAGGTGGCCGGGTACCTCGACGTGGCCGGCGCGGACGGGGCATCCGTCGTCGTGGACGGCCGCGACCCCGACGTGGACGGCGAACCCGATGGCTTCTGGATGGGGCCGACGCTCATCGACCACGTGCCGACCTCGTCGGCCGTCTACCGCGACGAGATCTTCGGCCCGGTGCTCTCGGTCGTGCGCGTCGACGGCTACGAGGACGGCGTCGGCCTCATCAACTCGTCGCGGTACGGCAACGGCACGGCGATCTTCACCAACGACGGCGGCGCCGCGCGGCGCTTCCAGCGCGAGGTGACGGTCGGCATGATCGGCATCAACGTGCCGATCCCCGTGCCCGTGGCGTACCACTCGTTCGGCGGGTGGAAGGACTCGCTCTTCGGCGACGCCAAGGCCTACGGCCCGCGCGGCTTCGACTTCTTCACGCAGGAGAAGGCGATCACCTCGCGCTGGCTCGACCCGAGCCACGGCGGGCTGAACCTGGGCTTCCCGCAGCACGACTGAGCGCGCGCACCTGCCTCAGGCGATCGTGCTCCGCACGAGCTCGAGGGCCGCACGCACGGTCTGCTCGACGACGGCGGACGGGTCGCCGTCGAACCGCCACACGGCCTCGGTCACGTCGTCGCCCGCGCTGACGGCGGCGTAGACGGTGCCGGGCGGCAGTCCCTCCTCGGGGTCGGGACCGCCGACCCCGGTCACCGCGACGGCGACGTCCGCGCCGAGCAACCGAGCCGCGCCCGTCGCGAGTTCGCGCGCGCACTGGGCGGTGAGCACCGAGGCCGCGGTCACCCCGAGCACGTCGCGCTTGACGCGCTCGGCGTAGGCGACCACGCCGCCGGCGAACCACTCGGACGCCTGCTCGCCGCGCCCGAACGCGCTCGAGATCGCGCCCGACGTGAGCGACTCGGCGGCGGCGATGACGGTGCCGCGCTCGCGGGCGAGCTCGGCGATCTCCGTGGTGAGCTGATCGAGGTCCTCGGACATGCCTCCATCATGCAGACCGGAGCCGACGAGGTCATCGGGGTTGACGTCAGTTCGTCGCCCGCGCGGCAGGCACCCGGGTCAGCGGCGGGTCGACCCGGCGGCGAAGCGCGAGATGCCGGCCTGCGCGTCCGGCGTGACGAAGGCGGCCGCGATGGTCGCCGCCTCGTCGTCGAGCGAGTCCTGGAACGCGCGGCCCCGGCCGGCGTGGACGAGGCGCTTCGCCTGGCCGAACGCGTGCGTCGCGCCGGCGAGCCACCCCTCGGCGATCGCGCGCGCCCGGGCTTCGAGGGCCCCGGGCGCGACGACCTCGGCGACGAGGCCCCAGTCGAGGGCCTCGGCGGCGGAGAGCGTGCGCGAGGTCAGCGTGAGCTCGAGCGCTCGCCGCACCCCGACGGCTTCGGGCAGGAGCGTCGACACCCCGCAGTCCGGGGTGAGGCCGACGTCGCTGTAGCGGCTCGCGAAGGTCGCCCGCTCCGACGCGACGATGACGTCGGCGACGAGCAGGAAGCCGAGGCCGCCGCCCGCGACCGGGCCCTGCACGGCGGCCACGATCGGCTTGGTGCTCTCGCGCAGGACGCGATGGCCCTCGTGGATGCGATCGGCGAGCTCCCGGATGACGCGGGCCGCGCCATCCGCGGCCCCGTCGCCGCGGCCGCCGGGCTCGCCATCGGCTGCGGCCGCGAGCTCCGACATGGCGACCACGTCGCCGCCTGCGCAGAACGCCCGGCCCGCCGCGTCGAACAGCACCGCCCCGATGTCGTCGCGTCCGGCGATCTCGTGCGCCAGCTCCCGCCAGCGGTCGATGGCCGCCGGGTCGACCGCGTTGAGCCGCTCGGGACGGTTGAGCGTGAGGTGCGCGAGGCCGTCGCGCACGTCGAACAGGATCACGTCGTCGGGCATCCTCGGATGCTACCCCGGGCGGCGTGCCGCGTCCGGCCCGGTCGTCGCGAGCGCGGCCGTCGTCGTCGCGGCCGCCGTCAGCCGGTCGCCGGTCCGGATGCCTCCGCGGCCGGCGCCGCGGCCGTGCCGCGCGACGGGTGATCGTACGACCGCTCGAGTCGCGCGGCGCGGTCGACGAGCACCTCGAGCACGGTCCGGACGGCGAGCCGCTCCGAGACATCCGGTCGTACCAGCGCGAAGATCTGCCGCACCGACGCCACGCCGCGCAGGGGCTTCAGCACGATCCCCTCGGGGACCGCGCCCGAGGTGTACCGCGGCACGAACGCGATGCCGAGCCCGGCCGCGATGAACGCCTCGACGATGCGCATGTCGCTGAACCGCTGGCTCACCTCGACGCGTCGGCCGCCCGCCTGCTCGATCGCGTGCAGGATGCGCTCGAACGGGAACCCGGGCGGGACGCCGAGCCATGTCTCCTCCACGAGGTCGGCGGGCGTGACGTGGGATCGCCCGGCGAGGCGGTGGTCGGCCGGCAGGCCGATGTCGAGCGGCTCGGTCAGGAGCGGCAGGGCCCGCAGGCCGCGGCCGCCCCACGGCAGTTCGCCGGGCATGGTGTGCGCGAGCACGATGTCGTACTCGTTGGTGAGGTCGGGGAACTCGGCGAGCTCGGGGTCGAGATCGGTCGCGCGGACCACGAGGCCGGCCACCGAGCGCAGGTCGGCGAGGACCTGGGGGAGCAGGGTCGCGCCGACCGTGGGGAAGGTGAGCAGCGTGACCTCGCCGCTCGGGTGGTTGCGGAACTCGTCCCACAGGGCGGACGCGCGTTCGAGCGCCACGGCGACCTCGGTCGCACTGCGCGCGAGCGCGTGGCCGGCGCTCGTCAGCACGACACCGCGCCCGCTGCGCTCGGTCAGCGGCATGCCCGCCTCGCGCTCGAGCACCTTCAGCTGCTGCGACACCGCGGACGGGGTGCGACCGGTCGCCTCGGCGACGGCCGTGACGCTGCCGCGTTCGGCGAGTTCCCTGAGCAGGTCGAGACGACGCACATCCATGAAGGCAATCTACATGGTTCGTGTAGTTCTGTGAGATTGTGCTGAACGTTTCGACACGGCACAATAGACCATGTCGGACACGTGCAAGGGCGCACTCGGACGCCCGACATCCCAACGAACTCCTCGAAAGGAACCGCCGTGTTCACCGTCTTCGCCATGCTCGCCGCCGCCTCGGTCGCCGGAATCGTCGGCTCTGTCGTCGTGACCGCTCGCGATGGATACCGTCGCCAGCCGCGCGAGACCTTCGCGCGCACCGTCTGAGTCGCGCGCGTCGCGGAGCCCGCGGGCTCCGAGCAGGGCCGCCGTGCGGGGGAGGGACACCCCGCAGGGCGGCCCTTCGCACGTCCGATGGCCGGCATGTCGACCCCTCGACACCGGCTCGCCGCCGGCGATACGGTGACGACACCGCCGGGGCCCGGGCGCCCGCCCGCACGACGGCCCCGCCGTCGAACCGAGGAGCGCGCGGATGCCCATCACCCCGACCCCGCCGCCTGCGCCCGAACGCGAGCGCTCACCGGAGGACCCGGCCATGCTGCGGGCGTTCCTGCTCGGCATCGCCGAGGGCCTGACGGCGTCCGATGAGACCACCGACCGGATCCAGGCCGAGGTCGTCGCCGTCGCCGACGCCTACGGACTCGACGACGTCGAGGTGGTCGTGCTGCCCACCATCGCGATCGTCCAGACCGGCCGCGCCGAGGCCGCGAAGGTGTCGCTCAGGTCGGTCCGTGCGTCGTTCCGCTTCGACCAGATCGCCGCGATGGCGAAGCTCGTCCGGTCGGCGAAGGCGGCCGAGATCGGGCCGGAGGACGGCATCCGACGCCTGAACGAGATCGGCGCGATGCCCCCGTCGCGGCACTGGTTCATGCGCACGCTGGGTCACGCGCTCCTCGTCTCGGGCCTCGGACTGCTGCTGGCCCCGAGCTGGCAGGGCGTGCTGGTCGGGTTCGGGCTCGGCGCCGTCGTCGGCGTCGCCAAGCTGACCCGGTCCCAGACGCTGTCGCTCATCCTCCCGGTCGCCGCCGCCTTCGTGTGCGCGCTCATCGTCTTCCTCCTCGCCCCGATCGTGGCGATCGGCGACCCGCTGCGGCTGCTCATCGCGCCGCTCGCGACCTTCCTGCCCGGCGCCATGCTCACGACAGGCGTCCGCGAGCTCGCGGCCGGCCAGATGGTCGCGGGATCGTCGCGGCTCGGCGCGGGCGTGGTCCAGCTCGCGCTCCTCGCCTTCGGGATCCTCGCCGCCGGCACCGTGGTCGGCATCGGACAGGACGAGTACGTGCCGCGCGAGGTGCAGGAGACCCTGCCGTGGTGGATCGCCGGGATCGGGCTGGTCGTCTACGGCTTCGGCGTCTACCTCCACTACGCCTCGCCGGGCCGGTCGTACGGATGGGTGCTGCTCGCCCTCGTCGTCGCGTACGCCGCGCAGCAGCTGGGGACCCTCCTGCTCGGCGCGCCGGTGAGCGGCTTCGTCGGGGCGCTCGCGGCCACCCCGCTCGTGCTCTGGATCGAGGACCTGCGCCGCGGGGCGGTGCCGTCGCAGCTCACCTTCACGCCCGCGTTCTGGATCCTCGTGCCCGGCGCGGCGAGCCTCATCGGCGTCACCGAGGGCGCGGTCGAGGAGTCGGCGGGCATCGACGACCTCTCGACCGCGTTCGTCGCGGTCATGTCGATCGCGCTCGGCGTGTTCATCGGTTCGGCGCTCTACCGCTTCCTGCGCCGCAGTGCGGCGGGCATCGCCGACTTCCACGTCGACCTGCCCCGCGTGCTCGGCGCCGCAGAGGGGTCGGTGCTCTCCCGCATCGCCGACGCGACGCCCGCGGTGACCCACCCGCACGATCCCGAGCCGGACCGGCGGCGCGACCCCGAGGAGTGAGCGCGGGCGGCGTCCGCCCGCGCACCTGCGTCCGCCATCCGCCCGCCGCACTGCGGGCGGGGCCGCGCGTCGTGCCGCGGCCGCCGTCGCGATCGTCGTACGGTGTGCCCAGGGCCAGCGACGCGAGCGAGGGGGTCGGATGTCGGACGTCGACGAGCGCGCCGTCCTCCGGCGCTTCCTGCTGGGCCTCGCCGAGGGCATGAACGCCGCGGGCGAGGCGGTCGACCGGGTCGCCGACACCATGGACGCCGTCGCCCGGGCCTACGGCCGCCACGACACCGACTTCATCGTGCTGCCGACCGCCATCATCGTGCAGGTCGGCGGTGCCGAGGAGGGTCGCGTGGCCTTCCGCTCGGTCCGCGCGAACTTCCGGTTCGACCAGATCGCGGCGCTGTACCGCCTCGTCGAGGACGCCCGTCGCGCCGCCGTCGCGCCGGCCGACGGCATCCGCCGGCTCAACGAGATCGGCGCGATGCTCCCACGGCACGGATGGTTCGTGCGCACGTTCGGCCACGCCGTCCTCACGACGGGGCTCGCCCTCCTCCTCGCGCCGACGTGGCAGGGCGCGATCGTCGCGTTCGCGCTCGGCGCGCTCGTGGGCCTCGCGAAGCTCGTTCGCTCCCCCACGCTCCAACTCGTCTTCCCGGTGTTCGCGGCCTTCGTGTGCGCGCTCTGCGTCTTCCTCCTCGCGCCGTACGTCGAGGTCGGCGATCCGATCCGGCTGCTCATCGCGCCGCTCGCGACCTTCCTGCCCGGCGGAGTGCTGACGACCGCGACCATGGAACTCGCGGCGGGCCAGATGATCGCGGGCGCCGCACGGCTCGTGTTCGGCATGGTCCAGCTCGCCCTGCTCTCCTTCGGCATCATCGCGGCCGGCACCGTGGTCGGCGTCTCGAGCTCGGCGTACTCCCCGCTCGAGCCCGCCGCCGGCCTGCCGTGGTGGGTCGCGCCCGCCGGGGTGATCCTCTTCGTGATCGGCAACCACCTGCACTTCTCCGCGCCGCCGTCGACGTTCGGCTGGGTGCTCCTGGCGGTCGCGGTCGCCTATACGGGACAGGTGCTCGGCACGGCGTTCGTCGGAGCCACGGTGAGCGGCTTCATCGGCGCGGTCGCGATGACGCCGGTCGTGCTGTGGATCGCGAGCCTGCGTCGCGGCGCCCCGTCGCAGCTGACCTTCCTCCCGGCGTTCTGGATCCTCGTCCCGGGTGCCGCGGGACTCGCCGGCCTCACCGAGGCGGTGGGCACGGCGGCCGGGCTCGAGGACTTCGCGACCGCGCTCACCGCGGTCATGTCGATCGCGCTCGGCGTGCTCATCGGCACGGCGCTGTACCGGGTCGTGCACCACGGCGCCGAGGAGATCGCGCAGTTCCACGTCGAGATGCCCGCGGCGCTCCAGGTCGACGATCCGCCGCTCTGGGCGCGGTTCGTCCCCGGCACGCCGCGTTCGTTCTGGGGCGGCCGGCGCCGCCGTGCGACGCGCGTGCCCGAGCCCGCCGCGGTCGGCCCCGCGACATCCGGACCTTCCTCTCAGGCGGTGGAGACTTAGAGTATTCGGGTGACTTCCCGGAATCCCCAGTCCGCCGAGGCCCGCCGACAGCTCATCGAGCACATCTCGAACGAGGCGGTGTTCCACGGCGACTTCACGCTGACGAGCGGCAAGCAGGCCTCGTACTACGTCGACCTGCGCAAGGTGAGCCTCGACCACCGCGTCGCGCCGCTCATCGGCCAGGTCATGCTCGACCTCATCGCCGAGGTTCCGGATGTCGCGGCGGTCGGCGGCATGACGATGGGCGCCGACCCCATCGCGACGGCCGTCCTCCACCAGGGCGCCGCACGCGGCCTCGCGTACGACGCGTTCGTCGTCCGCAAGGAGCCCAAGGACCACGGTCGCGGCAAGCAGGTCGAGGGGCCGGATGTCGCGGGCAAGCGCGTCATCGTGCTGGAGGACACGTCGACCACGGGCGGATCGCCGCTGAAGGCCATCGAGGCGCTGCGCGCCGTCGGGGCCGAGGTCGCGGCCGTCGCCGTCGTCGTGGACCGCGACACCGGTGCGCGCGAGGTCATCGAAGCCGCGGGGGTGCCCTACCTCGCGGCCATCGGCTTGAAGGATCTGGGATTGTCATGACGGAACGCGACGGACGCTACGACGCGAACGGGTTCGACGACGACACCGACTGGCTGATGAGCCAGCTCGGCAGCGGTCGCCGGCCCGATCTGGAGGGCCGCCGGGCCCCGGAGCTCCCCGTCGCACCGCCCGCTCCCGAGCCCCCGCTCGTCGAGCCCGCACCGCAGTCGCGTCCGCGCCGCCGCAGCGAGGAGTCGCTCGACTGGTTCTCCGTCGCCGAGCCCGCCGCGTCCGATGAGGCGCCGACCCGAGCGCTTCCCGTCGTCGGCGAGCCCCTCGAGCGCAGCCCCCAGGGCGATGCGCCGGCACCGCCGCCCGCCTCGACCCAGCCGGCGTGGAGCCAGCCCGCCTGGAATCCCCCGGCGTGGAGCAACGCTCCCGTCGACGCGCCGCGGATCCCCGAGCCGCCCGCCGACCCCCGGCTCGACTCGGTCGAGCCACCCGCGGGAATCGTGCCGCCGGCCTTCGCCGGCGCGCCCGCCGAGCCGCAGACGCCGCCGGGTCCCGTGACTCCGCCGGCGAACTTCGCGTTGACGTGGGGAGAGGCGGAGCACCAGCCGCCGATGGACACCGAGGCCGGCCTTCGCGCCGCCTTCGCGCGGCTGGCCGATCCGTCGAGCATGCCGCCGCGGGTGCGCGATCAGGAGCAGGGATACGAGCCGGAGCAGCAGTTCGAGCCGGAGCAGCAGTTCGACCAGGCGCAACAGTTCGACCAGACGCAGCGGTTCGACGCGCAGCCGTTCGCCGACGCGGAGCCTGAGCAGGCCGTCGAGCAGGCGGACGGCGAGTCGCCGTTCGCGGGGTTCACGCCGCCGCCGGTCGCTCGCCGATCGTTCACGCCCGTGTCGCCGGGCACGGGAGCGGGGCCGTCCGACGACTTCGCCGACGAGCTCTGGTCGGCGCTGCACGAGGAGGAGCCCGCTCCGGCGTCGCACGGAGCCTCCGGTGACGCGTACGCCGACCAGGGCGCGTACGCCGGTCCGGCCGCCTACGGCGAGCAGGACGCGTACGGCGAGCAGGAGGGGTACGGCGAGCAGGAGGGGTACGGCGAGCAGCAGGGGTACGCCGAGCAGGACGTCTACGCCGCGCAGGACGCGTACGCCGAATCGGGCGTCTACGCCGCGCGGGCGTACGACGGGCCGGCCCCCTACGACGCCCGCGGCGGCGACGGTTCGCCCGGATGGGAGCGGGGCGGCGACGACGAGCAGGCCTCCGACCGGGACGGCTACGACCGGGGCGGCTACGACCGGGACGGCTACGACCGCGGGAGGTACGACCAGGGCGGGTACGACCGAGGCGGGTACGACCAGGGCGGGTACGACCAGGGCGGGTACGACCGCGACGGGGACGGGCGCGCCAGCTATGACGGCGCAGGGTACGACGGCGCCGACGGCGCCGACGGGGAGGATCGCGGGTACGACCGAGGCGCCGGCCCCGACGCCGGGTACGGCCACGGCGACGACGCCGACGGGCTCCAGCGGGCGTTCGGCGCCGGTGCGTTCGCCGCCGCATTCGACCACCGGGCCGGTGACGGGTCGGGATTCGGACCGGAGGCGTACGCGGACACCGGCGACTACGGCGACGACCGGTTCGGCGCGCAGGCCGAGGTGTCCGCGCACGACGACGGATACGACCTGCGCGAGCTCTGGCGCGACGAGACCGACGGGGCGGACGACCCCTGGTCCGACGAGGCGACGGACTGGCGCGCGGACGTCGGGCAGCCGGCAGCCGAGCAGGACGACGTGCGCTGGTACGCCGACGACCTCGCCGACCGGCGACGCGACCCCGGCGCCGCCGCGCCGGCGATCGACGACGCGGGCGGCGCGGCGCCGTGGGAGGCCGACGAGTCCCCGCGCGCTCGCGAGTTCGCCCAGGCGGGCTACCTCTGGAACCTGACGCCGGACCCCGCGGGCCGGGATCCGAAGGTGCCGAGCGACGAGACCGACGACGACGCGGAACCGGGACCCCGTCGCGGTGCGGCAGCCGCCGGTGCGGCAGCCGCGGGTGCGGCCGCCGCCGGCGCGGCGTTCGCGGGCCGGCCCGCCGCCGATCCGGACGACCCCTTCGGTCTCGGCGCAGCCGACGACCGCGGGTACGACGACCGCCTCCACGATGACCGCGCGCCCGACGACGACCGATTCCGCGACGAGCAGGCCGTCGTGGACGACGCGCCTGCGTACGGATGGGATGACCGGGGGGTCGACGAGCGCACGACCGAGCGTCCGTCCCGCGGCGCCCAGGAGCCGCACGGCGACGACGGCCTCGCCGCGCTCTTCGGCGGCGCCGGCTTCGGCGCGACCGGCCCGATGTCGGTGGTCGACGCGAACGCGGCCGCAGCCGACCTCGACCGGTCGCCGACCCGCGCGGCGGACTTCGGCTTCGTCTCCGGGCGCGGCACCGACGATCCCTTCGCGGGCTGGAACGACGACCGGGGAGACGCCCGCGCGGCGCAGCCGCGCGGCGGGTCCGGCGGTCCCGGTGCGGCGACCGGCGCGCGCGCCGACGACGAGGGCCGCGACCGGTCGCCCGTCAAGATCCTGACCTGGGTGGCCGGCGGCCTCGCGCTCGTGGTGCTCGTCGTCGCCGTGGTGACGTTCGGCATGCGCTTCCTCGCACCGAGCGACGCCGGCACCGCCGCACCGGTCGCGACCGACGAGCCGGTGGCCGCTCCGACCGCACCGCAGCCGGCCGGCGTCCACTCGTGGCAGGCCCTGTTCGGCACCGAATGCCTCGAGCCCTTCGAGGACGCGTGGGCCGAGGAGTTCACGGTCGTCGACTGTGCGACGCCGCACACCGCCCAGCTCGCCTACCGCGGCACGTTCGCGGGCGACGAGGCGGCCGAGTTCCCCGGCGAGGAGGCGCTCGCCGCGCAGTCGCAGGAACGCTGCGCCGCCGAGGGGATCATCGACCCGGCCGCCGCGGCCGGCGTCGGCGAGCTGCAGATGCTGACCGCCTTCCCGGTGACCGCCGAGCAGTGGGACGCCGGCCAGCGGAGCTACTACTGCTTCGTCGAGCAGGTGAGCGGCGAGCCGCTCACGGCGAGCCTCGCCGGGGCGGGACCCGCCGCGCAGTGAGCGGGCTCGTCGTCTTCGGGTCGGTCAACGTCGATGCGACGAGCTACGTCGACGCGTTCCCCGCGCCCGGCGAGACGATCCACTCGACCGGATACCGGGTCGCGCTCGGCGGCAAGGGCGCCAACCAGGCGATCGCGGCGCACCTGTGCGGAGCCGACGTCGCGCTCGTCGCGCGAGTGGGGGACGACCCGGCCGCCGAGGTCGCCCGCGAGGCGTTCGCCCGGTTCGGCCTGGCGACGGGGGCGGTGACGGCCGTTCCGGGCACGCCGACCGGCGTCGCCCAGATCACGGTCGCCGGCTCGGGCGAGAACGCGATCGTCGTGACCCCGGGTGCCAACGCCGCGTTCGGCGCCGAGACCGTCGCGGCGGAACGCGAGTGCGTCGCGGCGGCCGCCGTCGTGCTGACGCAGGGCGAGCTGCCCGTCCCCACGATCGAGGCGCTCGCCCGCGCCTGCGACGAGGCGGGCACCCGCTTCGTGCTGAACCTCGCCCCGCCGGTCGAGGTCCGGCCCGAGGCCGTCGCGCTCGCCGACCCGCTGGTCGTGAACGCCCACGAGGCGCGGGCGCTCGGGCTGGGTTCCGACCTGTCCGCCGATGCGTCGGTCGCCGCGTGGCGGGATGCCGCGGCATCCGTCGTCGGCACGCTCGCACGCTCGGTCGTCGTGACCCTGGGCGCGCGGGGTGCCGTCGCGGCCGACGCGGGCGGGGCGTGGAGCGTCGCTGCGCCCGAGGTCGAGGCGATCGACACGACCGGGGCCGGGGATGCCGCGACCGGCGCCCTGGCGGCGATGCTCGCCGAAGGGCGGAGCCTGCCCGACGCGGTCCGCGTGGCGGTCGCCGCCGGCGCGATCGCGGTCCAGGCCCGCGGCACCGTCGACTCGTATGCCGCGCGAGCGGAGATCCTGACCCTCGCCGACCGTCTGGAGTTCCGATGACCGTTCCCGTGATCGTCGACTGCGATCCCGGCCACGACGACGTGTTCGCCCTCTGGCTCGCGGCGGGCCACCCGGCCCTCGAGCTGCTCGCCGTGACCACCGTCGGAGGGAACGTGCCGCTCGAGCACACGAGCCGGAACGCGCGCGTCGCGCTGTCGGTCGCCGGCGTCGTCGACGTGCCCGTCGCGGCCGGCGCGGCCGGGCCGCTCGCGCGCGAACTCGCCACGGCGGAGTGGATCCACGGCGAGAACGGGCTCGGCGGACCCGAGCTGCCGGATCCCGACGCCGGCCCGTCGCCGGTGCCGCTCGACCCGCGCGGCGCGACCGAGCTCATCGCGGACACGCTCGCCGCGGCATCCGAGCCGGTGGCGATCATCGCGACCGGGCCGATCACGAACGTCGCCGTGCTGCTGCGCGACCGGCCCGAGCTCGCGCCGCGGATCCGCGAGGTCGTGTGGATGGGCGGCTCGACCGAGCGCGGGAACGCGACGCCGTACGCCGAGTTCAACGCGTGGGTCGATCCGGAGGCGCTCGACCTCGTGCTGCGCAGCGGCATCCGCTTCACCATGGTGGGGCTCAACGTCACGCACCGGGCGCTCGTCACGAGCCGCGTCCGCGAGCGCCTCGCCGCCATCGGCAACCGCACGTCCGGCTTCGGCGACGAACTGCTCGGGTTCTTCTGCCGCACGAACGACGAGGTGTTCGGCATGCCCGACGGCCCGCTGCACGACCCGGTCGCGGTCGCCGTGCTCGCCGACCCCGACGCCCTCGAGGTCGTGCACACGCGCCTCGACGTGGAGCTGACGGGTGCCGAGACGATCGGGGCGACGAGCGTCGACCTCGACGGCATGCTCGCCCGCGAGCCGAACGCCTTCGTCGCGGTCGGCCTCGACGTCGAGAGGTTCTGGACGGCCGTCGAGACCGCCCTGGCACGGTCGGCCTGAGGGGGCGCGCATGGACTGGACCTTCTGGATCGCCGGAATCGTCATCATCGTGCTCGTCGTCGTGACGCAGGTCTTCTTCCACGAGAGCCGGTGGTCGCGACGCCCGCGCGAGGACGAGCCGTTCGACGATGACGGGCGGCCCGACGACGGCCGGCCCGGCCGGGGCGACGACCCGGACGGCGGATCGCGCTGACCGCCCGCGCTGACCGCACGCGCGGCGCGGGCTACGCTCGTCGGATGACCTCCCGCGACGATGCGACCCGATCGGCGCGCGCCCAGCTGGCGGCGCTCGCGACCGACGACGGGCTGCGCGACCTCTGGCGGGACGCTCGCCCGCCGGTCGATCCCGAGGCGGCGCGCGCCGCCGCCGTGCTCGTGCTGTTCGGCGTGCTCGACGGCCTGCCGAGCGGCCACGAGGCGCAGGCGGCCGCGGTCTCGCGCGATCTCGACGTGCTGCTGCTCGCCCGCGCCGACACGCTGCGCTCGCACGCGGGCCAGATCGCGTTCCCCGGCGGGCGGCTCGAGCCGGGAGATGCCGACCTCGTCGCCGCCGCACTCCGCGAGGCGCGCGAGGAGACCGGCCTCGACCCGGCGGGCGTCGACGTGCTGGGTGAACTCGACCCCATCCCGCTCGCCTACTCGCGGCACCTCGTGACCCCGGTGCTCGGGTGGTGGACCCGGCCGAGCCCCGTGCGCGCGGTCGACGTCGCGGAGTCGTCGGCCGTCTTCCGGACGCCGGTCGCCGACCTGCTCGATCCCGGCAACCGGCGCACCACGGTCCTGCGCCGCGACGGCGAGGAGTGGCGCGGTCCGGGCTTCCTCGTCACGTCGGGCGGCGCCGACCGCCTGGTCTGGGGCTTCACCGCGATGGTGCTCGACGCGATGTTCGAGGCGCTCGCGTGGACCGAGCCATGGGACCGCGGGCGGGAGATCGACCTCGCGGCCTGAGCCCTGGAGCCCCGAGTCCTGAAGCCCCGCCCGCTACAGCTCGGTCTCGACCGGCTCCTTCGACACGAGCTCGAACACGCCGTCGAGGATCTCGTCGGGCCGGAACGGGTACTTCTCGATCTCGCGCCGGTCGCTGATGCCCGTGAGCACGAGCACGGTGTGCAGGCCCGCCTCGATGCCCGCGACGATGTCGGTGTCCATCCGGTCGCCGATCATCGCGGTGTGCTCGGAGTGCGCGCCGATCGTGTTCAGCGCCGACCGGAACATCATCGGGTTGGGCTTGCCGACCACGTAGGGCTCCTTCCCGGTCGCCTTGGTGATGAGCGCCGCGATCGCCCCGGTGGCCGGCAACGGGCCGTCGGCGCTCGGCCCCGTGGCATCCGGATTGGTCACGATGAACCGCGCGCCCGTCCCGATGAGGCGGATCGCCTTGGTGATCGCGTCGAACGAGTAGTTGCGGGTCTCGCCGACGACGACGAAGTCGGGGTTCGTCTCGGTCATGATGAAGCCGGCCTCGTGCAGCGCGGTCAGGATGCCGGCCTCGCCGATGACGAACGCCGAGCCGCCGGGCACCTGCTGCCTGAGGAAGTCGGCCGTCGCGAGCGCCGACGTCCAGATGCGCTCCTCGGGCACGTTGAGGCCCGACGCGCGCAGCCGCGCGGACAGGTCGCGGGCGGTGAAGATCGAGTTGTTGGTCAGCACGAGGTACGGCGTCCCCGCGTCCTCCCACTGCTGCAGCAGCTCGGCCGCGCCGGGGAGGGCGTGGTTCTCGTGCACCAGCACGCCGTCCATGTCGGTCAGCCAGGCCTCGACCTCTTCACGCTTGCCCATGCGCCAAGCCTAGGCGGCGCGTGTCACCGGGCGATGAACGGCGGATGCCGCGCGCGCGACGGGCGCTCACGACCGGGTGCGCGTGCCGGCCGCGTCATTGGTGGAGCAGGTCCTCCCAGTTCTCGGGCACGTTGCCGTTCGGCCCGGGGCACGACTGCCCCTCCGGGCGCCAGCGCGGCGGCGCGAGCGGGACGTGCTTCGCACCCCGCTCCGCGGCGTAGTCCCAGAACCACTCCTCGCCGGGCTCGAACGACGCGGCGACCGTGTGCCCCGTCTCCTCGGCGTGCCGGCGCGCATGCTGCCCGGGCGAGGCATCGCAGCATCCGACGTGACCGCACTCGACGCAGCGGCGCAGGTGCCACCACCAGCCGTCGTGCTCGAGGCATTCGACGCAGC
This sequence comes from Agromyces sp. GXS1127, assembly GCF_050565425.1. Classification (NCBI taxonomy): domain Bacteria; kingdom Bacillati; phylum Actinomycetota; class Actinomycetes; order Micrococcales; family Microbacteriaceae; genus Agromyces; species Agromyces sp. GXS1127. The sequence continues at coordinate 199,255 of NZ_JBOCIG010000006.1, forward strand.
CGGTGCCGGAGGGCGGCGGTGCCGGCGCCGGGGCGTCGAGTGTCGCGGCGTCGGGCGCCGGGGCGTCGGCCGCCCCGGGTTCGGTCGCGTCGGGCTTCGGGTTCACGCGTACACCTCCATCGCTGCGAGCGCTCGGTGCACCGAGGCGACCGCGCTCGATCCTTCGCCGACGGCCGCGGCGACTCGTTTCATCGAACCGCGGCGCACGTCGCCCGCGGCGAAGACGCGCGGCACCGAGGTCTCGAACGGCAGCGGCATCCGCCCCGCCGCCCGCCAGCCGTCGCCCAGCGCGAGCACGTCGGCACCGGTGTGCACGAAGCCGTCGTCGTCGCGCTCGAGGTCGCTCAGCCAGTCCGTCGCGGGCACCGCGCCGATGAAGCAGAACAGGGCACGGCACTCGACGGTCTCGTCGCCCGCACCGCTCAGGGTCACGCGCGCGAGCGCGTCGTCGCCGTGGAGCGCCGTGACCCGGGTGCCCGTGCGGACGTCGATGCGGTCGTCCTCCCGGATCCGGTCGACGAGGTAGCTCGACATGCGGTCGGCGAGGTCGCCCGAACGCACGACGAGCCGCACGCGGCATCCGCCCTGTGCCAGGGCCAGCGCCGCCTGGCCGGCCGAGTTCGCGCCCCCGACGACCACGACGTCGGAACCGGACGCCTGCCGGACCTCGAGCGCGGTCGCGGCGTGGTGGATCCCGGCGCCCTCGAACTCGTCCCACCGCTCGAGCGGCAATCCTCGGTAGGCCACGCCGGTCGTCACGACCACGGCGCGCGAGCGCACGACCGCACCGTCCGCGAGCAGCAGGCGGTGCACGCCGCCGTCGGCGTCGAGCCGCACAACGGGGCACGGCGCCGCGATGCGCACGCCGAACTTGAACGCCTGCAGCGATGCCTGCGAGGTCAGGGCGTCACCGCTCACCCCGAACGGGAATCCGAGGTAGTTCTCGATCCGCGACGTCGTCGCCGACTGCCCGCCGGGGGCGACGGCGTCGAGCAGCACCGTCCGCAGGCCCTCGGATGCGCCGTAGATCGCGGCGGCGAGCCCGGCCGGACCGGCGCCGACCACCGCGAGGTCGAACTCGGTGTCCTCCTCGGCCGCGTACGCGAGCCCGAGCATGTCGGCGATCTGCCCGGGTGCCGCGTTGCGGATGATCTCGCCCTGCACGATCGCGACCGGCAGGTCGTCGCGCGTGTAGCCGTGCGACCAGATGTCGTGGTCGAGGTTCGGGTCGTCGACGTCGATCCAGGTGTGCACGAGCTCGAGCCGCTCGGCGTAGCGCCGCAGGGCCAGCGACTCGGGGGAGCTCGAGCCGACGAGCTTCAGCGTCCACGCCGCCGGGCCGTTGCGGAGCATCTCGCGCCGGGCCCACAGCGTGCGCAGCATGAGGTCGCAGAGCTCGTCGTCGTCGGCCATCATCCTCTGGAGCGCGTCGTGGTCGATGCGGAGCACGCGGCCCGGCACGGTGACGCGCGCCGTGAGGAATGCGCGCTGCCCGTTCAGCAGGCCGAGCTCGCCGACGAAGGTCCGCGGGCCGAGCAGCGCGAGGCGGGTCTCCTCGGTCCACCACAACGCCTCGCGGACGACCTCGACCTCGCCGGACTCCACGAGGATCAGGTCGTACGACCGATCGCCCGCTCGGAAGAGGACGTCGCCCTCGGCGACGTCCTGCGGCACGCCGTAGCGTCTGAGGCGCTCCCATTGCGCATCAGTGAGTTCCGGGGTGATCTTCTCGCCGGCACCGCCCATCCCCCCATCCTCGCCGACGGCGGGGCGCAGCGGGAGAGGGCGACGCGAACTCCCGGCCGACACGCGGGCGGACGGTGGACGGGGCGGCGGGGTGGACGCCGGCGGACGGCAGGACGGCTCCCGCCCGCGATCGGTCAGTCGGTCACCCAGATGCCCGCCGCGGCGCCGAGCGGGATGGAGTGCACGACGCCGTCGAGCGAGACGCCGACGCCGGCGGGAGCCGCGGCATCCGTCACCCGGAGCTCGCGGCCCGGGCCGACGCCCGCGGCCTCGAGCTCGCGCAGCACCGCCGGGTCGCGGTCGCTGATCCGGATGACCCGGCCCACGTGCCCCGCCGGCGCCTCGTCGAGCCGCACCGACGGCTCGCTGACGAGCGTGCCGTCGGCGCGGGGGATCGCATCGCCGTGCGGGTCGCGCTCCGGCCGCCCCAGCCGTTCGTCGATCGCCTCGAGCAACCGGTCGGAGAGCGCGTGCTCGAGCACCTCGGCCTCGTCGTGCACCTCGTCCCAGGCATAGCCCATCTCGCGCACGAGCCACGTCTCGATGAGCCGATGACGGCGGACGACCGCGAGCGCCCGCGCCCGGCCGTCGTCGGTGAGGCGGATGGCGCCGTAGGGGACGTGCTGCACGAGGCCCTGCGCGGCCATCTTCTTCACCATCTCGGTGACGGAGGAGGGGGCGACGCCGAGCGCGGCGGCCAGCACGGAGGGCGTGATCGCGTCGGGCTGCCACTCGGTGTGCGCGTACACCGTCTTGAGGTAGTCCTCGATGGCGGGGCTCTGGGTCGTCGGCATCGCGCCCAGACTACCGGCGTCCGTTCGGCGGTCTCGGGCCGGGTGAGCGGGCAGTCGGGTCGTGCAGCGGGGCGGTCGGATGCCGCGGGGTTGACCCCGCCCCCGTTCGGGGGTAGCGTCGCTCGGGCACGGAAAGCGCTATCCCAACCGGACAGCTCAATCCCACCGACGGGCCCACCGCCCAGAGAAGGATTCGACGATGAATCTCGGACCCCATCCGTTCCGCGCAGCCCTGGCGGTCGCCGCCGCCGGGTGCCTGATCGCCGGCGTCGCGCAGAGCGCGACCGCCGCGCCGCCCGACGCCGGCCCGCCGGCGAGCGTCCCGCAGCTCGAGACCCTCGACCGCGGCCTCGTCGCCGTCTCGACCGACGAGGGCGTCTTCGTCTCCTGGCGCCTGCTCGGCTCCGAGGTCGCAGGCGCCACCGACACCGGCATGGCGGGCCCCGACTTCGCCGTCTACCGCGACGGCGAGAAGATCGCGACCGTCACCGACAGCACGAACCTCGTCGACGCGGAGGGCACGGCCACCGCCGAGTACGCCGTCGCGCCGATCGTGAACGGCGTCGAGCTCGAGGCGAGCGCCGCGACATCCGCCTGGTCCGACGGTCACCTCGACGTGCCGCTGCAGAAGCCCGCCGACGGCGTGACGCCCGGCGGCGTCATCCACGGCGAGGACGGAGAGGCGTACACGTACTCGGCCAACGACGCCACGGTCGCCGACGTCGACGGCGACGGCGCCTACGAGCTCCAGGTCAAGTGGGACCCGTCGAACTCGAAGGACGTCTCGCAGAAGGGCTACACCGGCACCGTCTACCTCGACACCTACGAGCTCGACGGCACGCTGCTGAACCGCATCGACCTCGGCGTGAACATCCGCGCCGGCGCGCACTACACGCAGTTCATGACCTACGACTTCGACGGCGACGGCCGCGCGGAGACCATGCTGAAGACCGCGCCCGGCACGAAGTCGATCACCTACGACGCCGACGGCTCGGTCGCCGCCGAGGCCTTCGTCACGATGCCCGAGGCGGATGTCGCGGCCGGCTACGCGCACGACGACGACTACCGCCTCAGCGCGGAGGACTACCGCGAGCACCTCGTCGAGCTGTTCCAGGGCTGGAGCGAGCACCCCGAGGTGGTCGCCGGCAACTGGCCCGCGACGCTCGAGGAGGCGTTCGGGATCCCCGTCGCGCACGACTACCCGCTCTCGGAGACGAGTGCGGAGGAGCTCGTCGACCACTTCATCGACGTCTACGCGCCGAGCCGCAGCAGCCGGAACGACCTCACCACCTTCGAGGGCTTCATCGTCGACGGGCCCGAGTACCTCACGGTCTTCGACGGCGCCACCGGCGAGGAGCTGCAGACGATCGCCTACAAGCCGGGTCGCGGCGACGACGGCCTCATGTGGGGCGACTACGCGATGAGTCGCATCGAGCCGGGCAACCGCGTCGACCGGTTCCTCGCCGGCGTCGCCTACCTCGACGGCGAGCACCCGTCGGCGGTCTTCGCGCGCGGCTACTACACGCGCACCACGATGGTCGCGTACGACTGGGACGGCGAGGCGCTCGAGGAGCGCTTCTTCGTCGATTCGGGCCACGCGCCCATGTCGAACCCGTTCAACGACTCGCCGCACGGCGTCGACGGCACCGACCCCGAGTACGGCGGCATCACGACGCAGGGCTTCCACTCGCTGAGCGCGGCCGACGTCGACGGCGACGGCAGGCACGAGATCGTCTACGGCGCCGCCACGATCGACGACGACGGCAGCGTGCTCTACAGCTCGTACGACGTGCTGCCCGAGGGCAGTGCCGCGCCCGGCACGCTGGCCCGGCTCGGCCACGGCGACGCCATGCACGTCACCGACATCGACCCGGCTCGCCCCGGCCAGGAGATCTGGACCGTGCACGAGGGCGGCGCGTGGGCGCCGTACGGCTCGGTCCTGCGCGACGCGGCGACCGGCGAGATCCTGTTCGGCTCGTACTCGGGCCGCGACACGGGTCGCGGCATGATCGGCGACGTGCGGGCGGATGTCGCGGGCACCGAGGTCTGGGCGAGCATGCCCGGCGGCAGCGACGGCAGCGGCCTGCTCAGCGCCGAGGGCGACCAGCTCGAGACGTCGACGCCCGGCACGAACCAGTCGATCCGCTGGGCGGCCGACCTCACGACGCAGATCGTGAACGGCAGCGGGAACGCGACGCCGACGATCGACGACTGGACTCGCGGCACGCTGCTCACCGCGGAGGGCACCCGCACGAACAACGGGACGAAGGGCAACCCCTCGCTCGTCGCCGACGTCTTCGGCGACTGGCGCGAGGAGCTCCTCGTCCGCACGGCGGACTCGACCGCGCTGCGGATCTACACGAGCACCGAGGTCACGGGGCACAAGCTCACGACCCTGATGCACGACGCGCAGTACCGCGCCGAGGTCGCCCGCCAGAACACGACGTACAACCAGCCGTCGTACACGTCGTACTCCCTCGCGAGCGACATGGACTTCGCCGCGGTGCCGGTGCTGACGGCCCCGGCGACGCCGGTCGGCCCGAAGTTCAAGGACCGCCCGGGCACCGACCACGACGAGGTGCAGATCCCGCACGACCCGGCCTTCGCCTACTTCCTCGACGGCGAGCTCGTCGAGAAGGGCAAGCTGGCGGCCGACGGTGAGCTCACGGTCGTGGCCGTGCCGAAGGCCTGGGTGTCGATCGCCGACGGTGCCGACACCGAGTGGACGGTCGCCTTCGACGACTGAGCCCGTGATGCGGTGACGGATGCCGCGTGCCGCGCCCCGCGGCATCCGTCACCGCCCGACGACCCCGCCCCGGGGGCGCGATCCGTGCCGCGCTCCCGGGGCGGTTCCATGCCGTGGGCTCAGGCGCCCGTGAACACCAGCCAGAGCAGCACGCCGTTGAGGGTGATCAGGAAGATCGACGCGCCGATGCCGGCGAGGGTCGTCGCCCAGTGGTTGCGCCACCGGCCAAGCACGGTGCCGCGCGCGGTGAGCGCCACGAGCGGGACGAGTGCGAACGGGATGCCGAACGAGAGCACGACCTGGCTGAGCACCAGCGAGAGCGTCGGATCGAACCCGAGCCAGAGGATGGCGAGCGCCGGCACGAGCGTGATGAGGCGTCGCGCGAGGAGCGGGATCCGCACGTGCAGCAGGCCGTGCATGATCTCGGCGCCCGCGTATGCGCCGACCGACGTCGAGGCGAGCCCGGAGGCGAGCAGGCCGACCGCGAAGAGCGTCGCGATCACCGGGCCGAGCGAGACCTCGAGCGCGGCGTAGGCGCCCTCGAGGCTGTCGGTGCCCTCGACGCCCGAGAGGTTGACGGCCGCGAGCAGCAGGATGCACAGGTTCACGGTGCCCGCGATCGCCATCGCGATCGAGACGTCCCAGCGGGTCGCGCGGACGAGGCGATCGGTCGGGAGTGCGGTGGCCGTGCCCGGCTCCCCGCCCCGTACGCGTCCGTCCGCCTCGCTGCCCTCGCGCATGATGAGCTGCGACAGGGCGCGGCGCAGCGCGCCCGCGCCGGGTCGGGCCGTCGGCGCCGTCCGCCGCGTCACGAAGCGGTCGCGGCTGAGCGCCGAGTGCGCGTAGATGGCGTGCGGCATGATCGTCGCGCCGAGGATGGACGCGGCGAGCAGCACCGAGTTGGCGTCCTCGAAACGCGGCACGAGGCCCGCCGCGAAGCCCGCCGGGTCGGGCGGGGCGATGAAGACGCCGACCGAGAACCCGACGGCGATGATGACGAGCAGCCCCATGATGACGAACTCGAACGTGCGGGGGCCGCGGCGGGACTGCAGCATGAGCAGCGCGATCGACACGGCGCCCGTGATGAGGCCGCCCCAGACGAGCGGGATGCCGAAGAGCAGGTTGAGGGCGACCGCGCCGCCGATCACCTCGGCGAGGTCGGTGGCCATCGCGACGAGCTCGGCCTGGAGCCAGTAGGCGCGTCGGCCCCAGCGGTTGCGCAGCCGCCGGCCGAGGACCTCGGGCAGGCTCTCGCCGGTGACGATGCCGAGCTTGGCGGAGAGGTACTGGATGAGCCAGGCCATGACGTTGCCGAGGACCACGACCCAGACGAGCAGGTAGCCGTACTGCGCGCCGGCGGTCATGTTGCTCGCGACGTTGCCGGGGTCGAGGTAGGCGACCCCCGCGACGAGCGCCGGGCCGATCAGCCACGCGAGGCGCGCGACGGAGGCCGGCGGTGTCGTCGGCGACGCAGTCGGTGCCGCCGTCGGCGGCGCGTCGGCGTTCGGGCTGGACGAGTCGACGTCGGTGTCGATCGGAGGTTTCGGCATGCCGAAATCATACCGAGATTTCGGCATCCCGAAAGACTGCGGCGAGCACCCCCGTTCGGGGCATTGCCGCGGCCGGGCGGAGGAGTACGTTGCACTCGTACGGCGACCGCCGCGCGCCCGCCGATCGGGCGCGATCCGAACCGAGGCCGTCAGGCGAATCGGAGGTGGCTGATGAAGCGAGCGGTCATCGGGTGCGTGGTCGCACTCGGACTCGTCGTCGGCGGCGGCGCGGGAGCGGCGTTCGCGGGCGAGTACAACGGAAAGGGTGAGCACCTGAAGGCGGGCGCGCACGTCGCGAACTCGGCATGCGCGTTCTCCGGCCGGGACCTGCCCGACGGCACGGGCGAGGGATTCGAGAACAACCCGTTCCCGTTCATGGACGACGACGCCGTGACCGGAGGCCACGTGCAGAGCTACGGCCAGTACGTCCGGGCCGGGCTCAAGAGCGAGTACCCGAGCCCCGGCGTGGCCTGCCGCGGCGGCGCAGAGGAGGAGTGACCCGTTCCGTTCCATGGCGCGCGCCCGGGTCCATGCTCCGGGCGCGCGTCGCCGCGTCCGGCGTCCGTTGCGCGGCGCGCGACGACTAGCGTGGTCGCGTGACCGATGAGCGAGCGGATGCCGCGGCCGACGCTGACGCGCATCCGGAACCGCAGCTGCCCCTCCACGGCGTCGGCCCCTGGCCCGGCGGTCGCGACGCCTGGCCCGACGACCCGCGATACGACCTCGAGCTGCTCGAGCACGGCGACCGCCGGAACGTCGTCGACCGCTACCGCTACTGGTCGCTCGAGGCGATCGTCGCCGACCTCGACACGCGGCGCCATCCGTTCCACGTCGCCATCGAGAACTGGCAGCACGACCTCAACATCGGCTCGATCGTGCGCACGGCGAACGCCTTCGCGGCCGAGACCGTGCACATCATCGGCCGGCGCCGGTGGAACCGTCGCGGCGCCATGGTCACCGACCGGTACCAGCACCTCATGCACCATCCCGACGTCGCCGACTTCACGGCGTGGGCGGATGCCGCGGGCCTCCCGATCGTCGCGGTGGACAACGTCGAGGGTTCCGAACCGGTCGACCTCGTGGACCTGCCCGAGCGCTGCGTGCTGCTCTTCGGCCAGGAGGGCCCCGGGCTGAGCGAGGAGGCGCTCGCGGCCGCGGACCGCGTGGTCGAGATCACGCAGTACGGGTCGACGCGCTCGATCAACGCGAGCGCCGCCGCCGCGATCGTCATGCACGAGTGGGCGCGGCGGCACGCGCGCCGCTGACGCGCGCCGCTGACGCCGACGCCGCCGGAGCACCCGGTTGGCCGGGCGGACAAGAGCGTCCTACGATCGGAGGATGGCCACCCGACTCGACCCTGCCGAGCGGCGCGAGCAGATCATCGCCGCGACGCTCCGCCTCGTCGCGCGCGACGGCTTCGCGCGCGTCACCCTGCGCGACGTCGCCGCAGAGGTGGGCGTCGTGCACGGGCTCATCCGCCACTACTTCGCCACGCGCGAGCAGCTCGTCGCCGCCGCGTTCGACGCGGCCGTGCTCGCCGAGGCCGCGGAGGACGAGGAGCTCGCCACCCGGCTCGAGCCGATCCCCGCGCTCGCCGACTGGCTCGCGACCACGCCGCGCGACCACTACTTCGTGTGGATCGACGCGTGGAGCGAGGCCCCCCGCAACGCCGAGCTGCATGCCTCGCTCACGCGCCACCACCGCGAGTCCGATGCGCGCCTCGCGGGCATCATCCGGCGCATCGTCGCCGCCGGCGACGGCTCGAGCGCCGACCCCGAGTCCGACGCCCGGGCCCTCACCGCCCTCATCGACGGCCTCGCCGTGCAGCACCACGCGCTCGGGCTCATCGACGAGGCCGGCGCGGACGAGATCGCCTTCCGCACCGCCGAGGCGCGGCTCGGCCTCGAGCCGGGCGTGCTCGTGCGGTCGCGCGCGACGCCCGAGCGGAGCCGCTGGGCCGTCACGCACTGACGTCGCCGTCGCGCGCGGCACCGGGCACCGGCGGTATCCCGTGCGTGCGTGTCGCGGCACCCGGCCGTTGCGTCGGGATGACACTGGACCCGTGCCGATCATCGACAACGCGGTCTACCGCGACGGGCGCCGCGTCGCGACGCCGGATTCGCTCGAGGAGACCTTCGAGACGCGCGAGCGCCACGGCGGCTTCGCCTGGATCGGCCTCTACCGGCCGACCGACGCGGAGCTCGACTCCGTCGCGACGGAGTTCGGCCTGCACCACCTCGCGGTCGAGGACGCGCGCAAGGGCCATCAGCGCCCGAAGGTCGAGCGCTACGGCCAGACGCTGTTCGCGGTCCTGAAGCCGGCCCGCTACCTCGACGACGTCGAGCAGGTGGAGTTCGGCGAGCTGCACGTGTTCGTCGGACCCGGCTTCGCGATCACGATCCGGCACGCGGAATCGCCCGACCTGGCTCGCGTGCGCAGCCGTCTCGAGGGCACGCCCGAGCTGCTCGCCCGCGGGCCGGAGGCCGTGCTCTACGCCGTGATCGACGAGGTCGTCGACGAGTACCAGCCGGTCGTGACCGGTCTCGAGAACGACATCGACGAGATCGAGCAGCAGCTCTTCGACGGCGACCCGGCGGTGACGCGCCGCATCTACGACCTCGCGGCCGAGGTGATGGACTTCCAGCGCGCGACGAAGCCGATCGTCGGCATCCTCGAGGCACTGGAGCGCGGATTCGAGAAGTACGGCGTCGACCTCGAACTGCAGCGCTACCTGCGCGACGCCGACGACCACGTGCTCCGCATCGTCGATCGTGGCGAGTCCTTCCGCCAGCTCCTGCAGAACGCGCTCGCCGTGCACTCGACGCTCGTCACGCAGCGCCAGAACGAGGAGATGCAGCGGCTCACCGAGACGAGCCTGAAGCAGAGCGAGGAGGTGAAGAAGATCTCCAGCTGGGCGGCGATCATCTTCGCGCCGACGCTCATCGCCTCGATCTACGGCATGAACTTCCGGTACATGCCCGAGCTCGTCTCGCCGTTCGGCTACCCGCTCGCGCTCATCGGCATGGCCGCGTTCGCGGCGGCGCTCTACATGATCTTCAAGCGGCGCAACTGGATGTAGGCGTAGCGTGGCTGCATGACCGAGATCACCGACGATCTTCCCGCCCGACTCCTGCACGAGGAGCACGCCGGATGGCGCGCCATCCTCGACGGCCACGGCGGCGAGCACTACGCCCGCGCCATGACCCGCGACGCGCTCATGATCGTCGAGGGTGCAGTCCTCGGGCGCAACGACGTGATCGCGGCCTTCCGCAGCGCGCCGCCCTGGGACGCGTACGAGATCCACGAACCCGCGATCGTGCGGCTCGGGGATCGCGCCGGCATCCTCGCCTACCGCGCCACGGCGCGTCGAGGCGACGAGATCGCCGACCTCCGGATGTCGACCACCTACCTCTACGACGACGGCGCGTGGCACGTGGCCGCGCACCAGCAGACGCCGGCGTAGCGGCATCCGTCACCGCGTCGGGCGCGCACGGCGCGGCCGATCGCCGCAGTGCCGGTCACCGCAGCACCGGTCACTGCAGCGCCGACGTCAAGCGCGCGATCCCGTCGAGGAACGTGCGTGACGCGGGCTCGCGCTCCCACTCCTCGAGCGTGAGCTCGCGGCCCAGCGTGCGGTACCTCTCCTCGATCTCGCGCATGCCGGCCACGAACGGTGCGCCGCGCACCAGCAGGCTGATCTCGAAGTTCAGCACGAACGAGCGGATGTCCATGTTGCTCGAGCCGATGACCGCGACGTCGTCATCGATCGACAGGTGCTTGGCGTGCAGGATGTACGGCCCCGGGTAGAGGAAGATCCGGACGCCCGCGCGCAGCAGCGCGGCGTAGTAGGACCGCTGCGCGTGCCACACCGAGCCCTGGTCGCCGATCTCGGACACGAACAGCTGCACCTCGAGCCCGCGCAGGCGCGCGGACGTGATCGCGTACATCATCGCCTCGTCGGGCACGAAGTACGGGCTCGTGATGATCACGCGCTCCTGCGCCGCGTGCACGAGCGCGAGGAAGAGCCGCAGGTTGTTCTCGAGCTCGTACGAGGGGCCGCTCGGCACGACCTGGCACGTGACCGCCTCGGCCGAGGCATCCATCGGCACCTCGGCCGCGGGGACGTGCTCGCTCGTCGAGAGGTCCTCGCCGCCCTCGGCGTACCAGTCCGACATGAAGACCGCGTTGATCGCGGCGACCGTCGGCCCCGTCATCCGCACCACGAGCTCCTGCCACATGAGCCCGCGCTTCTGGTTCTTGGGCGAGTCGTAGTCGCGCGAGATGAGGTTCTGCGAGCCGGTGTACGCGACGCGCCCGTCGACGACGACGAGCTTGCGGTGGTTGCGGAGGTCGGGTCGCTCGTACTCCCCGCGCCGCAGTTTCACGGGCAGCAGGTAGCGCCACTGCACGCCGATGCGGTCGAGCTCGGCGATCGTGGCCGCGTGCAGGCTCACGCGGCGGGATGCCACGTTGTCGAGGAGCAGCCGAACCGTCACGCCCCGCTGCACGGCGCGCTCCATCGCGGCGAAGAACCCGCGGGTCGTGTCGTCGAACGCGACGATGTAGAACTCCACGTGCACGAACCGCTCGGCGGAGTCGAGGTCGGCGGCCATCCGGTCGATCGACCCCTGGTAGTCGTCGATCAGCTCGAGCCGGTTGCCGTCGGAGGCCGGGAGCGCGCCGAGGTGCCGGTTCTGCTCGACGACCGTCGCGAACCAGGCCGGCCACTCCGGCCGGCTCGGCACGAGGTCGAGGCCCGCGGTGCGCCCGGCGATCTGCCGGTCGATCTCGAGCTGGCGGCCCCGGCGGCGCTTCGAGAGCTTCCAGTTGCCGATGAGGAGGTAGAGCAGGATGCCGATGAACGGGATCAGGAAGATCGCCAGCAGCCAGGCCATGGCGGCCGTCGGCTTGCGCTCGCGCGGGATGATGATGAGCGCGGTGATCCGGATCGCCCAGTCGACGAGGATCACCATGCCGCCGACCAGCGCGGTCCATTCGCCGCCGCTCATTCGCGCCCGCCCACCGGCGTCGACACGTCCTCGGTCATGGCACCCTCCCCGAATGGTCGCCTCCCCGCAGCCCGGAGCCGGTGCGTGCGGCCGATGCCCGAGTATGGCACCGCGCGGCGGGCCGTGTCAGCACCCCGGCTCGAGTGCCGCGGGCCGAGTGCCGCCGGGCCGAGTGCCGTTCTCAGGAACTCAGCGCCGATTCGTGCGTTTCTCAGGACGACACGCCGTCGCGTGCAGCGACACGCCGAATGACTCCTGAGAAACGAATGCGCGGGAGGCGCGTCAGTCGGTGCCGAGGTCGAAGGCGGCGGCCTCGTTCGCGGCATCCGTCGCGGCGTCGAGCGCGGTCTCGGCCTCGCCCGCGGCGATCTCGGCCGCCCGGCCGGCCGCGATCTCGCCGACGAGCTGCGCCGTCGCGCCGCCGACGATGCCCAGCGCGGCGTACTGCTCGAGGCGCGCACGCGAGTCGGCGATGTCGAGGTTGCGCATGGTCAGCTGGCCGATGCGGTCCTCGGGACCGAACGCCTGGTCGCCGACGCGCTCCATCGAGAGCTTGTCGGGGTGGTAGCTGAGGGCCGGGCCCGTCGTGTTCAGGATCGTGTAGTCGTCGCCGCGGCGCAGGCGCAGCGTCACCTCGCCCGTGACGGCCGAGCCGACCCAGCGCTGGATCGACTCGCGCAGCATGAGCGACTGCGGGTCGAGCCACCGGCCCTCGTACATGAGGCGCCCGAGTCGACGACCCTCGTTGTGGTAGTTCGCGACGGTGTCCTCGTTGTGCACGGCGTTGAGCAGCCGCTCGTACGTGATGTGCAGCAGCGCCATGCCCGGCGCCTCGTAGATGCCGCGCGACTTCGCCTCGATGATGCGGTTCTCGATCTGGTCGCTCATGCCGAGGCCGTGGCGGCCGCCGATCCGGTTCGCCTCGAGCACGAGCTCCACCGGGTCGTCGAACTCGACGCCGTTCAGGGCGACGGGGCGGCCCTGGTCGTAGCGGACCGAGACGTCCTCGGCCGCGATCGCGACCGACTCGTCCCAGAACCGGACGCCCATGATGGGCTCGACGATCATGACGCCCGCGTCGAGGTCCTCGAGCTTCTTCGCCTCGTGCGTGGCGCCCCAGATGTTCGCGTCGGTCGAGTACGCCTTCTCGACCGAGGCGCGGTAGGGCAGGTCGCGCGCCTGCATCCACTCGCTCATCTCCGTGCGGCCGCCGAGCTCGGTGACGAACGCGCTGTCGAGCCACGGCTTGTAGATGCGCAGGCGCGGGTTCGCCATCAGGCCGTAGCGGTAGAACCGCTCGATGTCGTTGCCCTTGTAGGTCGAGCCGTCGCCCCAGATGTCGACGCCGTCCTCCATCATCGCGCGGACGAGCATCGTGCCCGTGACCGCGCGGCCGAGCGGCGTCGTGTTGAAGTACGTCCTGCCGCCCGAGCGGATGTGGAACGCGCCGCACTGGAGGGCGACGAGGCCCTCCTCGACGAGCGCGGTCTTCACGTCGACGAGCCGGCTGATCTCGGCGCCGTACTCGAGCGCCCGGCCGGGGACGGCCTCGACGTCGGGCTCGTCGGGCTGGCCGAGGTCGGCGGTGTAGGTGCAGGGCACGGCGCCCTTCTCGCGCATCCAGGCGACCGCCACGGAGGTGTCGAGACCCCCGGAGAAGGCGATGCCGACGCGCTCGCCGACGGGAAGGCTCGAGAGGACTTTCGACATGCCGACAAGCCTACTTGCGCGCGTGCGCGCGCGACGACGCTCCGAACCGGAGAGGGCTATCCCTCGGACGGGGGTCGCCGATAGGCTCGCCGAATCCGGCTGCGCGGCACCACCGTCGCTGCGTCGCGTCGCATCCACTGGACCGGCCGGACCGCCGGTCGACTCGGCCGGTGGGACCCTCCACGTACACCGAACGGAGACAGGATGAGGAACCACAAGGTGATCGGCGCGGCATCCGCCGTCGCCCTCGCCGTCGGCCTGGTCGGGACGGCAGCCGTCGCCCCCGCCGCCGCGGTCGGCCCGGAGAGCACCTACCTCGTGCTCGCGCCGCAGGGCGCGAACACGAAGGCCGCGGAGAAGCGCGTCGCGGCCGCCGGCGGCACCGTCGTCGCCAGCTACGACCAGATCGGCGTGCTCGTCGCGAAGTCGACGAGCACCGCGTTCGAGAGCAAGGTCGTCGGCGCCGGCGTGCAGTCGGTCGCGTCGACCGACGGGCTCGGCACGACGCTGATCGACGACGAGATCATCGAGGCCGTCGACACGGCCGCGGTCGAGGCCACGGGCGACCCGACGGGCGAGCCGCTCTGGTCCTACCAGTGGGACATGACCCAGATCGACGTCCCCGAGGCGCACGCGGTGACCACGGGCGACCCCTCGGTCGTCGTCGGCGTGCTCGACTCGGGCATCGACTACACCCACCCCGACCTCGCCTCGCAGGTCGCGTTCGACCAGAGCGCGTCGTGCCTCGGCGGCGTCGTCGACACCGAGCCCGCGGCGTGGGGCCCCACCACCTCGTCGCACGGCACGCACGTCGCGGGCACCATCGCGGCGGCCATCAACGGCGTCGGCATCGCCGGCGTCGCACCCGGCGTGAAGGTCGCCTCGGTCAAGGTCGTGAACGACGACGGCTACATCTACCCCGAGGCCGCGATCTGCGGCTACCTGTGGGCCGCCGACCACGGCATGCCGGTGACGAACAACAGCTATTACATCGACCCGTGGGAGTTCAACTGCGTGAACGACCCGCGCCAGCGTCCGGTCTGGCAGGCCGTGCAGCGCGCGCTGAGCTATTCGCAGACGAAGGGCACGCTCACCGTCGCGTCGGCGGGCAACAGCAACGTCGACCTGCAGCACAAGTTCATCGACTCGGGCAGCCCGAACGACGGCAGCTACCCGGTCGAGGACCGCACGATCACCGGCGCGTGCCGTGACCTGCCCGCCGAGGCGCCCGGCGTCGTGACGGTCTCGGCCGTCGGCCCGACCGAGCAGAAGAGCTACTACTCCTCCTACGGCCAGGGCGTCGTCGACGTGACGGCTCCCGGTGGCGACACGCGCTTCCGCACCGGCGGCGCGTCCTCGACCATCACGGATGCCGTGCTCTCCACCGTCCCGGGCGGCTGGGGCTGGTCGCAGGGCACCTCGATGGCCGGCCCGCACGCGGCCGGCGTCGCGGCGCTCGCGATCTCCGCGCACCCCGACATGAAGGTCGGCCAGCTCGCGTCGTTCCTCGAGCGCACCGCGACGGCGCTGGAGTGCCCGGAGGGCGTCTACGAGCCGCGCCCCGGCTACCCGGCGACCTGCACGGGCGGCGAGCGCAACGGCTTCTACGGAGCCGGCAACGTCAACGCCTTCAACGTCGTCCAGTGACGCGCTGAGCGATCGACCGTGAGGGGTCGGGCCTTCGGGCCCGGCCCCTTCGTCGTGCCGGCGCTCGGTCGGCCGAGGCGCCGGGTCAGGCGGATGCCTCGGCATCGTCGGGCACCCACTCGAGCAGGTCCCCGGGCTGGCAGTCGAGCACACGGCACATGGCGTCGAGTGTCGTGAAGCGAACGGCCTTCGCGCGGCCGTTCTTCAGGACGGCGACGTTGGCCGGTGTCAGGCCGACGCGGTCGGCGAACTCGCCCACGCTCATCTTCCGCCGGGCGAGTTCGACGTCGATGCGGACGACGATCGGCATCAGATCACCTCTTCGAGGTCGCTGCGCATCTCGGCCGCCCGGTGCAGCAGCGCCCGCAGGACGACGACCACGAGCACCACGACGCCGCCGATCAGCACGAGGCCCGTGGGGATGACGCCGTTGCCGGGGTCGCGCAGTTCGGGGGTCGTGAGGAAGAGCGTCATGAGCCAGACGGCGACGCCGACGAGTGCGAGCCAGGCGACGACGATGGCCCACGCCATGACGTCGACCCAGACGAACGCCTTCGCGCTGAAGATCCGGTCGGATCCGATCAGGCTGAGCAGCCGCCAGATGCAGACGAGCACGACCTGCACGCACAGGATCTCGAAGATCCCGAAGGCGAGGAGGATCCACGGCGCGGCGCCGAGCTCCGGCGCCTCCCTCGCCTGCTGCGCGAACTCGCCGGGCAGGCTCATGACCTGCGCGACCACGAGCCCGGCGAAGACGAGCACGATCAGGATGCGGAGCGGGATGATGACGCGTTCGAGCGAGAGCATGCGTCGAATATCGCTCAAAAACTATCGATTGTCAATCGATCTGCCCGCTCGCAACCCATACCGTTCTCAGGAGATTCTCCGCGTGTCGCCGTATCCGGCGGCGTGTCTTCCTGAGAACGGTGCGGATCCGGCCCGCCGTTCCTGAGAACGGTGGGGATCCGGCCCGCCGGTCCTGAGCACGGTGGAGGCCCACTGAGACAGGCCGCCCGGCGGTCGCGTTCGGGGGCGCTCGCTGAAGTGGCGCACGGCAAGCGGACGCCCCGGCGTAGGCTCGGCCGCATGGACCGCGATGCCCGTGCGCCCGCGCCGTCCCCGCGGGAGGGCTACACGGCCGAGCAGGTCCGCGCGGCGGAGCGGCCGCTGCTCGAGGCCGGAGAACCCCTCATGCAGCGTGCGGCGCTCGCGCTCGCCGACGAGGTCTCGCGGCTGATCGCGACGAGTCCTGCAGCATCGACGCCGGCGACGGAGGCCGCGGGTACGGCGCCGCCGGCCCGGCCGCTCGTCGTCGTGCTCGCCGGCTCGGGCGACAACGGCGGCGACGCGCTCTTCGCCGGTGCCCACCTCGCCGCACGCGGCGCGGACGTCAGGATCGTTGCGGTCGGTTCGCGGCTCCACGAGCAGGGCGCGACAGCCGCGCATGAAGCCGGCGCGAGGGACCTGGACCCGGACGCCGACCCCGACGCGTTCGACCGGATCGTGGCCGTCGCCGAGGTGATCGTCGACGGCATCCTCGGCATCGGGGCGGCCGCGAGTCCGGCGTTGCGGGGCCGGGCGCGCGAGGTCGTGGCGCGCGTGCGCGCGTTGCTCGGGCCGGACCGGCTCGCGCGTTCCGGGCGCGGGCCGAGGCATCCGCTCGTCGTGGCGGTCGATCTGCCGAGCGGCATCTCGCCCGACGACGGGCGCGTGCCCGACCCCACGGTGCTCCCCGCCGACGTGACCGTGACGATGGGCGCCGTGAAGGCCGGACTGATCCTCGGGCCGGCGGTCGAGTTCGTCGGTCGCGTGGTCCTCGTCGACCTGGGCCTCGGCCCGGGCCTCGCGGGCGTGCAACCCGTCGTCCAGTCGGGCCGGCGCACCGTGCTCCCCTGAGCGGCGGGTACCGTTCTCAGGAGGTATTCGGCGTGTCGCGTTCCGCCGCGGCGTGTTCTCCTGAGAAAGGTGCGGAATCGGACGGCCGCTCCTGAGAAGCGCATCCAGCCGGGAGGCGGCCCGCCACACGGGCGGAGGCGGAGCGGCCGGGCGCGCCCGGAGCCGCCGGAAGCCCATGCGATACGGTTGAGTGTGACTCAGGAACAGACACGACCGGAGGCCGAGGCGGTGCTCGCCGACGAACCCGAGGTCAGGCAGGCGCTCAGCGAAGCCGACCGCTCGTCGGTCGCCGGAGTCGTCGCCGACCACCCGTCGTCCCCGCTCGCGTGGGCCGAGCTGGCCGACCTGGCCGACTCCGAGGGCCGCGCGCTCGACGCGTTCGCGTACGCCGTCGTGGCGGTCGACCTCGCCCGCGTCCAGCTCGAGGCGGAGGGCTGGACGCCCGGCGAACCCGTCGCCTGGTCCGAGGAGCCCAACCGCGCCTACCTGCGCGCGCTCGACGCCGAACGGCGCGCGGCCGCACGGCTCGGGCTCGACGAACGCGCCGAGCGCGCGGCATCCGACCTCGAAGCGGCCGACGCCGAGGCGCCCGCTCGCATCGCGTCGGAGTTCACGCCCACCCAGGTCATCAGCGTCATCACGGATCCCCTGCCGCCTGCGCCGTCGCCCGAGGCGACGGCGGGCGACCCGCCCGACGAATCCGCCGCGCCGGGTGCGGCACGAGAGGACTGACATGCCCGCAGTCGTGCTGATCGGGGCACAGTGGGGCGACGAGGGCAAGGGCAAGGCGACCGACCTGCTCTCCTCGCGCCTGGACTACGTGGTCAAGTTCAACGGCGGCAACAACGCCGGGCACACCGTCGTCGTCGGCGACGAGAAGTACGCCCTGCACCTGCTGCCCTCCGGCATCCTCACGCCCGGCGTCACGCCGGTGATCGCCAACGGCGTGGTCGTCGACCTCGAGGTGCTCTTCGAGGAGATCGAGGGCCTCGAGTCGCGCGGCGTCGACACGTCCCAGCTGAAGATCTCGGCGAACGCGCACGTGATCACGCAGTACCACCGCACGCTCGACAAGGTCACCGAGCGTTTCCTCGGCAAGCGCCAGATCGGCACGACCGGCCGCGGCATCGGCCCGAGCTACGCCGACAAGATCAACCGCGTCGGCATCCGCATGCAGGACCTCTTCGACGAGAACATCCTGCGACAGAAGGTCGAGGGCGCGCTCGATCAGAAGAACCACCTGCTCCTCAAGGTCTACAACCGTCGCGCGATCGGCGTCGACGAGGTCGTCGACGAGCTGCTCGGCTACGTCGACCGGCTCCGCCCCATGGTCACCGACACGTCGCTCCTGCTGCACCGTGCGCTCGAGGCCGACGAGACCGTGCTCTTCGAGGGCGGCCAGGCGACGATGCTCGACGTCGACCACGGCACCTACCCGTTCGTCACGTCGTCCAACGCGACGAGCGGCGGCGCGGTGACCGGCTCGGGCATCGCGCCGAACCGCATCGACCGCGTCATCGGCATCGTGAAGGCGTACACGACCCGAGTCGGATCGGGGCCGTTCCCGACCGAGCTGTTCGACCGGTGGGGCGAGTTCCTCGCCGAGCAGGGCCACGAGTACGGCACCACCACCGGCCGCCGCCGGCGCACCGGATGGTACGACGCGCCCATCGCGCGCTACACCGCGCGCATCAACGGCGTGACCGACTTCGTGCTCACCAAGCTCGACGTGCTCACCGGCATCGACCGCATCCCGGTCGCGGTCGCATACGACGTCGACGGCGTGATCATGGAGGAGGTGCCGGTCTCGCAGTCCGACTTCCACCACGCCAAGCCGGTGTACGAGGAGTTCCCCGGCTGGACCGAGGACATCTCGGGCGCCCGATCCTTCGAGGACCTCCCGCCGAACGCGCAGAGCTACGTGCGCGAGCTCGAGGCCATGTCGGGCGCGCGGTTCTCGGCGATCGGCGTCGGTCCGGGCCGCGACGAGATCGTGCAGCTGCACGACCTGCTCGACTAGCGGCGACAACACACCCGCGTCGCTGCGGCGACGACACGACGAGGGGCGGATGCCACGTGGCATCCGCCCCTCGTCGTCCACGCCGCCCGCCCGGGGGCCGGCCGTGGGCCGGTCGCCGCCTTACGGCTCGTTGCCGACCGCCCGGTCGAGGTTCGCCTTCACGTCGTCGACCACGCCGTCGTGCTCGTCGGGGACGACCTTCTTGACGGCATCGGCCACCGCCTCGAGGACCGTGTCGCTGACCTGCTCGGCCTGCTCGCTCTCGAGCGCCTCCGCGATCTCGTCCTCGTGCTGCGGCGCGTGCCAGACTGGCCGGGTGCCCGCCACCCGCCCCCTCGTCCACACCCTGGAGGGTCGCCACGTCGCCCTCACGCCGCTCGCCGAGCACGACCTCCCCGCGCTCCGGGCCGCGATCGGCCGGCCCGAGGTGTTCGCCGGCGGCTTCGGCGGCGGTCCATCCGCGTTCCCCGTCGACGACGAGTCGTTCGAACGCTTCGCGCGGGCGTCGTACACGCCTGCGGCCGACGCGATCCCGTTCGCGGTGCGCCTGCGTGGCGGACCCGACGACGGCACGCTCGTCGGCGCGACGAAGCTCGGCGACCTCGACCTGCCGAACGAGTCCGCGCACATCGGCTGGACGGGGTTCGACCCGCGCGTGTGGGGCACCGCCGTGAACCCAGAGGTGAAGCTGATGATGCTGGGCCTCGCCTTCGACCACGGCTTCGGCCGGGTCAGGCTGCAGGCGGATGCCGTCAACGCGCGCTCGCGCGCCGCGATCGCGAAGCTCGGCGCGGCGTTCGAGGGCATCCACCGCCGCGCGATGCGGCGCCCCGACGGCACATGGCGCGACACCGCGGTCTACGCGGTCCTCATCGACGACTGGCCCGCCGTTCGGGCCGGCCTCGAGGCGCGGCTCGACGCGTGGGGTGACCGGCCGGTGACGCTGGACGGCGACGGCGACGGTGACGGCGGCGACCGGTAGCGCGCCGGGTCGGTTCGGGCCCTCCGCTCCGTCGTCGGGGCACTGACCCCAGAACGGGGGAAATGGTCCGCGGCCGTCTTGCCGCGCCGCTCGCCCGAGAGTAGGCAGTGCGTGTCAGGGGGGACACTCTGGCATCGGACACGGGGGAGCGGGCGCTCGGGGGAACGCCCGCGGTGCGGATGCCGTGGCATCCGCGCGCCCGTTCGACGTCGAAAGGCACGAACATGCAACGGACCCGAACGACGGCCATCGCGGTCGCCGGAATCTCGCTCGCCGCGCTCATCGGAGGCGCGACACCCGCCGTCGCCATCGGCAGTACGGCCTACATCAATCCCGTCGACCCGGCGGCGCTCGCGCAGACGCTCGTCGGCGGAGACGGCGTCGCGATCTCGAACGTCACGTACGTCGGCGATCCGATCAGCGCCGGCTCCTTCTCGGGCGGTGACACGTCCGTCGGCTTCGGCTCCGGCGTCGTGCTCGCCAGCGGCGACATCGCCGACACCGTCGGACCCACGAACGACGCGACGGACACGCAGACCGTGGTCGGTACCGGTGGCGACGCCGACCTGACCACGCTCGCAGGATTCCCGACCTTCGACGCCGCGGTGATGGAGTTCGACTTCACCGTGCCCGCAGGCGCGACGACGATCTACTTCCGCTACACCTTCGGTTCCGAGGAGTACAACGAGTGGGTCAACTCGGAGTACAACGACGTCTTCGCGTTCTACGTCAACGGCGTGAACTGCGCGGTCGTGCCCGATCCCGCGATTCCCGGCGGCACGCTGCCCGTGGCCGTCAACTCCGTGAACAACGGCAACCCCGGCGGCGACCCGACGGCGACGAACCCGGACCTGTATCGCGACAACACCGCCAGCCCGAACCCGCTGCCGACCGAACTCGACGGCGTCACGGACACGTTGACGTGCATGGCACCGGTCGATCCGACCATCACCAACCACATGAAGCTCGCGATCGCCGATGCGAGCGACAGCGTGCTGGACAGCGCGGTCTTCATCGAGGCGGGTTCGCTCGCGATCACCCCGCCGGCCGGCAGCGGCAAGGTCACGGGCGGCGGCCGCCTCGACCTCGCCGACGGCGCGGTCACGTTCGGCACCACGGTGATCCGCGACGAGCAGGGCCTGCGCGGCAACCTGCAGGTCAACGACCACCGCACGGGCGACCGGTTCCACGGGTACGACGTGCTGGCGTTCTCGCAGAGCGGCAACGAGGCGACGTGGTCGGGTGACGGACGCTTCAACGGCGAGGACGGCTACTCGTTCGAGGTGACCGTCGTCGACAACCGCAACGGCAACTCGGCGAAGAAGGGCAGCCCCGACACGATCTCGATCGTGATCACGGACGGCTCGGGTGCCACCGTCTGGAGCCTGGACCCGGCGGTCCAGCTCCCGAAGGGCAATATCGTCGTCCACCAGTAGACGCCGGGTGCCCGGCCCCGTCCGCCTCGAGCGGGCGGGGCCGCGGCATGCCGCCGCACCTGCCTCGCCGGCCGGGGGCGCACCCCGAGCTCAGCCCCGATCGCGCTCCGGCAGGTGCAACCGCGCCAGGAACGCGTCGGTGCCCCGCGGCATCCGTCGCCGGTCGGCCCGCGAGACGAGCACGGTGACGAGGACCGCGATCGGCACCGTCCACGCGGCCGGCTGCTCGACGAGGGGGCGGATGGCGGGCGCCGCCGCCGCGAGGAGCGCACCGCCGAGGATCGCCGCCCCCGAGAGGGTCGCCCCGGTGGCCATGCCCGCGATGGCCCCGCGCGCGGTGAGGCCGCGCCACCAGATGCCGAGGATGAGCACCGGGCAGAGCGTCGACGCCGTGAACGCGAACACCAGGCCCACGCTGCCCGCGAGCCCGGCGGGCTCGGTGGCGAACGCGACGACGAGGGGCACGGCCGTCGAGGCGAACGCGGCGATGCGGAAGCCGCGCACGCTGCCGCCGAGGAGGTCCTGCGAGATGACGCCGGCGACCGAGACCACGAGGCCGGACGACGTCGACAGGAACGCGGCGAACGCGCCGCCGATGACGAGCGCCGTGAGCAGGTCGCCCCACACGCCCGGCAGCAGCCGGTCGGGCAGCACGAGCACGAGCGCGTCGGCCTCGCCCGGCGTCGCGAGGTCGGGGGCGAACGCCCGGCCGAGCAGCCCGAACAGGGTGGGGAACGCATAGAACACCGACAGCAGCACGAGCACGATGACGGTGGTGCGGCGCGCGGCCGGGCCATCCGGGTTCGTGTAGAAGCGCACGAGCACATGCGGCAGGCCGAGCGTGCCGAGGAGGAGTGCGACCATGAGCGACACGGTCCGGTAGACGTCGAGCGAACCGGGGCCGTCGGCGGCCGGGAACGCCTCGGCGGGCGGCAGGGCGGGCTCGACGGCGCCGGTCACGAGGAGGAGCGCGACGACGGGCACCGCGATCGCCGCGAGCTTGAGCCAGAACTGGAACGCCTGGACGAACGTGATCGAGCGCATGCCGCCCGAGGCGACGACGATCGCGACGAGCGCGGCGACCGCGACGGATCCGACCCAGCTCGGCAGCCCCGTGGTGATCCGCACGGTGAGCGCGGCGCCCTGCAGCTGCGGCACGATGTAGAGCCATCCGATCACCACGACGAGCACGCTCGTGACGCGCCGGACCGCGACCGACTCGAGCCGCGCCTCGGTGAAGTCGGGGATCGTGTACGCGCCCGAGCGGCGGAGCGGCGCCGCGACGAAGAGCAGCAGCATGAGGTAGCCGGCCGTGTACCCGATCGGGAACCACATGCCGCCCGACCCCGTGAGCAGGATCAGCCCGGCGATGCCGAGGAAGGACGCCGCCGAGAGGTACTCGCCGCCGATCGCCGACGCGTTCCACCAGGGGCGCACGGTGCGGCTCGCGACGTAGAAGTCGCTCGTCGTGCGCGAGATCCGCAGCCCGTAGAAGCCGATCAGCACCGAGGCGAGCGCGACCGCGACGATGGCGGTGTAGCCGACGGCGGGGTTCACGCGTCCTCCGCGAGGGAGCGGTAGCGGGCCTCGTTCCGGGTCGCGGCGCGGACGTAGAGGGCGGCGACGCTGATCGCGAGCGGGTACACGCCGAACCCGAGGAGCAGCCACGACACGGGCACGCCCGCCACGAACGCGCCGTCGAGCGCGGGGGCGAACGCGATGACGCCGACGAAGAGGAGCGTCGCGAGCACGAATCCGGCGGCGCAGATCAGGGCCAGGCGGAGCTGCGACCGGATCAGCGAGCGCACGTAGACCGAGTGGATGTCGGTGGGCCCGGTGTCGGTGCCGGGCGTGCGGGTGCGGGCGACCGGGCGGCGATCGGATGCCGCGGGGCCGGCGGTGCCGCGTGCGGTCACGCGGACCCGGGGCGGCGGGGGCGGGGCGCCGGGGGCGGGGGCTCTCGATACGGGCGCTTCGCGTCCTGCTCGACCACCGGCGGCGTCCCCCGGGCCCGCGGGGGGCTCGGCGCTCACGGCCGCGCCCGCGGGGTCGCCGCCTCGAGCCGTTCCCGGAGCCCGGGCAGCAGGCGCCTGCTGACCGGCAGCTCGGCCTGCCCGACCACGATCGTCGGCCGCTCGCCCCCGAGCCGCACGCGCGTCACGTGGGGGAGCGCGACGAGGTACGACCGGTGCACGCGCACGAAGCCGGCATCCGCCCACTGCCGCTCGAGGTCGGACATCGGCACGCGGACGAGATAGCTCGCCTCGTCGGTGTGCAGGCGCGCGTAGTCGCCCTGCGCCTGCACGTACCGGACGTCGTCCCGACGGATCATGCGAGTCGTGCCGCCCAGCGTGACGGCGATCATCTCGGGGCGCGCGGCCGCGGCATCCGTGGCCTGTCCCTGGCCCATCGACTCGACGACGCGCGTGACCGAGCGGTGCAGCCGGTCGGTGCGCACGGGCTTCAGCAGGTAGTCGACCGCGGCGAGGTCGAACGCCTCGAGCGCACCCTCCTCGTCGGCCGTGACGAAGACGAACGCGGGCTTGTGCTCGAAGCGCTGCAGCGCGCGGGCGAGGTCGAAGCCCGACAGGCCGGGCATGTGGATATCGAGGAACGCCGCGTCGACGGGTTCGCGGGTGAGGATCCGGATGGCCTCGGCGCCGGAGGTCGCGCGATGGATGAGGCCGATCCGCGGGTCCTGGCCGAGCAGGAACGCGAGCTCGTCGACGGCGGGCTGCTCGTCGTCGGCGATGAGGACCGAGATCACGGCACCAGTCTCCCATCCGGTTCGGCGGGGCGGCCCGCTCGGGCGTCGACGGATGCCGCGGAGCGGCCGGGCTGCGACTTCGGCACGCGCATCCGGACCAGCGTGCCGGCACCGACGTTCGTCTCCACGACGAGGCCGTGCTCGTCGCCGTACACCTGCCGCAGGCGCGCGTAGACGTTGCGGAGGCCGACGTGCTCGCCCGGCGTGCCGCCCGCGAGCACCTCGGCGGCCACCTCGGGGTCGATGCCGACGCCGTCGTCCTCGACGGTGATCTCGGCGAACGCGCCGCGATCCTCCGCGGTGATCGTGATGCGCCCGCCGCCCTCCTTGGCCTCGAGCCCGTGCCGCACCGCGTTCTCGACGAGCGGCTGCATCGACAGGAACGGGATCACCGTGGAGAGCACCTCGGGTGCCACCTGCAGCGTGACCCGGAGGCGGTCGCCGAAGCGCGCCCGCTCGAGCTTCAGGTACGAGTCGATCGAGCGGAGCTCCTCGGCCACCGTCGTGAAGTCGCCGTGGCGGCGGAAGGAGTAGCGCGTGAAGTCGGCGAACTCGAGCACGAGCTCGCGCGCCTTCGACGGGTCGGTGTTGATGAACGACGCGATCGCGTTCAGCGAGTTGTAGATGAAGTGCGGGCTGATCTGCGCGCGGAGCGCACGCACCTCGAGCTCGGCGAGCGCCGCGCGCGACGCGTCGAGTTCGCCGAGCTCCGCCTGTGCGGCGACCCACTCGGCGACCTCGCCCGTCGCGCGGACGAGCCCCGCGCGCACCCGCCCCGCGAACGCCACGACCGCACCGACGGCGACGCCGTCCGCGAGGATCGGCGCGGCCGCGGCATCCGTCTCACCCGACGGCGTCGGCACGCGCCGCTCGACCTGCGGCCGCCCGCTTCCGACCGCCTCGTCGGCGAGTCGCTCCGCGGCGGACACGAGGGTCTCGTCGCCGTCGACCGCCACCGGGCCGCCCGCCATCACGAGCGCGAGCGTGTCCGCGCCCAGGAGCGCACGGAGGTGGCGGGCCGCGCGCGCGGCATCCGCCTCGGTCATGTCGCCCCGCAGGTGCTTCGCCGCGCGCGACGCGAGGTGCAGCGTCTCGTACGTCGCCCGCTCGGCGTCGGTGCCGAGCTCCTTCGACTGCACCGCGAGCCGCCGGAGCAGCACCACCACGCCGACCGCGAACGCGCCCGCGACCACGCCGACGGCGGCAGCGAGCAGCATCGACTCGGGCATGCACGTCACTGTAGCCGTCGTTCGTCGTCGCCCCGCGCCGTTCGTCGCACGGTCGGCGCCGTTCACCGACGACGAGCGGTCGTCGCCCCCGGCGCGGCATCCGCGCGGTCAGCATGGACGCATTGCGACCGCAGCGGAGCGGGCCGAGCCCGTGCCGCACCCCCTCGAAGGAGAGACGCCATGGGCAACGACGCCCTGAGTGCGGAAGTCGACCTGAGTCACGTCGACTACCGCGCCGTGCAGCAATCCCCGGAGTTCCAGGAGCTCCGCAAGACCCACCGCAGCTTCGTGTTCCCCGTGCTCACCGCGTGCCTGGCCTGGTACTTCGCGTACGTGCTGCTGGCCGTGTACGCGGTCGACTTCATATCGACCCGCGTGTTCGGCAGCGTCAACGTGGCGATGGTGCTCGGCCTCGCGCAGGTGGTCACGACCTTCGCCGTGACGATGTGGTACGTCCACTACGCGAACAAGCGGCTCGACCCGCAGTCGGAGAAGCTCCGCACCGAGATCGAGTCGGGCGACTTCGAGACCGAGGAGGCGGTGCGCTGATGTTCCGATTCGAAGCGGCCACCAGCTCGCCCGGCGAGCCCTGGCTCAACATCGCCATCTTCGCCGCGTTCGTCGCGGTGACGATGGTCATCGTGTTCCGCGCCAGCCGGAACAACAAGACCGCGGCCGACTACTACGCGGCCGGCCGGTCGTTCACGGGCGGCCAGAACGGCTCGGCCATCGCGGGCGACTACCTCTCGGCGGCGTCGTTCCTCGGCATCGTCGGCGCGATCGCGCTGAACGGCTACGACGGGTTCCTGTACTCGATCGGCTTCCTCGTCGCGTGGCTCGTGGCGCTCCTGCTCGTCGCGGAGCTCCTCCGCAACACGGGCAAGTTCACGATGGCCGACGTGCTCTCGTTCCGCCTGAAGCAGCGCCCGGTGCGCATCGCGGCGGCGACCACGACGCTCGTCGTCTGCTTCTTCTACCTGCTCGCCCAGATGGCCGGCGCCGGCGGCCTGGTGTCGCTGCTGCTCGGCGTCGGCGACCAGGTCGGGCAGGCCGTCGTCATCACCGTGGTCGGCGCGCTCATGATCCTCTACGTGCTCGTCGGCGGCATGAAGGGCACCACCTGGGTGCAGATCATCAAGGCCGTGCTGCTCATCGCCGGCGCCGGCGTGATGACGGTCTGGGTGCTCGCGCTCAACGGCTTCGACTTCTCGGCGCTGCTCGACAAGGCCGTCGCCGTGGCGGAGAACCCCGCGATCCTCGACCCGGGCCTGAAGTACGGCGTCTCGGAGATCAGCAAGGTCGACTTCGTCTCGCTGGGCCTCGCGCTCGTGCTCGGCACTGCGGCACTGCCGCACGTGCTCATGCGCTTCTACACGGTCCCCACCGCCAAGGAGGCCCGCAAGTCGGTCGTCTGGGCGATCTGGCTGATCGGCATCTTCTACGTGTTCACGCTCGTGCTCGGCTACGGCGCTGCGGCGCTCGTCGGCCCGGCGGTCATCGCGGCGGCCCCCGGCGGCCCGAACTCGGCGGCTCCGCTGCTCGCCTTCGCGCTCGGCGGTCCGTTCCTGCTCGGCCTCATCTCGGCCATCGCGTTCGCGACGATCCTCGCGGTCGTCGCCGGCCTCACGATCACGGCCGCCGCCTCGTTCGCGCACGACATCTACGCGTCGGTCGTGAAGAAGGGCAAGCCCGAGCCGGGCGCCGAGGTCAAGGTCGCCCGCCGCACCGTCGTCATCATCGGCGTCGTCGCGATCATCGGCGGCATCGGGGCGAACGGCCAGAACGTGGCGTTCCTCGTGGCGCTCGCGTTCGCGGTCGCCGCCTCGGCGAACCTGCCGACGATCGTCTACTCGCTGTTCTGGAAGGGCTTCACCACCAAGGGCGCCCTCTGGAGCATGTACGGCGGCCTGATCTCGGCGATCGTGCTCATCGTCTTCTCGCCGGTCGTCTCGGGCTCCGAGACGTCCATGCTGAAGACCGAGGCGATCGACTTCGCGATCTTCCCGCTGTCGAACCCGGGCATCGTCTCGATCCCGCTGGCCTTCCTCCTCGGCTGGATCGTGAGCAAGCTCGACAAGACGGTCGAGAGCCCCGAGAAGCAGGCCGAGATGGAGGTCCGCTCGCTCACCGGCCTCGGCGCCGAGAAGGCGGTGAGCCACTAGGAGAGACTCCGGCGGCCGCTCCGGGATGGGGTAGCGGGCGGCCGCCGGACACGACTGCGACGGGGTGGGACCGCCTGCCCACGACCTCGTCGCCGGCACGACGGGGGCGGATGCCTCGGGCCTCGGGCCCGGCATCCGCCCCCGTTGCGCTGCGCCCGGGACACCCGACGGCGCGTCCTACATGTTGATCATGTGCCCCACGAGGCCGTGGAACGCCTCCTGCAGGCCCTCCGAGAGCGTCGGGTGGGTGTGCACGTTGCGGGCGAGCTCGAGGGCGCCGAGGTCCCACTTCTGGGCGAGCGTCAGCTCGGGCAGCAGCTCCGAGGCGTCCGGGCCGATGATGTGGCCGCCGAGCAGTTCGTAGTGGGCCCTGTCGGCCACGAGCTTGACGAACCCGACCGGGTCGCCGAGGCCGTTCGCCTTGCCGTTGGCGGTGAACGGGAACTTCGCGACGAGCACGTCGTGGCCCTCGTCGCGGGCCTGCTGCTCGGTGAGCCCGAAGGACGCGACCTGCGGCGAGCAGAACGTGGCGCGCGGCATCATCCGGTAGTCGCCGAGCTCCATGGTCTCGGCGTCGGCGATGGTCTCGGCCGCGACGACGCCCTGCGCCTCGGCGACGTGCGCGAGCATGAGCTTCGCGGTCGCGTCGCCGATCGCGTAGATGTGCGGCACGTTGGTGCGCATGCGCTCGTCGATCGCGATGGCGCCGCGCTCGGTGAGCTGCACGCCGGTCGCGTCGAGGCCGAAGCCCTCGACGTTCGGCGCGAAGCCGACGGCCATGAGCACCTTGTCGACGACGAGCGAGCCCGGCTGGCCGTCGGAACCCGTGTACGTCACGGTGACCTGCGAGCCCTGGTCGGTGACGGTCTCGACCTTCGTCGACGTGAGGATCGGCACGCCGAGGTTGCGGTACTGGCGCGTGATCTCCTTCGAGACCTCGGCGTCCTCGTTCGGCAGCGCGCGGTCGAGGAACTCGAGCACGGTCACCTCGACGCCGTAGTTGCGCATGACGTAGGCGAACTCCATGCCGATGGCGCCCGCGCCGACGATCGCGATCGAGCGCGGCAGCTCGCGGGTGAGGATCTGCGTCTCGTACGTGACGACGTTCTCCGAGAGCTCGACGCCGGGCAGCAGCCGCACCTTCGAGCCCGTCGCGATGATCGCGTTGTCGAAGGTGAGGTTCTCGACGGTGCCGTCGGACTTGGCGACGTCGATCGCGTTCGGGCCGGTGAACGAGCCGCGGCCGTCGAACTCGGCGATGCCGTTCTTCTTCATGAGGAAGTGCACGCCCTTGACGTGCTTCTCCGAGACCTGGCGGCTGCGGTCGAATGCGGCGCCGAAGTCGAAGTGCACGTCGCCGGAGATGCCGAAGGTCTGCGCCTGCGCGTGGAAGATGTGCGCCAGCTCGGCATTGCGCAGCAGCGCCTTCGAGGGGATGCAGCCGACGTTGAGGCACACGCCGCCCCAGTACCTCTCCTCGATCACGGCGACCTTCCGGCCGAGCTGGGCGGCGCGGATGGCGGCCACGTAGCCGCCGGGACCCGCACCGAGGACGATGACGTCGAAGTGGGTGGTCATGGCGCCCAGCCTAGGCGGGGCGCATCGGATCGGAACAGGGCGGCATCCGCCTGCCAACGTTCGGCGGGTTCCGGACATCGCGTTCCGGAGCCCTCCCGGGCCGGCGACGGGCGACGTACCGTGATCCGGTGACCACACGTTCCGGCATCCGCACCTGGGTGCAGTTCCTCTCCGCTGGGCTCGTCTGGGGCGCGAGCTTCCTCTTCATGGCGGTGGCGCTGACGGGCATCTCGTTCACGCAGGTCGCCTGGACGCGCACGGTGCTCGGCGGCCTCACGCTCGGCCTGGTCGTCCTCGTCGCGCGGCCGCGCGTCGACGGCGGGCCGGTGCTGCCCCGGCAGCCCGTCGTGTGGGTGCACTTCCTCGTCATCGGCGTGCTCGGCTGCGTCATCCCGTTCCTGCTGTTCTCGTGGGCGCAGCAGTCGGTGACCTCGAGCCTCGCGTCGATCCTCAACGCGACGACGCCGATCATGACGGCCGTCGCCGCCACCCTGGCGTTCCGGGTCGAGCGGCTCGATGCGTCGCGCTGGCTCGGCGTGCTCGTCGGCATCGCGGGCGTCGTCGTCGTCATCGCGCCCTGGGCGGCCGAGCTCGGCGGATCCCTCGCGGGCCAGCTCGCGTGCCTCGGCGCGACCGCCTGCTACGGGCTCATGTTCGGCTACACGCGCCGGTTCCTGAGCGGCCGGCCGATCGCGCAGACCACGTTCGCGTTCCTCCAGGTGGGCATGGGCGCCGCGGTGATGCTGCTGCTCACCCCGATCCTCGCCGTCGGTCCGGTCGCGCTCGACGTGCCGATCGTCGCGAGCCTGGCGGTGCTCGGCATCCTGGGCACGGGCCTCGCCTACGTCTGGAACATCGGGGTCATCCGCGACTGGGGACCGACCAACGCCTCGACGGTCACCTACGTCACGCCGGTCGTCGGCGTGGCGCTCGGCGTGCTCGTCCTCGGCGAGCCGATGTCGTGGAACGAGCCGCTGGGCGCGCTCGTCGTGATGCTCGGCATCCTGCTGGCGCAGGGCAGGGTCCGGATGCCGCTTGCGCGCCGGTCGGCCACGGCCGTGTGACGCGGGCCCCGCGAACGGTCGCGGGCGGCTGCTCCTCGCCCGATGACCGATCGATCCCTGTGCAGCCGCCGCGCGATGTGATGAGGTGAGCAGGTGACGAGCGCCTCGCAGCCCGCCCCCGATCCCGCCGTCGACGCGACCTCCTCCGCGGCCGACCTCGGCGCCGCGTTCCGCGCGGGCGCGACGACGCCCGTCGAGGTCGCCGAAGGCGCGCTGGCGCGCATCGCGCGGTTCGAGCCGGTCGTGAACGCGTTCTCCGACCACGACCCCGACACGGTGCGAGCGGATGCCGCGGCCAGCGCCGAGCGCTTCCGGCGCGGTGCACCGCTGGGCCCGCTCGACGGCGTGCCGGTCACGGTCAAGGAGAACATGCTGCGCGTCGGCGTCCCGTCCCGGTCCGGCTCCGCGGCATCCGGCCCGGTCGTGCCCGACGCCGACTCGCCGATCGTCGCCAGGCTGCGCGAGGCGGGCGCCGTCATCCTCGGCTCCACGACGATGCCCGACTGGGGCATGCTCTCGTCCGGCGTCTCGAGCCTGCACGGCGTCACGCGGAGCCCGCTCGACCCGGCGCTCACGGTCGGCGGCTCGAGCGCCGGCGCCGGTGCGGCCGCCGCCGCGGGCATCGGCCCGATCCACCTCGGAACCGACATCGGCGGCTCCATCCGGTTCCCTGCTGCGTGGCTGGGCCTCGTCGGGCTGAAGCCGAGCGCGGGGCGCGTGCCGATCGATCCGCCGTACCTCGGGCGGGTCGGCGGGCCGATCGCGCGCCGCGTGGCGGACCTCGCCGCGGCCATGGCGGTCGTGACCCGGCCCGACGTGCGGGACCACACGGCGCTGCCGTACACGCAGCTCGATTGGACGGACCCCGGCCTCGACGTCCGCGGCCTCCGGATCGCCGTGCACACCGACGCGGGCGCCGGGCTCCCCGTCGATCCCGAGATCGCCGCCGCGGTGCGGACGGCAGCGGAACGGTTCGCCGCGGCGGGCGCGGAGGTCGTCGAGCTCGCGCCGTTCATGGACGACCGTCTGCTCGGCCAGGCCGACCGGTTCTGGCGCGTCCGGTTCCGCCGCACGTACGACGAGCTCGCGCCCGAGGCGCGGGCGCGCGTGCTGCCCTACATCGCGCGCTGGGTGGCGCCCGGCGCGGAGGTCACCGGCATCGAGGCGCTCGCCGCGTACGACGACATCGGCGAACTCCGTCACCGTACGGTGCTCGCGACGGCGCCGTTCGACGCGGTGCTCTCACCCGTCGCGCCCATGGCGGCGTTCCCGGCCGAGCGGCCGATGCCGTGGGGCGAGGAGGACCTCGGCATGGCGCACATCGCCTTCACGCTCCCCTGCAACATGTCCGGCCAGCCCGCCGTCAGCATCAACGCCGGCACGACGGCGGACGGGCGCGCGATCGCGCTGCAGATCGCCGGTCAGCGCTTCGCGGACCTCCGGGTGCTCGCGCTCGCCGCGTGGTGGGAGCGTGAGCGGCCGACGGATGCCGCGGCGCCGACCGTCCCGCCGGCGCCGGCAGCGTCATCGGCTCGCTGAGTCCGTCGAGCGCGCGTGCCGCGCGTCCGGGTGGGTCTTGACATCCGCTCGCCTGGATGATTGGTTACTTACTGAAGTAACTAACCAATGAACCGAAGCGAGGCGCCGTGGACGAATCCCGGCCGATCTTCCTGCAGATCGCGGAGCAGATCGAGAACGACATCGTCGACGGGCACGTCGCCGAGGATGCCGCGATCCCGTCGATCAACGAACTCGCCGCGTTCCACCGCATCAACCCCGCGACCGCGCTCAAGGGCGTGAACCGGCTCGTCGAGCAGGGGCTCGTGGCCAAGCGCCGCGGGGTCGGCATGTTCGTCGTCCCGGGCGCGCGCGAGCGCCTGATCGAACGTCGCCGCGCCGAGTTCGCGGCCGAGTACCTCCGACCGCTCATCGTCGAAGCCGCGAAGCTCGGCATCGGCGTCGACGAGCTCGCGGGCATGGTCCGCGAGGAAAGGATCCTGACATGACCAGCACCGTCGTCCGTGCGCGCGGACTCACCAAGCGCTACGGATCGTTCACCGCGATCGACGGCATCGACCTCTCGCTCGAGGAGGGCCGCATCTACGGCCTGCTGGGGCGGAATGGCGCCGGCAAGACGACGGTGATGCAGCTGCTCACCGGCCAGATCTTCCGGAACGGCGGCACGCTCGAGGTGTTCGGGCGCGAGCCGGCCGAGCACGCCGACGTCCTGCGTCGCATGTGCTTCATCGCGGAGGCCCAGCGGTACCCCGAGGACTTCACGCCGGCGCACGTACTCCGTGCCGCGCCGTGGTTCTTCGAGCACTGGGATACCGCGTTCGCCGAGCGGCTCGTCGCCGACTTCCGGCTGCCGCTGAAGCGGCGCATCAAGAAGCTCAGCCGCGGCCAGCTCTCCGCCGTGGGCGTCATCGTCGGGCTCGCGTCGCGGGCGCCGCTGACCTTCTTCGACGAGCCGTACCTCGGACTCGATGCCGTCGCGCGGCACATCTTCTACGACCGGCTGCTCGAGGACTACGCGGCCCACCCGCGCACCGTCGTGCTCTCGACGCACCTGATCGACGAGGTCGCGAACCTCCTCGAGCACGTGATCCTCATCGACCAGGGGCGCATCCTGCTCGACCGCGACGCCGATGAGGTGCGCGGCAGCGCGACGACCGTTGCGGGCGCCCGTGCGGCGGTGGAGCAGTTCGTCAGGGACCGGCAGGTGATCGGCCGGGAGGGCATCGGCGGACTGGCCTCCGTCACGATCGACGGCCGCCTCGACACGGACGAGCGCATCCGCGCCGCCGAGCTCGGCCTCGAGCTCGCCCCCGTCTCGCTCCAGCAGCTCATCGTCCACCTGACCGGCGCCGAACTCGCCGAGTCGACCGAGAAGGAGGTCGCGGCATGACCGCCGTCACCACCGCGTCCGTGCCCGTCGCGGAGTCGTCGCGTCGCGTGCGACCGAACGAGATCCTGCGCATCGTGCGCCTGCACACCGTCAACCCGGCCATCTTCTTCGGCGTGCCGTGGCTGATCCTCGCCGGCGCCTGGGCCGTGACCATGATCGTCGCGCTCATCATCCAGGGCGCGGCGGGCCCGCTCGATGCGACCGAGACCGGCTTCGAGTACAGCTGGGCGGTGCTCTCGCCGCAGTGGTACCTCATCGTCGTGGGCGTCCAGGCCGTCTCGTTCACGTTCCCGTTCGCGCTCGGCTTCGGTGCGACGCGACGCGACTACTGGCTCGGGACCGGCTTGATGTTCGTGATCGTCTCGGTCGTGAACGCCGCCGCCATCGCGACGCTGCTGCTCATCGAGCGGGCGACGAACGGCTGGTGGATCGGTGCCGGCATGTTCGACGCGCTCTGGTACGTCGGGGCCGACTGGGGCACGGCGTTCTACACCACCTTCGCGCTCCAGCTCCTCGTGCTGTTCATCGGGGCGGGCGTCACGACGGTGTACATGCGCTGGCGCATGACGGGCATGATGACGGTGCTCTTCGGCGGCGTGGCGCTCATCCTCGCGATCATCGCGTTCCTCACGTTCACCGAGAGGTGGGAGGCGCTCGGCAGCTGGCTCGCCTCGATCGGCGTCGTCGGCGTGTTCACCCTCGTGCTCGCGACGGCGCTGGTCTGGGCGGTCGCGGGCCTGCTCGTGATCCGGCGGGCGACGCCGCGGTAGGGGGCCGCGGGCGTCCGAGGGGGCGCGGGCGTCCGAGAGGGCGCGGCATCCGGGGGTGTCGCGCCCCTCGTCGCGCCGGCGGGTGGCGCCGCCCGAGTCGACCCGCCTGCGCGGCATCCTGCGCCTTGCGGAATACCCCATGGGGGTATACCGTTCAGCTTGGAAGACGTACCCCATCGGGGTACTCTCGAACACGATCCGATCACGAACGAGGAGAAACCCATGACCGAGCGCGAGTACCAGGTGACCGGCATGACGTGCGGGCACTGCGAGCTGTCGGTGCGCGAAGAGGTCGAGCAGGTCGCCGGCGTGACCGGCATCCAGGTCTCCGCCGCCGCCGGCACGCTCACCCTCTCCGCCCCCGCCGACCTCGACGACGCCGGCGTGATCGCCGCGGTCGAGGAGGCCGGCTACTCCGCCGTCCGCGTCTGAGCATGCGCACGGCAGCCCGACTGGGGCTGTTCGCGGCGGGCGCGGCGGCGGTCTTCGCCGTCGCACTCGCCGCGGCGCCCCTGGTCATCCCGGCCGACGCGTCGGCCGCCTGGACCTCGAACGAGGAGGATCCGATGGACCCCGCCGGCACCGGGCACGGCGGCCCCGCCGCCGCAGCGGCCTCCGCCGACGACGTGCGCGGCCTCTCCGTCTCGCACCGAGGCATCACGCTCACCGCACTCGCCGCGCCGTCCCGGGCGGGTGAAGCCGGCGAGATCTCCTTCCGGCTCACGGATGGCGCGGGCGCCGCGGTCACCGATGTCGAGATCTCGCACGAGAAGCCGCTCCACCTCATCGTGGTGCGCACCGACGGCGCCGGTTTCCGGCACGTCCACCCGGTCGTCGACGAGGCCGGCACCTGGCACGTGCCGTTCACGTTCGATCGCGCGGGCGCCCACCGGGTGTTCGCCGACTTCGTCCCGGCAGCGGTCGGCGAGGCCGTCACGCTCACGAGCACGGTCGAGGTCGCGGGCGACGTCGCGCCCGAGCCGCGCACGACCGACGTCACGACCTCGACGGTCGACGGCCTCGAGGTCGAGCTCGACGGCGCACTCGTCACGGGCGCCGAGAGCGAACTCACCTTCACGGTCACGCGCGACGGCGAGCCGGTGACGAGCCTCGAGCCGTACCTCGGGGCGTACGGTCACCTCGTCGCGCTCCGCCAGGGCGACCTCGCCTACCTGCACGTGCATCCGATGGGCGAGCCCGGCGACGGCGTCACCGACCCCGGCCCCGAGATCGCGTTCATGGCGACCGCGCCGACGGCCGGCCGGTACCTGCTCTACCTGGACCTGCAGGAGGGCGGCGTCGTCCGTTCGATTCCCTTCGTCGTCACGGCGACGGCAGGGGCGACGGATGGCGCCGGGTCCGACTCGCACGAGGGCGCCGACTCGCACGGCGGCACCGACACGCACGGGGAGGACCACCGATGACCGACCTCGCGACCGGATCCGCCGACCAGCGCGTCGTCGAACTCGAGATCGGCGGCATGACGTGCGCGTCGTGCGCGATGCGGATCGAGAAGAAGCTCAACAAGCTCGACGGGGTCACGGCGACGGTGAACTACGCCACCGAGAAGGCGCGCGTCTCAGCGCCCGCGGGTGTCGACGAGGCCGAGCTCATCGCGACGGTCGAGGCGGCGGGGTACCGTGCCGAGCTGCCGCCGCCTCCGGTGGTGGCGAGCCCGGCCACCGGGGCGGGCGGGGCCGGCACGGCCGCGCCCGCCGAGACCCGGGCCGATGCCGAGCTCCGCTCGATCCGCACGCGCCTCATCGCCTCGGTCGTCCTCTCCGTGCCGGTGATCCTGATGTCGATGATCCCGGCGCTGCAGTTCACGTACTGGCAGTGGGCCTCGCTCGCGCTCGCCGCACCCGTGGTGACGTGGGCGGCCTGGCCGTTCCACCGCGCGGCCCTCGTCAACCTGCGGCACGGTGCCGCGACCATGGACACGCTCGTCTCGCTCGGTGTGACCGCCGCGTTCCTGTGGTCCCTGTACGCGCTGTTCCTCGGCACGGCGGGCGTGCCTGGCATGGTGCACCCGTTCGAGCTCACGGTCGCACCGAGCGACGGCGCCTCGAACCTCTACCTCGAGGTCGCCGCCGGCGTGACGATGTTCATCCTGCTCGGCCGCTACCTCGAGAAGCGCTCCAAGCGTGCGGCGGGGGCGGCGC
Organism: Agromyces sp. GXS1127; assembly: GCF_050565425.1. Taxonomy (NCBI): domain Bacteria; kingdom Bacillati; phylum Actinomycetota; class Actinomycetes; order Micrococcales; family Microbacteriaceae; genus Agromyces; species Agromyces sp. GXS1127. The sequence continues at coordinate 235,431 of NZ_JBOCIG010000006.1, forward strand.
TCCGCGCCCTCCTCGAGCTCGGCGCGAAGGACGTCGCGGTGCTCCGCGGCGGTGTCGAGACGCGTATCCCCATCGAGCAGCTCACCGTCGGCGACCGGTTCGTGGTGCGCCCCGGCGAGAAGATCGCGACCGACGGCGTCGTGGCGGAGGGCCGGAGCGCGGTGGACGCGTCGCTCGTCACCGGCGAGTCGGTGCCCGTCGAGGTCGAGACCGGCGACGCCGTCATCGGCGCGACCGTCAACGCGGGGGGACGCCTCGTGGTTCGCGCCACGCGCGTCGGCGCCGACACGCAGCTCGCGCAGATGGCGCGGCTCGTCGAAGACGCCCAGGCCGGCAAGGCCGAGGTCCAGCGCCTCGCCGACCGGGTCGCGGGCGTCTTCGTGCCCGTCGTCATCCTCATCGCGGTCGCGACGCTCGGCATGTGGCTCGGCGGCGGGTTCCCGCCCGCGGCCGCGTTCACCGCGGCGGTCGCGGTGCTCATCATCGCCTGCCCGTGCGCACTGGGCCTTGCGACCCCGACGGCGCTGCTCGTCGGCACCGGACGCGGCGCGCAGCTCGGGGTCCTCATCAAGGGCCCCGAGATCCTCGAATCCACCCGGCGCGTCGACACGATCGTGCTCGACAAGACCGGCACCGTCACGAGCGGCCGGATGTCGCTCGCGGGCGTGCACCCCGCCGACGGCGTCGACGAGGGCGAGCTGCTGCGCCTCGCGGGCGCGCTCGAGCACGCCTCCGAGCATCCCGTCGCGCGGGCGATCGCGGATGGCGCGGCCGCGCGCGTCGGCGCGCTGCCGACCCCCGAGTCGTTCGAGAACCGTCCCGGCCTCGGCGTGCACGGCGTGGTCGACGGGCACCTCGTGCTCGTCGGACGTTCCGCGCTGCTCGACGACTGGTCGATCGAGCCCGACGCGCGAGTCGCGGCATCCGTCGCCGCCGCCGAGGCCGAGGGGCGCACCGCGGTCGTCGTCGCCTGGGACGGCGCGGTGCGCGGCGCGCTCACCGTGGCCGACGCCGTGAAGCCGACCAGCGCCGACGCGATCGCGCGGCTGCGGGGCCTCGGGCTCGAGCCGATCCTGCTGACCGGCGACAACGAGACCGTCGCGCGACGGGTCGCCGGCGAGGTCGGCATCGACCGGGTGATCGCCGAGGTGCTGCCCGCCGACAAGGTCGCCGTGGTCGCCCGCCTGCAGGGCGAGGGACGCACCGTCGCGATGGTCGGCGACGGCGTGAACGATGCCGCCGCGCTCGCGCAGGCCGACCTCGGCATCGCGATGGGCACGGGCAGCGACGTCGCGATCGAGGCCGCCGACCTGACGCTCGTGCGCGGCGACCTGCTCGCCGCGGTCGACGCCATCCGGCTCTCGCGGCGGACGCTCCGCGTCATCAAGGGCAACCTGTTCTGGGCGTTCGCGTACAACGTCGCGGCGATCCCGCTCGCGGCGCTCGGCCTGCTGAACCCGATGCTCGCCGGGGCCGCCATGGCGTTCTCGAGCGTGTTCGTCGTCGGCAACAGCCTGCGCCTGCGCGGGTTCCGGTCCGCGGTGCCCGCGCACCGCGGATGACGCGGGCGGTCCGCCGGGCCGCCCGCGTCGCCTAGGGTCGAAGCATGAACGCCGAGACCCCGGACCGCGACGCCGCTGCGACGGGCGGCGCGACCAGCCCCGCCGAACGCGACGCCGCGATCAGCCGGCTGCTCGGCATCCGCTCGAGCATCGACAACATCGACGCCGCGCTCATCCACCTGCTGGCCGAGCGCTTCAAGTTCACCCAGCAGGTCGGCCGGCTGAAGGCCGAGCACGGACTCCCGCCGAGCGACCCCGATCGCGAGAAGCGCCAGATCGAGCGTCTCCGCTCGCTCGCGGAGGACGCGCACCTCGACCCGGCGTTCGCCGAGAAGTGGTTCAACTTCGTCGTGGCCGAGGTGATCCGCCACCACGAGGAGATCGCCGACGGAGCGGACCGCCCGTGAACTGGTATCCCACCGCGGTTCCGCCGCAGGAGGGACGCCAGGTGCTCGTCACCGGCGCGAACGCCGGGATCGGCTTCTTCACGTCGGCGCGACTCGCCCGCGCCGGCGCGCACGTCACGATGTCGGGCCGGAGCGCCGAGCGTCTGGCCGCCGCCGCCGCCGCGATCAGGGCACGGATGCCGCGGGCGGTCGTCGACACGCTCGTGATCGACACGTCGTCGCTCGACTCGGTCCGCGCGGGCGCGGACCGGCTGCTCGACCGCGCGCCGCTCGATGCGGTCGTGTTGAACGCCGGCATGGTGCACACGCCGTCCGAGCGCCGCGAGTCGGTCGACGGGCACGAACTCGTCCTCGCGACGAACGTTCTGGGGCACTTCGCGCTCGTCGCCGACGTCGTGCCGCACCTCGCTCGCGGCGCGCGCGTCATCACGCTCGGCTCGCTCTCGACGCGGCTCTCGACGTTCCGCGTCGACGACCTCGAGCTCGCCCGGTCGTACGACTCGTGGCGCGCGTACGCGCAGTCGAAGATCGCGGCCTCCTCGCTCGCGTTCGAGCTCGACCGGCGCCTGCGCCGTGCGGCGACGGATGCCGCCGAGGCGGTCGGCGCGGCATCCGTCACGCCCCGCGTGCACAGCATCGTGGCGCACCCTGGCTACGCGATCTCGGGGCGCACGCCTCGCGTGCCCGGCGTGAACCAGCCGCCGACCGCCGACCGGTTCGCGGACGCGCTGCAGGCGGCGTGGGCGCAGGGCAAGCACCGCGGGGCCGACGTGGTCGTGCACGCGGCGACCGCCGACGACGTCGAGGGCGGCCAGTTCTGGGGCCCGCAATGGCTGGTCAAGGGTGCGCCGCGGCTCGCCACGCCGACCCGGACCAGCCGGGATGCGCGGATCGGGGCGCGGGTGTGGGCGTTCGCCGAGGACGCCGTCGGGCGACGCGTCGACGTCGGGGTGCGTTCGTGATCCGGGGGATGGTGTCGCGCTGGTGGTCGCAGCCCGGCGTCCGGATGCGGATCGCCCGGGTCGTGGTCGTGATCGGCGCCGCGCTGGGCGTGTTCGGCGTGCTGAGCGGTCGCTACGGATTCCTCTTCGCCGGGATCATCGTCGTGGGCCTCGGCGCCGGGCTCGGGCCCGCCCGCATCCGGAAGCGGCGCGAGTAGGCCCGACCGCGTAGCGTGTCCGCATGATCAGCCGCGACCTCGCCCTGCAGCTGCGCGACGCCGGCCTGGTGTGGCATCCCGACTCCGGCGACCGCTTCCAGCTCGACCTGCCGAGCGATGTCGAGGCCGACGTCGAGGCCGACACGTTCACGGTCAGCGAGATGACGATCGAGACCCGCCGCTACCCGACGGGCACGATCCTCGCGTTCAACGGCACGACCGAGTGGGCCCTCGACTCGGTCGCCCTCGCCGACGCGGTCTGGCTCCCGCGGGAAGACCAGCTGCGCGAGCTGCTGCGGGCCACGTTCCGCGCGCTCCGGCGCCTGCCCGACGCCTTCGAGGTCGAGGTCGAGCTCGGCGGGGAGCGGCGCCGTTTCGAGCACCCCGACGCGGCCGAGGCGTACGGGATGGCGCTGCTCGCGCTGATCGAGCGCACGCGCTGATCGGGGGGCGGGGTAGCGGGCCCGGCCGCGCAACCGGCCGGACCCGTTGGACGCCGGCCCCTACTGCAGCGCCTTCGCCTTCAGCGCCTCGTACTCGGCGGCCGTGATCGCGCCGCTGTCGAGCAGCCTCTTCGCCGACTCGATCTCCGCGGCGGCCGACTGCGGTGTGCCCGCGACCGAGCGCACGTACGCGTCCTGCTGGGCGCTCATCTCCTGCGCGCGTGCCAGGTTGCGCTTGGTCATGCTGTCGCCGCGCGCGATGAGGTAGATGAAGGCCGCCAGGAACGGCACGAAGACCAGGAAGATCACCCACAGCGCCTTCGCCCACCCGTTCAGCGTGTGGTCGCGGAAGATGTCGATGAACACGGTGATGAAGATCCAGATGCACGCGACGATCACGTAGAACCAGAAGATCCAGACGATGAAGTCCCACAGGCTGTTCACGGCGTTCCCTTCGACAGTGGGGGTGAGGGCCACTCCCGCGTGGCGCTGACGCTAGCCACTGCACGACGGTCGTCGTGGGACCAAAGGCACATGCCGGAACCCGGGGTCACTCGGCATAGGCTCGGAGCGTGGGTCGAACGGATGCCGCCGACGCGACCGCGCGGGCACGCGACGCGGTCGACCGGGCCGTGCAGGTTCTCGCCGAGGCATCCGCTCGCACGGAGACGCTCGCCGAGTTCGTGCCCGGCCACCGGGTGCTCGGGATGCCTCGTGCGCCGCGCATGCGGGTGATCGGGCCGATCTGGCGCCTCGGCGCGCTGCTGCTCGACGCCGACGGGCGGTTGTACTCGACCGGCCGTGTCGTGCGCGCGGAGCGCGCGGTGCGGCGGAGCGTGCTCGCCGAGTCGGTCGCCGAGCAGCGGGCCTACCGCGCGGCCGCGATCCGCGGCGGGATCCCCGAGGGCGCGAGCGTGGTGTTCGACGCGGTGCCCCTCGAGCTGGACGCCGAGGCGCTCGGGTCCGGCGCCGGGCCGCTCGTGCTCACCACGTCGCCCGACGGCGAGGCGGTCGTCGGCGTGCGCTGGAACCCGAACTCGGCGGATGCGGTGCTTCCGCTCGCGTCGTACCTCGCCGAGCGCGTCGAGCTGCTCGCACACCCGCCCCAGGGCGCCTGAATCGGGCGGCGATCAGCCTCGGGGCGTCTCGTCGTCCGCATCCGTCCGGCTCGGTCGCTGCTCCTGCTCGGCGATCGCCTCGATCACCGAGTCCTGGAGCCCGCGCTGCCCGGTGTGCAGCTCCTGGTAGGTCTCGCCGGCGCCCATGATCGGCCCGAACGCGGCCCGGGCGCGTTGCCCGCGCGGTGCGCGGATCGCGCGCACCGTCATCCCCACGACGAGCGCCGCAGCGAAGAGCGCGGCGAGCACCCCGACCGCGATCTCCATCAGAAGCCGTACGCCGTGATCGCCGGCAGGCCGCCGTCGCGCCAGCCCTCGAGCGCGAAGCGCTCGTGGTGCACGAGCCGCTCGGGCAGGTCGTCGAGCGCGAACCACTCGAGCGCACTCGCCTTGTCGGGCTCCTGCAGCGACGGGATGCCGCGCCAGGCGCGCGCCACGAAGAACACGTCGAGCCGCTGGTCGATCGGCAGCCCCGTCGGCGCCGTCCGGTGCATGGCCGTGACGGGTTCGAGGGCGGCCTCGTCGACCACGACCCCGATCTCCTCGAGGGTCTCGCGAACGGCGCCCGCCATGATCGTCTCGCCCGGGTCGACGTGCCCGGCGGCCGAGGCCGCCCACCAGCTGTCGTAGTAGCCGGTGCCGTCGCGCATCTGCAGCAGCACGCGGTCGCCGTCGACGAGGAACACGTACGCCGCGGGGATCAGCGCGAACGTGCCGTGCGCGGCGGCGTACGCCTCCGGGTACGGCTGGCGCGGCTCGTCGGACACGGGTCGAGGACGCCCGGCTCAGTACCCGACGACCGGGCCGAACGCGTCGGCGAGCGGGGCGCGGTTGACGCCGCGAAGCTCGTCGATCGACACCGTGAACGCGCCCTGGATCTCGAGCGAGCCGGACGCGGCATCCGTCACGCCGATGCGGCGCACCGGGTAGCCGCGGCCCTCGCAGAGGCCGCGGAACTTCACGTCGTCCTCGCGGGGTACGGTCACGATCACGCGGCCGGTCGACTCGGAGAAGAGCGCGGTCGCGAGGTCGATGCCCGCGTCCTCGGTCACCTCGCCGAGGAACACGCGCGCGCCGACGCCGAAGCGGTTCACGCCCTCGGCCAGCGCGATCGCGAGGCCGCCGTCGGACAGGTCGTGCGCGGAGTCGATGAGGCCCTCGAGCGCGGCGGCGCGCAGCAGTTCGGCCAGCCGCTTCTCGCGGCCGAGGTCGACGTGCGGCGGCACGCCGCCGAGGTGGTCGTGCACGACGCCGGCCCAGGCCGAGCCGTCGAGCTCGGAGTGCGTCTCGCCGAGCAGGTAGATGTTGTGGCCCTCGTCCTGCCAGCCCGACGGGATCCGGCGCGCCACGTCGTCGATCACGCCGAGCACCGCGACGACCGGCGTCGGGTGGATCGGCACGTCGCCGGTCTGGTTGTAGAAGCTGACGTTGCCGCCCGTGACGGGGATGCCGAGCTCGAGGCATCCGTCGGCCAGGCCCTCGACGGCCTCGGCGAACTGCCACATGACCTCGGGGTTCTCGGGGGAGCCGAAGTTGAGGCAGTCGGAGATGCCCATCGGCGTGGCGCCGGTCACGGCCACGTTGCGGTACGCCTCGGCGAGCGCGAGCTGCGCGCCGCGGCGCGGGTCGAGCTGGCAGTAGCGGCCGTTCGCGTCGGTCGCGACCGAGACGCCGAGGCCCGACTCCTCGTCGACGCGGATCATGCCCGCGTCATCCGGCGCAGCCAGCGCGGTGTTGCCGAGGACGTAGTGGTCGTACTGGTTCGTGATCCATGCGGCATCCGCCTGGTTCGCCGAACCGACCAGCTGCAGGAACTGCGCGCGAAGCCCGTCGCCGTCGTCGTCGGCCGGACGCTCGAGCGCGGCGGCCGTGTCGGCCTGGAGGGCGTCGAGGTACGACGGGTAGGTCATGGGCCGCTCGTAGACCGGGCCGTCGACCGCGACCGTGCGCGGGTCGACGTTCACGATCTCCTCGCCGCGCCAGGTGATGCTCAGACGGCCGGTGTCGGTGACCTCGCCGAGCACGCTCGTCTCGACGTCCCACTTCTGCACGACCTCCATGAAGCCGGCGAGCTTCTCGGGGCGCACGATGGCCATCATGCGCTCCTGGCTCTCGCTCATGAGGATCTCCTCGGGCGTGAGCGAGGGGTCGCGCAGCAGCACGTCGTCGAGCACGATCGCCATGCCGCCGTCGCCGTTGGCCGCGAGCTCGCTCGTCGCGCACGAGATGCCCGCCGCGCCGAGGTCCTGGATGCCCTCGACGAGGTCGCCCTGGAAGAGCTCGAGGCAGCACTCGATGAGCACCTTCTCGGCGAACGGGTCGCCGACCTGCACCGCGGGGCGCTTGGTCGGGCCGCCCTCGGCGAACGTGTCGGACGCGAGGATCGACGTACCGCCGATGCCGTCGCCGCCGGTGCGGGCGCCGAAGAGCACGACCTTGTTGCCGACGCCCTTGGCGTTGGCGAGGTGCAGGTCCTCGTGGCGGAGCACGCCCACGGCGAGCGCGTTCACGAGGGGGTTCTTCTGGTAGGTCGGGTCGAACCAGGTCTCGCCGCCGATGTTCGGCAGGCCCAGGCAGTTGCCGTAGAAGCTGATGCCCGAGACCACGCCGTGCACGACGCGCGCGGTGTCGGGGTCGTCGATGGCGCCGAAGCGCAGCGCGTCCATGACGGCGACGGGCCGCGCGCCCATCGAGATGATGTCGCGCACGATGCCGCCGACGCCGGTCGCGGCGCCCTGGAACGGCTCGATGAAGCTCGGGTGGTTGTGCGACTCGATCTTGAAGGTGACCGCCCAGCCCTCGCCGATGTCGAGCACGCCGGCGTTCTCGCCGATGCCCACCATCAGGTGCTCCTTCATCTCGGGCGTGACCTTCTTGCCGAACTGGCGCAGGTGCACCTTGCTCGACTTGTAGGAGGCGTGCTCGCTCCACATGACGGAGTACATGGCGAGCTCGGCGCTCGTCGGGCGCCGGCCGAGGATGTTGCGGATGCGCTCGTACTCGTCGGGCTTCACGCCGAGCGCCGCGTACGGCTGCTCCTTCTCGGGCGTCGCGGTCGCGACCTCGACGGTGTCGAGCACCGGCGTCGTGGGGGCTGCGGCCCCGTCGGGGGCAGCGGTCGTGGCGGGTGCGTCAGTCACGGTGTGGCGAGCTCCTGGAAACGGCGGCGAGACGGATGCCGCGGGCGGATGCCGGTCCCCCCGAGTCTACCCGTCGTGCTCAGGCGAGCAGTGCGGCAGCGAGCGAGCGTGCGACTGCCGTTCAGTCGCTACCGAGGCGGTATCGCCGTCGGCGGCTGGTCCGCGGAGCGGTCGGCACGAGCGCCCCCTGTGACACCAGCACGCGAAGTCGCGGTCGAAGCGCGTTCGGTGAGCTGCTCACACGTTCCGCGATCTCGGAGACACTCAGTTCCCCGGCCTCGCGCACCGCCTGAAGGATTCGCTCGTCCATTGCAGTGGGCTGGTTGCCGAGTTCCTGTTCAGTTCCGATGCCCCCGAACAGACTCTCTGCCTCGCGCTCTGCTGCGTCGAGCCGAGGACCTCGGCGATACGGTTCGCCAGGTCGAACCGGGTACTGAATCCAGCCGGAATCTGCGAGGCGTTGAAGCAACTGGCGTGCATCGCCGCTATCCATCCCGAACGTGGAGCGGAGGACCTGATCGTCGATCGGTACGTCGCGATGGACCATGACCATGGCCATCTGCGAGTCGGTATCGAGGTGGGATGCCCCGATCCCATCCAGCCAGCGGGTCGTGTCGGGGTCCAACAGGCCGTGACGTTCGAGCGTGAGCATGACGTTGGTCGTTGTGACGTCGAATATCGGGGCGCCCAAACCGGCTCGTCCGAGCGCACCGGCCATCCTGGGCACGCCGGATCCGGCGTTCTCGGAAACGGTCTCATCTCGTCCCGGAAGGAGTACCTCGGTCAGGAGTGCAGCGAGCACGGCGTTGCGAGATCTCGACACGCCATCGAAGAGGTCCACGACCCTCCTGCCGCCCCAGATATCACCTGGATTGGCGATCTCGATTCGGTCCGGGTACATCTCGACCCTGACCTGTTCTCCGAGTGCCCACTCGCTGTAGTCGCGGTGGGTGAGCGCGTTCACCACCGCCTCGCGAATCGCATCGACTGGCACCTCCGGCTCGTCGGACGCGCCGGCACCGCGGGAGACACGCCGGGTCTTGAGGTTGTCGAGGACAGCCCGGACGGCGTCTTCCACCATCACGGGGATCGGGCCTTCGATCACCTTGCGATCCAGCATCCGCACGTCGCCGACGATCGTGCTCTTCGAGCGGCCCGGGTACACGGCGAAGGTGATCATTGCTTGCGGCAGGAACTGCTGGGGATAACGCCCCAGCGCGAGCAAGCCTGCGACGGTTGGCGTCGATTCGTCCCGAGAAAGGACGTTGTGTCGCCGAAGAATCTGCTCGGGGGAATCGAGACCTGCGATCGATCTCGGTCTCGTGCGCTCGAGTCGTTCGATGAATCGGTGCATCTCTCGCTGGTCCAAGTCAGCGAGCGTCGCACCTTCGACGGCTCGTAGGTCATCCCTTGGCTGGTGGCCGGACGTTGAGAGGAGGAAGACCCCATAGGTGCTCGTTCGGCGGTCGCCATCGCCGACGCGTTCGTATGTTCCGGACTCCTTGCCCTGGGTAGTGACGAATGCCGGCTTCTGGTTCGGCGGCAGTTCCTCGACATCGACGACGACGACCGGGCTGCCGTCGACTTCTCCGACGTCGATCGTGCCGATCGGTCGAGGTGTTATCGGTCCCGCGATCTCGTTGTGGCGTCGTGGGCGGAATGCGTCGGCTACCGCATTGCGGATCGCCTCTGCGTCGAATCCGGGGGCCGGCGCGAATCCGCCGTCCTCCCGGAGGCCGAGGATGATCACGCCGCCGGCGTGATTGCTGAAAGCGCTCACGGTTGGCCAGATGCTCTTCGGAAGCGCTGTCACGGCGGCTTTGACTTCGACGTTGGTCAGCTCAGTTCCGACCGTCCGCAGCCGACCCATCAGGTCGCCGAGATCCCCTAGCGATGTCTCCACCCCGCCCCCAGTCACGCGGCACTCGCTGTCACTATACCCATCACTATAGTCCTCAGTGTAGTTCGACAGTGAGGCGGCAGTGACGTGCAGTGACGAAATCGGTGACGGTCAGTGGCGGCATGAGACGTCGGGGCTGCATCGACCCGAGCTTGTGAGGCAGCCCTGCCGCGGTGCGCTACTCGGCGCGCGAGAACGCGGCGGCCCGCTCGACCTGCTCGCGCGTGAGCGCGACGCCCGTGTAGAGCTCGAACTGGCGTGCGGCCTGCAGCGCGACGACCTCGGCGCCGGTGATGACCGCGGTGCCCGCGGCGCGGGCCGCCGCGATGAGCGGCGTCTCGGCGGGGAACGCGACCACGTCGAAGACCGTCGAGGCGCGCTCGATGAACCGTTCGTCGAACGCCAGTGCGGCGGCATCCGCCCCCTGCATGCCGAGCGGCGTGACGTTCACGATGACGTCGAAGTCGGGCGCTGGGTCGGAGGCCGCGCAGGCGTAGCCGTACTTCTGCGCGAGCGCCGGCCCGGCCGCCGCGTTACGCGCGAGCACCGTGAGGTCGCCGAAGCCGGTACCGCGGAACGCGGCGACGACGGCCTTCGCCATGCCACCCGACCCGCGCACGACGACCCGCGCGGCGGGGTCGAGCCCGTGCTCGGCGATGAGCTGCGCGACCGCCTCGTAGTCGGTGTTGGATGCCGTGAGCCGGCCGCCGTCGTTCACGATCGTGTTCACGGACTCGATGGCCGCGGCCGAGTCCTCCATGACGTCGACGAGCGGGATCACCGCCTCCTTGAACGGCATCGACACCGAGCAGCCGCGGAACCCGAGCGCCCGCATGCCGCGGATCGCGCCCTCGAGGTCGTCGGTCGTGAACGCCTTGTAGAGGAAGTTCAGGTTCAGCTCGTCGTAGAGGAAGTTGTGGAACCGCGTGCCGAGGTTCGACGGGCGACCGGAGAGGGAGATGCAGACCTGCATGTCCTTGTTGAGGATCGGCATGCGGCCATTCTCCTCGCCGCCTGACGGTGAATATGTTGTGAGAGCGCTCTCTTCACTTGCGGGACGGTGAGCGGTTTCCCGTGCGCCGAGCGGGCGCAACCGGACAATCCTCCACCGATCCCAGTATCCACAAGAGGCTTGCGGGAATCGCGGATGCCCGCCTACCCTGACGGGGACCACCTCGGTGGATCCCTTCACCTACTGCAATGGAGCACGAATGGACTCGAAGAAGAGAGCGCTCTCACGGCGAGCGGCGGCGGCGGTGGCGGCTGCGGCCGTGGTCGCCGCATCGCTCGCCGCAGCCGCACCGGCCTCAGCGTCCGGCAGCATCTCCGTCCTCGCCGACTTCGAGGGCGGCGCACCGGACGGGTTCTTCTCCTACGGCGCGGCGGGCTTCGGCATCGTCGACGTCGCCGCCGACTCGCCCGACGCCAAGCCCGGCCAGAACGAGCCGACGAAGGTCGTCTCCTACGGGTGGGACGTCACCGCGCCGGGCTCCTTCGGCGGCGTCGGCCAGACGTTCGCCGGCGCCCGCGACGTCAGCGCGTTCGACGGCGTGACCCTCATGGTCGACGGTTCGGGCAACGGCGCGTCCTACCAGGTCGAGCTCTTCGACGGCGGGCCGAACGCCGACGCCTCCGAGCGCTTCGACGTCGACCTCGTCGACGACACCGACGGGTGGAAGGAGGTGCGGCTGCCCTGGTCGGCCTTCACGCGAGCGACCGACTTCCAGCCCGGCGGGGCGCCCGACGACGGGCTCGGGCTCACGACGCTCTGGGGCTACGCGATCCCCGCCGTGAACGGCGCCGACACGATCCGAGTGGACGACATCGCCGTCTACTCCGACTCCGACCTCACCCCGTCGGTCTCCTTCGCGGCCGAGGCCGCATCGGCGATCGAGGGCGACACGCTCGACGTCGAGGTACGGCTCGACCTCGCATCCGACGCGCCCGTGACCGTCGAGCTCGCCGCCGTCGACGGCACCGCGACGCACGCCGACGGCGACTATGCCGACCCCGCCGCGACCGTCGAGTTCGCGCCGGGCGAGACCACCCGCACCATCCAGGTCGCGACGACCGGCGACGACGTCGAGGAGGCCGACGAGACCTTCACGCTCGAGCTCGCCGCGCCGTCGGGCGCGCAGCTCGGCTCGGTCACGGCGCTCGAGGTGACGATCCTCGACGACGACGGCGAGGTCGTCGGACCGCCGGCCGGCCGAACCGCCATCGTCGACGACCACGAGACGGCGCTCGTCCGCGGCGACGCCGGCGGCATCCCCGTCGGCTGGTTCGAGGCGCAGGACCCGAGCAGCACCGTCGCGTTCGAGCGCACCGATGCCCCGCCGGCGCCGGTTCCGGGCGCGCCCGACGGCAACGACGTGCTGCGCGCCGACTTCGACGTGACGAGCTTCGGCGTCGTCGTGCGCAACTTCACGAACGAGGCCGCCGACGCCTGGATGACCGAGGACTGGTCGACCTACGAGGGCATCGGGTTCTGGATGTACGGCAACGGATCGGGCACCGACCTGTTCCTCGACCTGCTCGACAACCGCAACTCGGGCTCGACGACCGACGACGCCGAGCGCTTCGTCGTCTCGTTCGCCGACGACTGGCGCGGATGGCGCTTCCTGACGTTCGACTTCGCCGAGTTCCAGCGCAAGAACATCGGCAACGGCGCTCCGAACGACGGGCTCACCCTCACCGACGTGCACGGGTACGCGTTCGGCTCGCTGCGCACGGACACGCCCCAGACGTTCCTCTACGACGACGTGCTCGTCTACGGCGAGGCCGAGCCGCCCGCGCTGGCGGTCGGGTTCGACCGGTCGGGCTACGAGGTCGACGAGGGCGACACCGCGACCGGCGTCATCCGCCTGAACCGCGTGGCCGAGACGGACGTCACGGTCGACTGGGCCGCCGAGGCGACCGAGGCGCGCACCGCGACGGAGGACCTCTCGGCGGTCGCCGACCGCGACTTCACGCCGGTCGCCGGCACGGTCGTGATCCCCGCCGGGGAGCGCGAGGCGACCGTCGAGCTGCCCACGATCGAGGACGGCAAGCACGAGGTCGACGAGACGTTCGTCGTCCGGCTCTCCGACCCGCAGGGCGCCGAGTTCGGCTTCGTGCGCACCGCCACGGTGAGCATCCAGGACGACGACCCGATCGACGCCTCGCTCGTCGAGGACTTCGAGACCGTGCCGTGGCTCTACGACGTGACCGGCGACGCCGAGCTCACGACGCGCGAGATCGCCGCGGGCGACTCCGACGCCGTTCCGGGCCAGGGCGCGTACGAGCGGGTCGCGGACTTCACGCACCGCGGCACCGCGACCATGACGCGCGAGTTCGCCGGCGGACAGGACTGGTCGGACGCCGACGGCATCAGCTTCATGGTGAACGGCACGGGCAAGCCCACGCGCATCACGGTCGGCATCCAGGACGACCCGGCGCCCGACGCCGGCCCCGACACGTGGGGGCTCGCGTGGAGCGACGAGTTCGACGGACCCGCAGGCGCACCGGCGAACCCCGAGAACTGGACGTACGAGACCGGCGGCTGGGGATGGGGCAACGACGAGCGCCAGTACTACACCGACAGCACCGACAACGCGGCGCTCGACGGCGACGGCAACCTCGTCATCACGGCCCGGGAGGTCGACGGCGAGGCGGAAGGCCTCGAGTGCTGGTACGGCCCGTGCGAGGTCACGTCGGCGCGCCTGATCACCGAGCAGAAGCAGGAGTTCGAGTACGGCCGCATCGAGTCGCGCGTGCAGCTGCCCGAGGGCACCGGCATCTGGCCGGCGGTCTGGTCGCTCGGCACCGACTTCCGCGAGGTCGGCTGGCCGCAGACGGGCGAGATCGACGTCATGGAGTACGTCGGACGACTGCCGAACGAGGTGTTCGGCACGATCCACGGCCCCGGCTACTCGGGCGGCCAGTCGTACGGGGGCATCTACGACTTCGGTGCGCCCGTGCCCGACGGCTGGCACGAGTTCGCCGTCGAGTGGACGCCCGAGGAGATCACCTGGGAGGTCGACGGCATCGTCTTCCACCAGGCCGACCCGGCGGATGTCGCCCCGAACGAATGGGTGTTCGACCACCCGTTCTCGCTCATCACCAACATCGCGGTGGGCGGCAACTTCGGCGGTACGCCCGGCGAGGACCTCGTGTTCCCGCAGTCGCTCACGGTCGACTACGTGCGCGTCTACCAGGCACCCGACACGGCCGAGCGGTTCGTCGCGAGCGTCGTCGACCGCACGGCGGGGTGGCACGAGGTGACGATCCCGTTCGACGCCTTCAAGCGGGCCGACGAGCAGCCGGCGGGCGCGCCCGACGACGGGCTCACGCTCACCGACGTGCAGGGCTACTCCCTCACGTTCGCCGGCAAGGGCACGCACTCGATCGACCGCGTGACGGTCGACTGACCGGGTCGCCGAAGCCCCATGAACGAGGGCGGGGCGGATGCCGCGGCATCCGCCCCGCCCTTCGTCATGGCGCCGATGCCGTTCTCAGGAAGAATCCGGCGTGTCGCGGTCCGGCCCGGCGTGTCGTCCTGAGAAACGGGCGGAATCGCGCGGAACTCCTGAGAACGGTGGCTCGGCGAGCGTCAGGAGCGGCCGCCGGGCGGGCCGATCAGGAGCAGGATGACGAACACCGCCGAGATGCCCAGGATCGCGAGCACGGTCAACAGCAACGGGCGTGCGAGGAACCAGTGCAGCATCCGGTTCACCACGTTGCGGTCGGCCGGGTGGTCGGTCGCCTCGCGCCGCCACGGTCCCTCGAGCCTGCGCCGACGGAGCAGCCAGACCTCGAAGGGGATGGTCGCGTACGGGATCACCGCGAAGAGCACGCCGAGCACGATCAGCCCGACGGGCCAACGCTGGTTCACCCCGACGAGCGCCGCCGTGAACGCATAGCCGAGGAACACGAAGCCGTGGATGGATCCGCCGACGAGGACGGCCCAGTCGAGGCCGAGGGTGGCGCGCATGATGAGCGCCGTGATGAGGACGGTCCACGTGATCGCCTCGGCGACCGCGAGCAGGCGGAACAGCCGCTTCGGCGTCAGCCCCGGCGCGACCGACGTCACGGGGGTGGTGACCGGCGGAAGCCGGAGCGGATTCGAGGTGGAGGCGGTCGTCGGGGTCGCGTTCGGGTTCGCGTCGGGGGAGCTCACCGTCCCATCCTCGCAAGGCAGCCGTCGGGGCGCATCGACCGAAGGATGGACGGGGCTCCGGAGTAGGGTGTTCCGGTGAACGAAGCGCAGGTCCGCGAGCTCGTCGAGGCGAAGCTCGCCACGATCCCCGACTTCCCCGAGCCGGGCATCGTGTTCCGGGACCTCACCCCGGTCTTCGCGGACGGGCCGGCGTTCCACGCGCTGTCCGAGGCGCTGACCGCCCCGTTCGCCGGACGGTTCGACCACCTCGCCGGCCTCGAGGCGCGCGGCTTCCTGCTCGCCGGCGCCGCGTCGGCGCTGTGCGGCGCGGGCGTGCTGCCGGTCCGCAAGGCGGGCAAGCTGCCGCGCGCCGTGCTCCGCGAGGAGTACGACCTCGAGTACGGCACCGCGGCCCTCGAGGTCCACGAGGGCGAGCTGCCGCCCGGCTCGCGCGTGCTCATCATCGACGACGTGCTCGCGACCGGCGGCACCGTCGAGGCCGCCGCACGCCTGATCGAGCGGGCCGGATGGCACGTGGCCGGCGTCTCGGTCGCGATCGAGCTCGGCGGGCTCGGCGGCCGCGACCGGCTCGGCGCGCGGTACGAGATCCGCAGCCTGCTGACGTACTAGCCCCCGCCGGCCCGCGGCCGCCCGCTCGCCCCGCCGGTCCCGGTAGGCGAGGACCGCCCATCCGGCAACCCCGTGGCATCCGCTCGGTTCGGGCGTAGGTTCGGACCATGGCAGCAACACCCGACTTCAGCGACCTCCGCGCGGTGTACGTGAACTGCACCCTCAAGCGATCACCCGAGGTCAGCAACACGCAGGGCCTCATGGACGCGAGCATCGCCCTGATGCGGCAGCACGGCGTCGCCGTCGAGACGTTCCGGTTCGTCGACCACGACGTGGCGACCGGGGTCTATCCCGACATGCGCGAGCACGGCTGGTCGACCGACGCGTGGCCGGAGGAGATCTGGCCGAGCATCCGCGACGCCGACATCCTCGTGATCGGCGGGCCGATCTGGCTCGGCGACAACTCGTCGGTCACGAAGCGGCTCATCGAGCGCCTGTACGCGATGTCGACCGAGCAGAACGACAAGGGCCAGTACGTCTTCTACGGCAAGGTCGGCGGCGCGATCATCACCGGCAACGAGGACGGCCTCAAGCACTGCGCGATGGACGTGCTGTTCTCGCTGCAGCACATCGGCTGCACGATACCGCCCGCGGCCGACGCGGGGTGGATCGGCGAGGCGGGACCCGGACCGAGCTACCTCGACGAGGGCTCGGGCGGTCCCGAGAACGACTTCACCAACCGGAACACGACGTTCATGACGTACAACCTCATGCACGTCGCGAAGCTGCTGAAGGATGCCGGCGGCATCCCGGCGATCGGCAACGTGCGCACCGAGTGGGATTCGGGCGAGCGGTGGGGCTACCGGCCCACGCCGGACGACCCGAACCCCGAGTACCGCTGACCGCGCGGCCCGGAGCGGGGCCCGCTCGGAGCCCGGCTCGGGGCCCGGCGCGAATCCCGACTCGCCGTCAGCTCGGCACGTCGGCGGCGCAGCGGAACCCGAGGTGCGTCGTCGACGAGTCCTCGGCCTGCGACGACCGGGCCGCCGGCCGATACCGGCGGCAGTACTCGGGCGCGCAGAGGTGCGAGCCGCCCTTGGTCACGTGCAGCGCGCGCGACGGGGCGACGCCGGCCAGCAGGTCGGCGCGGGAGCCGCGGTCGACGGATGCCGCACCGGGCGGAACGTGTCGCGGCGTGAACGGATCGGAGGTCCACTCCCACACATTGCCGATGACGTCGACGAGGCCGAAGCCGTTGGGCGGGTACGAGCCCACCGGCGAGGTGCCGCCCCAGCCGGCGTTCCGGTACGGGAAGTCGCCCTGCCAGGTGTTCGCCATGACGGCGCCGTCGGGCGTGCGTTCGTCGCCCCACGCGAACTCGGCCCCGTCCAGGCCACCGCGGGCGGCGTACTCCCACTCGGCCTCGGTCGGAAGGCGCCGCCCCGCCCATTCTGCGTAGGCCGCGGCATCTGCGAAGGCGACGTGCACGACCGGATGGTCGGCGCGCCCGTCGAGGTCGGAGCCGTGCCCGAACGGATGGCGCCAGTCGGCGCCGGGCACCCATCGCCACCACTGACGCCAGTCGCGCAGGTCCACGGGGCCCTCGGTCGGCGTGAAGACGAGGGAGCCGGGCACGCGATCGGCCTCCGGGACGTCGGCGAACTCCTCCGGGTCGAGCGGACGCTCGGCCGTCGTCACGTATCCCGTCGCGTCGACGAACGCCGCGAACTGCGCGTTCGTGACCGGGTGGCGCTCGATCGCGAACGCGGCGACGCGCCGTTCGTGCTGCGGCGCCTCCTCGGCGTAGTGGACGTCGCTGCCCATGCGGAACGTGCCGCCGGGCAGGGTGACGAGCTCGGTGAGGGCCATCCGTTCAGGCTACCCGCGGCGGTGCGGCGGACGCCCCGCAGGCCCGGTCCGAATCGGGCTGGCCGCCCCCTCGGCATCCGCTGGGCAGGCGCCGAGAGTGCGCGTCCGGATTTGCGATCGCGGCGGGGGCCCCGCCTACGCTGGTGGACTTCGACCGGAGGGAAGCCCGTTGCCCGACGCATCCGCCTGGGAGACCACGCTCGTCTTCGCGATCGCGCTCGTCATCGCGGTCGTCGCGACCTTCGTCGTCTCCGCCATCGCCTCGATCATCGTCCGCGCCGTCGCCCGCCGCCGCGACTGGGCGGGCATCCTCATCCGCCGCGCCAGGTGGCCGTTCCGCACGGTGCTGCTGACCGCCGGCGCCTGGATCTCGATCGCACTCGCCTTCCCGGGCGCCGCATGGCGCCCGGCGGTCGATCACGCGTTCCTCATCGCCCTGATCGCCGCGGGCGCCTGGCTGGCGGCGCAGCTGTTCCTCTTCCTCGCCGACGTGGGCGTGAGTCGATACCGCATGGATGTCGCCGACAACCGCGTCGCACGCCGGGTGCACACGCAGTTCCAGATCGTGCGCCGGCTCGTGGTGGTCGTCATCGTCATCATCGCGGTGGGCGCCATCCTGCTCACCTTCCCCGGCGTGCGCGCCGTGGGCGCGAGCGTGCTCGCGTCGGCGGGCATCGCGTCGATCGTGGCCGGCCTCGCGGCGCAGACCGTGCTCGCGAACATGTTCGCGGGCATCCAGATCGCGTTCAGCGAGGCGATCCGCGTCGACGACGTCGTGGTCGTCGAGGGCGAGTGGGGGCGCATCCGCGAGATCACGCTCACCTACGTGGTCGTCGTCACGTGGGACGAGCGGACCGTGGTCCTGCCGTGCACGTACTTCACCACGAAGCCGTTCCAGAACTGGACCAAGTACGGCAGCGCGCTCATCGGATCGATCGAGCTCGACGTCGACTGGCGCATCTCGACCGACGCGATGCGCGAGGAGCTCGACCGGATCCTCGAGGGCGAGGAGCTCTTCGACGGCCGCACGAAGGTCCTGCAGGTCACCGAGGCCACCGGCGGCCTCGTACGCGTGCGGGTGCTCGTCAGCGCCGCCGACTCGGCGGCGCTCTGGGACCTGCGCTGCCTCGTCCGCGAGGACCTCGTCGAGTGGATCCGGGAGCAGGATGCCGCGGCGTTGCCGCAGCAGCGTGTGCTCGTGGGTGCGGAGCCGGCCGAGGTCGCGGACCGATCGGCCGCGGGCGGGCGGCGCGAGACGACGGATGCCGCGGACGAGCGCGCGTCGGAGCCGAAGCCGGTCACGGGCTCGACGCCGCGCGCCGGTCTCTTCTCCGGGACGGCCGACGGCGAGCAGCGCGCGTCGGAGTTCACCCAGGCGATCCCGGTGCAGCCGCCGGAGGAGGCCGCGCGTGCCGACCGTGCCGGCCGCGGGGCGGACGCATCGGACGACGTATCCGATTCCGGGGACGATCGGCGCGGGCCGGACGGGGAACCGCGGACGCGCGTCCCTTGATCTACGGAGCTCCTCCTCCGTAGGCTCACAGCACGCTCATGGGAAAGCCCCTTCCGGGTGATCCCAGGGGCACGTGCCGCCTTCACCGGCATGCCGTTCACACAGGGGAGACTCGATGTCCACTGGCTCGACGCCGAAGCACCACCGATCCCGAACCGTCACCTTGGCCGCGGCGGCCGCCCTGGCCGTCGCCGGCCCGCTCGTCGCCGGCGCTCCGGCGATCGCCGACCCGAACTTCCCGTCGACCGAGGGGGAGACCAGCACCGCGAGCATCGCCACCTACTCCGACCTCGTCACCGAACTCCAGCGACTCGAGGACACCGCTCGGTTCGGCGTCGACGTGCAGACGCTCGCCGAGGTCGGCACCGCGGTCTCGACGTCCGAGTCGGGCCGCGACCTCTACGTCGCGACGGTGGGCGACGGCGACGAGGCCGTCTGGCTGCAGGGCCGCATCCACGGCAACGAGCCCTACGGAACCGAGTCGCTCCTCGCCGTGCTCAAGGAGCTCGGCACGAACGGCTCGCCCGAGTGGACGCTGCTGCGGGACACCTACACGTTCCACGTCATCCCGATGTACAACCCGGACGGGTCGGAGCTCAACATCCGCCACACGATCCTGCAGGACGGCACGGAGAAGCGGATCGACCTCAACCGGGACTGGGGGGTCGGCAAGTTCGAGGCCGCCGAGTCGGAGGCGTTCTACGAGTACTGGACGATGGTCGACCCGGCGTTCGCGATCGACATCCACCACCAGGGCCTGAAGCGGGAGTACGGCACGGGCGACGACGTCACCCTGTCGCTCGGCATCTCACTCGCGCCCGGCGGACCCACGCTTCCCGGCATCGAGGGCGGGGCGTACGACGTGCTCACGCGTCAGATGCACGTGCACGTCTACGACGAGCTGGCCAAGTACGGGTACGTCAACATGGACCGCTACCAGGTCGGCGGCAGCCTCGAGATCGACATCAAGGGCGGTGTCGTGTCGGCGATGATGCTCGGCCTCGACCACGACGGGCTGAACCCGGAGGGTCACAGCAACCCGGCGATCTTCTTCGAGACCAGCGGCAACACGAGCGACGGCAGCCTCGGGCAGAAGGCCCGCGGCAAGTCGATCAAGCAGAACGTGCTCGCGCTGCAGGAGCTCCTGACCGGCATGGCCTCCGGCGAGGTTCAGCAGGAGGACCCGGCCCGCTGGGAGGAGATCCCGCACGCACCGGTCACCGGCTACCAGACCGACACCGGGGTCATCCCCGTTCCGTAGGTCGTGCCGTCGAGGGCCGGGTCGCCGCGGCGGCCCGGCCCTTCGCATGCGTGCGACCGCACGCCGCGGTCAGCGCGACGCGGTCAGGGGGTCAGAACGACTGCGCGGTCCCGGAGTCGGTGCCCGTGTCGCCGCCTTCGTCGCCCTCGTCGCCGAACCCGGGGCGATCCCCCGGCTCGCCCATGCCGGGGCGTCCGCCGCCGGGGCCGAAGCCGTCGCCGTCCCGGTCGCCGCCGAAGCCCGGCCCGGAGGGCACGCCGGTCGTGTCGCCGACGACGCCGCCGATGAGCGAGGCCGCGTTGCCCGCGACGAAGCCGGCGGCGAAGAAGACGAGTGCCGCGAGCAGGGCGCCGACGACGAGGACCCACACCCGGCGATACCAGGGCGCGCGCTCGGCGGCGGGCGGGGGTGCGCCGTGCGTGGGCGGCGTCGCCGCGGTGGGCTCGGCGGGGTGGAACATCGGGGGCGCCTGGCGGCCGTCGGCGGCGGGCTGCGCCTCGGATGCCGACGACGCCGCCGCTGCCGGAGGCAGCGGCTCGGTGGGAGCGGTCGGGGAAGCGTCCGACGGCGTCGCCCCGTCGGCCGCCGCCGTCGTCGTGTGCTGGGAGCTCATGATCGTGTCCTTCGGGCTGTCTCGGACGGATGCGGGCGCATCGGTCCGGCCACGATGCTCCGCCCGGAGGCTATGCGCGGGCTTTGGCCGAGCCCGGGAGCGCCCGCGAAGATGAACCGACGCGCAAGTTGTTTTGAGTCACTCAAAACAACTGCTACGGTGGACGCATGCCCGCCGAGCCCCACCGCGACGACGCCGCAGCGCGTCTCCGCGACGCGGGCCTCAAGGTGACCGCGCCGCGCCTCGCGGTGCTCGACGCCGTCAGCGGCCACGGGCACCTCGACGCCGACGCCGTGCTCGCGCGCGTCACCGGCACGCTCCCCGGCACCTCGCTGCAGTCGGTCTACAACGTGCTCGCCGCACTGACCGAGGCCGGCCTGCTGCGCCGGATCGAGCCCGCCGAGTCACCCGCGCTCTACGAGAGCCGCACGGGCGACAACCACCACCACGTCGTCTGCACGCGCTGCCGTGCGGTGGCCGACGTCGATTGCGTGGTCGGCCACGCGCCGTGCCTCGCACCGAGCGACACCGGCGGCTTCGCCATCCAGACCGCCGAGGTCACCTTCTGGGGCCTCTGCGCCGACTGCCGGCGGGAGGAGGCCGGCTAGCCCGGCGCCATCCGCTCGCCCGGCGCGCTCGCGCGCCGACCGCCCGACCGGGGCGGTGCTCGTCGTGCCCGCACGTCGTGCTCCGCTGCGCCGCGGCATCCACCCACCGAGAAGAGAAGGACGACATGTCGAACCCTACGACCCCGCCCGTGACGACCACCCAGGCAGCGACGACGACGCAGACCGGTACGCCGGTCGCCAGCGACGCGCACTCGCTCACGGTCGGCGCCGACGGCGCCACGGTGCTGCACGACCGGTACCTCGTCGAGAAGCTCGCCCAGTTCAACCGCGAGCGCATCCCCGAGCGCATCGTGCACGCGAAGGGCGGCGGCGCGTTCGGCCGCTTCGAGGCGACCCACGACGTGTCGGCCTACACCCGGGCCGCGGTCTTCCAGCCCGGCACCGAGTCGGAGACGCTGCTGCGCTTCTCGTCGGTCGCGGGCGAGCAGGGCTCGCCCGACACGTGGCGCGACGTGCGCGGATTCTCGCTGAAGTTCTACACGACCGAGGGCAACTACGACATCGTCGGCAACAACACCCCGGTGTTCTTCATCCGCGACGGTGCGAAGTTCCCCGATTTCATCCACTCGCAGAAGCGACTGCCGGGCTCGGGCCTGCGCGACGCCGATATGCAGTGGGACTTCTGGACCCTCTCGCCCGAGTCGGCTCACCAGGTCACCTACCTCATGGGCGACCGCGGCCTGCCGAAGTCGTGGCGCGAGATGCAGGGCTACGGCTCGCACACCTACCAGTGGATCAACGCCGCCGGCGAGAAGTTCTGGGTCAAGTACCACTTCCGCTCCCAGCAGGGCGACCTGCACCTGGATGCCGCGACCGCCGAGGCCATCGCGGGCGCCGACGCCGACTTCTACCGCCGCGACCTGTACGAGGCGATCGAGCGCGGCGACCACCCCAAGTGGGACCTCCACGTGCAGGTCATGCCCTACCAGGACGCGAAGACCTACCGCTTCAACCCGTTCGACCTCACCAAGGTGTGGCCGCACGCGGACTACCCGCTGATCCCGGTCGGCACGCTCACGCTCGACCGCAACCCGCAGAACTTCTTCGCCGAGATCGAGCAGGCCGCGTTCTCGCCGGCGAACACCGTGCCCGGCATCGCCATCAGCCCCGACAAGATGCTCATGGCGCGCGTGTTCAGCTACCCCGACGCGCAGCGCTACCGCGTCGGCACGAACTACACCCAGCTGCCGGTGAACGCGCCGCACGCGGCATCCGTGCACACCTACTCGCAGGACGGCGCGGCCCGCTACCACTTCAACGCGCCCACGGCGCCGGTCTACGCGCCGAACTCGGTCGGCGGCCCCGTGGCGTCGGCGGATGCCGCGGGCGAGGGCGGCTGGGAGGCCGACGGCTCGCTCGTCCGCACGGCCTACACGCTGCGAGCGGACGACTCCGACTTCGGGCAGGCCGGCGCGCTCTACCGCGACGTGTTCTCGGCCGAGGCGAAGGCCCGGTTCCTCGTGACCCTCTCGGGCCAGGCGCACGCGATCACCGTCGATGACATCCGCGAGCGGTTCTTCCAGTACTGGACGAACGTCGACGGCGGCCTCGGGGCCGCACTCCGCGACGCGTACGCGATCGGCGTGAACGCCGACGCACCGCAGCAGCCGGAGGCCGTCGAACCCGGCGAGGACGAGGCCGCCGCGTAGTCCCGCCTCCCGCGATGAGGAGTCCGGGTCGCGCCGCAGCGCGGCCCGGACGCCTCGCCTCCGCCTACGCGATCTCGGATCCGGCCCGCGTGAGGGTGGCGCGGGCTCGCGCTGCGAGCCGCGCGAACTCGGCGCGCTCGGTCGGGTCGTAGTCCGCGGCGTCCACGCTGGCCACCAGGCGTTCGAGCTGGCCTTCGAGCACGCGCACGTGCTCCGGCCGCGTCGTGCGCCGGCCCACATCGCCGATCAGGTCGAAGAGCCGCGCGGCGACATCCGGGTCGGAGGCCCCGTAGCGTCGCGGCTGCTGGACTCCCACCTCGACGAGCTCACGGAAGTCGTGCGCGACCGGGACGACCCTGGCCAGCCCGTCATCGTCGGCGTAGGCGCTGGGCGAGGGCGGGAGTTCGGCGAGGTCCCCGAGCAGCGCCGCGACGTGGCTCAGCGCGTGCACCGCGGTGGTCGGATCGTTGACGCCGGGCGAGAGGGCCTTCGTCGCGACGTCCGCGATCTGGCGGAGCCCGTAGCCGATGTCCTGCGGCGGCGTGCGCTCGTAGTCGATGGAGTAGGCGTCGACGATCGCCTGCTCGAGCGTCGAGCGGTCGGCACGGGTCATCGGCGTCGGCCGGTCGGCCCCCGCGTCCGGACCGGGCCACCATTCGGCGAGGATCGTGCCCTCGATCACGCTGGCGCCCACCCGGCAGACCTCGCGGATCACGGCGCCGTGCTCGTGTCCGGCCGAGATGAGGCGATCGCGATCGATTCCGGTCACGAACCCGGACCGACGCGCCGCGACGATGTCGACCTGATCCGGGCGGGCCGGCGCCGGCGCGGTCGGTCGGTCGTCGGAGCCGACCAGGGCGATCGTCCGGTCGGTCTCGCGGTGGACGTCCCGGAGCATGGTCTCGACTCGGAGGCGGCTCGCCAGGTGCGCCAGGAAGAGCACGAGCACGATCACGCTGCCGAGCGTGAGCACGAACGCGAGGGTGATCGAGATGCGCGGCACCTCGTCGCCGGTGTCCGAGACCGTGCGGAGGACGGTGAGCGAGTACGCGAACGTCCCGAGGAAGATCGCGAGCGTGAGGTGCACCATCCGGTCGGAGGCGAAGGTGCGCAGGAGCCGCGGCGACGCCTGGTTGCTCGCGAGTTGCAGCGCGACCACCGTCAGCGAGAACGTCAGGGACGTCGCCGTGATCAGCGAACCGCTGATGGTCGTGAGCACGGCCCGCGCTGCGTCGGTCCCCCCGCCGAAGAGCAGCGCCTGGAACCATCCGGAGAGGTTCTGGTCGACGGCCGCATCGAGGATGGGCAGGAAGACCCCCGCGATCACCGCGCCGATGGTCGCCGCGACGGGCAGGGGCCAGATGCGGGAGGAGAACGATTCGGAGAACGTCGCCCACCATCGGCGGGCCCCATCGGATGTCGGCATCGGCACCTCCCGCCGGCCAGCCTAGGCGGAGGCTCCGCATCACGGGAGGGCTTGACGACGGCTGCGGGCGGGAGGCTACGCCTCGACGAGGGTGCGGCGGATGACGCTGGTGAAGAAGCCGAGGCCGTCGACGCCCGACCGCATCGCGGCCGCGGTGTCCGGGCCGAAGCCAGGCTCGACCGCGTGCTCGGGGTGCGGCATGAGGCCCACGACGTTGCCGGCGGCGTTCGCGATGCCGGCGATGTCGCGCAGCGACCCGTTCGGGTTCACACCGACGTAGCGGAACGCCACGCGGCCCTCGCCCTCGAGCCGGTCGAGCGTCTCCTCCGACGCGATGAACCCGCCCTCGCCGTTCTTCAGCGGGATGGTGATCTCCTGACCGGCCTCGAACTCGCTCGTCCACGCGGTCGATGCGTTCTCGACGCGGAGCACCTGGTCGCGGCAGATGAACGACCCGTGGTCGTTGCGGATGAGCCCGCCTTCGAGCAGGTGCGCCTCGGCGAGCATCTGGAAGCCGTTGCAGATGCCGAGCACCGGGAGGCCCCGGTTCGCGGCGTCGACGACCTCGGTCATGATCGGGCTGAGCGAGGCGATCGCGCCGCAGCGCAGGTAGTCGCCGTAGCTGAATCCGCCGGGCAGGATCAGGGCGTCGACGCCCTCGAGGTCGTGCGAGCCGTGCCAGAGCGCGACGGGCTCGCCGCCGGCGAGGCGGACCGCGCGGTGCGCGTCGCGGTCGTCGAGCGAGCCGGGGAACGTGATGACGCCGATGCGCATGGGTCGACTCCCGGGCCTCAGTGCGTCTCGCCCGCGGGGGCGTCGTAGCCGTCGTGGTGCTCGGCGGCCTCGGCGGCGGCCTCGATGTTCGACTGCTCGTAGTGGATGCCGACGACGTCCTCGATGACGGAGTTCGACAGCACGTTCTCGGCGAGCGCGGCGACCTCGGCGCGGAGGTCGTCGTCGACCGGCCCGTCGACGGTCAACTCGAAGCGCTTGCCCACGCGCACCCCGCTGATGGAGCCGTGCCCGGTGCGGGAGAGCGCGCCGGCGACGGCCTTCCCCTGCGGGTCGAGCAGTTCGGCCTTGGGCATCACTTCGACGACGATGGTGGGCACCGCGGTTCTCCGTTCGGTGT
The DNA here is from genome assembly GCF_050565425.1 of Agromyces sp. GXS1127. Lineage (NCBI taxonomy): Bacteria > Bacillati > Actinomycetota > Actinomycetes > Micrococcales > Microbacteriaceae > Agromyces > Agromyces sp. GXS1127. Next base: position 260,959 of record NZ_JBOCIG010000006.1, read on the forward strand.
CGAGGGTGTGGATGCCTCGATTCTATCCGTCGCCCGGACGCCGCTCGTCGCTCGCCGGAGACTGCGGCCGTGAGCGGCGGGACCGCGCGCACGTGCGGAGCGCGCCCGCCCGATCAATCGCGCACGATCGCCCGCACGATCGCGCCGATGCCGACGAGGATCGCCACGCCGGCGGCCGCCGCGAGGCCGAGCACGAGCGCCGGGTTCTCGCGGTACTTCTCCTGGAGCCAGTCCGTCGCGTCGTCGATGAACTCGGCCGCATCGTCGGCCGCGTCGGCCGCGAGGGCCTTCGCCTGGCTCGCGGCGTCGGACGCCGCGGCCGTCGCCCGGCCGATCGCCTCGTTCGCCGCGCTCGACACGTCGTCGAGCACGTCGGACGCCTCGTCTGAGGCGGCGTCCGCCGCGGCCTTCGCGCGCCCGACCGCCTCCTCGACGCGGTCGTCGAGGTCGCCGCCCGTCCGATCAGTCGCATCCGTCATGGAACCATCCCCTTCCATCCGATCGGCGTCGATCCCATCATGCTCCCGGGCGGCGCCTCGATCGAGTCATCCGTCGCGATCGTCCTCCGCCGCGCGCTCCGCGGCGGCCTCGTCGTCCGGCGCACCCGTCGTCGTCGACGGCAGGTCCCCGAGCTCGGGGCCGCCGTGGGCCGACGGATCCTCGTGTGCACGCCCGTGGTCGCGGGCGGCCTCGGTGTCCATCGACGTCACCGGCTGCTTCGGATCGGGCATCGGACGGCCCGGCTCGCCGTACGATCCGCTCATCGGCGGCCCATCGCCCGGACGATCGCGCCGAGCACCACGACGCCCGCCACCGCGGCGCCGATCACGACGCCCGGCCGCTTGCGGTACTCCTCCTTCACGCGCTCGGTCCACTCGCCGGTGACGCGCTTGGCGTCCTCGGCCAGCCGATCGAGGTCGGCGTTCTCCGCGGCATCCTTGAGCTTCGACGCGGCCTGCTTGGCCGCATCGGCGGCGGCATCGGCGACCTGCCGAGCGGCGCCGGTCGCGGCGTCCGCGGCGGAGCTGATCGGCGATCCCGACGTGGCCCCGACCGAGTCGACCGCCTCGCGATCGCCGTCCGGTCCCGGGCCCGCCGGCGCGGCCTTCCCGGTGGAGGCCCCCGTGGCCGACGAGGTCGAGCCCGGCCCGTCGTCCCCGGTCGTCGAGGACTGCGTGGCGCCGGCATCCGCCGCGCCGGCGGACTCGACGGCGTCGGTGCCGATGGGCGGCGTTGGCGGCATGGTGGACGTGCCGTGCGGGGTCGTCTGGTCGTCTCGGCTCGGGGACTGGTCGCTCATCCTCGTCACTCCTCCTGTCGTGGGACGGCCGCGTGCACAGGGCGCCGCAGCGGGTGCCAGCAGTCTCGCCGAGCCGCGGGTCGACGTCGAGGGCGTTGACACATCCGCCGCACCCGCGTAGCGCGCGCGCAGGCATCGCCCGGCGGACCTCACCGGCGGGGTGGGGTTCTCCCCGATGCGGCCACGACATCCTCGCAGCACGATGCGGTCATGAATCGGTTCGCACAGGTCCTCGCCTCCATCGAGGCGCTGACGCTCATCGTGATCGGCGCGCTGGAGACCTTCTTCCACCGCAGCCCCGGGTTGTATCCGATCTTCCTCATCGAGCCGGGCGAGTACGACGCCGTCGCGCTCTGGACGCGCAACGTCGGCGTCTACAACATGCTGATGGGCGCCGCGATCGTCGTCGGGCTCGTCCTCGTGCACCGGGCGTCGGTCGCCGCGGGGCGGGCGATCATCCTCACGGTCAGCGCCATGCACGTCGTCCTCGGGGTCTCGCTCGTCATCACTGCGCCGGAGCTCTGGCTCTCGGCCGTGTTCGAGTCCGGACTCGCGCTCGCGGTCATCGTCGCGATCGCGGTCGGCGACCGGGGGAGCGCCCGAGGGGCACCGAACGCGCCGGAAGCGCGGGCCGCGCTGGACGCGGGGGCCGCGCAGGACGCGCGCGCCGCGGCTACCCCAGCCCCGCCCGCTCCGCGATCACCTCGCGCAGCACCTCGCGCGTGACGTCGAGGCCGCGGTGCACCTCCTCGAAGCTCGTCGAAAGGGGCGCGAGCCCGAGGCGCAGGCCGCCGACGTCGCGGTAATCGGGGATCACGTCGCGCTGCCAGAGACGGGCGGTGACCTCGCGCATGGCGTCGTGCTGGAGGATCACGTGCCCGCCGCGCTCCGCCGCGTCGCGCGGCGAGCCGACGGTCACCCCGAGCGGCGCGAGCCAGGCGTCGGCGAGTTCGATCGCGTACTCGGTGAGCGCGACCGACTTGGCGCGGATCGCCGGCATCCCGACGTCCTCGATCATCGCGAGCGTCTCCTGCATGGCGATCATCGCCGTGATCGGCGACGTGCCGCTCGCGAAGCGGCGGATGCCGGACGCGGGCACGTACTCGGGCCCCATGGCGAACAGGTCGGCGGTGCCGAACCAGCCCTGGATCGGCTGCCGCAGCACGGAGTGCAGGTCGTCGCGCACGTATGCGAACGCGGGGGAGCCCGGTCCGCCGTTGAGGTACTTGTACGTGCAGCCCACCGCGAGGTCGAACTCCCAGAGGTCGGCGTGCACGGGCACCGAGCCGGCCGAGTGGCAGAGGTCCCAGAGGATCAGCGCCCCGGCATCGTGCGCGATGCGCGTCAATTCGGGCGCGTCGGCGACATACGCCGACCGGTACGACACGTGGTTGACGACGACGAGCGCCGTCTGCGGCCCGGCCGCCTCGGCGAGCTGCTCCGGGGTGACGCCGCGCTCGAGGTCGACGTCGATCCAGCGCAGGCGGCAGCCGGTCTCGGCGGCGATGCCCTCCAGCACGTACCGGTCGGTCGGGAAGTTGTCGCGGTCGACGACGATCTCGCGCCGCTGCGGGTCGCGGGCGATCTGGGCGTCGACGGCGGCCCGTGCGAGCTTGTAGAGCAGCACGGTGGTCGAGTCGCCGATGACGGTCTGACCGGCCTTGGCCTCGATCACGGCGCGGCCGATGCGGTCGCCGATCTCGTACGGCAGCTGCAGCCACGACTCGTCCCAGCCGCGGATGAGTCGCCCGCCCCACTCCTCGCGCAGGAACCGCTCGACGCGCTCGATCGCCGCCACGGGCGGCCGGCCGAGCGAGTTGCCGTCGAAGTAGACGAGGTCGGAGTCGGCGCCGACGAAGCGCTTCCGCAGGTGCGCGAGCCCGTCGGCGCGGTCCTGACGTCGGGCGTAGGCGAGCAGCGAATCCATGTTCAGCGGAGCTCCAGTTCCTCGGTCGGCACGAGGCGCGCGGTGGCGAGCCATCGGGCGACGGCGTCGGGGTCGGGCAGGAAGGTCGCGACGCCGGCGTCCGCCCATCCGGGCGCCACGTCGGGCCACGGGTCGGCGAGGGCCGCGATGACGTCGGATGCCGCGAGCCCGGCCTGCACGAGCGCGGCGACCTCGACGGGGTTCACGCCCGGTTCGAGCTCGCCGTTGCCGGCGTCGGTGCCGTAGACTACGCGCCCGCCTGCGGCGTGGAATCGCCGCACGTTGTCGATCGCGGTCTCGGCGACGGATGCCTCGTCCCGCACGTGGATCGCGAGCGTCGAGATCCACGCCTGGCCGGCGGCCGCGGCGCGGGCGACCACGTCGTCGTCGAGGCGCTCGCTGAAGGGCGCGTGCACGAGCACGTCGGCACCGGCGTCGATCGCGAGCTGCGCCATCCCCGCGCCCTCGGCGTGCACCGCGACGGGCAGCCCGGCGGCGTGCGCCGCGACGACGATCGCGTCGAGCGTGGCCCGGTCGAGGGCCGGGCCGGCGACCGCGTTCAGCGCGACCTTGACGACGGATGCCCCGAACCGCCGCTGCTCGTCGACCGCCGCCTCGATCGGGCCGCTGAGCGCGCGGTGGCGTCGCTCGCGCAGGTCGTCGGCGTCGCCGCCCACGGGGTCGAGTTCGCGCACGCTCCCGGCAGGCGCCCACGGGCGCCCGGACGGGTACCCGCCGCGTGCGGTCAGGAAGGCGCCCGCGTAGCGCACGTGCGGCAGCCCGTCGGCGCGGGCGATCGCCGCGATCGCGCCGGGATCGGCGCCGAGGTCGACGACCGCGGCGATGCCGCGCGCGACGGCGGGCGCGGCATCCGCCAGCTGCAGGTGCACGTGGTGGTCGATGAACGGCGGCAGCATGGTGCCGCTCTCGCCGGGGTGGTCGCCGTTCAGCGAGCGCCGGACGTGACGCGCGAGCGGGCCGAGGGGTTCGATCGGGCCGACCGGGTCGGGCGAGTGCGCGGCATCCGTCATCGCGCTCACCCCGGGATCTCGGTGCGGACCGCGTAGAGCTCGGGGAAGAACGTCAGCTCGAGCGCGCGCTTCAGGAACGGTGCGCCGCTCGACCCGCCCGTGCCCGTCTTCGAACCGATGATGCGCTCGACGGTCTTCAGGTGCCGGAAGCGCCAGAGCTGGAAGTTGTCCTCGAGGTCGACGAGCTCCTCGCACGTCTCGTACGCCGCCCAGTTGTGCTCGGGGTCGGCGTAGATCGCGGCGAACACGGGCACGAGCTCGTCGTGGAACGTCCACGCCTTCGTCACGTCGCGTTCGAGCACCTCGGCGGGGATGTCGTACCCGGCGCGGGCGAGCAGCCGCAGGAACTCGTCGTAGAGGCTCGGCGCCTCGAGGGCGCGGCGCACGATCGCGCTCGCCGCGGCATCCGCCTCGAAGACCTGCAGCATCTTGGCGTTCTTGTTGCCGAGCGTGAACTCGACCGCGCGGTACTGGTACGACTGGAACCCGCTCGCGTTGCCGAGCACGCCGCGGAACTGCGCGTACTCGCTCGGCGTGAGCGTCGCGAGCACCGACCACTGCTCGGTGAGCGTCTTCTGGATGTGCTTGACGCGCGCGATGCACTTCAACGCGGGGGCGAGGTCGTCGGCCCGCATGAGCTCGCACGCGGTCGCGAGCTCGTGCAGCACGAGCTTCAGCCACAGTTCGGTGGTCTGGTGCTGGATGATGAACAGCAACTCGTCGTGGTGCTCGGGGCGCGAGATCGGCCGCTGCGCGGCGAGCAGCGTGTCGAGGTCGAGGTAGCCCCCGTAGCTCATGCGGTCGCTGAAGTCGGTGACGACGGATGCCTCGATGCGTCGGGTGTTCGCCTCGACGCCCCGTTCCTCCGTCGCGATCGCTCGGTCGTCGCTCGGTGCTGCCACGCGGCCAGCCTAGCCACCGGACGTAGGGTCGTCGCATGTCCGAGGAGTACCGGTTCACCGCGGTCGTCTACCGGTGGGAGGAGCGCGCCACCGATTCGTGGTTCTTCGTCGACGTGCCCGAAGACCTGTCGGAGGAGATCCGCGACCGCCCGCGGATGCCGCGCGGCTTCGGGTCGGTCCGGGTGTCCGCGACGATCGGCGGCACCACCTGGCGCACGTCGATCTTCCCCGGCAGGGCGCGGTACTCCCTCCCGCTCAAACGCGCGGTCCGCGACGCGGAGGGCATCGAGCCCGGGGAGGCCATCGACGTGCACATCCAGATGCTCGAGTGACCCGAGGAAAGGGTGCGGCGGGCATCCCCCGGAGCAGCAGTCCACCCCGTACCCGCCGCACCGGCGCCCCTCCCCCGAGTGGGCGCACGTCTTCCGCCTAGGGAAGCGGAGTCGACACTCCGAATGCTACCGGATCCGGACAACGCCCGGCGCCACGGGCGTACGCTGGTGCGGTGACCACCACCGTGTCGACGCGGCGGGACGCCCGCCGCAACCATGAGCGCCTGCTCGTCGAAGCCCGGCGACTCTTCGCCGAGCGCGGCATCGAGGCGCCCCTCGACGAGCTCGCCACGCGCGCCGAGGTCGGTGCGGGCACCGTGTACCGTCACTTCCCGACGCGGGACGCCCTGATCCGCGAGCTCTACGACACCGGCGTCGACGACCTCCGCGCCTTCACCGCCGAGGTCATCGAGGCCGAGAGCGGATGGCAGGCCATCGAGATGTGGCTCGAACGCCTGTCCTCGTGGCTGATCGAGCGGCCGTACCTCCCGGCGGTCATGCGCCGGGTCGCCGAACTCGATCCCGACCACCGTCCGGGCACCGAGTTCCAGGCCGTCGCCGACGGCATCGTCGCGCGGGCCCAGGCCGAGGGCGCGCTCCGCGCCGACGTGACGACGGTCGACATCAGCGTGCTCGTCGACATGCTCGGTTCGCTCGGCCAGTACGGCGGTGCGTACCTGCCGTTCTGGCGGCGCCAGCTCGTCCTCGTCCTCGACGGGCTTCGAGCGCGTCCCGACGCGACCGAGCTCCCCGGCGCCGCGCTCGACTTCGGCGAGTTCCACGACATGTCGCACCGGAAGCGCCCCGAGGACTGATCCCGTCGACGCCGCGGCGCCGCCGCGGGCTACTCCGCCGAGCGCACCTCGACGACGTTCGCCCACGGGTCGTCGAACGCGAGCGTCCGACCGTCGTCACGCGACGCAACGCGGAAGTGCGCCATCCGCTCACCCAGTTCGCCGAGGTCGTCGGCCGTCGGCACCAGGATCTCGACCTTGCCGAGCCCCAGTGCGAGCTGCCGCCGCCCGGCCCCGCGGCTCTTCCACGTGTTCATGGCCATGTGGTGGTGGTAGCCGCCGGCGCTGACGAAGAGGGCCTGGTCGCCGTAGGTCGCGGTCTGGTCGAACCCGAGGCGGTCCACGTAGAACTCCCGCGCGCTCGCGACGTCGCCCACGGAGAGGTGGACGTGTCCGACGGCGGCGCTGCCGAGGCCCGTGCCCGCGGCCGCGGCATCCGCCCCTCGCTCGCTGAGGTGCTCGCGCAGGTATCCGTTCGGGTCGAGGAAGATCGTGGCCATCTCGACCGTGCCGTGCGTCCAGCTCCAGGTCGAGCGGTCGCGGTCGAAGTAGAGCTCCACGCCGTTGCCCTCCGGGTCGTCGAAGTAGAACGCCTCGCTCACGAGGTGATCGGCGCTGCCCGTGAAGGTGCCGGGGTGCTTCGATGCGACGGAGAGCAGCGCCGTGGCGAGCGCCTCCCGCGTGTCGAACAGGATCGCGGTGTGGAAGAGTCCCGCGCTGCGGGGCGACGCGTGCTTCAGCTCGGGCGCGTGCTCGAGGATCACGGCGGGCACGCGGCCCCGGCCGAGCACGGCGACCGGGCCCTCGTGGCTGAGGAGCTCGAGCGTGACGCCGTCGCGGTAGTACCGGATCATGGCGTCGAGGTCGGCGACGCGGAGCGTCACCGGTCCCATCGCGGTGTCGTCAGCGAGGCGGTCCGGGGCGGCGCCGGCTGCGGCACCTGAATCAGTTGTAGGCACAACTATTTCAACCACGTCCCCTCGGCGGGTATTCCCACCGGCTCGAGCGAGCCGCCGGGCGGCTGCCGCGCTACAGCCCGAGCGTGAGCCGCTCCACGAGCGCCCGGTAGCGTTCGGCGGTCTGCTCGACGATCTCCGTCGGCAGCGCCGGCGGGGCCTCGGTCGCCGACTGGTCCCAGTTCGCGGCGAGCCAGTCGCGGACGATCTGCTTGTCGAAGCTCGCCATGCGGATCTCGGGCGTCGCGCCCGTGAGGTAGGCCTCGAGGTCCCAGTAGCGGCTCGAGTCGCTCGTCAGCACCTCGTCGGCGAGGGTCACGATGCCGAGTTCGCGGTCGGCGCCGAACTCGAACTTCGTGTCGGCGAGGACCAGCCCGCGCTCCTCGGCGACCTCCGACGCGTGCCGGAACACCGAGAGCGAGATCGCGCGCAGCTGCTCGGCGACCGTCTCGCCGACGAGCTCGACCGTGCGTTCGTACGAGATGTTCTCGTCGTGCTCGCCCATGGGAGCCTTCCACGCGGGCGTGTAGACGGGCTCCGGCAGCCGGTCGCCGTCCTCCAGGCCCTCGGGCAGCGCGATGCCGCCGATCGCGCCGGTCGCCGCGTACTCCTGGTAGCCGCTGCCCGTGAGGTAGCCGCGCACCACGCACTCGACCGGGAACATGTCGAGGGAGCGGCAGAGCATCGCGCGCTCGGCGACCTCGGCCGGGATCTCGGGCAGGTCCGCGTAGCGGTCGTCCTCGGCGTACGCGAGGTGGTTCGGCACCTCGGGCAGCTGGTCGAACCACCAGCGCGTGAGCGAGGTCAGCATCGCGCCCTTGCCGGGGATGGCCGGTTCGAGCACGTGGTCGAACGCGCTCACGCGGTCGCTCGCCACCACGAGCACCACGGGCGAGAGGCTGAGCGGGTCGCCCGTCCAGCTGTCGTCGTCGGTCATCAGCGCCGTCGGCACGTAGAGGTCGCGCACCTTGCCCGAATACACGTGGGTCCAGCCGTCGAGGTCGTCCGTGGCGGTCATCCTCGTCTCCTCTCGAATCTCCCCAGCAGTCTGAGCAGCAGCCGCGTCAGTCGGCGACGCGTGCGGCGATGTCGGTGCGGTACTGCCCGCCGTCCAGGCGAAGCTGCCCGATCGCCTCGTACGCGCGGCGGCGTGCCTCGGCGAAGTCGTCGCCCAGGGCGACCACGTTGAGCACGCGGCCGCCCGTGGCGATGAGGTGCGGCTCGGCGTCGTCGTCGGTCGAGCCGACGGCGGTGGCCGCGTGCGCGAGGTGCACTCCGGCGACGGATGCCGCGGCATCCAGGCCGTCGATGCGGCGCCCGGTCTCGGGCGACTCGGGGTAGCCCTCGCTCGCGAGCACGACCGTCACGGCGGCGTCGGGGCGGAACTCGGGCCGCGGGAGGGCGCCGAGCCCGCCGGTCGCAGCGGCGAAGAGCAGGCCCGACAGCGGCGTCGCGAGCCGGGGCAGCACGACCTGGGTCTCGGGGTCGCCGAAGCGCGCGTTGAACTCGATGACCCGGATGCCGCGGCTCGTCAGGATGAGCCCGGCGTAGAGCAGGCCGATGAACGGCGTCTGCTCCTCGGCGAGCTGCTTGACGGTCGGCAGCGCGATGGTCTCGATGACCTCGTCGACGAACGCCTCCTCGCTGCCGAACCGCTCGTCGAGCCACGGCAGCGGCGAGTACGCGCCCATGCCGCCGGTGTTCGGGCCCTCGTCGCCGTCGCGCAGTCGCTTGTAGTCCTGCGCGGGCGAGAGCGGCAGCACGTTCGAGCCGTCCGAGAGGAGGAACAGCGAGACCTCCTGGCCGTCGAGGAACTCCTCGACGAGCACCGGACCCTGCTGCAGGTAGTGCGCGGCGTGCGCGAGCGCGGCCTCGCGGTCCTCCGTGACGAGCACGCCCTTGCCCGCGGCGAGGCCGTCGGCCTTCACGACGTAGGGGGCCCCGTACTCGTCGAGCACCTCGGTCACCTTCGGCAGCGAGTCGACGAGGCTCGCGCGGCCGGTCGGCACCCCGGCCTCCTCCATGACGCGCTTGGCGAAGGTCTTCGATCCCTCGAGCGCGGCGGCCGCCCTGGCGGGGCCGAACACCGCGATGCCGCGCGTGCGGAGTGCATCGGCGACGCCCGCGACGAGCGGCGCCTCGGGGCCGACGACGACGAGCTCGACGTCGTTGTCCATGGCGTAGTCGGCGACGATCACGGGGTCGGTCGGGTCCAGCGCGATGGTCTCGACGCTGCCGCGCGCCGACGAGGTGGGGGATGCCGCGATCCCGGCGTTGCCGGGCGCCGCCACGATCTCGTGGCCGGCCTCCTCGTCGAGCAGGGCGAGGATGATGGCGTGCTCGCGCGCGCCCGAACCGAGGACGAGGATTCTCACCCGCTCAGGCTACCGGACCCCCTCCGAGCGGCCCGGCTCGGTGACGGCCCGCACCGCCGGCGGGGAGGTGCGTGCGGGAGGATGGTCGCATGCCACGCAGGATCGGAGACGTCGAGGGGCGCGACGCGGTCGCCGCGGTCGTGCGAGCGGATGCCGCGGCATCCGTCGAGCGGAACACCCTCGCCCTCGCGGTGCGCTACACGCTGCAGCTGCTCGCCGAGCGCGCACCCGGCGGGACCGTCGAGGTCCGCGTGCCGCCGTTCGGCGCGGTGCAGTGCATCGAGGGGCCGCGGCACACGCGCGGCACGCCGCCGAACGTCGTCGAGACGGATGCCGCGACCTGGCTCGCCCTCGCCACGGGGTCGCTCGCCTGGGCGGACGTGCGCGCGTCCGGCCGGGTGCACGCCTCGGGGCAGCGCGCCGACCTCGACGGCGTCGTCCCCGTGATCGATGCCGCACGCCTCTCCTGAACCCCGCCCGCAGCACGCCGGCCGCGTGCGGGACAATGGACGGGTGAGCGATGCGAACCGTCCCGATCCCGCCGAGCCCCACGAGTCGGCGCAGCCCGACGTGGGCGACCCCGGGGCATCCGTCGCACCGCTCGAGCCGGAGGCCGCGGGTGACGAGGTCGGCCCCAAGGTCGAGCGCATGGACGTCGATCCGGAGGCCGGCGAGCACCTCGAGACCGAGCTGTCGAGCGATGCCGTCACGGTGCGGCGCTCGCCGCGGTACGGGAGCTTCCTCCTGCTCGGCGCGGCGCTCGGCGTGCTGGTGGCGCTGGTCCTGACGTTCGCGTTCCCCGAGAACCCGGACTTCGACCGGGGCCAGGTGTTCGGGTTCCTGCTCCTGTGGTGCGGTGCGGGCGGGCTCGCCCTCGGCGGTGCCGCGGCGCTCGTCATCGACCGCGTGCTCGCGAAGCGCCGCGGCACGGCCGTCGCCGAGCACGAGTCGACGCACTACGTCGACGACGAGCCGGCGGGCTGACCCGAGCGCGTTCGCGCTGCGGGCGCCGCGTCAGCTCAGCTGCGTGCGCTCGACCCAGTCGAGGTACTCGGGCGTGACCGTGCCGGTCACGTACTCGCCGGTGAAGCACGACAGGTCGAGCTGCCCGATCGAGGTGCCCTCGGTGATCGCCGCCTGCAGGTCCGCGACCTCCTGGTAGATCATGTGGTCGGCGCCGAGCTCGCGGGCGATCTCGGGGATCTTGCGGTCGTGCGCGACGAGCTCGGCCCGGCTCGGCATGTTGATGCCGTACACGTGCGGGAAGCGCACGGGCGGGGCCGCCGAGGTGAACGTGACCTTGTTCGCGCCCGCGGCGCGGGCCATCTCGACGATCTGCTTCGACGTCGTGCCGCGCACGATCGAGTCGTCGACGATGAGCACGTTCTTGCCCTTGAACTCGGTGCCCATGGCGTTGAGCTTCTGGCGGACCGAGCGCTTGCGCGCCGCCTGGCCGGGCATGATGAACGTGCGGCCGACGTAGCGGTTCTTGTAGAAGCCCTCGCGGTACTCGATGCCGAGCTTCTGCGCGACCTGCATCGCGGCGGGGCGCGACGAGTCGGGGATCGGCATGACGACGTCGATGTCGCCCTGGTCCATGTGCGTGGCGATCGTGTTCGCGAGCCGGTCGCCCATGCGCAGGCGGGCCTCGTAGACCGAGATGCCGTTCATGATCGAGTCGGGCCGGGCGAGGTAGACGTACTCGAACGAGCACGGCACGAGCCGCGGGTTCGCGGCGCACTGGCGCGAGATCATCTCGCCGTCGAGCGTGATGAACACGGCTTCGCCGGGCTCGACGTCGCGCACGATCTCGTAGTCGCCGTTCTCGAGCACGAGCGACTCGGAGGCGACGATCCACTCGTCCTTGCCGGCATCCGTCGTGCGCTTGCCGAGGATGAGCGGCCGGATGCCGAACGGGTCGCGGAACGCGAGCAGGCCGTAGCCGGCGATCATCGCGATGACGGCGTACGAGCCCTCGACGCGCTCGTGCACGTGCGACACGGCCTGGAAGACCTGGTCGGGGTCGAGCTCGAGGCCCGTGATCTGGCCCTGCAGTTCGGTCGCGAGGACGTTGAGCAGCATCTCGGTGTCGCTCGTGGAGTTCACGTGGCGGCGGTCGATGCGGAAGAGGTCCTCGGACAGCTCCCGCGTGTTCGTGAGGTTGCCGTTGTGGACGAGGATGATGCCGTACGGCGCGTTCACGTAGAACGGCTGGGCCTCCTCCTCGCGCTCCGCGGCGCCCTTGGTCGTGTAGCGCACGTGGCCGAGACCCATGTCGCCGAGGAGCGACCGCATGTCGCGCGTGCGGAACGCCTCGCGGACCTGCCCGCGCGCCTTGTGGATGTGGAACACGGGTCCGTCGGCGGTCGCGATGCCCGTCGAGTCCTGCCCGCGGTGCTGCAGGAGGAGGAGGCTGTCGTAGATCTGCTGGTTGACGGGCTCGGTGGAGACGATGCCGACGATGCCGCACATGCGAGCTAGGGCTCCTCGGGAGGTGGGTGAAGCGTCCGAGCTGGACGATACATCCTCGCATACGCGCGCGTGTGAGCCGCCTGAACGGATGCCGCTGCTCACGTGAGCGCGACGCGTCAGGCGGGCCGCCCCGCGGCCAAACGATGAACATACCTCGTCGCCGTCCTCCGTGGCGTGAATCTTCGGTTCCCTCTCGGCGCTTCTCGATTTCCCCGAAGGATGCCTCCGGCTCTCCCCCCGAACGGGGGCCGTGTGACACGCTTCCCCGCATTCGATATCTGCGGTGACGGCGACCATGGGGGGACCGCTGCCGCCTGCTCAGAAAGGGCTCACTCCATGAAGCTCACTTCCTTCCGGGCCGCGCTCGCCGGCGCCGCCCTCGTCGCGTGCGGACTGCTCGCCGCACCGGCCGCAGCGTCGGCCGCGCCGCCGTCGGTGCCGCCGGGCGTCGACCAGCGCGCGGTGCCCGCCGCCGAACGCGCCGCGGCCGCGTCCTACTGGACCGCCGAGCGCATGCGCTCCGCGGCTCCGGCCGACGTGCTGCTCGCCGGCAAGTCCGCCTCGACCCCGGCGGCGGACGTCGCCGCGGGCGCTCCGGTCACCTACGGGAAGCCGGCTCCGGCGCCGGACATCACGCCGATGGCGACGAGCGAGTCGCCCGTGTCGAACATCGGCAAGGTGTTCTTCACGCTCAACGGCCGCAACTACGTGTGCTCGGGCAACTCGGTGAGCTCGGCGAACGGCAGCGTCGTCGCGACGGCCGCGCACTGCGTGCACGGCGGCAAGGGCAAGTACGCGACGAACTGGACCTTCGTGCCGGCCTACGAGAACGGCGCCGCGCCCTACGGCCAGTGGGTGGCGACGAAGCTCGCCGCGCCGCAGCAGTGGACCAAGGGCGGCGACATCACCTACGACACGGCCTTCGCCACGGTCGGCCAGCTCGCCGGCAAGACCCTGCAGGCGACGGTCGGCGGCACCGCCATCTCGTTCAACCAGGCGCGCGGGCTCTCGTACGAGGCCTTCGGCTACCCGGCGGCGGCGCCGTTCAACGGCCAGACCCTGAAGTCGTGCGCCGGCACGGCATCCCCCGACCCGTATGGCCAGACGCAGTCGCAGGGCATCCCGTGCGACATGACCGGCGGTTCGTCGGGCGGCCCGTGGTTCCTCGGCAACGGCTCGCAGAACTCGGTGAACAGCTTCGGCTACAACAACATCCCGAACGTGATGTTCGGGCCGTACTACGGCTCGGTCGCCCAGGCGACGTACGCCACCGCGGCATCCTGATCGCCCGGGGCGGCCGCTGAGCCGCCCGACCTGATCGCGAAGCGCCTCGCGCCGAGGGACCGGTGCGAGGCGCTTCGTCGTCAGCGGGAGCGAAGAGCGCGCGCATGAGAATCCGGCTGGCGGGCGGCTCAGCGCGGTGCGCGCGAAGCTACCGCGCGTGCAGCTCCACGAACGTCCGCAGCATCCGGCTCGGCTCCGACACGACTGCGCGCGCGGCGGCGGCGAGCGTGAGCTCGAGCTCGTCGGCGGCGAAGTAGCCGTAGCTCGCGTAGGCGCGGATCCGCACCTGGATGCCCTCGAGATCGAGCTCGGGATGGAACTGAGTGGCGTACACGTTCGAACCGACGCGGAACACCTGCACCGGGCACGTCGGCGACGACCCGAGCAGCGTCGCCGACGGGGGCAGCGCGCGGATCGCCTCCTTGTGCCCGACGAACGCGTTGAACGTCTCCGGCAGCCCGGCGAGCAGCGGGTCCGCCGCCCCGGCGTCGGTGAGGGTCACCGGCACGACGCCGATCTTCTCGGCGTAGTGGTCGTCGATCACGGCGCCCTGGTGCGCGCCGAGCGTGCCGACGCCGTAGCAGGCGCCGAGGAACGGGAAGTCGCGCGCGACGACCTCGTCGAGCAGGGTCGCGAACTCGGCCTCGACCCGGTGCTGCACGGCTGACTTCCGCTCGGGCGGGTCGGAGGCGTTGAACGGCCCGCCGCCGACGAAGATGCCCGACAGTGCGTCGAGGTCGAGCCGCGGCATCCGCTCGGCCTCGAGGCGCACGCGGATGAGGTCGCGCTCGTCGAGACCGGTGCCGCGCAGGAAGAGCGCGTACTCCTCATCGGCGGGCTGGTCCTCGGCGCGGGTGGCGAGGAGCACGAACGGCTTCACGCGACCACGATATGCGTGGAGCCCGGCTCGCGTCAGTACTGCGAGGGCGTCGCGAGCACGGCCATCGTGCAGCGCGACACGCAGACGAGCTTTCCCGCCTCGTCGGTGATGCGGATGTCCCACACCTGCGTCGTGCGCCCGCGGGTGATCGGACGTGCCTCACCGTAGACCCAGCCGTCTGAGACGGGGCGGGTGTGGTTCGCGTTGATCTCCATGCCGACGCAGTAGAACCGCTCGGGGTCGACCGTGAAACTCGAGCCCCAGCTCGCGAGGGTCTCCGCCAGCAGCACCGAGGCGCCGCCGTGCAGCACGCCGCCCGGCTGGCGGGTGCGCTCGTCGACCGGCATCCGGCCCTTCAGGGAGTCGTCGGTGACCTCGGTCATCTCGATGCCGAGCGAGCGGATGGCGGTGCCCTCGCACCGCGCGTTGGCCCACTCGACGCTGGGCTCGCCGAACCAGATGCTCATGACGACCGAGTCTGCCACGGCCCGCCGGTCCGCCGGCCCCCGGCGGAGCGCTACGCGAGCTCGGCGATGATCGGGTGGATCGCGTCGTCGAACGCCGCGGCATCCGATCGCAGCGCATCGGTGACGGCCACGGTCTTCCGCCCGATCCACCAGATGCCGGATGCCGCGAGCGGCAGCACCTCGACGTTCAGCTCGAAGGAGTGCGCGCGCCGACCCACCTCGCGCTCGTGCTCGGCGATCGAGCCGGCGTACGCGCGGTACGTGTCGCCGGAGCGGGCGGCGGATGCGGTCCGGTACCGCTCGTGCGCCCACTCGGCCCAGGCGAGGCCGGCCTCGGCGTGCGGGCGGATGGCGGCCGCCAGAGCCTCGGCGCCGGTGACGGGCAGTGCGACGGCCGTGCCGTACTCGTCGACCAGCTCGAGCGGCACGGGCGACGGATGCGCCTCGGGCTCGACGGTCATCGACCACCACTCGCGCCACTGCTTCTCGAGCGCGTCGTGCGCATCCATGTCGCGCTCGCCCCCGGGGCCGACCCGACCGATGTCGCGGAGCCGCGGGAGCTCGGCCGGCGAGGCGATGCCGAGCACCTCGCGCAGGTAGAGCGCGAGCAGGACCCCGGTGCTCGCGTTCTCGCGAATCACCCACGACGGCGTGGCACCCGCGTGCATGCTCGGATTGTATCTCCGGCCGCCGACGCCGGGCCCGAGCGCCGCGCACCGCGCGGGTACCCTTGACGGGTGAGCGCGAACTCGTCCTATGCCGCTGCCGGAGTCGACACCGCCGCCGGCGACCTCGCCGTCGAGTTGATGAAGGAGGCGGTCGCGAAGACCCACGGGCCGAACGTGCTCGGCGGCGTCGGCGGCTTCGCCGGACTCTACGACCTCTCGTTCGCGAAGGACTACGTTCGCCCGCTGCTCGCCACCTCGACCGACGGCGTCGGCACGAAGATCGCGATCGCGCAGGCGCTCGACGTCCACGACACCATCGGGCAGGACCTGGTGGGCATGGTCGTCGACGACATCGTCGTGGTCGGAGCGACGCCGCTCTTCATGACCGACTACATCGCGTGCGGCAAGGTCGTGCCCGAACGCATCGCGGCCATCGTCACGGGCATCGCGCGCGCGTGCGCCGAGACCGGCACGGCCCTCGTCGGCGGCGAGACCGCCGAGCACCCGGGCCTCATGGGCGTCGACGACTACGACGTCGCCGGCGCGGCGGTCGGCGTCGTCGAGGCCGACCGCGCCCTCGGCGCCGAGCGAGTGCGAGACGGCGACGTCGTCCTCGCGATCGAGTCGAGCGGCTTGCACTCGAACGGCTACTCGCTCGTGCGGCACATCCTGTCGAACGCGAACCTGTCGTACACGGATGCCTCGGCCGACCTCGGCGCCACCTGGGGCGAGGCGCTGCTCGTGCCGACCCGGCTCTACTCCGGCCCGCTCGTGAAGCTCCTCGCGCACGACACGCTCGGCCCCGCGGTGCACTCGCTCTCGCACGTCACCGGCGGCGGGATCGCCGCGAACCTCGCGCGCGTGCTCCCGCGCGGCTCCTGGGTCGAGGTCGACCGCTCGACGTGGTCGCCGCAGCCCGTCTTCCGCGTGCTGAACGACCTCGCCGGCACGACGCTCGAATCGACCGAGGGCACGTGGAACCTCGGCATCGGCTTCTTCGCCGTCGTGGCCGCGGAGGCCGCGGCATCCGTCATCGCCGAGCTCGACACGCTCGGCCTGCCCGCCTGGCAGGCCGGCACGGTCTCGACGGGTGCCTACGATGCCGCCGCGCCCGGCTGGGAGCAGGGCGCCAAGGGCGTCGACGGCGGCGCGGTCCGCCTCGTCGGCGGCTACGCGAGCTGAGCGCATGCGCGCCGCCGTCTCGATCGGGCTCCCCGGAACCACCGCCCCGGAGACGTTGCGCGCGCTCGCCCCGAGGCTCGAGCGCCTCGGCTTCGACGGCCTGTGGCTGAACGACGTGCCCGGCGGCGACTCGCTCGACGGCCTCCGTGTCGTCGCGGAGGCGACGGAGTCGCTCCACCTCGCGACGGGCGTCATCCCGATCGATCGGCGACCGATCGCGAGCCTCGACCTCGCCGGCATCCCCGCCGATCGCACGACGTTCGGCATCGGATCGGGCGGCGCGCAGCATGCGGTGGCCGTGATCGGCGACGCGATCGCCGAACTCCGATCCCGCACCGACGCCGGTGTCGCGGTCGGCGCCCTCGGCCCGCGGATGCGTCGCCTCGCCGCCGAACGGGCCGACGCGGTCGTGCTGAACTGGTTGACGCCGGCGACCGCGGCGGACGCGATGGCCGACCTCCGCCGCGACGCCGGAGATCGAGCCGGGCAGGTGCGCGGCGTGCTCTACGCGCGCACCATCTCGGACGGGGCCGCGCGCGGGGCGTTGCAGAAGGAGGCCGACCGCTACGGCACGTACGCGAAGTACGCCGCCAACTTCGCACGTCTCGGCATCCGGCCCATCGATGCGACGATCAACCGCGAATCCGCCCTGCATGCCTACGACGGCATCGTCGACGAGGTCGTGCTCCGGGCGATCACCGTGGGCGGCACGCTCGAGGAGCTCGAACGCTTCGCCGAGACCGCCGCGGAGTGGCGTGCGAGCGCGCCCGACGCCTGAGGTGCCTGCGGGTCGGGTGCCTGCCGGACCCCGCCCCTGATCGTCGTCGGCGCGCGGGGGACCATCGGCCGGCCGCTGCGTCGTCGGCACCGCGCTCGGCGAGGGTGTCGGGTTCCTCGTGCCCGTCACCGGGTTCGCCCTCGCCGATGGCGCACGCCGCCCCGGTCGTGTTCGCCCTGTTCGCGGCATCCGGTGTGCTCATGGCCGTCACGATGTCCGTCGCGACGGGCCTCGGGCTCAGGCGGATGCTGCGGGGCTGACCGGGGCGCGCCCGCCGCAGCTCCGCCGGGACGCGGGGCAGCATGCGGGCACGCGAAGACCCCGGCGCGGCGACCCTCTCGGGCCTGCCGCTCAACCGGGGATGATCAGGAGCGGTGGGACCCGTCGTCGTGGACGTAGGAGTCGTCGTCGGCGTACTCCGCCCACTTCGACATCTCTTCGTCGGTGTGGTCAGGATGCGAAGCCGTGAGCTCGCGCTCGAGCGCGCTGTAATCGGTGGCCGGGCTGAAGTACTTCAGCTCCCGAGCGACCTTGGTGTGCTTGGCTTTCTGACGGCCGCGCCCCATGCGTGACCCCCTTACGACGTCTGGCCGGATGGGATGGACGTCACCCGGCTCTTTGATATGAACAATCCCGGCTGGTAGTTTACCACCGCCCCGGCGCCGGTTCGGATGCCACGGCGGCGCTGTGGAGGCGCTGCGAGCGCCCACAGGTGGCCCGGAGCACCCCTCCGGACGTGGTGGGATGGTGGGGTGGATGCGATCCCCGACCGCGTGAAGGTCGCGGTGATCGGCGCCGGACAGGCGGGGCTGTCCGTCGCCTATTACCTGCGACGCTTCGAACTCGTCGCCGACGAGGACTTCGTCATGCTCGATCGCGCCCCCGGACCCGGTGGCGCGTGGCAGCATCGTTGGTCGTCCCTGCGCCTGGGCTCGGCGCACAAGGTGAACGACCTGCCGGGCATGGGGGAGCTCGGCCTCAGCTTCGAGACCGCCGACCGCACGCTTCCGGCCAAGCAGGTCGTCGCGGACTACTACGGCAGGTTCGAGGAGCACTACCGGCTGAACGTGCACCGGCCCGTCGACGTCCGTCGCATCACCAACGACGGCGTCGACCTGCGGATCGAGTACGAGGACCTCAGCCCGCAGCCGACCGAGGAGCTGAAGAGCCGCGGGTTCTTCGGGCGGCGCCGGAAGACGTTCGAGGCGGCGGCACCGCCGCCCGCACCGCGCGGTGAGCTGCGCGCCCAGTTCCTCGTCAACGCGACCGGCACCTGGGGTTCGCCGTTCGTTCCCTTCTACCCGGGCATGGGCGACTTCCGCGGCCGGCACCTGCACACGTCCGACTTCACCTCGGCCGAGGAGTTCCGCGACCAGCACGTCGTGGTCGTCGGGGGCGGCACCTCGGCGATCGGGTTCATGCTCGAGCTCGACGGCGTGGCATCCGGCCTCACCTGGGTCTCGCGCCGTCCGATCGACTGGCTCGATCGGCAGGAGCTCGACCTCGAGGGCGCATCGGCCGCGGTGTCGCGCCAGGACGAGGCGGCCCGCGCGGGGCGCGCGCTGCCGTCGATCGTGAGCGGCACGGGCGTGCCCAAGAACCGGCGCATCGCCGCGGGCATCGAGCGCGGCCTCCTCGTCGCGAAGCCGATGTTCGACCGGATCGAGGCCGATCGCGTGGTCTGGGCCGACGGCACCGAGGCGAAGGCCGACGCCATCATCTGGGCGACCGGGTTCCGCCCCGAGCTGCGGCACCTCGCGCCCCTGAAGCTCCGCGAGAAGGCCGGCGGCGTGACGGTCGGGCAGGGTGCGGCCTGGCACGACCCCAGGATCTTCCTCGCCGGCTACGGCCCGCAGGCGTCGACGATCGGGGCCAGCCGCGCCGGGCGCATGATCGCGCGGCAGATCATGGCGATGATCTGACGGCCGCGACGAGCCCTACCCTCGCACGAGCAGGTACGTCCCGAACGCGGCGGCGATGCCGAGCGCGAGGGTGACGAGCACGTTGAGGATCGCCGCACGCCAGCGGCCGCCGTCGGCGAGCTCGATCGTCTCGACGCACCACGTGCTGAACGTCGTGAGGCCGCCGCAGAACCCGGTGACGAGGATCAGGCGCACGTCGTCGGAGAGGGCGGCCCGCTCGGCGAGCCCGATGACCGCGCCGGCGACGCCGGACCCGACGACGTTGACGACGAGGATGCCGCCGGGCAGGTGCCCCGGGCGGACCGGGTAGGCCTTCGAGAGCAGGTACCGGATGACGGCGCCGACGGCGCCCGCCACGAGGACGGCGGTGACGACGAGCGCGCTCACAGCGTCGCCCCGTCGTCGGTGACCTCGGTCGGCATGGGGCGATGGGCGAGCGCCGACCCGAGCTTCAGGCCGGCCGCCGCGAGCG
Organism: Agromyces sp. GXS1127; assembly: GCF_050565425.1. Taxonomy (NCBI): domain Bacteria; kingdom Bacillati; phylum Actinomycetota; class Actinomycetes; order Micrococcales; family Microbacteriaceae; genus Agromyces; species Agromyces sp. GXS1127. Next base: position 280,701 of record NZ_JBOCIG010000006.1, read on the forward strand.
CGAGTCCGGCGATGAGCGAGACCCCGAGGTAGAGCGCGGCGAGGGCCGTCGCCGCCTCGCGATCGAGGATCGCGACCGCGCCCATCACCGCGGAGAGCGTGGTGAACGAGCCGATCAGCCCCGACCCGACGCCCGCCTTCAGCCACGCGGATGCGGTGGGCCTCGTCCAGAGCCCGCCGGCGAGCCAGCCGAGGACGAACGTGCCGACGAGGTTCGCGATGAGCGTCGACCACGGAAAGGCGTCGTCGGCGTGCGGCAGCGCGGTGTCGAGCGCGAGCCGGAGGCCCGTGCCGACGAGACCGCCGACGAAGACCGCGAGGGAGGGGGGCACCCGTCGAGGCTACGCCGTGGCAGCCTCGCCGGGCGGCAGCACCCACACGTTCGAATCGAGCCAGGTGCCCTTCGGGTACTCGAACTCCTCGACCCGCTCGAGCACGAACCCCGCGCGGCGGCACAGCGCGTTGGACGCCTCGTTGTCGACACGCGGGTACGCCGCGATCGGGCGGGTCGCGTCGACCGCGCGCGCCGCCTCGATCAGCAGGGCGAGCGCCGCGCGTGCGACGCCCCGGCCCTGGTGGGCGGCCTGGACGGTCCAGCCGATCTCGAACATGCGGCGGTCGCCGTCGTCGTGAGGCCAGAAGCCGATCGCGCCGACGCCCTCGGGATGCTCGGGAGTGACGATGGCGTACATCTGCGACGAGCCGTCGCGCCATCCGCGCAGGTACCTCGCGTGCCGCGCGACGAGCTTCTCGTCGCTCTCGGGGCCGCCCAGGTGCTCCATGAGCTCGGGCGCGTTGTTGCGCACGAGCAGGTCGAGGTCGTCCGTCGACCAGGGGCGCAGCGCGACATCCGTCATGCCCTCATGCAAGCGGATGCCGCCGACATTCGCGACCCGCCTGCGCGACCTGCGAGCCTCGCGCGCTCAGCGCTGCGCGAGCTCGCGCAGCACCTCGGCCCGCACGTCGGCGAGCCGCGAGCGCAGCAGCGCGACCGTGTCGCCGTTCACCCTGCCGCGGTTGGCCTGGTTGCGCAGCTCGAGCCGGATCTGCTGGCGGAACTCGGTGATCGCGAGGTCGGCCTCGTGCATCGCACGCGTCGACTCGGCGCTCGGCTGCGCGGTGGCGCTCGTCGTGGTCGCCGCCTTCTTCGCCTCGCGCGCCGCGGTCGCGAGCTCGGCCCGGAGGCTCCGCATCGCCGAGTCCACCTCGGCGCGGACGCCCTCGGCGAGGCGACGCACCGAATCGGTCACGTCCTCCTCGATGGCGTCGAGCTCGTGGCGACGCGCGTCGAGTTCGGCCCGGCCGGCGTCGGTGATCTCGTACACCGACTTGCGACCGTCGGTCCGCTTGGCGACGAGCCCCTCCTCCTCGAGCTTGGCGAGGCGCGGGTAGATCGTGCCGGCGCTGGGGGAGTACGTGCCACCGAACCGGTCGGACAGGGCCTGGATGAGCTCGTACCCGTGGCGCGGTCGCTCCTCCAAGAGCGCCAGCAGGTACAGGCGCAGGTTGCCGTGGGCGAAGACGGGCGGGGTCATGCGGATGCCTCGGAGGCGTCGTCGTCGCGGGGGGTGGTCGTGGCGGCGGACTGGCGCCGGATGACGGAGATGTCGCCCGAGACGCTGTTCGCGCCGAGGTCGAGCCAGACGCCCTCGAGGTCGCCCGTCACGCGCTCGAAGCCCTTGCCGAGCGTGCCCTTGATCTGGGTGTCGTCGAGGAGCAACGAGCCGCTCACCGTGTTGACGCGGTAGCGGGCGCCGCTGCCGGCGTCGAAGCGCACCGTCAGGTCGCCCGACACGGTGTTCGTGTCGATGCGACTCGGCGTACCCCGGACGTCGAGGATCATGTCGCCCGACACGGTGTCGGCCTTGAACGAGGAGACCTCGCCCGTCACCGTGATGTCGCCCGACACCGAGTGGGCGGTCACGCGCCCGCGGTGGTCGCCCACCGAGACCTCGCCCGACACGGTCGAGCACTCGACGTCGCCTGCATGGTTGTCGATCACGAGATCGCCGTTGACCGAGCTGAACTTGCCGTCGTCGTCGAAGCCCGAGACAAGCGCCTCGCCCGAGACGATGCCGAGCTTCATCACGACGTGTCGCGGGGCGAGGATCGAGACCTCGGCGCGCGCCTGGCTGCGGAAGCCCTTGAAGACCTCGAGGAAGTTGTCCCACCGCAGCTGCGGGTGGTCGATCTCGAGCGAGTCGCCGTCGATCTGGATCATCAGGTCCTTGCCGGTCACGCTCGCGATCTCGACGCGGGCGCCGGGCTCGTCGTGCGCGATCACGTCGACCTTGCCGCCGATCAGGCTGACCTTGAGCTTGCGGACGAGCTCGAGGTCGATGACCCGGGACTCTCCGGGGTTCACGACCCACTTCTCGATGGCCATGTGCATGCTCCTTCTGCTGGTGTTGAACTCACGATATATCGCGTTCCGGATCGAGTCAAGATATATCGCGTTTGGATCGACCCCTCCGCGCGCCGCGGCATCCGCTTGACCTTGACGCTGCGTCAAGTTCTACGGTGGAGCTCGTACGCAGGACAGGAGAGGAGGCGCCGATGGACGCGCGCGGACGGGACTGGTCGATCCAGGAGATCGCGAAGCTCGCCGGTACGACGAGCCGGACGCTCCGCCACTACGACGACCTGGGCCTGCTGCCGCCGAGCCGGATCGGCGGCAACGGCTACCGGTACTACGACCGCGCCGCGCTCGTGCGGCTGCAGCGCATCCTGCTGCTCCGCGAGCTCGGCCTCGGACTCCCGGCGATCGCCGACGTGCTCGCCGGCCAGACCGGCGAGGCGCGCGCGCTCGGGGGCCACCTCGCGTGGCTGCGGAATGAGCAGGACCGGCTGGCGCGCCAGGTCGCGTCGGTCGAACGGACCATCGAAGCACTGGAAGGAGGTGAGGAGATCATGGCGAAGGACATGCTGGACGGCTTCGACCACACGCAGTACCGCGAGGAGGTCGAGGAGCGCTGGGGTCGTGACGCGTACGCGTCGAGCGACCGCTGGTGGCGCGGCATGAACGACGACGAGCGCGCCGCGTGGAAGGAGCGCAGCGCCGCGCTCGGGCGCGACTGGATCGCGGCCGCCGAGTCGGGCGTCGCGCCGGACTCCGCGGAGGCTCAGGCGCTCGCGAAGCGCCACGTCGAGTGGCTGACGGGCATCCCGGGCACGCCGGCGGGCACGCCCGGCGGCGATGTCAAGGCGTACGTGCTGGGTCTCGGCGAGATGTACGTCGCCGACCCGCGCTTCGCGGCCAACTACGGCGGCGAGCCGGGCGCGACGTTCGTGCGCGATGCGCTGACGGTGTTCGCAGAGGCGAGCCTGTAGGCGCTGCCGCAGAAGACGACGGATGCCGCGGGGCACGAGCCTCGCGGCATCCGCTCGTCTCTCGGCCGTGCCTCTGCGAGCCTGCGTCAACCCACGTCGCAGCGGGAGGCCAGGCCGGCGATCGCCGGCCCGAAGCCGGTACCGGCGAAGCCGCGGATCTCCGCGATCCGCATCGCGATCGCGCCCGGGTCGCCGGTGGCCTGCGGGACGAAGATCTGCCCCACGCACGAGGCATTGGGGCTCGGTCCGGACTCGGCCGCCGTGGCCGGGGCCGCGAGCCCGATCGTGCCGATCACGGCCAGGCCGGTCGCCCAGAGGGCGATGGATCGTGTGCGCATGTGTTCCCCCTTCTGCTCTCGTCGCGAGGGGGTGCACGCTGATCGGAACGACCCCTCTCCGCGACGGCTGGCGCACACGCTAGCAGGGCGGAGCGAGTTCTCCGTATCCCTCGAATCGGGGGTTTGACAGGGCCGTCGGAGAGGCTGCCGAGCAGGGTCTCGACGGTGGCCGGACGTGGATCGGCGTTCAGGCCTGCGCGGGCGTGGCGCCCGTGGCGGGACGCGGGATGTCCCGCCCCCGCGCCCCGCGGCGGACCGCACGTGCGTCCCGCGCCGTGCCGCCGGCCGAACGCCGGACCGCGAACAGCGGGATCGTCCATCCGCAGAGCGGGCCGATGAGCAGCGCGAACGCGAGCGTGCCGATGCCGACGTTTCCGCCGAGGAGGAAGCCGGTGACGAGCACGGTCACCTCGATGCCGGTGCGGACGATCCAGATCCTCCAGCCGGTTCGGCGGTGCAGGCCTGTCATGAGGCCGTCCCGCGGCCCGGGGCCGAAGTGGGCGCCGATGTAGAGGCCGGTCGCGGCGGCGAGCACGAGGATGCCGCCGAAGAGCATGACGATCCGGAGCCAGAGGTCGAGCCCGGTCGGGATCATCCAGAGGGAGAGGTCGGCGAAGGGGCCGACGAGCAGGGCGTTCATGAGCGTGCCGAACCCGGGTCGCTGCCGGATCGGGATCCAGAGCAGCAGCACGATGCCGCTCGTGATGACGGTGATGAGGCCGAAGCCGAGTCCGGTCTGCTTCGCGATGCCCTGGGTGAGCACGTCCCACGGCGCGACGCCGAGCTCGCCGCGCACGATGAGCGCGATGCCGAGCCCGTAGAGGTACAGGCCGACGACGAGCTGCACGAGGCGGCGCCCGAACAGGAGCGCGGAGTCGGCGGTGCGAGGGAGTCGGAACGGCATGGTGGCAATCCAATCTCCGAATTGGCCTTTCGGCAAGAAGCCAATTCGCCTAAAGTGGCCCGCACCATGGACGCCAACCTCAGCGCCCGCGCCCTCGAGACCCTCCTCGGCGCCTGGCGCGGCGACGGCGGCAGCGCGTATCGTGCGCTCGCCGACCGCATCCGCCTGCTCATCCTCGACGGGCGGATCCCCGTCGACACCCGGCTGCCCGCCGAACGCGACCTCGCCGAGCGGCTCGGGCTCAGCCGCACCACCGTCACGGCCGCGTACCGCGAGCTCCGCGAGCAGCGCCTGCTCCGGAGCATCCGCGGTTCGGGCAGTGTCGCCCGACTGCCAGGTGCGCCCGCCGTCCTCCCGGTGCCGCCGGCCGCCGAGTACATCGACTTCTCGAAGGCCGCGCTGCCCGCCCTGCCCTGGTTGGCGGATGTCGCGCGCGACGCGGTCGAGGACCTCCCCATGCACCTCGGCGACTCGGGCTTCGACCCGATCGGGATCCCGCAGCTGCGGGCTGCCATCGCCGATCGCTACGCCGCGCGCGGCCTGCCCACCGACCCCGAGCAGGTCATGGTCACGCTCGGTGCGCAGCACGCCATCGCACTGCTCTCCCGCGCCCTCGTCGGCCGCGGCGACCGCGTGCTCATCGAGGCGCCGACCTACCCGCACGCGTACGAGGCGCTCCGCGCCGCGGGGGCCAGGCTGGTCACGGTTGCGACCGCGCCGCACGACGACGGCCCTGACGGGTTCGGCGCGGGCGACGAGGCGGGCGACCTCGTGCGCGCGATGGGCCACGCGAACCCGGTCGCGGCCTACCTCATGCCCGACTTCCACAACCCGACCGGGCGCTCGCTCGGCGCCGAGGCGCGCGAGCGCGTGCTCGACGCCGCCGCGCGCCAGGGCACGGTCGTCATCGCCGACGAGACGACCGCCGAGCTCGACATCGACCGCGGCCTCGACCTGAAGCCGCTCGCGGCGTACGGACCGGCGGTCATGGTCGGGTCGGTCGGCAAGACCGTGTGGGGCGGCGTGCGCGTCGGCTGGATCCGGGCCGACCGCCCGCTCATCAGGCGGCTGCTCGCCGTCCGCTCGCCGGGCGACCTCGGCACGCCGATCCTCGAGCAGCTCGTCGTCGCGCGCCTGCTCGCCCGGATGGACGACATCCTCGACCTGCGTCGCGAGCAGCTGCGCGCCGGCCGGGACCACCTCGAGCGCCTCCTCGCCGACGCCTTCCCCGGCTGGCACGTGCCGCACGTCGACGGGGGCATCGCGACGTGGGTCGGCCTCGGCGCCCCGGTCAGCTCGCAGCTCGCGCTCGCCGCGCGCACGCAGGGGCTCATCATCGCCGCCGGTCCGCGGTTCGGCATCGACGGCGCCTTCGAACGGTTCCTGCGCCTGCCGATCTGCTACGACGACGAATCGACGGATGCCGCGGTGCAGGCGCTCGCGCGCGCGTGGGGGGCGCTCGCCCGTACGCCCGTGCCCGACCAGAGCGTCCTCGCCGCGGTCGTGTAGCGCTGGCCACCGGGGGACGCGGCGAACGTTCACCTTCCGGCAATCCGGGGTTCGCCGGGCGCGGCCAGAGTGAGGCGCGTCCCGTGTCCTCCAGACCGAAGGTGATCCATGCTCTCCACCCGTCCCCGCCGCCGGCGCGCAACTGCGCCGATCCTCGTCGGCGTCGTCGCCGCCGGCTGCCTCGTCGCCGGCCCGGCCGCCGCGCTGCCCGTCCGCGCGGCCGTCGTCGACGCGCCCCTCGAGGTCGTCGCCGACGACGCCGCGCTCGTCCTCTCCCCCGTCGGCACCTACGAGACCGGCGTGTTCGACGAGTCGGCCGCCGAGATCGTCGCCTCGTACGACGGCCGGCTCTACGTCGTCAACGCCCGGGCCGGGCTCGTCGAGGTGCTCGACGTCAAGAAGCCGTCGAAGCCGAAGAAGGTCGGCGAGGTGCAGGGCGACGGCATCGCCAACTCGGTCGCGATCCGCGCCGACGGCCTCGGCGTCGTCGCGATCGAGGACGCCGACGACAAGACGGCACCGGGCCACGTCGTCTTCTTCGACGCCACGAAGAAGAAGCCCCGCGTGCTCGGCTCGGTCGAGGTCGGCTCCCTGCCCGACATGGTCGCGATCTCGGCCGACGGCACCCGCGCGGTCGTGGCGAACGAAGGCGAGCCGGCCGACGACTTCTCGAGCGACCCCGAGGGATCGGTCGCGGTGATCGACCTTCCCGACACGGTTGCGGCTGCCATCCAGGCGGACGTCCGCATCGCGGACTTCCACGAGTTCGAGGAGGGCGGCTCGAAGACCCTGCCGGAGGACGTGCGCGTCTTCGGCCCCACGCCCGAGTCCGACCTCCCGGTCTCGCGCAACCTCGAGCCCGAGTACGTCGCCGTCGACGGCGACACCGCGTACGTCGCACTGCAGGAGGCGAACGCCTTCGCCGTGGTCGACCTCGACTCGGCCACCGTCGAGGAGATCCTGCCCCTCGGATTCGTGGACCACTCGCAGGCCGGTCACGGCATCGACGCGTCGGACCGCGACCCGCAGGGTGCGCCGATGTTCGCCATCCGCACGTTCGAGGGCCTGAAGGGCATGTACCTGCCCGACGGCCTCGTCGCGTATCAGGCGGCCGGCGAGACCTACCTGGTCTCGGCGAATGAGGGCGACGCACGCGAGTGGGGCGACTACGTCGAGCCGGCTCGCGTGAAGGACCTCGGGGACGACGGACTCGCGCCCGTCTGCGAGACGAGCCCCGCCGCGGCGCTCACGGGTGACGCCGACCTCGGACGGCTGAACGTCTCGACCGCGATGGGACTCAGCGAGGACGGTTCCTGCTACGAGGAGCTCTACGCCTTCGGATCGCGGTCGTTCTCGATCTGGACGACTGACGGCGAGCAGGTCTTCGACTCGGGCGAGGACTTCGAGCGCATCACGCACGAGGCCGCTCCCGAGTTCTTCAACTCCAACCACAGCGAGTCGAACCTCGAGGGGCGCAGCGAGGACAAGGGACCGGAGCCCGAGAGCCTCGCGATCGGCGAGGTCGACGGGCGCACCTACGCGTTCATCGGCTTCGAGCGCGTCGGCGGCGTCGTCGTCTACGACATCACCGACCCGACGGATGCCACGTTCGTGACCTACCTCAACAACCGCGACTTCTCGGTCTCGGTCGAGGACGACGGTGTCGAGCTGCTCTCGGAGGCGGGCGACCTCGGCCCGGAGGGGCTCACCTTCGTCTCCGCGGAGACGAGCCCGACCGGCGAGCCGATGCTCGCCGTCGCGAACGAGGTCTCGGGCACGACGACGCTCTTCACGATCGACACGATCTCGTAGTCGGCGCGCCGGCGGCGCCCGGCGGGAGAAGTGACGGGGCGGTGGGACGATTTCCCACCGCCCCGTCCGGTCGCGACCCCCGGGCGCGACCGACCGTGCCGCGGCCCGAATGTGCGGCACGGGGGATCGTGGGGCGGCATCGCCGCCGACGGCGGACCCGGCGCCGGTAGGGCGGCGCCGGGCCATCACCGGATCAGCGGCGCAGTGCGAACCGCCGCACGCCGACGAGCAGGCCGCCCGTCAGGAGCAGGAACAGCGCGAGCCGCTCCCAGAACCCGGAGTCGATCCCGGTCGATGCGAGCGACCCGGCGCCGGTCGCGATGGACGCGGTGCCCACGGATGCGAGCGCCGCACCGGAGCCCTTCGAACCCGAGCCGTCCGAGCCGTCGCCGCCACCCGGCGTGCCGGGCGTCGTCGGGTCGGCCGGGTCGGTCGGGTCGGTCGGGTCGACCGGGTCCGTCGGGTCGACCGGATCCGTCGGGCCGCCCGGCGTCACGACCGTGGTCGAGCCCTCCGAGTGGGAGTCGCCGATGACCGAGACGGCGTTGCCGCCGATGGTGATCGGCAGGGACAGGTCGGGCAGGATCTGCGTGCCGCCGAGGATGGAGTCCTCGCCGGAGGTCCAGGCGTCGCCCGAGCCGGATCCGGACCCGCTGGTCACCTCGGTCGTGGCGTCCTCCGAGTGGGAGTCGCCGATGACCGAGACGGCGTTGCCGCCGATGGTGATCGGCAGGGACAGGTCGGGCAGGATCTGCGTGCCGCCGAGGATGGAGTCCTCGCCGGAGGTCCAGGCGTCGCCCGAGCCGGATCCGGACCCGCTGGTCACCTCGGTCGTGGCGTCCTCCGAGTGGGAGTCGCCGATGACCGAGACGGCGTTGCCGCCGATGGTGATCGGCGCTGACACGTCGACGATCGCCTGGCTTCCCGAGCCGATGCCGTCCTCGCCCGAGGTCACGGCAACGGGTTCCGCGGAGGCCGCGTCATCCGTCACGACCTCGGTCGTGGCATCCGTCGATTCGGAGTCGCCGATGACCGACAGCGCGTTGCCGGCGATGGTGACCGGCAGGTCGATCGAGATCCCGACCTGCGTGCCGGAGAGGATGCCGTCCTCTCCGGTCGATTCCGTGGCGTGCGCGACGCCGGCTCCGAGGAGCATGAGCCCCCCGGTGAAGAGGGCCGCGGTGAGCGCCCTCGAGACGTACGTGTGCATGGTGAATGCTCCTGACTGGTTGGGTGTGATCCGCTCGCGGGCGCGAGCGGCGACCGTGTCCGCCTGCGGGCAGGCGGGACGGCACCCGTCAGTCAGGGGTGGTGTCGGTGTCGTAGACCGGCGACGACGGCAGAGCGTCGTCGACCGCGGAGAGCACCAGCGACGCGAGTGCGTCGAGTTCGAGGGCTCCGAGTCCGGCGTCGGACCCGGAGGCGGTTCCGGAACCGGAACCGGAAGCGCTGCTGCCGCCTGCGGGCGCGCCCGACCCGAGCGGCGCCTCGGCGCCGCGGGGGGTATTCGACGGCGCGAGCGTGCCGCGGGAGGCCGCGGGCGGCCCGACGTCGAGTGCGGCGACGGATGCCACCGCCCCCACGTCGTCGGCGAGCGTCGGCGCTGAGCCCGGCGGCCCCTCGGAGGCGCGCCCTGCCGTGGCATCCGTCGCCGTGGCGTCACCGGGGCCGGGCGGCACGACCGCCACGGGATCGTCGGCTCCACCCGGGAGCGGGAGCGACGGCAGGAGTCCGTCGTCGGGGAGCGGCCCGAGGTCGCCGACGACCTCGTCGAGCGTGTCGTCGACCACGCCGACGACCGGCCCGAGGAGCCCGCCGAGGGTATCGTCGCCGAGCACCGGACCGACGATCGGCAGCTCGCCGACCACGCCGTCGAGCGTGTCGACGAGCGGCGTCGTGATCGCGCCGACCGGGGCGGAACCGACGACCTCGGCGACGAGTGCGCCCGTCTCGGCCACGGTCCCGGTCACCACGGCGTCGACGGCGTCGACCGTGCCGGCCGTGGCATCCGCCGTCGTCTCGACCACGACGGGAACGGCATCGTCGACCGCCCCGCTGACCGGTTGGACCACGGGATCGAGCGGCGCGGGCGTCGCCTCGTCGACCGTGTCGACCACGGTCGAGGTCGTGGGCACGACGGCCGAGACGACGGGCTCGAGCACGGGCTCGACGACCTCGTCGACGACCCCGCCGACCGTGTCGTCGACCACGCCGACGACCGAGCCTACGGTGCCGAGCAGGCCGTCGGGCCGCTCGTCGGCGGAGGCGCTCGACGGCGAGGCGACGAGGCTCACGACGACCCAGGCGGCAGCGAGGCCGGTGCCCACGAGGAGGGCGCGCACGAGCGGAGCCGTGCGGTCCACCGCGGCCGTTCGCATCCGCACCCCCATGGCGTCTCGGACAGGCGTCGTGGTCAGGACCATACCCCGAACGGGGGTCGAGGGTCCACCCCCGTCACCGGCGCTTCACAGCTTCCCGTTATCCGGACGGACCCGTCCGCTGCGAGAATCGACCCCATGTCCCTCCTCGCGAAGCTCAGCATGCGCAACCGCGCGCTCATCGCGCTCGTCACCGTCGTCGTCGCCATCTTCGGCGGCATCGCGCTGAACGGGCTCAAGCAGGAGTTGGCCCCGTCGATCCAGCTGCCGCAGCTGTCGATCATCACGGCGTACCCGGGCGCGTCGCCCGATGTCGTCAATGCGGATGTGTCGACGCCGATCGAGACGGCCATCCAGGGCATCACCGGGCTCGAGTCCACGTCGACGACGAGTTCGACGGGCGTGTCGCGCGTGGTCGCGAGCTTCACGTTCGGCACCGACCTCGCCTTCGCGGAGCAGAAGCTGCTCTCGTCGGTGAACCGCATCGCGCCGACCCTTCCCGAGGACGTGGACCCCCAGGTCGTCGCGTTCAGCTTCGACGACCTGCCGGTGGTCGCCATCGCGGTGACGGGCGCCGATGACGTGTCGACCCTCTCCGACGAGATCACGCGCACGACGCTGCCCGAGCTGCGCGACCTCGACGGCGTGCGCGACGCCGCCCTCATCGGCGACCGCGGTCAGCGCGTGGTCATCACGCCGGATGTCGCCGAGCTCGCCCGGTACGGGCTCACGACGCAGGCCATCCGCGACGCGCTGCAGCAGAACGGCGTGCTCCTCCCGGCCGGGCAGATCACGGAGGGCGACTCGACGTTCGCCGTCCAGGCCGGGACGCGCCTCGGCAGCGTCGAGGACCTCACGGCCCTGCCGCTGATCGGGGCGACCGAACAGCAGCCGGTCGTCGACGGTGCGCTGCCGGACGGCACCCTGCCGGACGGCACGGGCACGGACGGGACGGGGACCGACGGCGCCGACGGCACCGGGACCGACGGCGCCGACGGCACCGGGACCGACGGAACCGGAACGGACATCGGCGCCGGCACGGGCACCGGCACCACCATCCCCGGCGTGGACGGCACGACGCCCACGGTCGCCGTTCCCGTCGCGCTCACGGTCGGCGACGTGGCATCCGTCGAACTCACCGAGAACCCCGAGACCAGCATCTCGCGCGTGGACGGCGAGCCGGCGCTCGCGATCTCGGTCACCAAGCTGCCCTCGGCGAACACCGTCGAGGTCTCGAACGCCGTCGCCGCTGCGCTGCCCGACCTGCAGGCGTCGCTCGACACGACGAACCCCGGCGTCGAGTTCACCGTCGTCTTCGACCAGGCGCCGTACATCGAGCAGTCGATCGAGTCGCTCGCGGTCGAGGGCATGCTCGGCCTGGTCTTCGCCGTGCTCGTGATCCTCGTGTTCCTGATGTCGGTCCGCGCCACGCTCGTCACGGCGATCTCGATCCCGACCTCGGTGCTCATCACGCTGATCGGCCTGCAGGCCGCCGACTACACGCTGAACATCCTCACGCTCGGCGCCCTCACGATCTCGATCGGACGCGTCGTCGACGACTCGATCGTCGTCATCGAGAACATCAAGCGGCACCTCGTGCAGGGCGTCGACAAGGCGTCGACGATCGTGCATGCCGTGCGCGAGGTCGCGGGGGCGATCACCGCGTCGACGATCACCACGGTCGCCGTGTTCCTGCCCATCGCGCTCGTCGAGGGCGTGACCGGTGAGCTGTTCCGACCGTTCTCGCTGACCGTGACCATCGCGCTGCTCGCGTCGCTGCTCGTCTCGCTCACGATCGTCCCGGTGCTCGCCTACTGGTTCCTGAAGCCCGCGAAGCCGCGCAAGGGCCAGACCGAGGCGGATGCCGCGGCGGAGGCCGCGTTCGTCGACGAGGTGCAGGTCGCGCCCGGCGCACCCGTGCCGGCCGCGGCGACGGCGTCGCCCGCCGCGTCGCCGTCGCTGTCGAGCGACGAGGTGTGGCTCGCGCCCGAGCTCCGCGACGCCGACGGCTCGACCGGGCTCCGCCACGCCGGCCCCGCGACATCCGTCGCCGAGGCCGAGCCTGCGGGCGCGACGGCCCCGGCGGCCGTCCCGGCGTCCGGCGTGCCGGGGGACGAGCTCGAGCACCCCTCGCGGCTGCAGAAGGGCTTCCTGCCGATCCTGTCGTGGACGCTCCGGCACTCGATGGTCACGATCATCGTCGCGGTGCTCGTGCTCGGCGGCACGGTCGCCCTGGCGCCCTTCATGAAGACGAACTTCCTCGGCGACAGCGGGCAGAACACGTTCAGCGTCGCCCAGGAGCTGCCGGTGGGCTCGAGCCTCGAGTACCTCGCCGAGAAGGCCGAGCCCGTCGAGGCGGCGATCAGCGGCGTCGAGGGCGTCGAGACCGTCCAGGTCTCGATCGGCACGTCGACCGGCGGCGGCGCGCTCGCCGCCTTCGGCGGCTCGGGCAGCACCGTCACGTACAACGTGACGACCGACGAGGACGCCGACCAGACGGCCCTGCAGGCCGAGGTCCGCGACGAGCTCGAGGCGCTCGAGGACGTCGGCGACGTCACCCTCACTACCCAGAGCGGGTTCGGTGCGTCGAACGACATCGAGGTCGACATCACCGCCTCGAACGAGGAGGACCTGCGCGCGGCCACCGATGCGGTGGTCGACGAGCTGTCGGGCCTCGACTCGCTGACCCAGGTCACCTCGAACCTCGAGGCGTCGCAGCCGTACGTCGCGATCGACGTCGACCGGGCTGCGGCGGCCGAGGCCGGCTACTCCGAGGTCGCGCTCGGCAGCGTCGTGTCGGCCGCGATGCAGCCGCAGTCGGCGGGCTCGATCGTGATCGAGGAGCAGACCCTCACGATCTATCTCGTCTCGGACGAGCCGCCCACCTCGCTCGACGGGCTGCGCGCGCTGGAGGTGCCCACGCCGACCGGTACGGTGCGGCTGGACGAGCTCGCCACCGTCGAGCAGGTCGAGGGACCGTCATCCGTCACCACCGTGCAAGGGCTCCGCAGCGCGACCGTCGCCGCGACCCCGTCGGGCGACGACCTCGGCACCGCGAGCGCCGAGGTGCAGGCCGGGGTCGCCGCGGCCGACCTGCCCGAGGGCACGTCCGCGTCGCTCGGCGGCGTCACCGCCGACCAGCAGGAGTCGTTCGCGCAGCTCGGGCTGGCGCTGCTCGCCGCGATCCTGATCGTGTACGTGGTGATGGTGGCGACGTTCCGGTCCCTGCTGCAGCCGCTGCTGCTGCTCGTGTCGGTGCCGTTCGCGGCGACCGGCGCGATCCTGCTGCAGGTGATCACGGGCATCCCGCTCGGCGTCGCCTCGCTCGTCGGCGTGCTCATGCTCGTGGGCATCGTGGTGACGAACGCGATCGTGCTCATCGACCTGGTGAACCAGTACCGGGACCGAGGCATGACCGTGCGCGACGCGCTGCTGCACGGCGCCTCCCGCAGGCTCCGGCCGATCCTGATGACGGCGCTTGCGACGATCTTCGCGTTGCTGCCGCTCGCGCTCGGCATCACGGGCAGCGGCGGGTTCATCTCGCAGCCGCTCGCGCTCGTCGTGATCGGCGGCCTCCTGTCGTCGACCGTGCTGACGCTGCTGGTGCTGCCGGCCCTCTACGACCTCGTCGAGGGCGGTCGCGAGCGTCGCCGCGCGAAGCGCTCGGCGAAGCAGGATGCGTCGGGGGAGCCGGATCGCGTCGAGGCGCCCGTCGTCGCGGAGCCCGTGCCCGCGGGCGCCGCCGGAGCCGTGCTCGGGGGTGCCGCCGCCGGGCCCGCGGTTGCGACATCCGGCACCGATGCGGCTCCCGCCGACGCTCGGAACGACGACGAGGGCGCCGACCCGCAGGTCGACCATGCCGACCCGCGGTCCGACCACGCAGACCCGCGCGCCGACGACGCCGACCCCGCAGCGCCCGGGAAGCCGGTCGACTGACGCAGTGCGACCACGACCGCGCGACCTACAGTGAACGCGTGGTCGTGGTCGATGCGGTGATCCTGATGGGCGGTCGCGCCGAGCGCCTCGGCGGGATCGCCAAGGGCGACCTCCGCGTGGACGGTCGCACGCTGCTCGAGCGCGTCGTCGGGGCAGCCGGCGGCGCACGACAGCGGGTCGTCGTCGGCGAGGTCGGCGCGTCGGCGCTGCCGCCCGAGGTCGCGGTGGTGCGCGAGCAGCCCGCGTTCGCCGGCCCGGCGGCCGCGGTCGCCGCGGGCGTCTCCGCGCTGCCGCCGGACGGCGACGCCGTGCTCCTGCTCGCGGGCGACCAGCCGTTCGTCGGGGAGGCGATCGGCCCGCTCCTCGCCGCGTTCGAGGCCTCCGATCCCGAGGAGGTCGACGGTGCCATGGCGGTCGACGGCTCCGGCCGCGTGCAGTACCTGACCTCGGTCGTGCGGCGACGGGCGCTCGACGCGGCGATCGCCGCGACCGTGCCGCTGGAGGGTGCATCGATGCGGCGATTGGTCGCCGCGTTGCGGATGGTGGACGTTCCGCTGCCCGGACGCGCCACCATGGACGTGGACACCTGGGCCGACGCACGCGCCGCCGGCGCGACCGGACCGACGGAGGGGATGACGACATGACCGACGAGGGCGACCTGCACCGCGTGCTCGCCGACTGGGCGGACCGCGTGCGCGAGGAACTCGACATCCCGGATGCGCCGCTCGACCTGGATCGCGTGCTCGGCGTCGCCGGCGTCGCGGCGCATGCGGTCGTCCGGCCGGCGGCCCCGGTCACGACCTACCTCGCCGGCTACGCGGCCGGGCTGGCCGCGGCATCCGGTACCGACGCGGGGGCGGCCGCGGCCGACGCGCTGGATCGCGTCCGTCGCCTCGCCGGCTCGTGACCGACGCCCTTCCGTGGTCGGAGGCGCGGGCCAGGGCTCGCGCCGCCGCCCCGGAGGCGAGGCCCGAGCGCGTGCCGCTCTCCGCCGCTCTCGGGCGGATCCTCGCCGAGTCGTTGGCGACCGCCATCCCGCTGCCGCACTTCGCATCGGCCGCGATGGACGGTTGGGCCGTGCGCGGACCGGCTCCGTGGCGCGTGCAGGGGCGCGACGAGGGGGTGCGGGCGCTCGGGCCGGGTGAGGCCGTCGAGATCGTGACCGGTGCCGTGATTCCGGATGGCGCGGACGCCGTGCTGCGCGCTGAGGCCGGCCACGTCGTGGGCGACGTGCTCGAACCGGTCGGCGCGATCGGCCTCGACGACGTCCGGGGGCGCCGGCACATCCGCCCGGCCGGTGCCGAGGCGGCGGCGGGTGACGCCCTGCTCGAGGCCGGCGCCATCCTGACGCCGCCGCGCATCGCGCTCGCTGCGGCGACCGGCGTGAACGACCTGCCGGTCGCGCGACGCCCCAGGGTCGCGCTCGTGCTCACGGGCGACGAGGTCGTCGAGGAGGGGGTGCCGCGGGCCGGCCAGGTGCGCGACAGCTTCCGCGTCGCGCTGCCCGCGACGCTCGAGGCACTCGGCGCCGAGGTCGTCGCGACGCGCCGGGTCGGCGACGACGAGCGGATGACGCGGCGCGCGCTCCTGGACGACGACGTCGACCTCGTCGTGACGACGGGGGGCAGCGGCCGGTCGAGCGCCGACCACGTGCGTGCCGCGCTCGCCGCCGAGGGCGCCGGGCTCATCGTGCCCTGCATGGCGACCCGGCCCGCCGGGCCGACGCTGCTCGCGCGCGCCTCCGACCGGCTCGTCCTCGGCCTGCCGGGCAATCCGCTCGCGGCGATGCTCGGGCTCGTGACGCTCGGCGCGCCGCTCCTCGCCGCCTGGACGGGAACGCCGGAGCCGACCCGCACGGTCACCGCCGGCACGGACCTGCCCGGTCGTGCGGGCTCGACCGGTCTCGTGCCCGCGACGCTCGCAGGCGCATCGACCGCATGGACCGCATGGACTGCATGGACCGCATCGACCGCCGCGACCCCGGCCGATTCGGCTTCCGGTCCCGGCGCCGGTCCCGGCACCCACCCGTTGCCGGGCCTCGTCGCCGTCCCCGTGGCACACGTCGGCTCCGGCATGCTCCGCGGGTTGGCCGTCGCCGACGTCGTGGTCGTCGTCCCGCCCGCCGGGGTCGACGCGGGGACCCCCGTCCAAGCGCTCGCGCTGCCCTGGACGACCTGACGTCGGCGTCGTGCGGACGCCGACGGCCGCCGCCGGAGCGGTTCGCCCGCGGTTCACCGAACCTTCACCGACCCGTCGCACGGTGCCCACCCCGCGGCATCCGCCCACTCCGTACGGTCGTTGCATGTCCATCGAGGTGCCGCTCCACGAGCGGGTGCACGACACCCTGCGCGATCGCATCGGGCGCGGCGACTGGTTCGCGGGCATGCGGCTGCCGAGCGAGGCGGCGCTGTGCCGCGAGTTCGGGACGAGCCGCGGTCCGGTGCGCCGGGCGCTCGCCGTGCTGCGCGAGGAGGGCTACGTCGTGGGCGGACGAGGTCGCCCGCCCCTCGTCGGACGCGTCGTGCCGACGCAGCCGTTCTCGACGTTCACCTCGTTCACCGAGTGGGCGAGGGCGATCGGCCGCGAGCCCGGTCAGCGCACGCTCGAGGCGGGCACGCGCCCGGCGCCGTCGACCGTGGCGGGGTTCCTCGGCCTCGACGAGGGCGCAACGGTGACGCAGGTCGTGCGCGTGCGACTGCTCGACGGCGTGCCGACCATGGTCGAGCGCAGCTCCTTTCCGCCCGAGATCGGCGCGCTGCTCGACGACCTCGACTGCGACCGGGGATCGCTGCACGCGCATCTCGTCTCCCGCGGGGTCGACCTCCGGCGGGCGCGGCACACGATCGACGCGGTCGCGGCGAACCCGCTCGACTCCGAGGTGCTCGAGGTCGACGCGGGCAGCCCGCTCCTCCGCGAGCGTCGGATCACGTTCGACTCCGGTCGCCGGCCCCTCGCCTATGCCGACGACCGGTACCGCCCGGAGCTCGCCACCTTCACGATCGAGAACGAGGTCGACCGTCGCACGCCGCTCACGCGTTCCCATCCGGTGGAGGCGGTTCGATGATCACGTTGGCCGTCCTGGCGTTCGAGGGCGCGGTCGTCAGGCGGTCGACGGATGCCGCGGCGCCGCCGCTGCTCGTCCGCGGCGTCGAGGCGACGCTCGCCGAACTGCGTCGACGGGGCGTGCGCGTCGCGCTCGTCTGCGAGGGCTCCCACGACGTCGGGACCCGCCTGCTCGACCGGCTCGGCTGGTCGGTGTCCGAGGACCTGCGTGCGCCGCGGTCGGTCGATGCCGTCGTGGCCGTCGACGACGTGGCATCCGCCCCGCCCGCGCCCTTCGCCGTGCACCACGCCATGGAGCTCACCGGAACGCTCGACGTGCGCCAGGTGCTGGTCGCCGGCGACTCGATCGCGATGCTCGAGGCCGGCCGGGCCGCGGGCGCCGGATGGATCGTGGGCGTCCTGAGCGGATCGGCGCGCCGACCCGAGCTCGAGTCGGTGCCGCACGACGCGATCCTCTCGGACCTCAACGACCTCCTCGCACTCGCGGTGCCCGCGGCTCCCGCGCGCTGAGGTCGGTACGCTCGCGCCACGCGACGCCACGCGACGTCCGTCTGATTGAGGAGCCCTCAGCGGGCAGTTTGTCGGGGCGGGCCTCCGCGCATCGACCCGGTCGGGCGGTACGAGGTTCGCTCGTGCGGCTCGGACGTCTCGAGCCGCACCGCTGGAGGACCGGCTATCGGTCACGCAGCTTGCGGTGGACCACACGTCCTGTCGCCAGACGCCGAGTTCAGCGGCGCGCGACCTCGAGCTGCCG